>CAZKPN010000022.1:0-49662 GCA_964554655.1 uncultured Aquabacterium sp. | reverse complement strand
CCGTGGCCGATTCGCAGCGCCAGGTCGTGGTCGAGAACTACCGCAAGGCCATCCTCACTGCGCTGAAGGAAGTGGACGATGCCCTGGGCAATGTGGACCGCTACCGGCGCGAGGAGATCAACCAGCGCGAGATCGTGCGGCAATCCCGTTTGACCCTGCGCCTGGCTGAGTTGCGCTACCGCGAAGGTGTGGATGACTTGCTGACCGTGCTTGATGCGCAGCGCACCTTGTTTCAGGCCGAAGACCAGTTGTCGTTGTCGACTTTGTCGCGGCTGACCTCGGCACTGGATGTGTACAAGGTACTGGGTGGTGGCTGGCAGGTTGAATCGCCGACGCGATAGGATGGTTGGATGACCGCCGCCCCTCCCGTCCTCTCCAGCATTCCTGCGCACATCGTTTCCTTGTCGGACTACGAGGAGCAAGCCAGAGCGGTGCTGGACGACAACGCCTGGGCCTACCTCAGCGGGGGCTCGGCGGATGAGCTGACCATGCGTGCCAACCGCAGTGCCTTTGAGCAGATCAGGCTCAATGGGCGCGTACTTGCTGACGTGGCAGGCGGGCATACGCGTTTGAGTTTGTTGGGGTCGGCGCTCAGCCACCCGATCTTGATGGCGCCTGTGGCTCATCAGTGCCTGTTTCATCCGTCTGGGGAACTGGGGGCGGCGCAGGCTGCTTCGGCCATTGGTGCGGGCATGGTGGTCAGCAGCCTGGCCAGCACCTTGATCGAGGACATCGCGGCCCATGCGGCGGAGGTGCCCTTGTGGTTTCAGCTTTATATACAACCGGACAGGGAGTTCACGAGGGCCTTGGTCCACCGCGCTCAGTCCTGTGGCTACACCGCCTTGGTGCTGACGGTGGATGCCCCCGTGGGGGGGGTGCGCAATCGTGAACAACGTGCGCAGTTCCGTTTGCCGGTGGGCATTGAGGCCATCAATTTGCGGGGCATGTCCAGCGTCCCGACGCCCCCGCTGGGCCCTGCGGATAGCCGTTTGTTCGATGGCTTCATGCGCTCGGCGCCCACCTGGAAAGACCTGACCTGGCTGCGCAGCATCACCACCTTGCCCATCATCGTCAAAGGCATCATGTCGCCCGACGATGCCCAGCAAGCCATCGATCTGGGTGCCTCAGGTGTCATCGTCTCCAATCATGGCGGACGCACGCTGGACACCTTGCCGGCCACCATTGACGCCTTGCCCGCCGTGGTCAAGCGCGTAGGTGGCCAAGTGCCCATCTTGATGGATGGCGGTATTCGCAGGGGCACGGACGTGCTCAAGGTACTTGCATTGGGAGCGCAGGCGGTCCTGGTGGGGCGGCCCTGGGTTCATGGGCTGGCAGTGGCTGGTCCCCTGGGCGCGGCCCATGCCATCAAGGTGCTGCGAGAAGAGCTGGAAGTGGCCATGGTCATGACGGGCTGCGCGACCCTGGGGGACATCGGGCCGCAAGTGCTGTTCGGGCAACCCCATTGAATCTGGATCGCTGAGATTGGTTTTGTTGTCGAATGGCAACGACCGTGAGCGGCTTACCCTTGGATTGAGGGGTGGGCTGACTTTACATATGAATACGAATCGTTATCATTGGCGTCATCATCCATGTTCATGGGTCATCATTTTTAGTGCAGTCCCGCTCTCCATCGCCACCAAATGCCGGAGGAAGCGGCTGTTTTGGTTTTCTTCGATGGAGTTTCCGATGTCCCACATCAAAAGCCGCAAGCACTCAGCTGCGCACCCCAATCATTCTGTCGCCGCCATGGGCTTGGCCCTGGCTTCTTTGAGCGTCTATGCGGCTGAGCCAGCGGCCCCCGTCACTGACCCAGGTTTGCCCGGGGTGACCGTGCAGGGACAGAAAGCCCCAGCCCAGAGCTACAAGGCCGACACCGTTTCGTCGCCCAAGTTCACGCAGCCCATCCTCAACACGCCCCAGACCATCACGGTCATCAAAAAGGAACTGTTGCGCGACCAAGGCACCAGCAGTTTGAGCGAGGCGTTGAGCAACACGCCAGGCATCACTTTCACCATGGGTGAGAACGGTGCAACCACCACTGGTGACGCCATTTTCATGCGCGGTTTTGACACCTCCGGCGCCATCTTTGTGGACGGCATCCGCGATCTGGGCACGATCACCCGCGATACTTTCAACACTGAGCAAATCGAAGTTGTGAAGGGCCCCTCGGGTTCCGACAATGGACGAGGTGCTCCGACCGGTTACATCAATTTGTCGAGCAAGGTGCCGACGCTGTATGAGTTCTCCAATGGCAGCGTGACGGTAGGTGCTGCTCATCGCGTTCGCCTGACCGCCGATCTGAACCGTCCGCTTGACTTTGGCGTACCAGGAATCGCTGCCCGTTTGAACGTCATGTCTGATAAGGGTGACAAAATCGGGCGGGACGTGGCAAACAATGAACGCTGGGGCATTGCCCCTTCATTGGCGCTGGGCCTGGATACGCCAACGCGCGCGTACTTCAACTTAGTGCACATCAGGCAGAACAACACGCCCGATGGTGGTGTGCCCGCGCTTGGTTTATCCGACATCGGCGTCCCTTACAACTTCGGTTTCCCGACTGCGGATAGCAGCATCGTTGACGCCGATAAAGCGACCATCCGCGCTGGTGTGGCGGGGGCCGCCAAGGTCAATCCGCGCAACTTCTACGGTGCGGCCTCGGACCATGACGATATTCGCGCCGACATGTTCACGGCCCGTTTCGAGCATGACCTGACACCTACCACGACGATACGCAATACCTCACGTTATGGCCGCACCAGCCAGCAGTACGTGCTGACTGGTGTGAATGCCTTGACGGTCTACGACACCACCGCGGGGAGCGCGCCGAAGAATGCCACGCTGCGGGACCCTTCACTGTGGACCGTGGCCCGTTCGCGCGAAGGCAAGGATCAGGAAAACGAGATCCTGACCAACCAGACCAATCTGAAGATTTCGTTCGGAAACGCTAAGGTCAAGCACACCGTGAGCACCGGTGTCGAGTTCATCTACGAAAGGCAGAGCAACGTCGGGTTCACGACTTCGGGCACGACCACCGCTGCCAACCTGTACAACCCCAATATCAACGACTCCTTTGCCGCTGTGGTGCCCTCGGGCGCCTACACCAAAGGCAATACCACGACGGCGGCCATCTACGCTTTCGACACCTTGGAGTTGGGCGAGCGGTGGCTGCTCAATGGCGGCGTTCGCTGGGAGAAGTACAAGACTGACTTCATCAGTCTGCCTGCCAGCACGGCCACGTCGCAAACAGCCACGATTTTGGGCAAAACAGATGACCTGTTGACCTGGAAGCTCGGCGCTGTCTTCAAGCCCGCCAGCAATGGCAGTGTCTACGTCGCCTATGCGACCTCGCAGAAGCCACCTGGCAGTGACAACTTCACGTTGAACGCGCCGCCTTCAGGCACGACCACCACCTCCAACATCAACAACCCCAATCTGGATCCGCAAAAGGCTGTCAACCTGGAGGTCGGGACCAAGTGGGAATTGCTCAAGGGCTTGGTGGTGGTGACCGCTGCCGCGTTTGACACCTCGAACAAGAATGACCAGGCGAGCCGAGACCCCGTGACTGGCGAAGTGACGCAATTCGGTGAAAAGAAAGTGCGTGGTGTGGAGTTTGGTGTGGCCGGAGCGCTGACCTCGGCTTGGCAGGTCAATGCCGGCCTGGCTTACATGAACACAGAGGTGACCGCTGGCACCTCCACCCAGACAGGGGCAGTCATCAACTTCTCACCCAAGTTGACTTTCACGTCGTTCACCACCTACAAATTGCCCATTGGCTTGACGATTGGTGGCGGGGCCCGCTATGTTGATTCGCAAAGCACACAGGTCAACAACAGCGCGCCTACCGTCACCGGTCTGCCTCAGATCCCCAGCTACTGGGTGTTCGATGCGATGGCCGGGTATGAGTTGAACAAGAACCTGTCCCTGCAACTGAATGTGACTAATCTGGCGGACAAGGAATACTTGGCAGCTGTTAACAGTGGTCGTTCGCGTTACTCCTTGGGAGCGCCGCGTACTGCCATGTTGAGCTTGAACTTGAAGTACTGATCGACCTGCCACCATTGCTTGATGCATGATGAAAGCCTCTCCCTCAAGGGAGAGGCTTGTTTTTTGGCTGAAGCTTTTTTGTCAACATGTTGCTGCACATTCCCCAAGTCTTGACCCCTGAGCAAGTGGCCCATGGACGACAGTTGCTGGCCCGCGCCCAATGGGTCAATGGGACTGAGACGGCGGGCCAGCAGGCCTCACAGGTCAAGCGAAACCAGCAATTGACGGATGATTCTCCGGCAGCGCAGGAACTGAGTCTGATGATTCAGGATGCTTTGCCGCGCGTGCTGCTGTTCATGAGCGCGGCCTTGCCTTTGCGCGTGATGCCCCCCAGGTTCAACCGCTATGAGGGGGCCGGGCACTACGGCAACCACGTGGATGCTTCCGTGATGGCCTCGCCGGGCAGTGGCCAACGCTTGAGGTCGGACATGTCGTGCACGCTGTTCTTCAGCGAGCCCGAAGACTACGACGGAGGCGAGTTGGTGGTGGCGGACACCTATGGCACCCACGAGGTCAAGCTGCCCGCAGGAGATCTGATCCTCTATCCCTCGACCAGTCTTCACCGCGTGGAGCCTGTCACGCGAGGGGTTCGCATCAGTTCATTTTTCTGGGTGCAGAGCATGGTGCGTGACGACTGGCAGCGCACCATGCTGTTCGAGCTGGACGCCGTGATCCAGAAGTTGCGCGCTGCATCGGGTGACACGGAGGAAGCCGTGGCCTTGACGGCGCACTATCACAACCTGCTCAGGATGTGGGCCGACGTCTGACTACTCGAACACCTGATAGCGCAGTGACTTGAAGTATTCGCCTGCTTTGTAAAGCAGTGTGAATGAGATTGATTCTTGTTCATGCATGCTAACATCCGACCCTGCCATGCAGCCCAATTCAGGGCGATCCCCTTCTCAGACCCGCTCAATGGATGTCAAAAAAAGCGCCCCCGGCCGGGCCTATTGGCTTAAGACCATGCACCAATGGCACTGGATCAGCTCGGCCCTGTGCCTGCTGGGCATGTTGCTGTTCGCCTTCACCGGCATCACGCTGAACCACGCTGCCGACATCGAGGGCCAGCCCACCACCGTCAACCGAAAGGCCACCTTGCCCGCCCCATTGCTGGGCACCTTGGTGGACGTGGCGGCCAAGGCCAGCGCCTCCAAACAGGCGGCGGCTGACACACCGGTGCCTGCGTCGGTCCAGCAATGGTTGAACAACGAGATGCAGGTCCGCGTCGAAGGCAAGGACGTCGAATGGTCCGCCAACGAGGTGTATGTGGCTTTGCCGCGCCCTGGTGGCGATGCCTGGGTGCGCGTGGACCTGGCCGAAGGCGAGGTTGAGTACGAATCCACCGGTCGAGGATGGATTTCTTACCTGAACGATTTGCACAAGGGCCGCCATTCGGGCCTGGCCTGGAGCTGGTTCATCGACATCTTCGCGGGGGCTTGCCTGGTGTTCAGCCTGACCGGCCTGCTGATCCTGAAATTTCACGCCACCAACCGTCCCAGCACCTGGCCCATGGTGGGCTTGGGGGTGGTGATCCCGGTGATCCTGGCGTTGCTGTTCGTCCATTGAGCTTCATTGAAAAGAGACAAGGAAAAGACCCATGCGTTTTTCATATTCATTCGCATCCCGTGGCGTTGTGCTGAGCACGGTGCTGACCGGCGTTTGCGCTCATGCGGCTGATCTGGCCGTGTCAATCGAGCTGCCCAAGCTGACGGTGGCCGAGTACCACCGGCCTTATGTGGCCGTGTGGGTCGAACGCGCGGACCAGAGTTTTGCCACCAACCTGGCCGTTTGGTACGACATCAAGGTGCGCAACAACCCCGAAGGTGCGGGCACAAAATGGTTGAAGGACTTGCGTCAATGGTGGCGCAAGAGTGGGCGCGAGTTGCAGATGCCGGTCGATGGCATCAGCGGTGCAACGCGCACGCCTGGAGAGCAAAAGCTGGCGGTGTCCGGCAACAACCCCGGCTTGGGCAAGTTGCCGGCAGGTGACTACCAGTTGGTGGTTGAGGCCGCGCGAGAGGGGGGGGGGCGCGAGCTGGTGCGCGTGCCTTTCGCCTGGCCGCCAAAGGCCGCTTCGTCCAGCAAGGGCCAGGGCAGCTCAGAGCTGGGCGCCGTGACTGTGGCCGTGAAACCCTGATCCCATTCATTTTCCGAGGAGCACCATCATGAATACATTGTCCTTCAAGCGCCACGCCTTGGCTCTGTCCTTGGCCCTGGCCGCTTTCCTGCCCTCCGTGGGGCATGCGCACCGCGCCTGGTTGCTGCCGGGCAGCACCGTGTTGTCGGGGGCGGAGCCTTGGGTGACGGTGGACGCTGGCGTCTCCACTGATCCCTTCGTCCTTGACCACAATGCATTGAAGCTGGATGGCTTGGTCATCACCGGCCCTGAGGGCTCGGCGGTCAAGCCGGAGAACCTGGCGCAAGGCAAGCTGCGCAACGTGTTCGACCTCAAGCTGTCGCAAAAGGGTACTTATAAGATTGCGGTGGTCACCAAGGGTGTGAACGCTACGTACAAGCAAGGCGGCGAGGTCAAGCGCTGGCGCGGCACTGAAGAAACGCTGGCCAAAGAAGTACCTGCCAATGCGCAGGATCTGGTGGTGACTCGTTCGCTGAGCCGTGTTGAGACCTTCGTGACATCGGGCAAGCCCAACGACAAGGCTTTGCAGCCGTCGGGCCAGGGCCTTGAGCTGGTGCCCATCACCCATCCCAATGACTTGTTCGTGGGCGATGAGGCCAAGTTCCGCTTTTTGCTGGATGGTCAGCCGGCAACAGGGCTGGAGGTCACCTTGATCCCCGGTGGCGCACGCTATCGCAGCAATCCCAATGAGGTCCGCGTGACCACAGATGCACAAGGTCAGTTCAGCGTGAAATGGCCGTCGGCTGGCATGTTCTACGTGACCGCTTCGGTCGGTGGTGGTCGTCCAGAAGGCATGGGCGGCGCTGCCACGGCGCCTGCCAAGCCAGCAGCCCCGGCCCAGCGTCGCGCCAGTTATGCCGCGACGTTCGAAATCCTGTCTCAGTAAAGAAAAACCAATGGACACGGCTTGGGGCTGCATGCGATGACCCGTGTCCTGGTTCCCTTGAATGTCGCGCACGAGGATCCTCCTTGGGGGTGGATGGTGCACCGGTTGCATGGACGCAGCATGGGCACCACCTGGTCGGTGAGCCTGGTGGCGGCGCACGATGTGTCCTTGGAGGGCTGTCATCGTCTGATCCAGCGGGTGCTGGATGGCGTGGTCGCCCAAATGAGCCATTGGGAGCACGATTCGGCGCTGGGCCGCTACAACCTTGCGCCGCCAGGCTCCTTCCATGTGCTGTCGGCAGATTTCATGGGGGTGCTGATGTATGCCCTGTCGGTGGCGCGGGACAGCGGAGGGGCGTTTGACCCGACCGCTGGTGCGATGGTCAATGCCTGGGGCTTTGGGCCATCATCGCGCTTTGACGAATTCGGTTTTCAGGCCCCTTCTGACGAGGTGCTGACGGGCTTGTTGGGTCAAGGTCAGCGCTGGCATGACTTGGTGAGAGATGTGGCCGAGCGGTGTGTCGTCCAGCCGGGTGGTGTGCAGCTTGACCTGTCATCGGTGGCCAAGGGCTTTGCGGTGGACCAGGTGGCGCAGGCCCTGAGTGCCAGTGGTCTGCGGCATCACCTGGTGGAGGTGGGGGGCGAGTTGCGTGGCAGTGGGCTCAAGCCCGATGGCCAGCCGTGGTGGGTGGCGCTTGAGCAAGCGGTCGACGACCCGGAGGCGACTTTGCCTTCGGCGCCTTCTGACCTGGTGCTGGCGCTGCATGGCTTGTCGGTGGCCACCTCGGGCGACTATCGGCGATTCTTCAAGCTCAATGGGCAGCGCTTGTCGCACACGCTGGACCCGAGGACAGCCCGCCCGGTGTCGCACGATGTGGCCAGCGTGACCGTGGTGCACCAGGACTGCATGGCGGCCGACGCCTTGTCCACCGTGTTGTTGGTGCTGGGGCCGCAAGAAGGCCTGGCCTGGGCCGAAGCCCGTGGCATCGCGGCCCGTTTTGTTCGCCGGGATGGCGCTGGGGTGAGCGAACAACTGAGCATGGCGCTGACGCGCATGTTGCAGTGAGCAGTACAAGGTTGTGCGAATGATGACGGTGGAGACGGAACGCTGGTGGGCGGCTTTGGTCGTGCTGGTGACGTACACGGTGTTGTGTGTCTGGGTGACTTGGCGATACCGCATCCGCAAGCTGCGCTCGGCGCAGGCTGTGGCGGCCATGGCGGCGACCTCGGCCGATGCTCATGCACCCATGTTGGTGGCCTATGCCAGTCAGACGGGTCAAGCAGAAGAACTGGCTTGGCAGACGGCCAAGTCTTTGGCATCGGCAGGTGTGCCTTCACGGGTTCTGGCCTTGTCCGAGCTTGGCTTGGATGAGCTGAAGCAGGCCTCGCGTGCACTGTTTGTCGTGAGCACTTACGGGGAGGGAGACCCGCCCGACAATGCCGCTTTGTTTATGCAGCGCGTCATGGGGCAAGCGCTTGATGCATCGGCCTTGTCTGGCCTGAGCTATGCCTTGCTGGCCCTGGGCGACACTGAGTATCAGCACTATTGCGGCTTTGGGCGACTGCTGGATGAGTGGTTGCAAACCCAAGGAGCGCAAGCCTGGTGTGACCGCATTGAGGTGGATGATGGCTGCGAAGAAGCCTTGACGCGGTGGCGTCAGCAACTGGGTCACATCGCGGGTGTCAGTGATCTGTCGGATTGGGCATCGGCGCCTTACCAGGCTTGGTCCCTGTTAGATCGGAAGCATCTGAACCCTGGCAGTCAGGGGCGCCCTACTTACCATTTAGTCTTGGTGCCGCCAGTTGGTGAAGTTGCGAACTGGGCAGCGGGGGACCTGGTGCAGGTGATAGCGCCCGAGGGCGATGGCCGTCCTCGAGAATACTCGATTGCGTCGGTGCCAGAGGATGGTGCTTTGCACTTGCTGGTGCGCCTGGCGGTGAGAGAAGACGGGCAGCTGGGCACGGCATCGGGCTGGTTGACGCAAGGCCTTAATTTGGGAGCCAGGGTCAACTTGCGCTTGCGGGTGCACAGCAACTTCCGTGCAAATGGCAGCTTGCACCGGCCCATGATCTTGATCGGCAATGGCACGGGTCTGGCTGGATTGAGGGCCCATCTGAAAGCGCGCATCCTCGGTGGCATGTACCGCAACTGGTTGGTGTTTGGCGAGCGTCAATCCCACACTGATTTCTACCACCAGGACGAGCTGACGGCTTGGCAACAGGCGGGCCAATTGCATTTGTCCGCAGTGTTTTCGCGGGACCAGTCTGAGCGCTTGTATGTGCAGGACGTGGTCCGGCAGGAGAGGCTGAGGTTGCACCAATGGGTGAGCGAGGGCGCTGTGATCTATGTCTGCGGCAGCTTGCAGGGCATGGCCTCTGGTGTTCATGAGGCCCTGACCGAAGTGCTGGGTATCGATGGCATGGCCTTGCTCATTGAGCAGGGACGTTATCGTCGGGACGTTTACTGACAAAGCGTCATGAAAACGCCAGCCAGTCCCGCAGAGGGCCATGCCTGGGCAAACGTTCGCACACCACGCCCCACACCCGCTCCACCAGAGAGGGCTGCAAGACCTGCTCGCACTCCCCCATGGTGTCGATGCGCCCCTGGTTCATCACCAACACCTGGTCGGCATAGGCGCCGGCCAGGTTGATGTCGTGCAGCACAGCGATCACGCCCACACCTTGTTGCGTGATTTCGCGCAGCAGGCGCATCACCGTGTGCTGGTGGGCCAGGTCCAGCGCGGCGGTGGGTTCGTCCAGCAGCAGCCAGCGTTCCTGGGGATGGTCGGGATGCGCCCACACCTGCGCCAGCACGCGCGCCAGGTGCACGCGCGCTTTTTCACCGCCAGACAGCAGTTCGTAGCGCTGCTGAACCAGGTGCAGCGCGCCGGCCATCTGCAGGGCTTCATCGACGAGGTGGGCCTCACGTGGATGAGGCTGGTCGCTGTGAGGGTAGCGGCCCATGCGGACGATGTCGCGCACGTTGAAATCAAACGGCACGGGGTTGTCCTGGGGCAGCAAGGCTCGGGCGCGGGCCAGGTCCAGCGTGTCCCAGTGCGACAAAGGTTGGCCCAGCAGCCGCACCTGGCGCAGCACGCTGTGTTCCAGTCCGGCCAGGGCGCCCAGCAAGGTGGATTTGCCCGCACCATTGGGGCCGAGCAGGGCATGCAGGCGCCCGGCGGCCAGGTTCAGTTGGGGGATGTCGAGCAGGGTGCGCTGGCTTTTGACCAGGCGCAGGTCTTGGACGGTCAGGCTCATGGTGGGTTCTCCTTTTCTTCAGACAGAGGCATGCCGCTGTCGCAGCATCCACAAGAACAAAGGTGCGCCCAGCAGGCCAGTGAGCACGCCCAGGGGCAGCTCGATGGGGGCCACGATGGTGCGGGCGGCGGTGTCGGCCAGGACCAGCAGGATGGCGCCCAGCAAAGCCGAGCCGGGCAGCACCACGCGGTGGTCGGCACCGGCCAGCAGGCGCACGCCATGCGGCGCGATCAGGCCCACGAAGCCGACCATGCCGATGTGCGCGGTGAGCACGCCCACCACCAGGGCCGACCACCACACGCCGTGGCGCTTGAGGTGGCTGACGGACACGCCCATCAGGCGGGCTTGCGCCTCGCCCAAAGCCAGGGCATTGAACTGCGGCGCCAGGCGCCAGGTGAACCACAGTGCCAGCAGCACGGGTGGTGCGGCCCAGGCCACGCTGGTCCATCGCGTGCCGCTGAGGCTGCCCAACAGCCAGAAGGTCAATGAGCGCAGTTGCGTGTCGTTGGCCATGAAGCTGAGCCAGCCCAGGCCGGAGGCGGCCAGGGCGTTGACTGCCACGCCCATCAACAGCAGCAAAGGCAAGCGCACCTGGCCCTGGATGCTGGACCAGCGCCACACCAGGGCCGTCACGGCCAGGCCGCCCAGGAAGGCGGTGAGCAAAGGCAGGGATGAGCCGAGGAAGTTCCACCACATGACCGGCATGGCCGTGCCCAGCACGATGGCCAGCCCCGCACCCAAGGCCGCACCACTGGTGACACCAATCAGGCTGGGGTCGGCCAGGGGATTGCGGTACAGGCCTTGCACCAAGGCGCCGGTCAGGCCCAGCCCTGCGCCTGACAGCAAGGCCATCAACAGGCGTGGCGCGCGGATGTGGAAGAAGACCTGGGCATCGGGGTGCGTGGCCCATTGGCCGGGCGAGTTCAGCAGGGTCCACAAGCTGCCGGGAGAGATGGCGTAGGCGCCTTGCGTGGCGGCCAAAGCCAGGGCCAGCACCAGCGTGATCAGGCCGATCAGGCTGAGTGCTCTGGGGGCCAGGCGTTGCTGCAGGTCCGAGCCTGACCAGGCCGTGGTGGCCGCGCTCATGCCCGGATCGTGCCCAGTTGCCTGGCCAGGGCCTCGACGGCGTTGGGCAGCCGCGTGCCAAAGCCCAGCAGGAACTGCGCGTCCATCACCACCAGGCGCTTGGCGCGGCCAGCGGGGGTGAAGGCCAGGCCGGGCTGATCCCAGAAGCGATCGATGCCGCCGCTGGCCTGGATGGATTCGGCCGTGGTCAGGACCACATCGGGTGCGGCGGTGGCGGCGGCTTCGGGCGTCAGGCTCTTGTAGCCGGTGGACTCGGCCAAGGGATTGCGGGCACCAGCGAAGGTCAGCATGGCATGCGCGGCCGTGGCCTGGCCCGCCACCTGGGCTTTGCCGCCATGGGCCATCACAAAGAGCACACGGGGTGCCTGCGGTTTTTGTTGAACGCGCTGCTGCACAGCCTTCCATTGCTGTGTCAATTCGGCGATCAGCGCCTGGCCTTGCGCCGTCTGCTGGCTGGCCTGGGCGGCGGCGTTGACCTTGGCCACCAGCTCCTCAAACGTGTGGTCGGCGCGCACCAGTTGCAAGGCCACGCCCGCATCGCGCAGTTGATCCAGCACGGCGGGCGGGCCAACCTCGTGCGTGCCCAGCACGGCCGTGGGCTTGAGCGACAGCACGCCTTCGGCCGACAGTGCGCGCATGTAGCCAATCTTGGGCGTGTGCAGCGCGGCTTCGGGGAAGACGCTGGTGGTGTCGGTGGCCACCAGCCAGCGCTCAGCTTTCAGGCGGTAGATGACTTCGGTCATGCCGCCGGTCAGGCTGATCAGTCTAGGTGGGCTGGCCGGTTTGCCTTGTGCCCAGGCATGGGGTGACATGGCCAGGGCGGCGGCCGAGGCCGAGGTCCAGCGCAACCAGTCGCGGCGTGTTTTCAGGGGCCCTTGATGGTGGTTCATGCGGCCTCCGTTTGCACCACCGGGCCATGCACCAGTTGGTGGGCCAGGGCACGCCAGGCGGGCAGCTCGGCCTTGCCGGGTTTGCGTTCGCCAAAGAACATGGCGATGACCTGGCCTTGCTCGTCGAACAACTCCACCGAGGTCACCGGGCCATCGTCGGTGGGCTTGGTGACCAGCCAGCTTTCGGCGACGTGGTCGTGCCGAAGGTGCAGGTTGAAGCCTTCGTCCAGCACGTTCAGCCAGGGGCCCATGAGCTCGACGCGGTGCACGGCGCCGGTGTGGATCTGCAGGCAGCCTTCGTTGCCCGCGAACACCATGATGGGCACGCCGCTGCTGGCCGCCGCTTCCAGCAACCACTGCACGCTGACCAGCGGGGTGCGGCGCGTGTGGATGCCTTCCATGAGCCGGAAGCTCTGGGCGCGGTCCACCTCGAACTTGCGCAGCAGCGAGAAGAACTGGTGCGTGTCGGTCATCCCCGACCAGGCGTCGCCCAGGCCCAGCGCATCGATGGCGTCATCGGGGCGGATGGGGGCGCGCAAAGGCGTGCCGGGCATGAACACGGGGCGGGCTTCAGGCCGGGCGTGGCGTTGCACCAGGGCTTCCAGCGCGTTGAGGTCGGTCTGAGGGCGGGCGTGGACCTTGTGCACCGCGCGGCCATGCACATCGAAGAACTGCAGGCTGTGTTGCTCGCCCTTGGCGGTGTGTTCGATCACGTGAAAGCCTGCGTGCCATTTCGACAGGAACAGGCGCAAGTCAATCTCCGGGCCCAGGGCCATGCCCATCAGGCCGGTGGCGGTGACGTTGCGGTAGACGCCGACCTTTTCATGCACCACGCTCTCATTGCGAGTCAGGGCCATGACGGGACCGCAGTTCTCCAGGCCTTGCAGCAGGTTGACCCAGTCCGAGTCCAGCGGCATGGTGGTGTAGAGGCTGTGCTCGGCCACGTCGGGGTGCATCTGGCTGGCGGTGTGCGCGGCCATCACGTCACCTTCGCTGAGGTCGAGTTGGCGCGCGGCATCGCGGGCACGCAGGCCCTGGGCACGCAGCGCGGCGAACTGCTCACGCAGCAAGTTCAGATGGGAGGTGTCGGTGATCATGGTCAGGCTCCATCAAGGGGTGGTGAGGAAGGAATCGGTCAATCAATAGATGGCGGTGACGGCCACGCGCACATTGCGGCCGGGGGCTTCGGTGCCCAGGCCGCCGCCAAAGCCATTGCTCAGGTGGTAGCTGGCGTTGCGCAGGTTGTCGCCGCTGAGGTTCACATTCAGGTGCGGGCTCACGTTCCAGCGCAAGCTCATGCCCAGCAGGTGGTAGCCGGCTTGCGTGCCGACGGTGTTGCTGTTGTCGACGATGGTCAGGCGGCTGCGCACGTGCTGCCAACGCACCATGGCTTCGACGGCACGCCAGCGCCAGCCCAGGCTCCAGTGCAGGCTGTCGGCGGGGGCGGTGGTCAAGGGCTGGGGCTGGCGGCCATCGAAGGCATCGCCCCGGATGCGGCTGGCGGCCAGGCTGGAGAAGGCCGGGCCGATGTCGAGCACGGCTTCCAGCTCGGCGCCGTGGCGCCGCTCCCAGCCGTCTTGCACGATGAGGCCACTGCCGCCCGATTGCGCCAGGATCGATTCCAACAGGTGGTCGGTGCGGTTGCGGAAGAAGGTCAGCTTGGCGCTCAGGCTGTGCTTGAGCTTGAAGCCGTCGCCCAGGAACTGGGGTTGGCGCGTGCTCAGGCCCCACTCCACGCTGCGCGAGGTCTCTGGCTGGTACAGGTCGCCACAGATGCGGGACGAGGGGCCGACCTGGCTGGCATCGGTGTAGCCTGGCAGCAAGCTGCTGCCGGAGCCTCTCAGCAAGGAATCCACGCACCGGCCGAAGCCGCCTTGCGTGAACACCTCGTCGATGAGCGGTGGCCTGAAGGCCTGGCCCCATTGCGTGAAGGCGGTCCAGCGTTGGGGCACCAGTTCAAACGCCAGGTGCAGGCTGGGTGTGGTGCGCTGGTAGGTCACGGTCGAGGCTTGCCCGGCTTGACTTAACTCGGACACGGTTTTGCCTTGCGCTTGCACCTTCACCTGGTCCCAGCGCAGGCCGGGCAGCACTTGCAATCGGCCCCAGCGCCAGTCTGGCTGCAGGTACACGCCCAGGGTGTCTTTTTGGCCTGGGGGCTGTGCGCCATTGAAGCCGCCGGGGTAGATGCTGTCGGTGTTGGGGCTGTCGATGAGCCGGTGAACCGTGCGCTGCTGCTGCCCCCACTGCAAGCCCAGGTGCAGGTCCATCTGGCTGGCGGGGCCTTTCAGCAGGCGCCAGGTGCCTTGGCTGTCGATGGTGTTGTTCTGGTAGCGGAAGGCGTCGTCCACGGCGTAGGCCATCGAGAAGATGGACTGGCCCTTGGCCATGTGGTCGTTCACCTGGGTGTGCGATTGCCCCACCGTCAGGTGCCAGCGGTTGGCGCGCTCGGCGTCTTGCCACTGGGTTCGCAATGACAAGGTGTCGTCTTCAATGCGGCGCACCACCTGGCCGAAGCTGCCAGGCACGCCCGCAGTCGCGTCATAGGCCTGCAAGCCTTGGTCGGCAAAGCGCATGTACGAGGCCGTGACCTGCCATTCATCATTGGGAAACCAGCGGGCTTTGAGCAGGCTGCTGTCGGCGTCGGTGGCCGACAGGGCCAGGCGTTGGCCGCTGGGCAGCATCAGGTCGCGGCCTGCGCGTTGCGAGTGCGCGGCCAGCCAGTCCACGTTGTCGCCGGCCAGGCCATACAAGGCGGTGAAGCGGTGGCGTTCGTCGTTGTTGCTGGCCCAACTGGCGCGCACGCGTCCACCCACGCGCTGGCCGGGTCGCAGCAGGTCTGATCCATCCTTGGTGGTGGCCGACACGGTGCCGCTAAGGGCCCCGGCGTTCTCGATGCTGGCGCCACGCCGCACTTCGATGGACTTGATCAAATCGGGTTCGATGAAGGTGCCGCCAAAGCGGTATTTTTCAAAGCCCTTGGCGATGCCGTCGACCTTGACGGCCACGTCCTCGTTGTCGGTGTAGCCGCGGATGTTGAAGCTCATGCCGCTGGCGCGCGGGCCACCATTCACGCCCACGCCGGGCACCTCGTCCAGCAATTGGAAGACGTTGTCGGGCTGGCGCCGATCAAGCGTCTGCGGGCCCACGGTGGTGATGGGGCGCGTCGGGTCGGGCTGGCTTTCTCGCGAGCGCGTCATCGGGGCGGTGCCTTGCACGGTGATGGTGGGCAGCGGGGTGTCGCTGGTCGGGCTGGGGTCGGCAGGCGGGGTCTGGGCGAGGGCCATCCATGGGGCGGCGACCGACCACCACAGCGCCCCTCTGGAAAAGCGCAAGCTCGGGAAGTACAACAAGGGCATGGCAAGCACTCATGGGCACGCGGGCCCCGGGCCCCCTTTTCAATCAAGGGCCCGGGGAGTCGTCAGCCAACCTGCTCAGGTCAGGCTGCGTTCAGGTGTTCACGACGGCGGCTCATGAAGCCGACCATGCCCAGGCCGGCCGCCATCAGGGCCCAGGTGCCGGGTTCAGGCACGGCCGTGGTGGCGGCCACCGCGTACACG
Source organism: uncultured Aquabacterium sp. (assembly GCA_964554655.1). GTDB lineage: Bacteria > Pseudomonadota > Gammaproteobacteria > Burkholderiales > Burkholderiaceae_C > Aquabacterium. The sequence goes on along the minus strand of CAZKPN010000022.1, from coordinate 33,805 downwards.
CCGACCTGGTCCAGGCTCAGGCTGCTGCCGGTGGCGCCAAAGGCAAAGTTCAGGGCGCTGCCGCCGGTCACGGTCCACTTCCACAGGCTCTCTTCTTCAGCGCCGCCAAAGGCGCCGCCCAGTCCTTCGGTGAAGACGATGCTGCGGGTGGCGTCCACGCCGTTCAGCGAGGCCAGGTCCTTCACGGACGTGCCCAGGCCGCCGATGCGCAGGTAGACATCCCAGCTGCCCGCGCCCAGGGCGGCGGTGTTCACCGTGAAGGCCGTGGCGGCCGAGAAGCTGTAGATGTTGCCGCCGCTGGTCAGGAAGGCGGTGCCCGTCGTTTCAGTCAGCGTGCCGGCGCCGGCCACGTCAGGCGTGCTGTCGCTAGGGTAGCTGTTGATGATGTTCCATTCGGCCAGGGTCGTCGTGCCCGAGGGCAGGGTCGAATCCCATTGGCCGCCCGTGGCGGAGGCCAGCAAAGGCGCGGCCAGCAGAGCGGCGGACAAGAGACGTTTGAAAGCGAATGCGTGGTGCATGTGAAACCTCGTTGGTCAAAAGAAAGGGACTGGTAGTCCCTTCCCCACGAAGGCGACACACGTTTTGGGATGACAGCGTTTTGAATGGCAATCGACATCGCCCACGGCCTCGCGCCGCCGGGCTCTGGGCTAACTCAGCGCGGCGCCAGGACGGGGATGTCCACGACGAACCGGTGCTGCTTGCCGCAGTCCAGGATCACTTCTTTCTGGCCACGCTTGAGCAGGCGCACGTCCACGCGAATCGACCCGAAACCGTCGTGTGCCAATACCTCGTCCAACAGGGCCAGCAATTTGGTCTGAAGGGGGGGCAGGGCAGGGGCGGTGGGCGAATCCAAGTTGACAACTCCGGGCAAAGGCTTGAGACCAGCAGATCGTGATCGAGTGGACACATTGTATTGCGAATAGTTCTCATTCGCAAATAATTGACCACAACCACCGTCGGGTTGCTTGGCCGGATCACGTCGTGTCAGCGCGCCCCGTCCTCGGCCAGGTCGTCGCGTTGCTGGCGGCGCCAGACGCGCAGGCGTGATTGCATGACCGACAGCTCGATGGCATCGGCGGCCGAGGCGCGGCGGACATTCTTGGCGCCGCCTTCGATGCGGTCGATGGCGCCGGGCAGATCACCCAGGGCGGCGGTGGCCTCGGCCTCGGCCCGCACGGCGCGCAAAGGCTGGCCCAGGTTCCGCCACAAAGCGGCCAGCAGGCCCCAGGCTGTGGCGTCCTGCGCTTGGCCGCTGACGTGGGTTTGCAGGCGCGTGGCGGCCTCCTGCCAGGCCTCGCGGTTGTCGCGGGCGTCGGGCAGGTTCAGGGCGATGCGCGCATTCAGGAGCAACTCGGGTCGGGCGTTCAGCGACACCGTGCCTTGGCCGCGCGCCACGGCGTTGGACAGGACGGCGGCGGCTTGCACCGCCTGGCGGGCATCGACCAAGGTGTCGGCCTCTTCCAAGGCGAGGATGCGCTCCACGGCGGCGTGCTGCGCCTTGGGCAGGCTCGTAGCTGCAGCGCGGGCCAGCTTCAAGGAGGCGGCCACCTGGCCCCGGTCGTTCAGGCGTTGCGCCGCCACGGCCGAGGTGTAGTGCAAGGCCACGGCCTCCAGTGCGGATGAGCCTTTGGGCACGGTGGCGTTCAGCAAGGGCATCAAGCTGACACTGCGCGGGTCCATCAGCACCCGGCTGCGGGCCGACATCAAGGCGTGTTGCGCCACCAGCATCTCGCGGGCATCGCTGTGGTCGATCGTGGGTGGCAGAAAGCCATTGGTGCCCATGCGTGAACGGGCTTCGCCAATGCGTTCGCTCGTCAAGGGGTGGGTGCGCAAATAGGGATAGCTGTTGTCGTCGGTCAGGCGCGAGGCCTGCTGCAGGTGCTCGAACATCTGCGCCATGCCGATCGGCGCAAAGCCCGCATCGTTGAGCACGCCAAAGCCCACGCGGTCGGCTTCGCGCTCCATGTCGCGCGAAAAGTTCAGCTGTCCCTGGATGGCGATGGCCTGCCCGCCCGTCATCAAGGCCTGGGCTGCCGCTGGCGCGCGGCTGACCGCCAGTGCGCCGAGGATCATCGACGCAATGCTGATCCACGACTGGCGGCTTTGCTCGCTGATCATGCGGGCGATGTGGCGCTGCGTCACGTGCGACAACTCGTGCGCCAGCACCGAGGCCAGCTCGTCCGGGGTCGTGGTCATGGCCAGCAGCCCCAGGTGCACACCGATGTAACCGCCGGGCAAGGCAAAGGCGTTGACGCTGCGCTCACGCACCAGGAATGGACGCCAGGCGTGGGTCGAATCGATGTCGGCGTTCAGGTCGCCGCGCTGGCGCGCGCTGCTCAGCAAGGCCTGCCACGATTGGTTCACGTACTCCAGGATCAGCGGGTCGTCGATCACGTCCGGGTCGGGCAGGATGGAGCGCATGATGCGGTCGCCCAGCCGGCGTTCGGCCATGGGCGACAAGGTTTGCGCGGCCGCGTCACCCAGGGAAGGCAGGGCCAGCGATGAACTGCTCGGTGGCAAGCCCAGGTCGCTGGTGGAAGCGGCGCTCAGGCCGAGCGGCCAGGCCACCAGCATTGCCACGGCCACGGCGTGCCAGGCCTGGGTGGGTGCCAGTGGGCGCTTTGCAAAGCAGGAGGCTGAAGGCGTTTTTTTCAAAAGCATGTAGGCGCAAGAGGTTTGCCACGCTGGGCAGTATGCTGTGTCTGTCACCGCTTGGAGTGTCGAGCCTCTGTGCGGGTTCGGCGTGCAGGGTGATCTTTACATCCCAGACATCATGACCGAACTGACCCATTTTGACGCCCAAGGCCAAGCCCACATGGTGGACGTGTCCGACAAGCCTGCCACCATGCGCCGCGCCGTGGCCGAGGGCCGCATCCGCATGCAGGCTGAAACGCTGGCCCTGATCACCGAAGGCCGCGCCGGCAAGGGCGATGTGCTGGGCGTGGCCCGCATCGCGGCCATCCAGGGCGCCAAACGCACGTCCGACCTGATTCCCTTGTGCCACCCTTTGCCCTTGTCCAAAGTCGCGGTCGAGTTCGAACTGGAGCCCGACGTGCCGGCCGTGCTGTGCCGTGTGACGGCCCAAACGGTGGGCCCCACGGGGGTCGAGATGGAGGCCCTGACCGCCGTGCAGGTGGGCCTGCTCACCATTTATGACATGTGTAAAGCGGCCGACCGCGGCATGGTCATGACCGATGTGGCCCTGGTTGAAAAGCTTGGAGGCAAGAGCGGGCACTGGCAGCGTTTAGTCCCTTCTGCTTGACTCAAGGGGCGGACGATCACCTATAGGCATCAAACGCGACACGGTTAAGATTGGGCGGCCATGCAGAACCCGAGGCCCACCCCCGTCAATGTGCCGCGCACGCTCAACGCGACTTATGCGCGCGTCCTGGTCGGCCATGTTCAGCAGGTCAGGCCGGAATCGGTGCACCTGCTGGATGCCCAACACGTGGCTCACCTGGCGCAGAACGACCCGATGGACCGCTGCACCTTGCAAGCGTGGCATGCCTTGGTGGATGCGTGCGAGTCACTGCTGGGCACGCGCGACCTGATGCCGGAGCTGTCCGAGCAATTCAAGCCCTGGCACGCCGGCCTGATGGGTTTCACCCTGATGACCTGCTCAACGGTGCAGGAACTGGGCGCTTTGCTCAAACGCTTTCACCACCTGCTCAACGACGTTTTCGTGGTGGGCCATGGTGTGACCGACTCGCGCTTTTATTTGCGCCTGGACGCGGCCACGCCTGAGCAGTCGCATCGCCTGGCACGCCTGTCGTTTTGCATTTGGGCGCGGCGCCTGCGTTGGCTGACCGGCCAGCCCGATCTGCGCCTGGACGTGTCTTTCGCAGGGCCTCCGCCGGCCGACACCACGCCTTATCGGCGCATTTTTGGCGGCACCGTGAGGTTTGATCAGGCCGACAACACCTTGTGGGGTGATGCCGCTTGCGCCGAGCTGCCCATCCTGTCGCAGGACGCGGCCAGCCACACCTTGTTGTGCGGGCAGGCGCAAAAGCACCTGGCGCTGTTGTCGCACAGCGAGGACCGCTTCATGGCGCAGTTGCAGGTCGTGGTCAGAACGCGGTTGGACGGGGGCAAGGTCTCGCTGGAAGACGTTGCCGCCGAGTTGCAATTGCCGCCCCGAACTTTGCAGCGGCGCCTGGAAGAGTTGGGCCTGAACTTTCGTTTGATGGTGGACAGCGTGCGCAGTTCGCAGGCGCAGCACTACCTGAGCGAGACCGAGATGACGTTGGTGGAGCTGGCATCCGCCCTGGGTTTTGCCGACCATGCCAGCTTCAACCGCGCTTTCAAGCGCTGGACCGGTTTGTCGCCTGGCGCTTTTCGCCGCTCAAGGGCAACCGCCGTGAGTTCGGTGAGTTAGCGCCGGATCAGTCATCCAGGCATCAAGGCTGGCTTTTCTTCAAGGTTTCCTGGGCCAGCGCGGCCTTCTCTTCCAATGACAAGTTGGGGTCGCTTTGCTTGGCCATCAGTGCCAGCAATTTGCGGGAAGTCTCTTCTTCTTCCCCGTACAGGGCCTCGGCGCGTTCGACGCCAAAGTACTGTTGGCGCAAGGTGTGAAGGCCTGCCAACTGATGCGCCGCCTCGTCCAGCGAACCGACGGTCAGCTCGGGCGGGTAGTTTTGGGCCACGGCCTGCGCGTACTGCGCATACTGCTGGAACAGATCCTTCAACTCGCGCCGAGCTTGCTCAGGCAGTCCTTCCGAGAAGGCTTCCAGCTTTTGCAGGGCTTCATCGCGCGGATAAAGCGCGTGCACGCGTTCGACATCCACGCGCGTTTTGGGGTCCATGGCGAGCTCACCTTGGCGGTTGGCCCTGAAACTGGGCGGCACCATGCTGTCGAGCGGGTTGCGCCCTTTGGGCAGGTCTTGGTGGCTGGTGACGCTTGAGGTCGTGGACGATGCGGTGGTGTGGTCGGCCTGGGCCTTGTCCGGCGTTTGCACCCAAGTTGCGCCCTCTTGGCGAGCATCGCTGCGGGCCGTGTCCGTGGGCTGGACATGCGTCCATGCCCAGCCACCCAAAGCCAGCACCACCACCACGGCCAACGTCAGCCATTTCTTGTTCTTGATCACGTGGGATCTTCTCCATGCAATGCAAAAAAACCGGTGCATCGGCACCGGTTTTTGGCGAGGCTGAATGGGTCGTTCAGAACGGGCCGGTCGACTTGAAGCTCGCCAAAGCGGCGTCCTGGCCATTCAGGAACTGGCTGTAGCGGGTGTCGCCGTCGGCGAAACGCTTCACCCACGCGATGTTGCTGTAGCTGGTGGGTTCGCTGGCCTTGGTCGGGAAGAAGTGATCCGCACCAGTGATGACGGCCAGCATCTTCTTGGTCGTGGCAGGGATGATGTCGTAGAACTTCTGCGAGTGGCCGGACACCGAGGCGATGGTATCGCTCGTGCCACCGAAGATGGCCACGGGCACCGTGAGCGTCTTCATCTTGGTCGTCGCGGTGTCCCAGGGGGCAAAGGCCACGGCGGCGGTCAGGCCGGGCGTGACGCCGGCGGCTTCCAGCGTGCCGCCGCCACCCATCGACCAGCCCGAGACGACCTGGCGCGTGGTGTCAATCTTGCCTGCGGCGGCGCCGGTGTTCAGCGCGGCCACGGTCTTCAGTGCGGCCAGCAATTGCGTGGCGCGGCTGGAGGGGAAATCAAACAGCGTGTTCGTCGTGATGGCCACGACCACGAAGCCGTGGGTGGCCAGGCGCTTGCTGATGTCGGTCATCGAGCTTTGCGCGGACACGAAACCTGGGCACACCGCCACCAGCGCGTACTTGCCCGCCGTGTTGGGCGAGTAGACCGTGCCACCCCCAAAGCCGCTGCCCTTCACAGTTTGGGATGAGACCGCATAAGGGCCATCCTTCTGCAGGTCGGCCAGCGTGGGGGCCGGGCCGTTCTCGACCGCCTGGGCGGTGGAGGTCAGGGCCAGCAGGCCCAGGGAAATGGCGGTCAGTGAGTGCTTGATGGAGAACATGCTGTCGGTCCTTGCTGGTGTGTCTGTTGATGGGGTTCAATGCAGGCACATTGTTGAACCGGACAGGCGGCAAGTATTGGCTCAAGGCCCGGAGTCCTTGTTCGAACGCGCCAAGCAGGGGTATGCCCTGTTGGGGCTTTCGATAGTTATCGCTTTGGCAGCAGTTCGCGCCAGCCGTAGGTGCGCTCCGCCGGGGTGCACTGGAACGGCGCTTGCGCCAGGTCAGGCTCGTCCTTGCACTCGTCCAGGAAAGCCTGGCTGGTGGCGTTGCGAAACTCCCTCAACCGGTCCACCACGAAGCGGCCCTTGTCGACCTCGCCATGCTCGGCCAGCGAGCGCGCATAGGCCATCATCAGCCGCGCGTCCACCAGGTTGTGCAAGGTTCGGTTGAAGGCCAGTGGTGGCTTGGACGGCTCGTCTTCCTCCACGCCGGTCACGTCGGCGTAATCGGCCTGGTAGGCGAACCAGGTCGTGTGTTGGCCAAACTTGATGCGCTCGCTCAAAGGCGCGGCGCCTTCGCGCGGCGAGTAGATGTTGGCGGCCGCCTGGAAGTCCCAGGTGCACCAGGCCGTGAAAATGGAGATCGCCAACGCGCCCGTCATCAAGGCCGAATGGGTGCTGGGGTCCACCGCCTGGGTGGCCTGGCCAGGAGCGGCCTGACGTGCCCGCGCGGCCAGTCCCATGCCCCAGGCGAAGGCCGCAGGCAGCAGGAAGTAACCGTACCAAAGCGGGTACTCCAGCAGGCTGTGCAAGCCCACCAGGGTCACGATCACGGCCGTGGCTCCAGCAGGCGTGCCTGCGAAGGCTTGGCCTGGCAGGGGGGGCGTGCTTTTCAGGCCCGGGCCCAGCAAGCCCCACAGCCCCCACAGGCTCAGCACCGTCATCAGCACAGTCACTGGCAGGCCAAACTCCACCGCCCACTGCAGCAGCACATTGTGGGTGTGGTCAAAGAAAGCGACCGGGCGGGTCGGGAACGGCGTCAGCGTCCACGCCAGGTTGAACTCGCCATAGCCCACGCCCGTCCAGGGGTGCGCGGCGATCAGGTCCAGCACGTTGGCCCAGATCTTGAAGCGCGAGCTGGAAATGTCACTGTGGTCGTGCAGGCGCGCTTCGGCCGCGAAGGCCACGCCCGTGTCCATGTGCGACCACTGCCACATGCCGCCCCACCAGGCACCATAAATGACCGGGGCCAGCATCAGCACCTGGCGCAGTCGCAAGGGCAGATCACGGTCACGCCAGCCCCACACGGCCAGAAACAGCATCGCGATCGTGCCCGTGCGCGAAGCGGTGAACACCACGCCGCCGATCATCAGCACGATGGCCGCGATGGCCAAAGGTTGCGGCCAGCGACCCCGCGCCCCCAACCAGGCCACGGCGCAGCACGACCACACCAGCAAGGTGCTGAAATGGTTGGGCTGGCGCAGATTGCCCACCGCGCGGCCGGGCATCGTGGGCTCTGCAATCCAGGTGCCGTCGGCCCAGGCCGGGTGGAAAACCTGAATCAGCGCCAACACCATGCCCGCCACGCCAGCCCAGGCCAGCGCTTCGCAAAACACATCGAAGACGCGGTGGCCCTGGTCGCTCAAGCCCGCGCGCCAAGCCACCACGAACACCAGCAACGCTGACAAGGCCATGCCGACGCCCATCATGGCCAGACCCAGGGGCAAGCCACTGACAAAGGGTGCCGCCAGGGCCAGGCCCGCGTTCAGCAGCAGCATCACGGACAAGGCCCACATCGGTCCCTGGTGGCGGGTGGGCCTCAAGCCCTGCCCACGCAGGATGGGCCCGGCCAGCGCGGCCGTCCAAAGGCCCCATCCAAACAAGGCCAGCACCTGGTTGTAAAACGTGACGGAGGGCGACTCGTGGGCGGCCAACAAAGTGGGGCCGACGATGGCCAGCAGGGCCAGGGGCAGCCAGGCTTGCACGGACGGGAGCTTGGAAGTTGAACTCATCTGCCTATTGTCTCGCGTGCAAAGCCTCGGCCCAGCCTGGCCTTGCAAATGCAGGCAGACTGACGAGCTATGTCGTCTTTGTCACCACTCACCCTTCAAAAAGAACGCTGGCTCTTGTGGAGCCTGTCCGCCGTCCAGTTCACCCACATCGTCGACTTCATGGTCATGATGCCCTTGGGGCCGCAGCTCACCCACTTGTTCGCCTTGAGCGATGCGCAGTTTGGCCTGCTGGTGTCGGCTTATTCCCTGGCGGCTGGGGTGTCGGGCCTGCTGGCCTCTTTGGTGATCGATCGCTTCGAGCGCAAGCGGGCCTTGCTGACGCTCTACGCCGGTTTTGCCGTGGCAACGCTCGCCTGCGGACTGGCGCCCACCTATGGCAGTTTGATGGGCGCGCGCATCGCGGCTGGCGTCTTTGGTGGGGTGCTGGGGGCCCTGGTCCAGACCATCGTGGGCGACGCGATCGCGTTCGAGCGACGCGGTCGGGCCATGGGTGTGGTCATGGCCTCGTTTTCGTTGGCCACGGTGGCGGGCGTGCCCGCCTCGCTGTGGCTGGCCAGCCGGGTTGGTTGGCATGGGCCATTTGTGGCCATCGCCCTGGTTTGCGTGCCGGTGTGGTTGGTGGCCTGGCGCGTGGTGCCTTCGCTGCATGGCCACCTGGCGGGCGCGGCTGCCGGCTCCTCGTTCAACCAGTTGCGGCGCGTGCTGGCCGACGTCAATCACTGGCGCGCATTTGGCCTGTCGGCCTTGCTCGTGCTGGGCAGCTTCAGCATCATTCCCTACATCACCATCTACACCACCACCAACCTGGGCCTCAGCCCGGAACAGGTGCCGCTGATCTACCTGGTCGGTGGCGTGGCCACCCTGTTCACCGCCCGCCTGTGGGGCCAGTTGGCTGATCGCCATGGCAAGGTGCTGGTGTTCCGGGTGATCAGCGTGGTGGCGGTGGTGCCCATGCTGATCCTGACGCACATGCCGGCGGCACCCGTGGCCGTGCTGATCGTGGTCACCACGGCGTTCTTCATTTTCGTCTCGGGCCGCATGGTGCCGGGCATGGCCTTGTTGACGGCCGCGCCGCCACCGGCCATGCGAGGCGCCTTCATGAGCGTCAATGGCGCCCTGCAATCGGGCGCGATGGGACTGGCCGCCTGGCTGGGCGGGGCGCTCATTTCGCGCACGCCCGACGGTCTGGTGCAGGGCTACGGCCGCACCGGCTGGCTGGCCCTGGCTTCTACCATCGTCATGGTCTGGTGGGTGGGCCAATTGCGCCTGCACAAGGCGGTACAAACCCCTGTCATTTGAGTGCGAATCAGTCGCTGTTCAGCGCGATTCAACTGCTTTGCGGGGTTTCTTCACAGAGCTGGGTTTCTCAATGTAAACACTGATGTCATGGGCTTGTCATCTGGCCGTGTCAGGCGCAAACTGAACTTCTGGTTGGCCGTTTTTTCAAGCCTTCGGGGCTGCAGCCAGCCGGATGTCCTCAACCCTTCTGCGCTCGAAAGGATGCAGTATGAATTTGACGATCAGTGGGCACCACCTGGAAGTTACCGCCGCTTTGCGTGAGTACGTTCTCACCAAGTTAGAGCGAGTAACCCGACATTTTGACCAAGTGGTGGACGTTACCGTTCTACTCAGTGTTGAAAAGCAAAAGGAAAAGGATCGAAGGCAGAAGGCCGAAGTCAATTTGCACGTCAAGGGAAAGGACATTTTTGTCGAGACCGCCCACGAAGACCTGTATGCCGCCATCGACCAGTTGATGGACAAGCTTGATCGTCAGGTCTGCCGCCACAAGGACCGTGTGCAGGACCACCACCACACCTCATTCAAGCGTCATGAAGGCGCCACCAATTGGGACGCCGCCATTCAATGAGCTTCACCCCCAACTCCAGCATCCAGCTTGGTGCCACCTGATGGTGGGACGCCCGTGCAGGCATGCACCAAGTTAACGGCCCTTCGGGGCCGTTTTTCATGGGATGTGCAAAATGGTGCAGTCGTAGAGTCAAATTGTTGACCTTCGCGCTTGCTGCGCTGCAGCAATCGGTGCAGAATCCCCTGAATCAGTGGGTGTCGCGACACCCGATCAGTAGTCTTCGGTTCCTATAATCCGCCCCTCATCCGTCCCGGGGGTGGGGGTCAAGGTTCCAACCGTCGCCCCCGCTTGTATCAAGATGAATCGACTTTCCGCCATCCTTCCTGCCAGCCAAGTGGTCGTGGATCTGGACGCCAGCAGCAAGAAGCGTGTGTTCGAGCACGCGGGCCTCTTGTTCGAAAATCATCACGCCATCGCGCGCGCCACCGTGACGGACAACCTGTTTGCGCGCGAGCGCCTGGGCTCCACCGGCTTGGGGCACGGCGTGGCGATTCCTCATGGGCGCATCAAGGGCCTGAAAAACCCCCTGGCGGCCGTCATCCGGCTCAAACAGCCCATCCCCTTTGACGCGCCCGACGACGAATCCGTCAACCTGCTGATCTTCCTGTTGGTGCCCGAGGCAGCCACGCAGCGCCACCTCGAGATCCTGTCCGAAATCGCCGAACTGCTGTCTGACCGCGAACTGCGCGAGCGGCTCAAGACTGAAGGCGACGCCGCCAAGGTGCACGAGTTGATCGAGCGTTGGCAGCCGCTCAAATCGGTGGCCTGAACACCGGATGAGTGCCAAAGACCTTGCCGTGATCAGCGCCGAAGCGCTGTTTGAAGCCAACCGCACCGCCCTCCACTGGGAATGGATCGCGGGCCACGCTCACCCCGAACGCCGTTTTGACGAAGAGGCCGTCAAGGCCGCGCAGTCCGCAGCCGACCTGGTGGGCTACCTGAACTACATCCACCCCTACCGGGTGCAGATCGTGGGCAGGCGCGAAGCGGCTTACTTCAACAGCTCCACCCCTGAAGACCAGGAGCGCCGCATCCAGCGCATCGTGACCCTGGAGCCGCCCGTGGTGGTGGTGGCCGACGCGCAAGCCCCGTCTGACCGCCTGGTGGCCATGTGCGGCCGTGCCGGTATTCCCCTGTTCGTGACCTCCGAGCCCGCCGGTCACGTGATCGACGTGCTGCGCTCCTACCTCACGCAGCATTTCGCCGAGCGCCTCACGCGCCACGGTGTGTTCATGGACATCCTGGGCTTGGGCGTGCTGCTGACCGGCGAATCCGGCCTGGGCAAAAGCGAACTGGGCCTGGAGCTGATCTCGCGCGGCCATGGCTTGGTGGCCGATGACGCGGTTGACCTCTACCGCGTTTCGCGCACCGCCATCGAAGGGCGCTGCCCTGAGCTGCTGCAAAACCTGCTGGAAGTGCGCGGCATCGGTTTGCTGGACATCAAGTCCATCTTTGGCGAGACGGCGGTGCGCCGCAAGATGCGCCTCAAGCTCATCGTCCACCTGGTCCGCAAAGAGACCATGGAGCGCGAATTCGAACGCCTGCCTTATGAGCCTCTGTTCGAGGAGATCATGGCCGTTCCGATTCGCAAGGCGGTGATCGCGGTGGATGCCGGCCGAAATTTGGCCGTGCTGGTCGAGGCTGCTGTGCGCAACACCGTGTTGCAGCTGCGCGGCATCGACACCTACAAGGAATTCATCGAGCGCCACCAACGCGCACTGGACCGCAGCAGCGGCCCAGGCTGATCGCACCGCTGCTTCAGCCGATCAGGCGTGGTGGCCAGCGCGTGGCAGGTTACTCTTGCTGCCGGCGCAGCCGTCGCGGTTGCACACCACGTACAGTGACAAGGCGTGGTCCTGCAGCACGTAGCCGCGCTCCTTGGCGATTTCCTGCTGACGCAACTCAATCTCGGCGTCGAAAAATTCTTCCACGCGACCGCAGACCACACACACCAGGTGGTCGTGGTGCTTGCCTTCGTTCAGTTCGAACACGGCCTTGCCGGTTTCGAAATGGTTGCGCGACAGGATGCCGGCCTGCTCGAACTGCATCAGCACGCGGTAAACCGTGGCCAGGCCGATGTCCGAGCCTTCGTTCAGCAGCACCTTGAAAACGTCTTCCGCAGCCAAGTGGCGCTGAGGCGATTGCTGGAACACCTCCAAAATCTTGATGCGGGGCAACGTGGCTTTGAGTCCGCTGCTTTTGAGTTCTTCGGCGTGGGTGGTCATGGGGCGGGCTCCGGCAATCGGCGGGGGCGCTTTTGGCCACCGCTAGAATCGCTAATGATATCGATTCAATCCAAACCAGGCCAATGTGGGGCCAATGTTGCTGGTGCCTTGCGGCGCCGGCCGGGCGGGTTGAGCGTTTGTGATGCACACTGTCTGGCTCCTTTCCAAGGGCGTTGATGCCATGTTGATTTCCGTGACTTGCCGATCCCTTTTGAACCGATCCGTGCTGGCCCCCGTGGCCGCGCTGACCTTGCTGGCACTGTCAGCCTGCGGCACGCGCCTGAGCTCGCCCGAAACCCTGTTTGGCGTGATCCAGCCCTACCACATCGACGTGGTGCAGGGCAATGTGGTCACGCAAGAGGTCATGGCGCAGATCCAGCCCGGACTGGGCCGCACCCAGGTGCGCGAAATCCTCGGCTCGCCGCTGCTGGCCGACCCCTTCCACGCCGATCGCTGGGACTACGTCTTCACCATCCACCGCCAAGGCGTGCCCGACCAGCAGCGCCGTGTCACCGTCTTCTTCAAGGGTGACGTGGTGGAGCGGTTCGATGCCGATACCCTGCCCAGCGAGCACGAGTTCGTGGCCTCGATCGACAAGCCCACCCAGCTTAAAAAGCCACCGGCCAACCTGACGGAGGCCGAGGTGGCCGCCTTGCCGGTGCCGGTCAAGACCGACGAGGTTCGCAAGACCCCGCAAGGCGCGGTGCGCGAGTACCCGCCACTGGAATCCGGCCGTTGAAAATCGGGCCGTAAAAAAATATGAGCACCAACCAAGCCATCCACAAGATCGCCATCGCAGGCGCCTCAGGCCGCATGGGCCGCATGTTGATCGAGGCGGTGCAAGCCGCCGATGATTGCGCCCTGGGTGGCGCCCTGGACATCGCCAGCAGCCCGGCCATCGGCATCGACGCGCTGGCGTTTTCGGGCCAGCGCAGCGGCATCGACATCACCGCCGATTTGCGCACTGGCCTGAAAGACGCGCGCTTCCTGATCGACTTCACCCGCCCCGAAGGCACGCTGGCGCACCTCAAGGTCTGCCGCGAACTGGGTGTCAAGGCCGTCATCGGCACCACCGGTTTCACACCGGCCCAGCTTGATGAAATCCGCGATGTGGCGCGTGACATCGCCATCGTCATGGCGCCCAACATGAGCGTGGGCGTCAACGTGGTGCTCAAGCTGCTGGCCCAGGCCGCCAAGGCCCTCAAAGAGGGCTACGACATCGAGATCATCGAGGCCCACCACCGCCACAAGGTCGATGCCCCCAGCGGCACCGCCTTGAAGATGGGCGAAGTGGTGGCCGAGGCCATCGGGCGCGACCTGAAATCCTGCGCCGTCTATGGCCGTGAAGGCGTGACCGGCGAGCGCGATCCCAGCACCATTGGCTTTGCCACCGTGCGCGGCGGCGACATCGTGGGTGACCACACCGTGCTGTTCGCCGGCATTGGCGAGCGCATCGAGATCACGCACAAATCGTCCAGCCGCTCCACCTACGCGCAGGGCAGTTTGCGTGCGGTGCGCTTTTTGGCGAACCAGCCCCATGGCCTGTTCGGCATGAACGACGTCCTGGAACTCGCGCCATGACGGGTTTGTCTCATCTGTGGGCGCAGGGGGACATCATTTCCAAGGCGGTGGCGGCCCTCTTGCTGCTGATGTCGATCGGCGCCTGGGTGGTCATTTTCTGGAAGGGTTGGATGCTGGCCCGTGCCCGCAACGACCTGACGCGGGGCGTGCCGGCCTTCTGGCGCGCCGCTGACCTGGCCTCGGCTCGGCAAACCCTGCAATCGATGGACCGCGAAGCCGTGCTGCTGCCCCTGGTGGATGCGGCCCAGGTGGTTTCGCAGCCCGGCAGCCTGGAAGCCCAGGTGCAGCCCGAAGCCCAGTTGACTCGCCGCCTGCGCGACAGCCTGCACGAGGTGCTCGCGCGCTTGCAAGCCGGGCAGGTGCTGCTGGCCTCCGTCGGTGCAGTGTCGCCATTCGTGGGTCTGCTGGGCACCGTCTGGGGCATTTACCACGCCATGATGGGCATCAGCAACGACGGCTCGGTCAGCCTGGACAAGGTCGCCGGCCCCGTGGGCGAGGCTTTGATCATGACGGCGGCGGGCCTGGCCGTGGCCATCCCGGCCGTGCTGGCCTACAACATCTTCGGCAAGATCGTGTCGGCCTGTGAAGCCGATCTGGAAGGTTTTGCCCACGACCTGCGCGAAGCCGTGCTGGGCCATCCTGCCCGCGGCGCCGGCCCCGACGCCTGAACACCAAGGGAGCAAGCACGCCATGGCATTCGGCCGACTTGAACGACGCCAGGGCGCCCAGCCCATGAGCGAGATCAACATGACACCGCTGATCGACGTCATGCTGGTGCTGCTGGTGATCTTCATGCTGACCGCGCCCTTGATGACGTCCAGCCTCAAGCTGAACCTGCCCAAGGCCGATGCCAAACAGTCCGATGCCACGCCGCACAGCCTGATGATCTCGCTGTCCGCCGACGGCCAAACTTATTTGAACGACAGCGTGGTGTCCGCAGCGGGTTTGGTGGCCCAGGCCAAGGAAGCCGCGCGGCAAAGCGCGGACACCGAAGTGCAATTGCGCGCCGACGAAGCCGTGTCCTACGGGCGGGTGGCGGAACTGATCGGTTTGCTGCAACAAGCGGGCTTGAGCCGCATCGCCTTTGTCACCGAAGCCAAGGTGGGCGCGCCTGAAAAAGGTGTCGGGCCCTGACGACAATGACGGTGCGCCCCCTGGCGCACAATGGGCTTGTATTGACTGCTGCCCAGGAGTGGTATGGACGCCCCGAAGTTCCAGACTCAGAGTTATGACAATGCCCCGGCCGCCTTGGCCCGAATCAACGAACTCTACGATTCGCAGATCAATTACCTGCGCGATGCCTTGCAGCGCTTCGTGGGCGGCGAGACCTTCAAAGAGCATGTGCGCGCCAAGTACCCTTTCGTGCGCATTCAAACCGACACGGTGGCGCGTGCCGACTCCCGCTTGTCTTACGGCTTCGTGGCCGGCCCCGGCATCTATGAGACCACGCTGACCCGCCCGGACCTGTACGTCGATTACTACCGTGAGCAACTGGACCTGCTGCTCACGAACCACAGCGTGTCGCTGGAGGTGGGCCTGAGCAACGAGCCCATCCCGGTGCATTTCTCGCTGGCCGAGAACGACCACCTCGAAGGCAGCCTGCCCGCCGACCGCCGCCTGCTGCTGCGCGACCAGTTCGACCTGCCTGACCTGGCCTCGATGGACGATGGCATTGCCAACGGCACCTACGAGACGAGCCATGGCGGCCCGCGCGCCCTGGCCCTGTTCACGGCACCCCGCGTGGACTACTCGCTGCACCGGCTGCGCCACTACACCGGCACTTCGCCCGAGCACTTCCAGAACTTCGTGTTGTTCACCAACTACCAGTTCTACATCGACGAGTTCGTGCGCATGGGCCACGAGCTGATGCAACGCGCGCCAGATCCGGCCAACCCCCGCGATGACGATGATTGCATCGCCTTTGTCGAGCCTGGCAATGTGGTGACGCGCCGCGTGGGGGTGCCGGCCGAGGCGGGTGATCTGAAGGGCGCCGTGCCGCCGCGCCTGCCCCAAATGCCTGCCTACCACCTGATGCGCGCCGATCGCAGCGGCATCACCATGGTCAACATCGGCGTGGGCCCGGCCAACGCCAAGACCATCACCGACCACATCGCGGTGCTGCGCCCCCACGCCTGGATCATGCTGGGCCACTGCGCCGGCCTGCGCAATTCACAGCAGTTGGGCGACTACGTGCTGGCCCACGGCTATGTGCGCGAAGACCATGTGCTGGACGAAGACCTGCCCCTGTGGGTGCCGATCCCGCCGCTGGCCGAAATCCAGCTGGCGCTGGAAGGCGCGGTGGCCGATGTGACGCAGCTCAATGGCTACGAGCTCAAGCGCATCATGCGCACGGGCACGGTGGCGTCGACTGACAACCGCAATTGGGAGCTGCTGCCCCACCGGGGGCCGGAGCGGCGCTTCAGCCAGAGCCGCGCGGTGGCCCTGGACATGGAAAGCGCCACCATTGCGGCCAATGGGTTCAGATTCCGCGTGCCCTACGGCACCTTGCTGTGCGTGAGCGACAAGCCGCTGCACGGCGAGCTCAAGCTGCCGGGCATGGCCAACCAGTTTTACCGGGAGCGGGTGGATCAGCACTTGCGCATTGGCCTGCGGGCCATTGAGCGCCTGCGTGGCAACCGCGCGGGGCAGTTGCACAGCCGCAAGCTGCGCAGTTTTGCCGAGGTCGCTTTTCAGTGACCGCATCGGCGGGCCCGGGTTAGGCGAACGCTTAACCGGGCCGGGTTACCGCCGGGTTGCCTCATGAGGCAACCCTTCAAACGGCTTTTTTCAAGCGGCGACGGTGTCCAGCGAGCGGACCGAATCGGCCACCGGCAGCACTTCGCGGCGAATCTGTTCTCCGGCCAATTGCGAGGCCACTTTCAGGTCGTAGGCGGTTTGCAGGTCCATCCAGTACTGGGCCGGCGTGCCGAAGAATCGGGCCAGACGCAGCGCCGAATCTGGGCTGATGCCGCGGCGCTCGCGCACGATGTCGTTCACGCGGGGCGCCGGCACGTGCAGCCGAATGGCCAGTCCGCTGGCGGACAAACCGTGGCGGGCCATGAATTGACTGCGCAGGATGGCGCCAGGATGTACGGCTTCAGAGTTGCTCATGATGGTCGGCTTTTTTGAAAGATACTGAGGTGCATCCTAGGGGCTGGCGGGTGCGGTGACTGTCAATATCGTTACAGTTTGCACGCATTCCATCTAACCCATTCGGGGGATGCGCCTGAGTCTGCCACAGAATTGCCACGCTTGATATTCATGAACCGCCGTACCGATCCTGTTCCACCCAGCTTGATGGCAGCGTTGCGCTCGCACATCTGGTTTGCCAGTTGCCCCGAGGACCTGCAAGAGGGCTTGCTGCAGCGGGGTCGCCTGAGGTCTCTGAAGGCGGGCGAGACCTTGTTTTCACAGGGTGAAGACCATGGCGGCCTGTGCTGCGTGGTGGCGGGGGCGCTCAAGGTCGGGTCGATCAACCCGCGCGACGGCACTCACCGGCTGTCCCTGTACCTGGAGCCCTACCAGTGGGTGGGGGAAATCGCGCTGATTGATCGCAAGCCACGCAGCCAGGACGCCGTGGCGGACACCGATTCCACCGTGTTGATGATCCCGCAGTCGGTGCTGGAGCCCTGGCTGGATGCCCATCCTCAGTACTGGCGCGACATTGCCCGGCTGGCCTGCGGCAAACTGAGGCTGATGCTGATGGCGGCGGAGGACAACGCGTCCATGCCCATCGAGCAGCAATTGGCGCGTCGCCTGGTGTTCGCAGCCACCAGTTATGGGCATGCCGTGCAGCCGACCTTGCGCAAGCGCTTGCGTTTGCCACAGGAGTACCTGGCGCGCATGCTGGGTGTGTCGCGGCAGACGATCAACAAGGCGCTGAAGTCTTTGGCGGCCGACCGCATCATCGCGGTGCACTACGCCGAGATCGAGATCCTGGACGCCAAGGCGTTGGCCACCCAGGCTGGGCAGTTCGACGCGGCCTTGTGGAGCGGGCTGGAGGAGGGCGACCTTTAAACCGCCCGGGGTTTGACCTTGCCAGCCGCTTCCTTGGCGCGGGCGCGGGCCACGTCCACATCAGCATCAAACGCCAGGGCCACGCCCATGCGGCGTTTAGCGAAGCTTTCGGGTTTGCCGAACAGGCGCAGGTCGGTGTTGGGCACGCGCAGGGCGTCGGCCACGCCGTCGAACACCATGGCCTGGGCATTGACACCGCCATAGATGACGGCCGAGGCGCCGGGCGTGCGCAAGGCGGTGTTCACCGGCAGGCCCAGGATGGCGCGAGCGTGCAGTTCGAACTCGCTTTGCACCTGCGTGGTCAGGGTGACCAGGCCGGTGTCGTGCGGGCGGGGGCTGACCTCGCTGAACCACACCTGCGCGCCCTTGACGAACAGCTCCACGCCAAACAAACCCTGGCCGCCCAGGTCGTCGGTGACGGCTTGGGCAATGGCTTGCGCTTTGGCCAGCGCTTCGGGGTGCATGGGGTGGGGCTGCCAGCTTTCCACGTAGTCGCCGCTGACCTGCAGGTGGCCAATGGGCTCGCAAAAATGGGTGCAAATCTGGCCTTGCTCGGCCACGGCGCGCACGGTGAGCAGGGTGATTTCGTAGTCGAAATCGATGAAGCCTTCGACGATGACGCGGCCGTGGCTGACGCGCCCGCCCGCCATCGCGTAGTCCCACGCTTTCTCAACATCGGCCGGGCCGTCGATCTTGCTCTGGCCTTTGCCGGACGAGCTCATCACGGGTTTGACGATGCAGGGGTAGCCGATCTTGCGGTCGATGGCGGCTTGCAGCTCGGCCAGCGAGTCGGCAAACACATAGG
Organism: uncultured Aquabacterium sp.; assembly: GCA_964554655.1. Lineage (GTDB taxonomy): Bacteria > Pseudomonadota > Gammaproteobacteria > Burkholderiales > Burkholderiaceae_C > Aquabacterium. The sequence continues at coordinate 15,376 of CAZKPN010000022.1, read as the reverse complement.
GGCTGGTGGGCAGGGACAGGGTTTCGGCGGCCAGGCGGCGGATGCCTTCGCGGTCCATGGTTAGGCGCGCGGCGCGGGCTGTGGGGATGACGCGCACCACGCCTTGCGCTTCCAGCTCTTCCAGCACCGAAGTGGCGATGGCTTCGATCTCGGGCACGACCAGGTGGGGGCGCTCGGCCAGGATCAGGGCGCGCAACTGGTCGGCGTCGCTCATCGTGATCGTGCGGCTGTGGTGGGCCACTTGCTGGCCGGGAGCGTGCTCGTAGCGGTCGACCGCGATGGTCTCAACGCCCAGGCGCTGCAGGGCGATCAGCACCTCTTTGCCCAGCTCGCCCGAGCCCAGCAGCATGACGCGCGTGGCGGCTGGTGACAAAGGCGTGCCGAGGGGGAGGGTGTGGGCGGGGCTGGAGTGGGGCGTGGTGCTCATGGGCTGGGACCAATGGTGATGCGTGGTGATCAGCCATTGTCCGCCATGGGCAGCTCCACGGTGAAGCGGCTGCCGCGGTCAGGGTGGCTGTCCACGTGCAGTCGGCCCCCCAGGCGGTCCACCAGGCGCTGGACCACGGCCAGGCCCAGACCCGTGCCATCGACACGCAGGGCGCGCGCGTCTTCCAGCCGCACATAGGGCTGGAAGATGGTTTCCAGGTGCTGCGCGGCGATGCCGACGCCGGAGTCTTCCACCACGATCGTCATGCCGCGCGCCCGTGGCTGGCGTGACAGGCTGGCGTGCACGGTCACGCCGCCCACCAGCGTGTACTTCAAGGCGTTGCTGATCAGGTTGCACACGATCTGCCTGACCCGCGTGGCATCGCTGGTCACGGCTTGCAGGGCGGCTTGATCGCCAGGGGCAATGTCGATGTTCAGCGTCAAACCTTTGGCCTGGGCCCGCTCGATCCAGTCGTCACGCAGATCGTTGAGCAACTGGATCAGGTCAAAGGTGTCGGCCTGGATGCGCAAGGCGGGGTCTTCCAGGCGGGTGAATTCGGTGACGTCGCGCAGGTGGGTGTCTAGCTGGGTGGCGCTGTTGCGCAGGCGGTCGAGCGCGCGGGTTTCGGCGCTGCCGTTCAGTTTGAGGGCCAGCAGGTCGATGGTGCCCAGCATGGCCTGCAGCGGGGTGCGGATTTCGTGCGAGAGCATGGCCAGGAAGCGCTCTTTGCCTTTGAAGGCTTCTTGCTGCGAGGTGCTGAGTTGGCCGCGCAGGTGCACGATGAAGCTGAGCGCGAGGATGCAAGCAGGGTGAATCAGCAGCGAGGCCAGCAGCGCCTTTTGGGTGAGCAGCTGCACCTCGCTCCAGCCGCCGGTGGGCATGGGGGCTTGCAGGCTGAACAGGTATTGGGCCAGCAAGCCAGCGTAGGTGAGGCCACTGATCCACGCCCCACCGCGTGGCCACGCCACGAAGGCGACGACGTAGAACACCGGAATCAATTGCGTCAATGAGGTCACGGCGTACAGCTTGGGCAGCGATGGCCCGCCCATGGCCAGTTGGATGGCGACCAGCAGGTAAACGCTGGTGGCCATCAGCGTGGGGGGCAGCGCCAAAGGCATGCAACGTGGCTGGGCGACGTGCAGCACGCCGATGCCGAAGTACAGCGCCGACAGCATCGGGATGGTCCATTGGTCCCACGCGGTGGCCAGGCCTTGCTGGCGGTCGGTGAACCAGATGACCAGGGTGCCGATGGCGGCCATCAGCGAGACGCCGGTCATCAAGCGGGCGTGCCGGGCATCGACAGGCGGCCGGGACTGCGTGGAAGTCATGCGGGTGTGCTGTTGGCCAGGCGGTCCAGTTTGCTTTGGATGGTGGCCGTGAGGACCGCCGGGCGCACGGGCTTTTCAAAGAAGGCCACGCCCTGGGTGCGCAGCAACGTGGTGAGGTCGGCCTCGGTGGCGCCGCCGCCGCGCAATTGGCCGGTCAGCAGCACGATCGGGGCTTGCGGGCGAGCAGCGCGGATTTGCTCGACCAGCGCGTGCGAGGTTTGTCCCACGCCCAGGATCAGGTCGACCACGAAGGCGTCGTAGTCGGCCAGGGGTGTGCCCAGCAACTGGGCGGCGCTGGTGAAGGAATCGGCGCGGTAGCCGGTTTCGTTGAACCAGTCGCCCAGGGCCTCGGCCGAGGCCAGGTCGTCATCGACCACGGCGATGCGGGTGGGCCTGGCCTGGCTGTCCGGCGTCATGGAGACCTGGGCGACCAGGTAGTGCGGCCCTTGAAGCCCCCGCGCTTGCAGGGTGGCCGGGCTGGCCACCCACCAATCCTGGGCATCGTGGGCAGCGGCCAGGGCCACGCCGGTCGGTGCGCCGGCGGTGATTTGAGCGCCCAGGCGAACCTCGCAGGGCAGAGCCTGGCCCTCGACCAGGAACTGGGCGGCCTGGGTGGCCGTGGGCGCAGGACTGGCCAAGGCCGGCGACGGTGGCACTGACGGGGGAACCTTGCTGGCAAAGACCTGGTCCAGCGATTCGCCGAAGTGTTGTGTGACGGCGAGCACTTCGCCAAACAGCCACACCGCGCCCCGCAATTTGCGCCGAGCCTGGCTGATGGAGATGGCGGTGATGTGCGCCACGGTGGCCGCCTGTTGCCGCGCGGGAACACCATGGCGCTCCATCAGGGCGCTCAGGCCCTCGGCGGCGAGGGCGGACGACGGATCGCGCGCTTCATCGCTCGGCAAGGGGGTGTCAAGGTGGTCCAGGGCAGCCATGGGATGGTTTATGCGCACTTCTGATTCAATGAGATCATTTTTGCACTTTATGAATTGAGATAAGGCGATATAATCATTAAAACGCTTAAATATGACCGTGCGCGGCACCCGCTCAGGGAATTCATCACAGCACACCGGCCCCTCGGGGCTGGTCGGCATGGCCACTGTTCTGTTTTGAACATGGCCGCCGGATGCCACAGGCTTTGAAGGCCACCTTCTCGAAGGTGGCCTTTTTTTCATGGGGCATGCATTGTCACCTGTGCAATGGCAGGGCGTTCAAGGGAATGCGCAGGTAGGCAATGCCATTGTCATCGGCCGGCGGCAACTGTCCGCCGCGCACATTGACCTGGATCGACGGCAGGATCAGCGTGGGCACCTCCAGCGTGGCGTCGCGCGCCTGTCTCATGGCCACGAACTCGTCTTCGCTGATGCCATCATGCACGTGGATGTTGTGGGCACGCTGTTCGGCCACCGTGGTCTCCCATTGGGGGGCTCGCCCATTGGGCGGGTAGTCGTGGCAGACGAAGACCTGGGTGGTGGCGGGCAGGTCAAGCAGGCGCCTCATTGAGCGGTACAGGGTGTGGGCATGGCCACCGGGAAAGTCGGCACGCGCGCTGCCCACGTCGGGCATGAACAGCGTGTCGCCCACGAACACGGCGCCATCGATCAGGTAGGCCATGTCGGCCGGGGTGTGGCCGGGCACCAGCATCGCGGTCGCCGTGATGTTCCCGATCTGGAAGGTTTCGCCGTCATGAAAGAGGTGGTCAAACTGGCTGCCGTCGGGCAGGAAGGTGCGCTCCAGGTTGTAGAGCTTCTTGAACGTGGCTTGCACTTCGCGGATGCGCTCGCCGATGGCAATGCGCCCGCCGACCTGCTGCTGCAAATAGCGGGCGCCTGACAAATGGTCGGCGTGCGCATGGGTTTCCAGGATCCAGTCCACGCTCAGGTCGTGGGTGCGCAGGTAGGCCAGCACTTGGTCGGCCGAATCGGTGGCGGTGTGGCCTGACTTGAAGTCGTAGTCCAGCACCGGGTCGATGACGGCTGCGCGCCGGGTGGCCTGGTCCCAGACCACGTAGGACACGGTCCAGGTCTGCGGGTCGAAGAAGGCTTGGACGGTGGTTTGAGCATTCATGCGTCAACTCCTGGGTTAATCACTATGTTGACTTATATTATGTTTAAATATATATTGTTGTCAAGCTGAATGAATCACACCCAACATGCCCGAACCCATCGCCACCATTGACCCGACCATCCTGCGCGGCGCGGCCGGGCGGGCGGTCAGTGCCTTGAAGGTGCTGGCCAATGAAGAGCGCTTGCTATTGCTGTGCCAGCTGTCCCAGGGTGAGATGTGCGTCAGCGAGTTGGAAACGCGCCTGGACATTCACCAACCCACGTTGTCACAACAACTGGGGGTGCTGCGAACAGAAGGCGTGGTGAGCACGCGCCGGCAAGGCAAGCACATTTTTTACAGTGTGGCCGATGCCGGCTTGCTGGAGATCCTGGCGGTGCTTTACCGCCTGTACTGTCCGAAGGAGTGAGCGATGTTGATTGATTGGAATGCTTTCACGCCCTGGTCCGCGCTGATCGGGGGTGTTCTGATTGGGCTGGCGGCGGCCATGCTGGTGTTGCTGAACGGGCGCATCGCGGGCATCAGTGGGGTCCTGGGGGGCTTGCTCAGGCCGGTCTCGGGCGACGTGGCGTGGCGCGTGGCTTTTGTGCTGGGCCTGGTGGGCTCACCCTGGGTCTATGGCTTGGTCACGGCCTGGCCGGTGCCGCGCATTGACGCCGGCTACACCGCGCTGGTCGTGGCGGGGCTGTTGGTGGGGGTGGGCACGCGCTACGGCTCGGGCTGCACCAGTGGCCATGGTGTTTGCGGGCTGTCGCGCTTGTCGCCTCGCTCGCTGGTGGCCACGGTGGCTTTCATGGCCGCCGGTTTCCTGACAGTGTTTGTGTTGCGCCATGTGTTGGGCGTTTAAGGAGTCACCATGAGCATCTTCACTTCCTTGCTGGCGGGTTTGCTGTTTGGCCTTGGCCTGATCGTGTCGGGCATGGCCAACCCGGCCAAGGTGCTGGGCTTCCTGGACTTGGCGGGTTCATGGGATCCCTCGCTGGCTTTCGTGATGGCAGGGGCCATCGGTGTGGGTGTGCTGGCGTTCGCGGTGGCTCGTCGGCGCACGGTGTCGCTGTTGGGCGAGGCCATGAAGCTGCCGACCTCGAATCACATTGACCGGCGCCTGGTCGGCGGCAGTGTGCTGTTTGGCGTGGGTTGGGGCATCGCGGGCTTCTGCCCGGGGCCGGGTTTGGCGGCCTTGGGCATGGGTGAAGTCAAGGCGCTGGTGTTTGTGGTGGCCATGCTCGTGGGCATGGGCCTGTTTGAATGGTTTGAGCGTCGGGGGCGGGGATGAATCAAGCGGTGCGGCGGGTGGCCATCGTGGCGGCCATGCCCGAAGAGTTGAGTGCCTTGTTGCAGGCCATGCCGCCAGGCCAGCAGGTGCAGCGTGCCGGGCGCACGTTCTGGCTGAGTTCATGGTGTGGGCACGAGGTGGTGGCCGTGCTGTCGCGCATCGGGAAAGTGGCGGCGGCCACCACGACCACGTTGTTGCTCACCGAGTTCGGGGTCGACCGCGTGTTGTTCACCGGCGTGGCCGGTGGTTTGGGCGAGGGCGTGAGGGTGGGTGATGTGGTGGTGGCCGATGCCTTGCTGCAGCACGACATGGACGCCTCGCCCTTGTTCCCGCGCTTTGAGTTGCCGGGCCTGGGTGTGGACCGCCTGCACGCCGATGCAGACCTGGTGACCTTGGTGGCGCAGGCCGCGGGCGAAGTGTTGAGTGAGGCCGACTTGCATGGGCTGGTGCCATCCGCGCCACGTGTGCACCAGGGCCTGGTGATCAGTGGTGATCTGTTTGTCGACACGACCAGCGAGAGCGAGGCCTTGCGCCTGGCCTTGCCGGAGGCCCTGGCGGTGGAGATGGAAGGGGCGGCGCTGGCCCAGGTGTGCCATGATTTTGGCGTGCCCTTTGCCGTCATCCGCACGATCTCGGACCGCGCGGATGACGCGGCGCACGTGGACTTTCAGCGCTTTGTGCTGGAGGTGGCCAGCCGTTATTCTCTGGCCGTGGTCAAGGCGGTGCTGGAGCGCTTGCCACGGTGATCCATTCCAATAAGGAGACAGACATGAGCCGCTTCAACTCTTTCCAGGAGTTCTATCCCTTTTACCTGTCGCAGCACGCTGACTTGGTCTGCCGCCGCCTGCACGTGCTGGGTTCGCTGCTGGTGCTGGCGGCCTTGGCGGCGGTCTTGGTGTCGGGGCAATGGCCCTACCTGTTGTTGGTGCCATTCCTGGGTTATGGCTTTGCATGGGTCGGCCATTTTGTGTTCGAGAAGAACAAGCCGGCCACGTTCAGCCACCCCATCTACAGCTTCATGGGCGACTGGGTGATGCTGTACCAGGTCTTGACGGGCAAGGTGCGCTGGTGAGGTGTGAGCGTTAAGCCAGGCGGTCCGAGATGAAGCGGATCAGGCGATGGCGGGCGGCCGTGTAGGGCGGGAAGAAGACGCGGATCGAGTTCAGCCAGCCGCCTTGCAGCACCGAGCGTTCATGCGAGAACGCCTTGAAGCCATGGTGGCCATGGCAACTGCCCACGCCCGAGTTGTTGACACCGCCAAACGGCAGGCCGGTATGCGCCACGTGGACGATGCAGTGGTTGACGCAGGCACCGCCTGAACTGGTGTGCGCCAGCACGTGGTGGACCCGGGCCTGGTCCTGCGTCCACAGGTACAGCGCCAGGGGCTTGGGTTGGCGGTTGATCTGCTCAATCACCTGGTCCAGGTCGGTGTAGCCGATCACCGGGAAGATGGGGCCGAAGATTTCTTCTTGCAACAGCGCGGCATCCGGGGGCACGCCCTCGATCAAGGTGGGCGCGACATAGCATTGCGGCACATCGACCTCGCCGCCCGCCAACACGGTGGCGCCGCGCCGCACAGCCTCGTCCAGCATGGCTTGCAGGCGCTGGGTGTGCCGTGGGTTGACGATGCGGGCCAGGTCGGGGCTGCTTTTTTGCGCCAGCGCACTGCGGCCATAGCGGGCCTGCAGCACCTTCTGGCAAGCGGCCAGGAAGCGCGCCTTGACGTGTTCGTGCACGTACAAGTGGTCGGGCGCCAGGCAGGTCTGCCCGGCGTTGATCAGCTTGCCCCAGAGGATGGTTTCGGCGGCCTGGTCCACGTCGGCGGTCTCGTCCACGATGGTGGGCGACTTGCCGCCCAGCTCCAGGGTGATGCTGCTCAGGTGCTTGGCCGCAGCAGCCATCACCAGCTTGCCGACGGCGGGTGAGCCGGTGAAAAAGATGTGGTCGAACGGTTTGTCGAGCAAGGCCTGCGCGGTGGGCAGGCTGCCTTCGAACACCGCCACCTCGTCCAGTTTGAACACGGTGGCGATGATGCGCGCCAACACGGCGCTGACGTGCGGCGCCATCTCCGAGGGCTTGAGGATGACCGTGTTGCCCGCCGCGATGGCCGAGATCAGCGGGCAGATCGACAGGTTGAGCGGGTAGTTCCAGGGCGCGATGATCAGGCACCGGCCGCGCGGCTGGTGCTGCACCCAGGCGCGGTTGCCCCAGGTCAGCAGCGTGGGCCTGACCCGCGTGGGCTTCATCCAGGCCTTGAGGTGCCCGATGGCGTGGCGGACTTCGTCCAGGATGGGGATGATCTCGGAGCCTTCGACCTCGGTTTCGGGCTTGCGGAAATCTTGCTGAAAGGCCTGGTACAGCGCTGCCCGGTGGGCCAGGATGACGGTGCGCAGTTTGACCAGGCGGGCGATGCGCTCGGCGGCCGTGGAGGTGCGCCAACGCAGGGCGGTCGAACCCTGGGCGTCAAAGACTTCTTGCATCAGAGCGGGATCGCTCTCGGGCATCACAACGGGCATGGGTGGCGCTCCTCCAGCTTGGCGCACTTTATCGATCAGCGGTGACGAGACCTATAAGCGTTTTACCCAATAGGTAGTTGATTGACGTTAACGTCATCGAGGCCTAGCATGGGCCCATGCAAAATTTCGTTTCCACGCCTGCCCGCTTTGTGCAGACGGCCTTGCGCCACGCTGACCAGCCCGCTTACTTCGTGCGCGAGGCCGAGGGCTGGAAAGCGACCACGTGGAACGACCACGCCGACCAGGTGGATGCCGCCGCGCGCGCGCTGCTGGCCCTGAATGTGAACCCAGGCGACGTGGTGTGCGTGCTGGGTTTCAACCGGCCCGAGTGGGTGATCATGGACATGGCGGCGATGATGATCGGCGCCGTGCCCGCCGGCATCTACTGGACCAGCCCGCCCAACGAGATCGAGTACGTGCTCAACCACTCGCGCAGCCCGGTGCTGCTGGTGGACAGCGATGAACGGCATCAGCAGGTGATGGCCTTGCGCGCTCAGTTGCCGCACCTGCGCCAAGTCATCCGGATGAAGGGGGCGACCGCCCTGGGCGATGCCATGTCATGGGACGCTTTCATGGCGCTGGGCGAGAGCCGTCTGCAGACCTTGGTGGAGCGTCGCCTGCATGAACTGCAACCCGGCGATCCGGGCACTTACATCTACACCTCGGGCACCACCGGGCCGTCCAAGGCGGTGGTGCTGTCGCATGCCAACCTGGCCTGGAGCGCCACGGCGCTGGGCCAGTCGCTCACGGCCACCGCGCAAGAGCGGGTCATTTCCTACCTGCCATTGGCGCACGTGGCCGAGCAGATGGTCAGCATCCACACGCCCGCGATGGTGGGCTTTCCCATTTACTTTGCGCGCAGCCTGGACGAGTTGGGCGAGCACCTCAAAGAGGTCCGCCCGACCATCTTCTTTGGCGTGCCGCGCGTGTGGGAGAAAATGCACGCGGGCATCTCGGCCAAGCTGGCGGCGGCCACCGGGGTGAAGAAACACCTGGCGGCCTGGGCCTTGCGTGTGGGCCAGCAATGGCATGGCGCGATTCTCGATGGGCGCCAGCCCAGCCCATGGTTGAACTGGCAAAAGAAGTGGGCAGGCAAGCTGATCCACCAGAAGGTGAAAGCGGCCATCGGGCTGGACCAGGCGCACATGCTGTCGTCTGGCGCGGCGCCGATCGCGGCCGAAAAGCTGAAGTTCATGACCGGGCTGGACCTGGTCATCCGCGAGGTCTACGGGCAGTCGGAAACCTGCGGCGCCACCAGCCTGAGCACCGACGGCGCCACGCGCATCGGCTCGGTGGGGAGGCCCTTGAAGGGCGTGGACATGCGCATCGCCGACGATGGCGAGATCATGGTGCGCGGGCCGCACATCTTTCAAGGCTACGCCGGCAGCCCCCAGGCCACGGCCGAGGCCATGGATGGCGACTGGCTGTTCAGCGGTGACCTGGGCCACATCGATGCCGATGGCTACCTGTACATCACCGGGCGCAAGAAAGACCTGCTGATCACCTCGGGTGGCAAGAACATCTCGCCGGCCAACATCGAGTCTGATCTGATGACCGTGCCGCTGGTGGAGCACGCCGTGGTCTGCGGCGATGGTCGCCACTACCTGAGCGCCTTGCTGACGATCAACCAGGACGCCTTGGCGGCCCTGGCCGCGGCCAATCTGATCACCGCAAAGGACCTGCACCGCCACCCCTTGGTGCTGGAGGCGTTGCAACGTGGCATCGACGAGGTCAATGCCCGGCAGGCGCGGGTGGCGCACATCCGCAAGTTCAGCGTGCTGCCCCGCGCCTTGTCGATCGAGGCGGGTGACTTGACGCCGACCTTGAAGGTCAAGCGCAAGGCCGTGATCGAGCGCCACCAGCACCTGGTGGATGCGATGTACGAGGACCAGCCCGCAATGCGGGCCTGAGCGAAGCGCGCCACGCCGAGTGACCCAAAAACCCAAGCCGGTTCATGCCGACTTGAGTTTTTTTGCGTGTCCGATTCTTGCTTTGACGGAGGAACCCCCCTTTCCCACCAGGAGTTCCTCATGAGACACGGAGACATTGGCAGCAGCAACGACACCGTTGGCGTGGCCGTCGTCAACTACAAGATGCCCCGCCTGCACACCAAGGCCGAAGTGCTGGCCAACGCCCGCAAGATCGGCGAAATGCTGGTCGGCATGAAGCAGGGCCTGCCCGGCATGGACCTGGTGGTGTTTCCGGAATACTCAACCCACGGCATCATGTACGACGCCCAGGAGATGTACGACACCGCCTCGACCGTGCCCGGCGAAGAAACCGAGATCTTCGCGGCCGCCTGCCGCAAGGCCAATGTGTGGGGCGTGTTCTCGCTCACCGGCGAGCGCCACGAAGAGCACCCCAACAAGGCGCCCTACAACACACTCATCCTGATGAACAACCAGGGCGAGATCGTCCAGAAGTACCGCAAGATCATGCCGTGGACGCCCATCGAGGGCTGGTACCCGGGCAACTGCACTTACGTGTCCGACGGCCCCAAGGGCATGAAGGTCAGCCTGATCATCTGCGACGACGGCAACTACCCCGAGATCTGGCGCGACTGCGCCATGCGCGGTGCCGAGCTGATCGTGCGCTGCCAGGGCTACATGTACCCGGCCAAAGAGCAGCAGATCATGGTGGCCAAGTGCATGGCCTGGATGAACAACGTCTACGTGGCCGTGGCCAACGCCACCGGCTTTGACGGCGTGTACAGCTACTTCGGCCATTCGGCTTTGGTGGGTTACGACGGGCGCAGCCTGGGCGAATGCGGCACCGAAGAGATGGGCATCCAGTACGCCGAGATGTCGGTCAGCTCGATCCGCGATGCGCGCAAGAACCAGCAATCCAACAACCACCTCTACAAGCTGGTGCACCGAGGCTACACCGGCAAGATCAACTCGGGCGAAGACGCCAAGGGCGTGGCGGCCTGCCCCTTCGAGTTCTACGGCAAGTGGGTGAACGACCCCGAGGGCACGCGCGAGATGGTGGAGGCCATCACGCGCTCCACCGCGGGCACGCCCGAGTGCCCCATCGAGGGCATCCCCAACACGCCACCCACGCACCGCTGATGATGGCGCTCGACACTTACCGCATCCCCGCCGAGCCCTTCTACCAGGCGACCGGGAACGAGGTTGCCTTGTTCGAGCACGCCTGGCGGCACCGCATGCCCTTGTTGCTCAAGGGCCCCACCGGCTGCGGCAAGACGCGCTTCGTCGAGCACATGGCCTGGAAGCTCGACCGGCCCTTGGTCACGCTGGCGTGCAACGAAGACATGACCGCCTCCGACCTGGTGGGGCGCTACCTGCTGGATGCCGAAGGCACGACCTGGCACGACGGGCCGTTGACCCTGGCCGTGCGCCATGGCGGCATCTGCTACCTTGACGAGGTGGTCGAGGCCCGCCAGGACACCACCGTGGTCATCCACCCGCTCACCGATGCGCGGCGCATGCTGCCGCTGGACAAGAAAGGCGAGGTGGTCCACGCCCACCCCGACTTCCAGTTGATCGTGTCCTACAACCCCGGCTACCAAAGCCGCTCCAAGGACATGAAGGCCTCGACCCGCCAGCGCTTCGCGGCACTGGAGTTCGACTACCCACCTCTGGCGGTTGAAGCGGGCATCGTGGCGCATGAAACCGGTGTGGGGATGGGCACCGCGACACGGCTGGTGCGCATCGCCCACCAATCGCGGGCCTTGAAGGGCCGGGGGCTGGACGAAGGCATGTCCACCCGCATGCTGATCTACGCGGGGCTGTTGATGGGCTCGGGCCTGAATGCGCGTGAGAGCTGCGACATGGCCCTGACCCATGCCCTGACCGATGACCCCGACATGACGCGCACGCTGCGCGATTTTGTGGACGCGCAGTTTGGCCAGGAGGCGGGTGCATGAATGCTGGCCCGGCCTCGGTGAAAGACCACGGCGGGTTGCCAGGCGCTTGGTCGGCCCTGCGCTGGCTGGCGCGCGGGCTGTTGGGCCGTGACCTGGCACTGCAAGCGGGAGGATCATCGGCCCCGGAGGGCCTGCCTTCGCGCCCCGTGCTGACACCCACCCACCTCTTGCTGCCTGACGAGATGGCTGTGCCGGAGGGACTGGACCACCACCAGCTTGGCCGAGCCGCCATCGCGCACGCCGTGGCCCACTTGAAATACTCGACGCCCTCGGCGCCTGCTGCTGGCCTCAAGCCGATGACGGTGGCGCTGATCTCGGCCCTGGAAGACGCGCGCGTCGAGCGCCTGCTGCTGCGCGACCACCCCGGCATGCGTGATTGGTTCCTGGTGCCCTTGCGCCTGGCCGTTCAGCCCGAAGGCGTGGGCTTTGTCGCGCTGATCTCCCGCCTGGATCTGGCGCTGATGGACCCGGCCTGCCAGGACGATCACCCTTGGGTCCACAAGGCCCGCACCCTGTTCGAAGCGCAAGCGGCCGACCTGCATGACCGCGAAGGCTTCCGGCAGATCGCCTTGAACTTGGTGCACGACCTGGGCCAGACACGCGTGGCCTTCAGGCCCGGTCAGTACCAGGTGTCGGCGCCTTACCGAGACGACCACACCTTCCTGTGGCACCACGAGGTCTCGTCGGCCGATCCACCGCCCCAACAGGCCTTGCACGTGCCACAGCAACGCCAGCCCCAGGCCTTGGACCAGCCCACGGACGGCGCTGCGGCGGAGGTGCTCGCCGAAGAAGTGGCCCTGAGCCAGCACCACTACCCGGAGTGGGATCACCGCCTGTCGCTGCTGCGCCAGGATTGGTGCACCGTGGTCGAGAAGCTGCCGCCTTGGCGGCATGTGCCCAAACTGGTGCAGCCGGTTTCCGCTGTGCCCATGGCCCTGAAGCGTTCGCCGCACTTGAATGGCGGGCGCCGCCTCCGGCGTCAAGCCGAAGGTGATGAACTCGACCTCAACGCCGTGGTGGCGTTCATGGTGGCGCATCGTTCCCGACGCGCCGCTGAATCAAGACTCTTCATCCGCCGGGCCACCACCGACACCACGGCCAGCATCCTGGTCTTGCTGGATTTGTCCGAGTCCACGAACGATCGCCTGGGCGATGGCGCCCAGTCCTTCCTTGACCTGGAGAAGCGCGCCGCCCTGATGCTGGCGGACGCCGTGCACGCCAGTGGCGACCGCATCGCGGTGCATGGCTTCTCGTCCAACACACGCGCCGAGGTCAGCTACTACCGCCTGATCGATTTCGGCGCGCCCATCGATGGGGCTGCACGCACGGTGTTGTCATCGGCGCCGGGGCGCCATTCAACCCGTTTGGGTGCGGCCTTGCGCCACGCCACCGCCAGTCTGGCCGACGAAGCGAATGATCTGAAGGCCATCCTGGTGCTGACCGATGGTGCGCCCTCCGACATCGATGTCCACACGCCCCACCACCTGGTGGAAGACGCGCGCCATGCCATCCACGCGGCGCGCTCTGCCGGGGTGCAAGTGCATGGCCTGGTCGTGGATCGGCACGCCGACACCTACGCGCGCCGCATCTTTGGCTGGCGCCATTTCCACATCGTGGAGAACGCCTTGAGCTTGCCAACGCGGCTGTGCGGCCTGTACCGCTGGCTCACCGCCGCCTGAGCCGAAACCTCGATGTGCTGGCACACCTATTGCATAAACACGGATGCAGGTGGAGCGATTTTGGTGCATCTTCAAAACATGCGCGGATCATCTACTGAGGGGCACTAGGGTTCCGATCGATGGTTGACTGCCAAGCCATCTTTGTCTGGTCCAAGAGTGCCCCGGCCTCGCAAGAGGCTCCACGGAGGGACAAAAGCCCGGGAGAGCGACGATCCACATCGTCTCGCCCCTGCGCTTGTCCCCTCAACAGGAGCTTCCAATGGCATTTCCCCGTCTTCGCGTTCTCCAAGCCGCCACCGCACTGGCCTTGTCCCTGGTCACTGGCGCCTCCATGGCCGCCACGTCCCTGAAAATCGGCACCGTCGTGTGGATCGGCTACGGGCCCTTCTACGTGGCCGAAGCGCTGGACCTCTTCAAGAAGTACAACCTCAAGGTCTCGCTGCAGATCTTCAGCGATCCGGCCCTGATCCCCTCGGCCATCACCAGTGGCGCGGTTGATGGCGGCATGCTCACCTATGACCAGGTCATTGGCCAGGTCGCGGCAGGCCGCATGCAGAAGGTCGTGATGCCCATCGACTACTCCAACGGCGGTGATGCCATCGTGGCCACCAAGGCCATCACCAAAGTGAGCGAGTTCAAGGGCAAGAAGGTCGGCTTCAACCCGCTGTCGCCCTCCGACTTCCTGCTGTCCTATGCCTTGAAGGTCAACAAGCTGACCGACAAGGACATCACCGCCGTCAGCATGACGCCAGAGACCGTGCCTGCCGGCATGGCCTCGGGCCAGTTGCCCATTGGCGTGACCTATGAGCCCAGCCTGTCACAGATCCTGAGCCAGGGCGGTGGCAAGAAGTTCCACGTGGTGTTCTCGTCCAAAGATGCACCCGGCCTGATCGCCGACGTGCTGGTGTTTGACGAGAAGAAGATCGCGGCCATGCCCACCGAAATTTCGGGCGTCATCAAGGGCTACCTGGACGGCATGGCCTACATGAAGGCCAAGCCCGACGAGGCTGCCGCCATCATCGGCAAGGCCATGGGCGTGTCGGCCAAAGAGGTCAAAGAGCAGCTCACCGGCGTGCACAACATCGCGCTCAGTGAGATGCCCAAGGCCTTTGCCAAGGGCAAGGAAACCACGTCCTACTTCGCCAGCGGCGAGATCATCGGCACGTTGCTGAAGGCCAAGGGCCAGATCACCACGATCCCGCCCACCGAGTCCACCTTCGATCCTCAGTTCGTCAACGCGCTGATCAAGAAGTAACGCTGCAGGGGGCCCCATGTTCAAGAGCTTTCGCTATGCCGATGGCGTGGCCCCCAATGTGGCGGCCCTCGCATTCACCTTGCTGGGCTACCCGCTTGGCGTGGCCATGCTGGTGGCGCCCCACTGGGCCGTCAACGTGCTGGGCGTGGCCTTGGTGACTTTGACCCTGGTCTGGTCGGCCTACTACATCCACGAGTTCGCCCACCAGGCCATCTTCAAAACGCCCGAGGCCAATGAACGTTGGGGCACCTTGATGAGCTGGCTCAATGGCAGCTGCTACGCGGCCTTTGCCGACATGCGCCGCAAGCACATGCGCCACCATGTGGAGCGGGCCGACGTGATCACGTTTGACGCGCGTGGCTTCTTGCTCAAATCGCCCGCGTGGTTGCGAAACACCGTGTTGGCCCTGGAGTGGGCTTACTTCCCGGCGGTGGAGTTTTTGATGCGTGGCTTCGTCGTGCTGCTGCCGTTCCGCGATGCGCGCAAGCAGGCCCTGCGCGCCCGCATCATCGGCATCGCGGTGGTGCGCACGGCGGCCTTCGCACTGCTGGCCTGGGTGTCGCTCAAGGCCTTGCTGTTGTACTTCCTGGCCTACCTGCTCTTCATCACCGTGCTGCGCTTCGCCGATTGTTTCCAGCACACCTACGATGCCTATCCGATCATGGACGATCAGCCCATCCCGGCCGACAAGGTGCGCGACCGGGTTTATGAACAGGCCAACACTTACAGCAATGTGGTGGGGGTGCATAACCCGGTGCTGAACATGCTGTGGCTGAACTTCGGTTTCCACAACGCGCACCACGAAAAGCCCATCCAGCCGTGGCACCGCCTGCCCAAGCTGCACCGCGAGCTGTATGGCGACACGCATGCCCAGGTCGTGCCGGTGCGCCAGTTGCTGCGCAGCTTCCACACCAACCGCGTCAAGCGCGTGCTGGCGGTGGACTA
>CAZKPN010000021.1:0-50848 GCA_964554655.1 uncultured Aquabacterium sp. | reverse complement strand
AGGACCGCCTGCACGCATTGCGACCAGGTGACGTTGAGCAGGTGCGGCCAGCCGAGACGCGTCGCCAGGCCGCCCACCACGTCATCCACCCAAGCGGCCAGGTTGAAGGGGAAGAACTCGTGCATTGCCATCATCAGCAATGGCACGGTCAGGACCGCAGAAGCCCAGAAGCGCTGCGTCATGGAGCGCAACTCGGGGTTGTCTTCTTCCCCCAGGGCGGGCAGCAAGGGCTCCAGTGTCATGCCACAAATCGGGCAATTGCCGGGATGGTCCTGGCGTATCTGGGGGTGCATGGCACAGGTGTAGGTCGTCCCTGATGCTGCAGTGGCTGCAGGTCCGGGCCCCACAGCGGATACGGCGCCCGCAGCTTCCGGAACGTGCTCTGTGTTTGGCTTGAGCGAGGCGTAACGCTGAGGCTCCCTATCGAACTTGCCGAGGCAGGCGGTACTGCAGAAGTAATATGGCCTTCCAGCGTATTCCAGCTTGTGCGGCGATGCCATGGTGACGGGCATCCCGCACACCGGATCGGTCAACGTCTGCTCTGCCGTCGCAGGAGAAGACGCAGTGGCTATCGCAGAGGCGTGGTGGTGATCGCACCCTCCGTCGGCTGCCACGTGCTGATGGTCGCCTTGCTGGTCGGTGGGATGGTCGAGCCCCGCCTCGCCGTCATGATGGGGGTGCGCATGGGGGTCGGAGGGCGATTTTTTGACGTTCTGCTCGGATTTCATCCTGGCTTAATTCCTTGTTGTTCGGCATCAGTCGTCAGCCAAGAGGAAGCCAACCTTGGGCCTGAGAGCGGCCATCCCAAGCAGGATGGCGCTTGCATCAAAAACTGGCCGTAGGGGAAAGCACACTCTGTTCATGCGCCCGCAGTGGTCATCGACGCCGACCTGGCCCCGCATCGACAGAATCTTCTGGGAATCGTGAAGGGCGGGCAATTGAAGATTGCCAGCCTCATGGTCTCGGTTACGAATACAGCATTCAGTGAGTAAGAAGTTGCCGTACCTATTCGTTGTTCCACTGGCGCCGCTCTTGTTTCACAGCAAATGGCGGCGCCAGGCATAACTATCAAACCTAGTGTTGATTGCCAGGGCGCCTCTCATGCCCTAGAGAGTCCACACGCGCAACCTCATCGCCGATCATGATCAACCTTTGACCATCCTTTGTTTCCATGATCTTGTTAGGCTTCATGCGGACAGCACGACCATATTTGTCCTCCATGCCCATTTTTCCGTTTTCAAAAACAAAGACTTTTGAGCCGTCTACCAGCTCGAATGTCTTCTCAACGCCCTTGTTGTCTGCCGCAAAGGCAGACACTGCAACAACGCTGCTGGCAGCGACCATCAAAATTTTCTTGAACATTTAAGTTCTCCTATTTGCGTTTAAAAACAACCCACTCATTCCCGTGACCATTTTTGCTTCAGTAACTTTTCACGATGCTTGACACCCCCCTTGTCTTATCAAAGTCCCATAAATTCGTCTGTGCGATGCCGCACATAAGCCCTGCCGCCTAAAACCACATGCGAACCCCGGCGACCAGTCTCCATCCCGCGACGTCTTCGCCACGCTCTTGCGCAAACTGCGCGGCATCCCCGTAGCGCTTCTGCCAAGAGACCCCGAGGTAGGGAGCAAATTCACGCTTGATCTCGTAACGCAAGCGCAGGCCGATCTCAACATCGTTCAAGCCGCGTCCGATGCCCTGCTCCTTCACTTCCTGGAAAGCAACATTGGTCGATAACCGCGGCTGCAGGATCCAGCGCTGGGTCAGCAACAGTTCGTACTCCAGTTCCGCCCGCGCCGAAACATCTCCGCGTTCGCTCAAGAAAACCGCCGCCTGAACCTCGAACCGATAAGGCGCGAGCCCCTGGATCCCGAGGACTGCATGGTTGCGCGCAGGCGCCTCCGGTCTTGGTTTGGCGTAGCGCACGCCCGCTTGCAAATCCCAGAACGGCGCGACCAGGCGACCATAGAGAAGCTGAACATCCACGTCTTCCAGCTTGCCGTTGTAGGGTTTCGTTCCTTCGGTGTAGATCCACAGTCGGTTGTAGTCGCCGCCGATCCAGCCGACCGTGTTGAATTGCAGGCCATCCTCGCTGCCGCTGCCACCGGTGTAACGGGTCGTGGTTTGCTCGAACTGATCAATCAGGAAGTAGCTGCGGACCGGGCTGTCCTCCACCGGCGAGATCTTCTGGGCCTGGGCGAACAGAGGCATCATCGCGCATGCCAGTGTGCACAGCGCAGGTCTGGCGGCACGACGAGGAATAGATAAACGTTTCATGGCCGAGCCTCTGCTTTCGGGTCGATGACCGATACGACACGGAACATTCCCAGTTCCATGTGAAAGAGCAGATGGCAATGGAAGGCCCATCGGCCGACCTCATCAGGCAAGACATCGAACGAAACGCGCTCGCCAGGCTTGACATTGATGGTGTGCTTCAACGGCCGCTTCGCACCAGCACCGTTCTCCAGCACCATCCACATGCCGTGCAAGTGCATAGGGTGGTCCATCATCGTGTCGTTGACCAGTGTGACGCGAAGCCGCTTGCCGAGTTCGAACGGGATCGGCTCTTCGGCTTCTGAGTACTTCTTGCCGTCGAAGCCCCAGATCTGACGCTCCATGTTGCCGGTCAGGTGCAATTCAATCTCTCGGTCGGGCGCGCCTGTAGCTCCATGCGCAGACAAGCGCCTCAAATCGCTGTAGACAAGCACACGGCGCCCCGCGTCGCCGAGTCCTGTACCAGGATCGTTGATTCGGCTGCCTGGCATTTCGGCGACTGTGGAGTTGCCTGGGCCGTGATGGTCAGGCCCATGCGGCACGGCCTGCATCGTCGCGGTCTTTTTAGGCGTCGCAGGCATGGCGAGTGCGGCGTCTTCTGGCATTGCCATGCCTGGCATCGCATCCGTGGCGGGTTTCTCAGTCGCGGCTTCCTCTGGCATCTCCATGCCGGGCATCGTGTCCGCCTTGGGCTTGGCGCTGCTTGTCGGCATGTTCATGCCGCCCATCGCATTGCCGGACATGCCCATGTCGGCCATCGTCCGAAGCGGACGCAAGCGCCGCTCCGGGATCGATGCGCGCAACCCCGCACGCTGGGCAAGCGTTCCCGCCGCGTAGCCACTCCGATCCATCGTCTCAGCGAAGATGGTGTATGCATGCGCGTTACCCGGCTGCACGATCATGTCGTAGCTTTCAGCCGGAGCGATCCGAAACTCCTCGACCGACACCGGTTCGACGTTCTGGCCATCGGCCTGCACGAGCCTCATCTCCAGGCCCGGAATACGGACATCGAAATGGGTCATTGCACCCGCGTTGATGAAGCGCATGCGAATGCGCTCTCCCGGCTTGAACAGCGTGGTCCAGTTCTGCGTTGGCGCCTGCCCATTGAGCAGGTATGTGTACGTGGATCCTGTCACGTCGGCAATGTCGGTCGGATCCATCCGCATCTTGGCCCACTGCGCGCGGTCGGCCAGGGTTGCACCCCACCCGTCGCGGGACGCGTCACGAAACAGGTCGGGCAATGTGCGCCGGTTGAAGTTGTAATACGCGCCGAACTTCTTCATCTTGGCAAGCACGCGCGCCGGATCCTCAAATGTCCAATCGGACAGCATCACGACGCATTCGCTGTCGTAGGCGTACGGCTCGGGCATGGCAGCGTCGATGATGAGCGGGCCGTACAGGCCTGCCTGCTCCTGGTTTCCCGAGTGGCTGTGATACCAGTAGGTGCCGTTCTGGCGCAGCTTGAATCGATAGTTGAAGGTCTCGCCGGGTCGAATGCCGTCGAAACTCAGGCCCGGGACGCCGTCCATGTCCGGCAGGACGAGGAGCCCGTGCCAGTGAATCGAGCTCGTCTCCTCCAGCTGGTTAGTCACCCGGATCGTCACCGTTTCTCCTTCTCGAAACCGCAGCACGGGACCGGGCAGCACATCATTGACCACTGTGGGCGTGGCGCTCCTGCCGTCGATGTTGAGCCTGCCCTTGCCGATCACGAGACTGACCAGCGGGCCCGCACTGTCCGGCATGGACGCAGCTTCGGCGGAAGCTGCCCAGGCGTAGTTTGGGGATAGCGCATGCAGGGCCGTCCCGGCCCCCGCAGCGGCGCTGGCCTGCAGGAAACGCCGACGCGGGTTCATGTCATCGCCTTACAGCTCTTGGCACAGCTTCGGCATTCCTCGGCGCACTCACGCATGTCACCCACCTGATCGCAGCTCTTGGCGCATGCCTCGCACACCTCAGCGCAAATCAAGCAAACTCGCCCATGCAAGGGAGAATTGCTCAGCATGAAGTTCGCCGACGTCTGGCAGAGCTCGGCGCAGTTGAGCATCAGTCGAAGGTGTTTTTGCTCCACATGGCGGCCACCCCGCTCCAGGCAGTAGCCCGTGGCCATCTGAAGACACATGCTGTGGCAGTCGAGGCAGGCCTTGATGGCATCTTGCATGGGCGGCATGGCCATTGGGCTTCGGCGCACAGCGGAAGACTTGCTGGCCGCGGTATGCGCCGATGGGTTGGGCTCCGCCGACATTGCTTCGTTCGATGTCAGTGCATTCAGGCCGCCTCCCGCAGCGACTGCGATGGCCGCCTTGAACAGATGGCGACGTTGTGACCGGTTCTCCGGATTGATGACAACAGATTCGTTCAAGGTGCTCGTATCCATCTTCGTTCCTTCTGTTTGGAGCCTTGTGGGCCACTGACGCTTCTCATGGTTGCTTGGCCCGTGGCGCACAAGGGCATTGCGAGGGTTGACTTCTATCAATGGTGTTTGACCATGCCGACCCCTTTGATGTCATTCCAGGACGTCGTCTGGTGACACATGAAGCACTGGTTCACCTTCGCATTCGGCTGGCGCGCAAGCGGCGCTGACATCATCGAAAAGTGCATCATGTTGTGGCTCGGCGGAGGCCGATGACATTGCGCGCACTCAGTCGAGCGCGCTGAGGGATGGGCGAACTGGGACACCGTCCACTGCGTTGTGGCGTGGCACTGCACACAGTCGGCCCCGAAAATCCCCTGATGGCGGTCCTTGCTTGCATGGCAGCTTGCGCAACTGAGCTTGGATTCGTCAGCGCCGCTCAGAAGAGGATGGTTGGGCGGTAAACCGTCCCTGCTCGCGGTATTGACCGCGGCGGAGCCGACGGTCCTGTGAGGCGCCTGCGCTTGATGAAGCTCTACCCGATCAAACATCTTGGCGGCGGCCCCGATATCGGCGGCATTGAGCCCGCCGCTGATCTCGGCGGCCTTAATTTGTCGGTGTCCAATCTTGGCAAGCACAGAGTGGTCCATCGTCGTGGGCATGCGCGCCGTTCCTTGGTGTTCTAAGTGGCAGCCCGTGCAGGTTTGAACATTGGCATGGAATGCCGTGGGCTGGCGTTGCAACAACGCGGTGTTATCCGCATGGCAAGATATGCAAAGCGCCGCCTCAACACCTTTGACCGGCGTGTGGCAAGCGCTGCATTGGGTCGACAGAAATGCGTGCGACTGCGACAGCGGTCCTGGCACCACAGCCTGTTGCCACAGCGCACGTGTGGCCGATTCGTTCCGCGTCCAGTCAAAGCCGATGACCAGCGCAACGGTGATCGTCACGAGCGCAGCGGCAAGGAAAGTTTTTGTCTTCATGCTAGGCGAACCACCGCAGCCCGTACTGGACAGCGGCTCCAATGTGCAATGCAAGCAGCACATAAAAGGCGACGGAAACAGCGATGTGCAGCTTCAACGAGCGGCCAAACCAGAGCTTGAGAACCTGATGCATCCGGACCGAATACTCCAGGTCGGCCACCGATTCAGCAATGCGGGTGATCTCCCGGGCCGGGCTGTCGGGTTCGGTCGAAAGTCCGACCGATGCCAGGCCCGTCTTCCAGATGGATGCCTTAGGAGGGAGAATTTCACCCAGCGAGTTTTCGAGTGCACCCCAGGCGTTGTCGAGATCGCCCCGCGCTGTTTGCAGCAGGACCAGCTTGTCTTTCATTTCCTGGCCGACAAAGGGGAGGAGGTAACGAACCGCGAACCCGCTCACCACTACGAGCAGCAATGCCGCAGTCAGCACAATGCCCAGCCCACTGTCGAACTTGTGGCCGGTGTGAACTATCGCGAGCAGCGGCCCAAGGAGGCCCGCATAGACGTGCAAGTCGAGCAATGTCTTCATCGATACGTGCGAGGTGATTCGCGCGCTGAGCGAAGGAATCCGCTTGGCGATCGTGTACGCAAGCGGGACAAGCATGAACAGCGCCGCCGCAACTCCAAATATCGCTCCCACGCCGCTGCCGGGAAAGCGCGGAGAGCGGTGCAGGAAGAAGCCGAGCCAGGACAACAGCAAGATGCCCAGCACCCCCGTGACGACGATGGCTTCGCGTTGGGGCGGTTTCATGCTCAAGCCTCTACCGCCACCGGGCTCGTCGGCTTGGCCTGGCAGGCCAGGATCATGCCGCCCGCCTTGTCGTCAGCATCGAGCCCGTCCTCAACTGCCATCTCGACTTCGCCCGATGTCATCTTCACCTTGCAAATGCCACAGGTGCCAACCCGGCAGGCAAATTCGATCCCGATGTCGAGTTCCTCGGAAAGCTCAAGCACGGTTTGATCGACATGAATCTTCGAGGACTTGCCGTTCTTCGTGAACGTCACCAACGGGCCGGTGGCAGGAGCTGTGAATCTGGCACTGGTACCGGCTGCGCCAGGAATTGGCGCAGCAGTGCCGAAATCTTCAGTCCTCACTTGCTCGGGCGGCACCTTCAGCTCGGTGAGGATCGCCCTGACCGCATTCATCATCACCGGCGGCCCGCAGAGCTCGATTCTTCGCGAAGCGATATCAGGCACCGTCTGGGTGAACAACTCCTTGGTCAGGCGGCCTCGCGGTCCTTGCCAATCTGTTCCTTCCGGATGTTCCATCACGACGACGACATGCAGTTTCGGATTGCGCCGCTGAAGCTCGGCAACATCCTTTGAGAAGATGAAATCGACCGGGGTGCGGCACGCGTAGAGGAAAAAGATGTCCCCGGGCCAAGACCGGTCGGTCAGGTAACGCGCAATGCTCATCATCGGGGTGATGCCAACACCGCCTGCCACGAGGACGACGCTGTCGGCTTCGATCCCGGTAAAGGTCAACTTGCCGACAGGGCCCCCTACTTCAAGACGTTCACCGACCTGGAGAAGGTCGGCGATATGCCGCGATACCGCTCCCCGTGGCTCGCGCTTCACCGTCAGATCGACGTGATCGGGCTGCGTCGGAGAGGATGAGATGGAGTAGGAGCGAATCATCGTCGCCCCGCCGATCGAGAACGCGACGTTGAGGAATTGACCGGGCGCAAAGGTGAAGGGCAAGGCACCCTCGCCGGATGCCGCCTGAAGGCGAATCGTCTTGACGTTGGGCGTCTCCGTGACGATGCTCTCTACTCGCAATTGACCTCTCCACTTCGAATTTGGAAGTGGCGGCGCGTTTGCTTCTGGAGCAATGCCGGGGGATGCATCCGAAGCCGAATGCGGTGAAGCTGAAGTCGCTCCTGCGGTTGAGGGGCCCGACGGTGCTGGCGGCCCGGGTGTCCCGGAGAGTGGCGGCGCCATTCCAGGCGGCGGTGCGCCCGCATCAGGCTCGATACGCCCGAACAGGGCTATCGTGCGACGCATCTTGAAGAAGTACATTGCCACCATGGCCAGCGCGAACGCCACCAGCAGGGCCATCACGAACAGGTGCAACGGCAATATGCCGAAGACTCCGCGCGAATCTTCCGGCGTGACGGTCGATGGCAGGCTCATCTCTTGTTTGAACCATTGCGCAGCGACATTCGGAGGCGGAGTTCCTAGCTGAAGAAGCTTGTGGACGGCAACGCCGCTGCTCACCCGGCCAAGGCCGTCGCGAAAGTGCTCCAGCGCGAGTTGGGCCGCATCGTGATCTCCCGATGCAACCGACATCGACAATCGCTCCTGGGCAGACTGAACCAGCAGCGTGCCTTCGTAGATGCGCTCTTCGGAGAGGCGCTTGACCTCGGCGCGCTTCTCAGGGGTCAGCGCCGGCAAGCCCATCAAGACCGGGTAGATCTCCTTGCGCCCCGCCGCTCCACAACAGCCGACAGCGCCGCCCATTGCACCGCCCATCATCTTCTGCATCCCCTCCATCATTCCAGCCATGCCCGCCGTGCCCGCCGTGCCCGCCGATGGCATCGGCATCGCGGCAGAACTTTGCGAAGCGCTCTGGTCGGGCGCGGAGGCGGCCCCAATCGAAGCGCTTGAACTCGCTTCGGCCGGGGACGGATTCGGACCAGACGCCGCCAAAGCGCCCGGATGATGTGAGGCATGCTCGGCTGCGCTCTGTTGCGCAACGGCAGGCAAGTGCCCCCACAACGTCATCAGCAGTGCTGCGAAAACAATCGCTGGTCCAAGGGACGTCGATTGACGCACCACGGCCTTGGCAACAAAGCGACGAGGTGAAGGAAAAGACATGGTTGCGTGCACCTCTCGGGGACTGCGGCCTCACTCCATTTTCATTGGCGCTGGTGTAGCGGGCATCGGTGCGGGCGTCGCCGGCATGGTTGCTGCCTTGCGGGCAGCTGGCACGGGTGCGGTCTTGCCCGCAGCGGTTGGCGGCTGGCCTGACATCGGATCTGTACCTTGCAACGCGGTTTTCTGGTCAGCGGTCAGAACCTTGCCCGCCTCTCCGACTGCACGAATGAATGCCAGGCGCTGATCGCTTCGCAACGATTCGATGGCGCGAATCTTCGCGCCGATCTTGGCCGCATCCGGCACGTCAGCCGATGTCAGCGACCAAAGTTCCTGTTCGAGGTCTGCCAACCGGCGATCCGTGTTGGTTTGATCCACGGCAGACTTGTCCTTGATTCGGTTCAGTGCGGCCTGCTGGCCCGTGGACAAAGTGATGTGCTGTGGATGGTCGAGAAAGAAGCCGGTCGAGCCAATGTGATAAAGATGAGGCGCGCCGGGGAACCCGGGAAGTTTTGCCATGGGCGCCATGTTGCTCATGCCGCCGCTTTTCATGGACCCACGCATGCTGCCCATCATGTCCGATCTGGGCCGATCGGCCATCGGCTCTTGCATGGTCATGGCCGGGTCACTGGCTGGCATGGAAGCATCCGCAGGCATGTTGCCCTTCATTGGTTTGTCGCCCATGCCACCTTTGTCCGGCATCTTGTCCATCTGCTTTTTCTTCCCCATCGCATCCATACCCATCTCCATGCCCATTTCCCCCATGCCCATCATCGCGACGCGACGATCGGGGGTAAAAGCTTGGGCGCCTTGCCATGCACCGACCTCGCTAACGCCATTGCTTGCTCCAACCGCTCCCGCTGCGGGCGACTTGGCCGACAAAGGAGTCGCCATGCTGAGCGCGAGAGCGACCGTCACGGCGGCCGAGATGATGTTGGTCTTCAGGTAGATAGACATGGCTTGCTCCAGCGATGGTTGAATAGACAGTACGGTTCCAGCAAGTGTGGCTCCCGTTTCGAAAATAACCTTGACCGGCGTCAATGAACGACGAACCCAACGATCGGGTTGGGCGGTCTCTCAGTAGTTATGGGCACTGCATGGCGGCTTCGGGCCTTGGCCGCCTTCACGTGCCCTCATGCAGCGAGCCGCTGCTTCCAGAAAGACGGCAAGAAACGCGGCGTGCGCGCCGCATAAGCTGTAAAGGCGGCACTAAAGCGTTGACGCATCTCTTGGTCTTCCGTTTTCGCCAGTCGTGCGTACATGATCACCAGGACGGGGAACATCAGCAGCGTGAGCAGTGTCGGCCACTGCAACAAAAATCCCAGCAGGACGAGAACAAAGGCGACGTACTGCGGATGGCGAATGCGGGCGTAGGGGCCGGCCGTGGCCAGAGCATGTTGACGCTGTGCGTGGTAGAGGACTTTCCACGCGCTCGACAACAGGTAGAAACCAAAACCGAGGAACACGTAACTGGCAATGTGCAGCGGCCCGAAGTGAGGATCACCTTTTTCGCCCAACAACGTCGACCAGAGGTGTCCGGAGTCGTGAGAGAGGACGTCGAGACTGGGGTACTTGGTTTGCAGCCAGCCCGACATCAGGTAGATTGTGAGAGGGAAGCCATACATTTCGACAAAGAGCGCGACGATGAAGGCGGCAAACGCACTGAACGTTCGCCAGTCCCGTGCGGTCTGGGGCTTGAAGAAGCTGAACGCGAACATGAGAAAAATGGCCGAGTTGAAAAATACCAGCGTCCAAAGTCCATAGGCCGGCGCATCGTGGCTCATGGTTGCTCTCCGATGCTGGCACCCTTGGACGGCACAAGAGTGTTTGATCCGGGTTCCCCGTCATGGGAAAGTACATGCTCATTACCAGAACCTTTGCCATGGCCATGGTGCATGAAGACGTGCATCAGCGGACAGGCCAACAGGAGCAGGAACGGCAAGGCCCCGATAACGTGGGCGCGATGACCCGTCAACAGGAAGTAGGCAGCGATACCACCCAGGACAAGCAAACCGACGGCATAGCGCGATCTCCAGAATCCATGGGGTTCCGGGTCATGCAAAGACGGGTCGTGATTCATAGTGATTCTCCTGAAACCGTGATCAAACCAGCGCTAAAACGACACGGGGAGACATCGGCGTTAACCAAGTCCGGTTCTAGCACCCTGAGATCGGGCGTCTGTGCGCCAGCGCACGGACGCAGTGGGATTACTTCCTGAATTCAACGGGCCTGCGCTGACACAGACGCGGATCACATCCAAATGCATCTTGGATAAGCGCGGCGAGCTTTGTGCTCGATTCGGATTTCAAATGGCTGCCACTGATCCCTGCGGTCGCCTGCATCGAGACCGCTCACAGGCCATGCACTCAGATAACCGAATCGCGCCGATGCGATGGTCAGGGATTCGACTTCAACCACTTGTCCAGTTGCCCGATCTCGCTGGTCTGGTCCTTGATCATCTTCTTGGCCATGGCCTTGAGTTGCGCGGATTTGCCGTGTTCAATCTCGACCTTGGCCATCGCAAGGGCCTGTTGATGGTGCATCTTCATCATCATGGCGAAGTCCTTATCGACATCTCCCGACATCTTCATCTGCTGCATCGACTGCATGCCCTTGTGCATGGCCTGGCCCATCTCGGTTGAGCCGTGGTCGTGCCCTCGCTTCATGTCGCCTCCCTTCTGCATCGCCCCTTTTGTGTGCTCCATGGGATGCGACGGCGGGCTTTGCGTCATCTGGGCTTGCGCTGCGCCGAGGGTCATGGCTGTAGCCGCCAAAGCAGCGGCGGCGAATCGGGACAGGGATGTGTGTTTGTTGGCGTTCATGTAGGCTTCCTTGTCGTTGGGGTTGTTGGTCGATGGCGAAATGTCATTGGGCTTGCGCTGTGGCGCCTTGCCGGGGCGACAAGCCTGAGCCCTGCCCCATGCTGCGGCACTCCTGCGCGCATCGACGGCATGCCGTAGCGCAGTCCTGGCAGTGCTCCATCTGGTAGTTACCGCATTCCTCGGCGCAGGCTTCACAGATCCCGGCGCACAGGCCGCAGATGGCTGACACCTGTTCGCTGCCCCGCGCCATGGCGGCGGCGGCAAGACGGCAAATGGCACTGCAGTCCAGATCCAATCGGATACAGCGGGCCATGGCCTTGGGATCTTTCTCGTCAAGGCAAGCGGTGGCACAGTGATCGCAGGCCGTGGCACACGCGTTGCAGGCCTCGATGCAACTTGCGAATTGTTGGTGGCTCATGTGAAATCCTTTCGATTGTCTTGGATGGGGTGGGGGCTTGCCAATGACTGGCCCCTACTGACCTGCAAGGCGGGGGCCCAAGCTGGCCACCCTTAAATCCCCGTTTTGACACGCGCCGACCTCTGCCTCCGTGTTCATCACGTGGCACGCATCCGGTTCCAGAAAATGTTGCGGCTCGCTGGAAAAAATTACCGGCCCTTCGCGAGGCGAAGTGACGATGGATTCAGCTTAGTGGCGGCACCTTTCGCGTAGATGAGCCAGAGATTACAGATTTGTTATGTTCTCGCTATAGTGGCAGTAACCTTCAACCATCTTGATTCAGCTTCGAGTGGGTGGGGTGCTCGCTGCGCGCCACCTGTTGCGCTGATTCCAATCGCCATAATTGGCGGTCGTTCAAGCTATCAACGATCGGAAAACTCAGCGTAAAACGGGTGCGGCCACGCTCCGATGTCACGGCAACTTTCCCGCTGTGGGCTTCCACAATCGCGCGTGTGATGGACAGCCCGAGCCCCGCGCCGTCGCTTGATGGGTGTGCCCGAGCGGGATCTGCACGGAAGAATCGATCAAACAACCTGGGCAGAACCTTAGGATCGATGTCTCTGCCCGAATTGGCGACAGCCACTTCGGTGTAGGGTTCCGCTTTCAAGACGGAGATGCACACCTCTCCGCTGTTCGGCGTGTGCCGAAGGGCATTTGACAGCAGATTGCTGACGGCCCTTCTGAACATCAGCCTGTCACCAGTGATAAGGCCGTCACCCACAACGTTGATGCGGATGAATTTTTCTTCAGCGACTGCTTCGTAAAAATCCACGAGTTTCTGGATTTCTGATGCCGCTGGAAAACGCTCTTTCCTTGGCAACGCCAAGCTGCGTTCAGTCTTGGCCAGAAACAGCATGTCTGACACCATTCTGCCCAACCGCTGAAACTCCTCGACATTGGATGCCAAGGTATCGCGATAGGTGTCTGTGTCACGTTGCAAGGACAGGACAACCTGTGTTTGCGTCATCAAGTTGCTGATGGGCGTACGCAGTTCGTGAGCCAGATCGGAAGAAAAATCTGACAAGCGCTGGAAATCGCTTTGCAGCCTGTCCAGCATGCTGTTGAGCTCCTTTGCCAGATCGGCCATCTCAATTGGAACCGACCCCACGGGCATCCGTTCGTCAAGCTGCTTTCCGGAAACCGTCGCAGCACGCGACCTCATCGCTCTCAGCGGGGCAAGGCCGTGGTGCGCCGCAAACCAGCTGAACATGCCGCTGGCGATCATCGCGAGCACCGTGTAGATCGCCAAGGTTCTGCCGAGTTGGGCAATGAACTCGTCGTGGTGTCTCGTGTCAATTGCCACAACTACGTCCAGGGCGTTCATGGGATCGTATCCAGGGCGTTGCAGCATGCGAAGCGCTCGGTACTCGCGCCCCTGACTCTGCCACCGCTGGATCACCTGCTCACCGGAGTGGCTCAGCCCCGGCTCCATCTGCGCGGGCAAGGAAAACCGATCCGAGCTGTAAAGCAGTGATCCGCCAATGCCCTTGGCAGAGATATACATGCCGTGGTGGTGATTCAAGGCTTCGCTCAACCGCCCGCGGGCATCCTCTCTAGAGCGTGATTTCGTCAGGATGTCCTTGATAAGAAGTTGCTTGTCACTGAGGGTGTAGCGGTCCAACTCGATGAAATGCTGGTCAGCTGCATACATGAGAAGGCTGCCCAAACCCAGCACGATGCACACCGACGTCAAGGTGAAGAACAATGTCAATCGGGCTGTCAGGGACAACGCCTTCAGTGGTCCGATCTTCACTGCTCAGACCTGCCCGGCTCTTCGAGAACATACCCCATTCCGCGCACCGTCTGGATCAGCTTGACGCTCTGGCCTTCATCGACTTTGACCCTCAGCCGCCGAATGGCCACCTCGATCACATTGGTGTCGCTGTCGAAGTTCATGTCCCAGACTTGAGAGGCGATGAGTGAGCGCGGCAACACCTCACCTTGCCGCCTCATTAGCAATTCCAGAAGGCCGAACTCTTTTGCCGTCAGATCGATCCTTATGCCGCCGCGGGTCACGCGCCTGCGCAACAGATCCAACTCAAGATCCGCGACGCACAGCGTAGAGGTCTCGGCGTTCTGGCGCCCCCTGCGCAAGATGATCCGAACCCGTGCCAACAACTCTGCGAAAGAGAACGGCTTGATCAGGTAGTCATCGGCGCCAAGCTCCAAACCTTTGACGCGGTCTTCAACTTGATCGCGGGCCGTCAAGAAGAGAACCGGCATCTCCAGACCTTGCTGGCGCAAGGTGCTCAGGACTTGCCACCCGTTGAGGCCCGGCAGCATGACATCCAGGATCACGAGATCGTGCTCGCCGTGTCTGGCGATGTGAACACCGTCAGAGCCGTTTGTGGCTAGGTCAACAAGGAACCCAGCTTCGCTGAGCCCTTGGCGAAGATACTCACCTGTTTTGGGTTCATCTTCTACGATCAGGATGCGCACGATGATCTCCAGTACCTGCCAGCGCTTGAGTGTGCCGCCATTTCCGACGCACGTTTCGGAGATGACAAAACTGTCATCTCCGAAACAGGTTCTCGACAGGCTGACTTGAGCAAAATGTGAGACGAAATCACTGCTTTCCATGAGGAACACATGTTATTAGCCCAATCGCCGTATGTTGTCCGCCCAGCACTTGGTTTGATGTTAGTGGCGCTCGGGGGCCTGACCCAGGCTCAGGAGCCTGCAAATGATGCTCCGCCCATGAAATCCGAGTTCAAGGTGGACTACCGATCCCCAATCCGCAGCTATCAGGTCTTTTCTGAGCCGACGCCCGCTTCCTGGAAGGAATCCAATGACCTGGTAGGTCGAATCGGTGGTTGGAGGGCTTACGCGCGTGAGTCGCGTGATGGGGCAAGCACCAAGCCAGGAGCCGGCCCCGGCCCCGAACGCGATGATCCACATGCGGGTCATCGGGAGAAGGGTCGATGAAAAGGCATATCCATCGAGCGTCCCTGAAAACGGGTGCTGCCGTGATCGGCCTGGGTATTCTTTCGGGCTGTGCCAGCGTCGACATTGGTCAATCGGTCAAGCGCATCAACGATGAAACCTCGGGCTTCACGCAGGGAAATCTGTCTCTTGCGACGAGCGAGTCTGATCAGGCGAAGGCTAAGGAGCGAGCCCGAGCCCTTCTGGATACGCCTCTAAGCCAGCCGCAAGCTGTAGAACTGGCGTTAGTTAACAGCCCTTCGATGCAGGCGCTCCTGGCACAGAGTTGGGCCGAGGCGGCCGAAGCCGCGCAGACGGGCCGCATTGCCAATCCAATTTTCAGTTTCGAGCGGCTGCGAGCCGGTGAGGAGCTGGAGTTGGGGCGCGCGCTGTCGTTTGGATTGCTGGATCTCGTTACCCTGCCATGGCGGCAAAGTGCAGCGAGCCGCCGAATCGAACAGGCACACGTCAGGTTGGCGGCTGATGTAGTGGACCAGGTGACCTCGGTGCGCCAGGCCTGGGTGCGCGCTGTGGCCGCACAACAAAACCTCAAGTACGCCGAACAGGTTTACGAAGCCTCTGAGGCCACTGCGGAACTGGCTTTGCGCATGCAGGCCGTTGGAAACTTCAACCGCATTTCACGCGCTCGGCAACAAGCCTTCTACGCCGACGCAGCCACCCGGCTGGCCACGGCCAGCCACCGGAGCACCGCTGCGCGAGAGAACTTGATCCGCCTGCTTGGCTTGGTTGATGCTCAAGCGGAACACATGAAAATCCCGGACCGTTTGCCGGATTTACCCAAAGAGCCCGTGGATCCGAAAGCCTTCAGCGCACAGGCTTCTCAGTCGCGCCTGGACATCCGCCTGGCCAAGAACAATTTCGATGCGTATGCCAGGGCACAAGGCATTGAGAGTGTGGGTTCTCTTACCGACATCGAATTGACGGCGCGGCGCAACAGCACATTCGACAACGCATCTGGCACAAGGTCATTGGCCAAGGGTTATGAGATTGCGTTGCGGCTGCCCATTTTTGACTGGGGGGGCATGCAGCGTGATGCCTTCAACGCGAGGACGCTGGAGGCAGCCAATCAGCTTGAGTCTGTGGTCCGATCAGCAGGATCCAACCTGCGTGAGAGCTACTCGACCTACCGAGCCGCGCATGACGTTGCTCGCCACTACAGAGACGAGGTCCTGCCCTTGCGCAAGGTGATTTCTGATGAGAATCAGCTCCGCTATAACGGCATGCTCATTGGGGTCTTCGAGCTATTGGCTGATTACCGTGACCAAGTGGAGACCGTCATTGCCGCAATCGATGGAGAGCAACAGTTTTGGTTGGCCGACGCCGCAATGCAGGCGTCCCTGATCGGTCGGCCTACCAGTGCCACGCTTTCGGCCAGGGGCTCGGCTCCCAGTGCCAGCGGCGGTCACTGATCAAAGGAACACAGATGTCTTCAAGAAGAGAATTTTTCAAGCTGGCAAGCATTGCCGGTGGTGCGGTGGCGGCCGGTGCCGTCAGTCGCGTGGCGATGGCAGCGCTGCCTGAGCCGGTGATTCATAACAGCGCGGACACCGCAGCTCCACTGATTCCTGAAACAGGGCGGTCGTACAACCCTGTCGTAACACTCAATGGGTGGACTTTGCCTTGGCGCATGAACCAAGGCGTCAAGGAATTCCATTTGGTCGCCGAGCCTGTGGTACGCGAAATGGCTCCAGGCTTCAAAGCGCACTTGTGGGGCTACAACGGTCAGAGCCCAGGGCCAACCATCGAAGTGGTGGAGGGCGACAGGGTTCGTATCTTTGTCACCAACCGGCTTCCAGAACACACGAGCATCCATTGGCATGGGCAACGTCTGCCAAATGGCATGGATGGGGTAGCAGGTTTGAATCAGCCCGCCATTCCTTCGGGAAAGACCTTTGTTTATGAATTCGTTGCGCGTCGTCCTGGGACCTTCATGTATCACCCCCATGCCGACGAGATGACCCAAATGGCCATGGGCATGATGGGTTTTTGGGTCACTCACCCCAAAGGCAAGCATCCTCTGATCGACGAGGTCAACAGAGACTTCTGCTTTTTGCTCAATGCGTTTGACATCGATCCAGGTAGCTATACGCCCAAGACGATGACCATGCTGGATTTTAATTTGTGGGCATGGAACAGCCGGATATTTCCAGGCGTCGACTCGCTCAATGTTCGGCTCAACGACAAGGTTCGCATTCGGATTGGGAATCTCACCATGACAAACCACCCCATCCATTTGCATGGACATGAGTTCTTGGTGACCGGGACCGATGGCGGCCCCACACCAAAGAGCACGCGATGGTATGAGGTGACCACCGACATTGCGGTCGGGCAGATGCGGCAAATCGATTTCCTGGCTGACGAAGAAGGAGACTGGGCCTTCCATTGCCACAAGAGCCACCACACCATGAACGCCATGGGTCATGACGTCCCGAACCTGATAGGTGTGGATCACCGCGGCGTTGCAAAGAAAGTCAAGAGCCTCTTGCCAGAGTACATGGTCATGGGTGAACGCGGAATGGCAGACATGACGGAAATGGAAATGCCCATCCCGGACAACACGGTGCCGATGATGTCCGGCGAGGGCCCCTTCGGTTCCGTTGAAATGGGGGGCATGTTCAGTGTGCTCAAGGTTCGCAAGAATCAAAAGCCTGGCGACTACAAGGACCCTGGTTGGTTCAAGTATCCCGCAGGCACTGTGGCCCATGAATACACCGGCCCCTTGACCGAGCCAGCAAGGTTCAAGTCCGAAGGTGGGCAGTCCATGCCCCGGGCCAATAAGCCGGACAAGGCTGTAGAGGTCAGGGCGCGCAAGCCGTCATCTCACGGCAATCACTGACCTTTTCCAATCTTCTTCACGGAGCTTTTCATGACGAACAAACGTAAATTTGCCACTCGCCTCATCGGTGCCGCTTGCTTGGCACTGTCAGCTTCTGCATTTGCAGGCGGAGACCATGCACACGACCATGGTGCCGGCGCCCATGCCAACGAGGAGACCGCCATCGGCAAGCCTGGTCAGGCTTCTAAAGTCACTCGAACGATCAAGGTATCGATGAATGACAAGATGCGATTCGAACCAGCGTCGATCCGCGTCAAGCAGGGTGAAACTGTACGCTTTGCCATCAGGAATGCAGGTCAGATCAAGCACGAGATGAACCTGGGCACCGAGAAGGAGCTCTTGGAGCACCTCGAAGTAATGAAGAAGTTCCCGGACATGGAACATGATGAACCCAACAAGGTCACCATTGCCCCGGGACAAAAAGGTGAGATCGTCTGGCAGTTCACCAAAGCGGGTGCAGTTAACTTCGCGTGCTTGGTTCCTGGTCATTACGAAGCAGGAATGAAGGGCCAAGTCCAAGTTTCCAGGAAATGAGTCATGCGCAATAGCTGCCAACCCTTTTTGATTTCCAGGCGCCAGATTTTGCTGGGGGCCGTGTCTCTGACGTATGCGTGCACAGTCCGGGCGGCGTCAAAGGCCGTTGAGCGCACCTCGATAAAAGTTTGGAAGGATCCCAACTGTGGCTGTTGCAATTCATGGGTCTCGCACCTGGAACAGCATGGCTTCCTCGTCAATGTGGTGAATGAGGGCAACAAGGCTGCACGTGCTGCGATGCGCATGCCGGAGAAGCTTGGTTCCTGCCATACGGCTCTCGTTTCAGGCTACGTGGTCGAGGGCCACGTCCCAGCCAATGACATTCGCCGGTTGCTCAGAGAAAGGCCAATTGCGCTGGGCTTGGCTGTGCCGGGGATGCCCGTGGGATCTCCAGGTATGGATGGTCCTGATTTCGAGGGTCAACGCGATCCTTATCAAGTGCTGCTGGTTCAAAAAGACGGATCAGCGCGAATTTTCAACTCTTATCCAAAAGGCATCACATGAACACCATCACCAAGTTTTTGACCATCTCGGCATTTGCCATCGGCGTCGTGACCCCCCTTACCTCTGTCGCTCAATCGGCAATGGAGCACGCAAAGATGGAATCGACCCAGACTCCTTCAATGACCGACGGTGAAATCAAGAAGGTCGATCCGCTCAATGGCAAAGTGACCATCAAGCATGGCGACATCAAGCATCTGGACATGCCTGGCATGACCATGGTGTTCACGGCCAAGGACAAGTCCATTCTGTCCAGCATCAAGCCTGGCGATCAGGTGAAGTTCATGGTGGTGAGCGAGGGCGGCAAGATGATTGTCACGGACATCCAGACCAAACCTTGACGCAAGATTTTGCGGTCGGATCGATCTCATGTACTTCACCGTATCTGTTTCAAGGAGGATCAGATTGGTGATCGCAGTGCAAGGCGGTGAATTCTGACAAATTCGTCATCGGTGCGACATGGTTCGGTAAGGATGCTGTGATTAAAGTGATATTGCTGGGTGAGCTCCCTCACCTCTAACCTGGGTTGCACACCCCTGCACCCCTGAAGGAATCATCATGAAAAATACTGCATCTGTGCTCGCGCTTGTTGTTCTGGTTGGTCTTGCTACACCGGCCTTTGCGGGCGACGTCGCTAAAGCTCAGGCCACCGCCACCCATCAACTGAAGGATGGCGGCACGCTCTACATCTTCAAGGATGGCAAGATGGCCAAGGAAAACAAGTACGGAAAGGCCGTTTACCTGAAGAAGGGTGAAACGTTGGAAACCGTCGATGGGAAGAAGTTGGTTGCGAACAGCAACGAGGTAGCAAGGCTTGGCAGCCTGATCAGTGAAGGGCATCTGGATTGATCCAATGAGAAACTGCTCGTCCCCTTTGAATCGGGGGCGGCGAGTTGGCCACCAATCACCAGGGCTGCCGCCTGAGTGACCGTGCCGATGATGCGCATCCGGAAAATGCGCATGGCTGTGGCACATGGGCAGATGGCGATGAACGTGCTTGTGCGGCACACCAGGCATGGCAGGACCGTCATGCTCATGCTGATGGTGCGCATCGTGAGCATGCTCATGGGTGTACTCCCAACCTTCATGAGCATGTTCGTGGGCATGGTCTTCCGATAATCCACCACACGACCTTGCAGATGGAACGGGAGCCTTGTGACCTGGCTGGAGCCGACCACGGCTTTGGCGCTTTGAGTCGCTCACAGGCCGGCGGTACGTGTTCACGTGGCCCCCCTCAGCTGAAGATCGACTTGGTCCCACTGTGACAGTGGCGCCTGAATTCTCGCTTGTAAGCCTATGATTTGACGGCGTACTGTTCGCAGTGCAAACGCAACCTGATCCGATCACCGCCGCCATCGCCGAGTTCTGCCAGAGAGCCCATCTGCCTGCGTCGTTGCTTGAGTGCCACGCGGTGATCCAGACGCAAGCGAAGTTGCTCGGTGAGCTGCAAGGGCAGTTGGCAGTTCTGCAGGAGCGGATCAAGCTGGACTCCAGCTACTCATCGAAGCCGCCGTCCTCAGATGGCCCGGGCAAGCTCAGCCGCTCGCAACGCCGAGCCATTGAGCGCAAGCGCGGTACGCAGCCTGGCCACAAAGGCCACCTCCGAGCGATGCTCGATGAGGGCCAAGTAGATCGGCTGATCGATTGCAAACCCGAGGTGGTGTGTGAGTGCGGCGGCCAAATCGAGCTCCATGAGCAGCTGCGGCGCCACCAGGTCTTCGAGGTTCCCCCGATGCGTGCGCAGGTCGATGAGTACCGCCTCTACAAGGGCCGCTGCGCAGGCTGCGGCAAGACTCAGGCGGGCGAGTTGCCCGCAGGCGTGCCCCAGGGGCAGTTGGGGCCAAGTGCGCCGTCCTTGGTGGGCGTGCTGGGCACTCGGAATCACCTGACGCAGCGCAAGATCCGCAACCTGCCTGATCAATTGATGGGTTTGAGCTTCAGCGTGGGCGCCATCTCGCAGGCCCATGGCAAGGTGGCCGTGGCGTTGAAGGCCCCCGTGGCTGAGGCGTCAGCATCGCTGTGCAAGGCCAACGCGCTGTGGATGGACGAGACGCACTACCCCAGAGAAGGCTTTGGCAGCCATTGGGTGTGGGCGGCGGTGCAGCCTTTGCTGGCGGTGTTTGCCATCTACCCCTCGGGGCGCGTGCTCGCTACGTGATCCACGACATGATCGGCGAGAAGTTTGCCGGTGTGCTGACCTCGGATCGGTATGCGGGCTACGCCTTCATCGATCCTGAGCGCAGGCAGGTGTGCTGGGCCCATCTGCTGCGCGATCTCAACCGCATCGGCCAGCGCCAGGGCATGGTTGGGCAGATCGGGCGCAAGCTGCTGGGCTTGAGTTTTGTGATGTTCCGCTGGCGTGACAAGGGCCTGCTGATGGGCGACAAGCTTGAGGCACTCAAGCGGCGCATCCATGCTGCGCTTGAGCGTGGCGCGCAACAAGGACAGTGCACCCGCACCGCGAAGACGTGCACCAACATCATCAACTTGTGGCCTGCGTTGTGGAGCTTCACCACCAACCCCGCATTGGCGCCGACCATCAATGCCGCTGAGCAAGCGCTGCGCAGCCTGGTGCTCAAGCGCAAGATATCGGGGCCGACCCGATCACTGCGTGGCGATCATTTCTTGTCTCGGGGTTTTACCGTGCACGAGACCTGTCTGCACCAGGGCGTGGATCTGTGGAAGTTCATGCATGCGGCAGTGGTGGCCTCCATCACGAACACGATGCCGCCGAGTTTGATGCTTCGGCCTGCCGTAGCACCGACGGGTTGACGCCCGGGTTGCGCTCAAATTGGTGAGCTGAGTGGCCGGATCCTGCGTATCCCGTGGGGGGCTCTGCCATGTTTGGTGCTCCGTGAACACGTACCCCAGCTTGCGTTCGGCCACCAGGAACGCGGTTTCGGTGGGGTCACCATGAATCTCTCATGCCCCGCTCTCTGTCTTTGCGCAGATCGGCGTTGCCGGCCAGGCTGCCACCGCTGAACACGACGATGGTTTCATCGCGCAGCGGTCCCTCGACCAAATCAGGCAGCTCGCCTGCGCTCTGGCCCGCCTGCTCGACCGGGTGAACCTTGCCCTCGGGCACGTACCCGACCCTGCTGGCATGGACGTCGCCCGAGGTCGTCACCACGCGCCCGATGGTCATCTGCGAGCGTCAACGTGCCGGTTTCGTCCGAACAGATGACCGAAGCGGAACCCAGCGTCTCCACCGACGACAGGTTCTTCACGATGGCGTGGTGCTTGGCCATGCGCTGTACACCCAGCGCCAGCACCACTGCCAGGATCGCAAGCAGACCCTCGGGCACTGCAGCCACCGCCAGCGACACACCAAGCAGCAGCACCTGGACCACGTCCGCGGCGTTGCGGATATCTGAGACGAGCAGGATGGTGCCCACTACCACCACCGCGATGCCCAGCGACCGCCCGACACGTGCCACTTCCTTCTCCAGCGGCGTCGGCTGTTCGACAGTCGCTTCCAGCAGCGCGGCGACCTTGCCCATCTGGGTGTCCATGCCGGTGGCAGTGACCACCGCGCGGCCGGTGCCTTGCGCAACTGCGGTGCCCTTGAAGACCATGTTGAGCTGATCACCGAGTGCCGCCGGCTTCGCAAGCGTGCCGCTAGCCTTGAGCACGGCCTCGCTCTCCCCAGTCAACGCGGCTTCCTGCACACGCAGCGTCGTGGCCTGCAGCAGACGCGCGTCAGCGCCGACGGCGTCGCCCTCGACCAGCACGAGCACATCGCCACACACCCAATCGGCGCTGGGCACCCGCTGCGGCTTGCCGTCACGCAGCACACCCGAGGTCGCCGCCGTCATCCTGGCCAGCGCAGCCACCGCGTTCTGCGCCTTGGCTTCCTGCACATGGCCGATCACACCATTGAGCAGCACGACGGCGGCAATGACGATCGCGTCGACGGGCAAGCCCGCATTTTCAGTGCCTCGCCCTTCAACCCACCACGCGACGAGCGCAATAGCAACCGCCGCCAGCAACAGGTAGATCAGCGGGTCCTGAAACTGCGCCAGCACGCGCCGCCAGCGGGTGCGCGCGGGGCTGCGCGCAGTTCATTGGGCCCGTTCAGTGCGAGCCGGCGCGCGGATTCCTGTGCGCCAAGGCCGTTCTCGATGTCCGCGCCCAGGGCCGCAACCACCGCGTCGGCTTCCAGGACCGAAGCGTCGCCGACCTCGCCGGCACTGCCGGCCGCTATTGCCGTCATGCAAGCAATGCCCACGTGTGGCGGGCGATTTGCTCGTCTTCCTGCGAGGCCAGCATGTGCACCTGGCAGCGCGAGGCGCCGTCGCTGATGAGGCTTGAGGGATTGCTCGCAACGCCGTTGCGCGTTGCGTCGAGACTGATGCCGATCCACGACAGCCCGCTGCAGATCTCGGCGCGCACGAGCGCGTCGTTCTCGCCGATGCCGCCAGTGAAGACGAGCATGTCGAGACCGCCCAGCCCTGCAGTCATGGCAGCGATCTGCTTGCGGACCGAATAGCAGAACATCTCGATCGCCAGGCATGCATCGCGGTTCGAAGCCGCCGCCTCGTGAAGACGTCGCATGTCGCCGCTGACGCCCGAGATGCCCAGCAGGCCCGAACGCTGATCGACCAGCGCTTCGAGTTGGGCTGCATCGAACTCTTTCTCGCGCAGCAAGTACACCAGCACGCCGGGGTCGAGGTCGCCGCTGCGCGTGCCCATGATCACGCCGCCGGTGGGTGTGAGGCCCATGCTGGTATCAATCGATTGGCCGCTCTTGACCGCAGTGATGCTTGCGCCGTTGCCGAGGTGGGCGATGACCAGGCGCTGTGGCAAGCTGCTGCCGAGCTGCCGCACGATCGATTCGAGCGACAGGCCGTGGAAGCCGTAGCGCTGAATTCCGTCGGCTTGCAGTTCTCGGGCAATCGGCAGCACACGCGCCACATCGGGCAAGCCGGCATGAAACTGGGTGTCGAAGCACGCGACCTGCGGAACGCCGGGAAACTGCGCTTGCGCGAAGCGGATGAGCGCCAGGGCTGCCGGCGTGTGCAGCGGCGCGAAGGCCGCAGCGGCTTGCAACTGTCGCAGCACACCATCGTCGATGCGGCAATGCTGGCGCAGCGCCGGCCCGCCATGCACGATGCGGTGCCCGATGGCGTCGGGTGGCGGTATTCCGGATGCTGCAAGCAAGCTCGCGATCCGGGTGGTCGGATCGGCATGCTCAGCCGTGTCAACCGTGGACAGGGTCTCGCCCAACACCTTCTCGGCGCCTGCCGAATCGACGCGGTAAAGGCCGAATTTGAGCGACGACGAGCCGCTGTTCAGTGCCAGGATGTTCTGCGCACTCACGAGCCGGTTCTCAAGGCGTCCAGCGCCAGTCGAGAATCTCCGGCATGTCGTCGCCATGCTCGCCGATGTAGAGCTTGTGGCGCTGCATGGTCGCATCAAAGCGCGCGGTTTCTGCCTGCACTTGATCGGCGAACCGGGGAATGCACCTGATTGCATCCAGCGCCAGTTGATACCGGTCCACGCTGTTCAGCACCACCATGTCGAACGGCGTCGTCGTCGTGCCCTCTTCCTTGTAGCCGCGCACATGGATGTTGGCGTGGTTGTGCCGCCGATAGGTCAGCTTGTGAATGATCGCGGGGTAGCCGTGGAAGGCGAAGATCACCGGCTTGTCGTCGGTGAACAGCGCATCGAACTCGTGGTCCGCCAGGCCGTGCGGATGTTCTGACGGGGGCTGCAGCACCATCAAGTCGACGACGTTGACGAAGCGGATGCGGATGCCGGGCACGTAGCTGCGCAGCAGCGTCACGGCTGCCAGCGCCTCCAGCGTCGGCACGTCGCCTGCGCAGGCCATCACGACGTCGGGGTCGACCTGGCCAACACTCGCGTCACCGCTGGCCCAGTCCCACACACCCGCGCCGGCCGCGCAGTGGCGCACGGCCGCGTCCATGTCCAGCCACTGCGGTGCCGGCTGCTTGCCGGCAATGATGAGGTTCACGTAGTTGCGGCTGCGCAGGCAGTGGTCGGTCACCGACAGCAAGGTGTTGGCGTCGGGCGGCAGGTAGATGCGCACCACATCCGCCTTCTTGCTGGCCACGTGGTCGATGAAGCCGGGGTCCTGGTGCGAGAAGCCGTTGTGATCCTGCCGCCAGACGTGCGAGGTGAGCAGGTAGTTCAGCGATGCGATGGGCCTGCGCCAGGGAATGCCGTTGCACACCTTCAACCACTTGGCGTGCTGGTTGAACATCGAATCGACGATGTGGATGAAGGCCTCGTAGCACGAGAACAGGCCGTGGCGGCCGGTGAGCAGGTAGCCTTCGAGCCAGCCTTCGCACAGGTGTTCGCTCAACACTTCCATCACGCGGCCGTTGGCGCTGAGGTGGTTGTCGCGCTCCTCCTGCACGCCGTCCAGCCACACCTTGCCTGACACCTCGAACACGGCATCCAGGCGGTTCGACGCAGTTTCGTCCGGGCCGAAAAGGCGGAAGTTGGCCGCCTTCAGATTGAGTCTCATCACATCGCGCAAAAACCTGCCAAGGACACGCGTCGCTTCAGCGTCCGCGCCGCCGGGCTCGATCACCACCACGGCATAGTCGCGGAAGGAAGGCATGGCCAGCGGTTGCAGCAACAGCCCGCCGTTGGCGTGCGGGTTGCAGCCCATGCGGCGTTGACCAGTGGGCGCCAGCGCTGCCAGCTCATCAAGGAAGCGCCCGTCTTCGTCGAACAGATCCTCCGGCCGGTAACTCCGGAGCCAGTCTTCGAGTTGCTGCACATGGCCGGCGGTCTTGAACTCACTGATTGGCACCTGGTGCGAACGCCAGCTGCCTTCGACCGGCTTGCCATCGACCGTCTTCGGCCCGGTCCAGCCCTTTGGTGTGCACAAGACGATCATTGGCCAGCGCGGGCGCTGCGGCGCCTGCCCGGCTTCGAGGGATCGCGCTTCACGTTGAAACTGTTGAATCTGCGCCAGCACCGCATCCAACGCACCGGCCAGCGCCTGGTGCACCAGCGCCGGGTCGTCACCCTCGACGAAATGCGGCTCGTGGCCGTAGCCTCGCAAAAGATCAGTCAGTTCCTGACGGCTGATGCGCGCCAGCACCGTCGGGTTCGCGATCTTGTAGCCGTTGAGGTGCAGGATCGGCAGCACCGCGCCATCGCGCGCGGGGTTCAGG
Organism: uncultured Aquabacterium sp.; assembly: GCA_964554655.1. GTDB lineage: Bacteria > Pseudomonadota > Gammaproteobacteria > Burkholderiales > Burkholderiaceae_C > Aquabacterium. The sequence continues at coordinate 25,188 of CAZKPN010000021.1, read as the reverse complement.
AACTTGTTGGAATGCCAGCTCGCCGCGAGGGCGCCAGTCTCAGCCTCGCCATCGCCAACAACGCAGGCGACGATGAGGTCGGGGTTGTCGAATGCAGCGCCGTAGGCATGGGCCAACGAGTAACCCAGCTCGCCGCCTTCATGGATGGAGCCCGGTAGTTCGGGCGACACGTGGCTGGGAATGCCCTGCGGCCACGAGAACTGACGAAACAGCCGCTGCAGGCCGTTGCGACTGCGTTCAATGGCGGGGTAGTGTTCGGTGTACGAGCCTTCCAGATAGCTGTTCGCCACGATGCCCGGCCCGCCGTGACCGGGGCCCATGATGTAGATCATGTTCAGGTCGTGCGCCTTGATCAGCCGGTTTAGATGGACGTAGAGCAGGTTCAAGCCGGGCGTCGTGCCCCAATGGCCCAGCAGCCTGGACTTGACGTCTGCGAGCGTGAGAGGCCGCTCCAGCAGCGGGTTATCTTGCAGGTAAATCTGTCCCACCGAAAGGTAGTTCGCCGCGCGCCAGTAGGCGTGCATCTTCTGCAGGGTGTCGGGTGCCAGGGTGTCGGACATGGGAGCCTTTCAGGACAGAAAGTTATGCGCCCGCGATGCGCACGCGCAGCAGCTTCACGGAGTTGACGAACACCAGGACGTGAGGCTCCAGGTGAAGAAGGGCGGCATGAATCGGGCCTATCCAGCCCAGCAGTGCGGCGGTGATGCCCAGCACGTCGACCACGCCGACGACAGTCGTTTCGCCACCCATGCCGCCCACGCCACGCACCAGCGCGAACTGCGGCACCGAGCCGATCAGCGCTTTGATCGATGCGCGCGCCCGGTCGGTGTTGAGCTCAGCGATGAACTCGGCGATCAGGATGATGACCATCAACACCGCGCCCGCGGCCGTCTTACCACCGAACATCGCCACCAGCGTGGCGATGGTGACGAAGATCTCGGTGCCGATCTTGCGCTCGCGGATGCGGTCGAGCGCACCGGTCTTGCCCAGCGGATACACGCCTACCGCCACTGCCACCCACAACAGCTGGATCGGCACCAGGCCTTGCCAGTACAGCAGCGCGACGAGGCCGGTGGCGGCGATGCGCGCCACCTCGATCCAGCGTTCGCGCGTCATCAGTAGCATCAGCTTGGCCAGCCCCGAAGCGCCGGCCTCGGGCGCGGGTTGCGGCGCCGACACCGCAGCCGGATTCATCGCGCCGCCTCGGCCACCTTCGGTTCAGGCACGGCGGGCGCGGCAGGCGCAGGTGCCCTGCCCTTGTACGCCAGCAGCCGCAACGCATTCGCCACCACGATCAACGTCGAACCTTCGTGGAACAGCACCGCCGTCGCGATGCCCAGGCCGAAGATGGTGGCCGGAATCAGCAGCACCACCACGCCCAGGCTGACCCACAGGTTCTGCTTGATGATGCGGCTGCTGCTGCGCGACAGGCCCACCGCGAACGGCAGTTGCGCCAGGTCGTCGGCCATCAGCGCCACGTCGGCTGTTTCCAGTGCCACGTCGGAGCCCGCAGCACCCATCGCGATGCCCACGGTGGCATTGGCCATCGCAGGTGCGTCATTGACGCCGTCGCCGACCATCGCCACCTTGCCGTGCTCTTGGCGCAGCTGCTTGATCGCCTCGACCTTCTGCTCGGGCATCAGGTCGCCACGCGCTTCGGTCAGGCCCACCGTCCTGGCCACGGCTTCGGCCACTTGCTGGTTGTCGCCCGAGATCATGATCAGCCGCTCGATGCCGAGCTGGCGCAGTTCCGCCATCACCTGCGCCGCCACCGGGCGCGGCGTGTCCATCACGCCCAGCACGCCGAGAAAGCGCGCGCCTTGCCGTACCACCATCGTCGTGCGGCCGTTGGCCACGAGCTGCTTGTTGGCTTCATCCACCGCGGCGGACAGCGCCGAGTCCGGCAGTTCGGAGAACAGCACCGGCTTTCCGATGTGCACGGTCTGCCCATCCACCTGCGCTGACACGCCGCGCCCGGTGATGCTCTTCACGTCGGCCACCGTCGTGGGCTTGATCCGGTCCGCCAGGCGCTCGCGCGCACCGGCCACCACGGCCGATGCCAGCGGGTGATCGCTCTGTTCTTCGACCGCCAGCGCCACCGACAGCAGTTCGTCTTCCGTCGCACCCGGCGCGGCCACGGCGTCGGTGAGCCTGGGCTTGCCTTCGGTCAGCGTGCCGGTCTTGTCGAAGGCGATGCTGGTCAGTGAGCCCAGGTTCTCCAGCGCGCCGCCGCCCTTGATCAACACGCCACCGCGTGCGGCCCGCGCCACGCCGCTGAGCACGGCGCTCGGCACCGAGATGGCCAGCGCGCAGGGGCTGGCGGCAACCAGCACCGCCATCGCGCGGTAGAAGGTGGCGGCAAACGGCTCGTCGATGACGAAGCCGGCGAACAGCAGCACGGCCACAAGCACCAGCACCGACGGTACGAAGATGCGCTCGAAGCGCTCGGTGAACTGCTGCGTCGGCGAGCGCTGGGCCTGAGCCTCGGTGACCATCTTGACCACGCGTGCCATCGTCGACTGTTCGGCACGCCGCGCCACCATCACCTCGATGGCACCGGCGCCGTTGATGGTGCCCGCAAAGACGCGGAACTCTGGCCCCAGCTTGCCGAACGCGGCGAGTGCGGCCTTGGCATCGTCGGTGGGGCGCTTGTCCACCGGCACGCTCTCGCCGGTGACCGGTGCTTGGTTGACGCTGGTGGTGCCGACGACGACCACGCCGTCGGCCGGCAGCCTCTCGTTCGGCCGCACGATGACGACATCGCCGAGTTGCAGTTCGCCAACCGCGATGCTATGGGTGCTGCCGTCGCGGCGCACCGTGGCGGTGTCGGGAGCAAGTTCGGCCAGCGCCTCGATGGCGCGGCGGGCGCGGCCCATCGCGTACTGCTCCAGTGAGTGCCCGATGCTGAACAGAAACAGCAGCAGCGCGCCCTCGGCGCACTTGCCCAGCGCCGCTGCGCCGATGGCCGCCACCAGCGTCAGGCTGTCGATGGCCAGGCGGCGATCACGCAGGTTCTCCAACGCCTCCTTGACGGTGAACCAGCCGCCGAAGCCGTAGGCCGCCACGTACAGCGCGGTGGGCAGCCAGCCGGGGCCGATTTCGCGCCACTGAAGCAGCCAGCCGGCAGCCAGCACCACGCCAGCGAGCACCGCGAAGATCAGCTCCGAGCGTTCGCCAAACGGCCCGCCCGAGGTATGGTCATGGTCGGCATGGCCGCCTTTGGCGGGCGCGGGCGTGGCGGCTTCTGCCGGCCCGCCCGGTGCGGGGGCCTGGCCCTGGGGTTGGCCATGGTCGTGGCCGGCATGCTCGTCTTTGCCTGGCGCGGGCGCGGCGGCTTCCGCCACCGCTTTCTCATCGCTCAAGCCGAGCTTCGCAGCGGCATCGCGCAGCGCCTTCTCCGAGGACTTGCCGCGCTCGAATTCGATGCGGACCGCGCCGGATGCCGCCACGTCCGCTTCGAACACGCCCGGTTCCTTGCGCAGGCTCTCGGCGATGCGGCTGGCGGCGCGCGGCTGCATCGCCGCGCTGGTGGTGATGAGCAGGTGGCCGAAGCCAGTGCTCAACTCGGCCCCGGCGGCCTGCGCCAGTTCGCGTACACGGCCCAGCGAGAGGGTGGCCGGGTCGTAGTGGATGCACAGCTCGGGCGTGGGTCCATCGGGCCCGACGATGTGCGCCTCGGCGATGCCGGGCCGGCCCGCCAGCAACGCGATCAGTCGCGCCACGCAGCGGTCGCGCACGTCGTCGATGCCGGGCAGCACCAAGGGCAGGTCGAGGCGGAGTTTGGTGGTGTCGGTCATGGTCGCTCCGTTGAAATCGCGGCATCGACGATGGCCTGCGCCTGCGTGACGATGGCTTGCAAGTGGGCGTCGTCGATGAAACTTTCTGCGTAGATCTTGTAGATGTTCTCGGTGCCCGAGGGCCGCGCGGCGAACCAGCCCTTGGCGGTGTTGACCTTGATGCCGCCAATGGCCTCGCCATTGCCCGGTGCGTGGCTGATGATGCTGTCGATGCGTTCGCCGGCCAGGGTGGTCGAGCCGATCTGCTGCGGCGTCAGCGCGGACAGTTGCTTTTTCTGCTGCGATGTCGCACGCGCCTCCACCCGGCGTGCCACCGGGCTGCCGAACTCGGCCGCCAAAGCCGCATACCGCTGGCCGGGGTCGCGGCCCGGTTCGTGGCCAGAGCGGGCGGTGATCTCGGCTGCGAGCATCGCGGCCGCGATGCCGTCCTTGTCGGTCGTCCAGACCGTGCCGTCGCGGCGCAGGAATGTGGCCCCGGCACTCTCTTCCCCGGCAAAGCCGATTGCGCCGCTGTGCAGGCCCGCAGCGAACCACTTGAAGCCGACCGGCATCTCCACCAGTGGGCGGCCGAGCCTGGCCGTGAGCCGGTCGATCAGCCGGCTGCTGACCACCGTCTTGCCCACGGCGACGCCCGGCGCCCATGCCGGCCGGTGCTGGAACAGGTAGTCGACGGCTGCGGCCAGGTAGTGGTCGGGCGCCAGCAGGCCACTGCCCGGCGTGACGATGCCGTGGCGGTCATGGTCGGTGTCGCAGGCGAAGGCGATGTCGAAGCGGCCCTTCATGCCTTGCAGGCGCTGCATCGCGTACTTCGACGACGGGTCCATGCGGATCTTGCCGTCCCAGTCCAGCGGCATGAAGGCGAATGTGGGATCGACGGTCTCGCTGACGACGCTCAGGTCGAGGCGCCAGCGTTCGGCTATCGCCGCCCAGTAGTGGACGCCGGCGCCGCCCAGGGGGTCGACACCCATGCGCAACTTCGCCGCGCGGATCACGTCCATGTCGATCACATGGCCGAGGTCTGCGACGTAGGCATTGAGAAAATCGTGGCGGTGCGTCGTCGCAGCCTGCAGGGCCTGGGCGTGCGGGATGCGCTGCACGCCTTCAAGCCGCGCTTCAAGCAGGCGGTTGGCTTGCGTCTCAATCCAGCTTGTGATGGCCTGGCCCGCCGGCCCACCGTGCGGCGGGTTGTATTTGAAGCCGCCATCGCGCGGCGGGTTGTGCGAGGGCGTCACGACGATGCCGTCGGCGCGGCCTCTGTCATTGGGATCGTCGCGCCCGCGGTTGTGGCCCAGGATCGCGTGCGAGACCGCCGGCGTCGGTGTGAATTCGTCGTTCATCGCCAGCATCACATCCACGCCGTTGGCGGCCAGCACTTCCAGCGCGCTGGCGCACGCCGGTACCGACAGCGCGTGCGTGTCGATGCCCATGAACAGCGGCCCGCCGATGCCGTTGGCCTTGCGGTAGTGGCAGATCGCCTGCGTGATGGCCAGCACATGCCATTCGTTGAACGAGCGGTCGAACGCCGAGCCACGGTGGCCCGAGGTGCCGAAGGCGACGCGCTGCGCGGCGATCGTCGGGTCGGGCCTGTCGGCGTGGTACGCCGACACCAGCTTACCCACGTCGATCAGCATCGAGGCCGGGGCCGGTTGGCCGGCGAGCGGATTGATTTGAGAGTCCATTTCGTCAAGCGTATTGCGCCTTTGCGGACTGGGTATCGAGCCAGGCCGTGATGACCTGAAGTACCAGCCCATAGTTGCCGACTTGACAGTGGTTCTGGGCCGATTCGGCGCGTGTGAACAGTCGCGCCGTCAGCGACCGGGTGTTGTCGAGCGCCGCAATTTGCTGATGAAACTGCGCAAGCGGCACGTAGTGGTTTTCACTGCCGGCCAACAGCAGCACGTCCTGCGTCACACGGCTGGAAATCTTTGCTGCGGTGTAGCGCTGGATGGCGTGCAGGTAGGCCGCCGGCGTGGGGGTGCCCGTCACATGCATCGCCTGCTGCACGCCCCACCCGATGAGCAGGCTGCGCTTGGCCGCCCGGCGCACCAGCGCATTCACCAAGGCATCGAGCTTCAAGCGCAACAGGCCCTGAAGCACCCGACGGGTCGAGAGCGGTATCAGTCGAAGATTGCAGTCGAAGGCGTCGAAGAACACGTCGTAGGCAATGACGCGCTGCACGCGAGGCTGGAAGGCTGCGGCGCGAATCGCGAAGTAGCCGCCCATCGACAGGCCGATCAAGGTCACGTCATCCAGCCCGAAGTGATGCAGCACGGCTGCGACGGGTTTCTCCCATTCGTGCGTCATCGGCAGGCCGGCGTCGGAAAGCGCGCTTCCCTGGCCGGGGCCCTCGAAAGCCACGACCTCATAGTCCGCATCGCGCAACCAGAAGAAGAAGAGGAACAGCTCTTCCAGGTAGCTGTCGAAGCCGCCACAGAACACCACGACACCTTTGGGATGCGCTGGCGTGAAGCGATAGGTGGGCAAGAACCCGCGAATCGATCCGTCTGAATACGGCACACGGTGCTGGTCACCGGGCTTCACGCCATGGTGATCACGACTCAGTTGCATAAACTTCTCGCACAACGGTTTGCGCAGGGGGTCAGCGCCCGGAAGGAAGAACTCGGTGGAACGAAAGTAGTTCGCAGCCTTGAGGTTCTGCCCCTTCGCGAGGGCAAGCTGGGCCAATGCCGCAAATTCGCGGTGCCAGTCTGCATACGTTGTGATGCGCGGCGCCACGGTGCGCATCTCGTCCAGCATGCTGACATCACCCACCAAACTGAACCAGCGATTCATCTGGAAGTTCAAGCTCACATCCGGGTGAAGGGCGTGATAGCCGATGGGTAGGCTGGGCAGGCCGACCAGGCCGGCGGGCGTCATGTCCTGACTCCAGGCGGCGCATGCCGAGCCAACTGCGCCCTGGCGGCGGCGACCACATGCTCGACATCGAAACCGAAATGCGCCTGCGCCACCTTGCCCGGCGCAGAGATGCCGAACGAGCGCATACCGATGATGGTGCCGCGCTGGCCTACGTAACGGTCCCAACCCAGCGGCGACGCTGCCTCGACCGAAACGCGCGCGCTGACGGCGGGCGGCAGCACGCTGTCGCGGTATTCGGCGCTCTGGCTTTCGAACAGGTCCCACGACGGCATGCTGACCACGCGGGCGCGGACACCTTCGCTCTTCAGTTGCTCGTAGGCACCGATGCACAGCGCCACTTCGCTGCCGGTGGCCAGCAACAGCACGTCGGGCGGGCCCCCTGCCGCGTCGGCCAGCACGTAGGCACCCCGTGCCACGCCGCCGGCGCTGGCGTACTTGCTGCGGTCCAGCGTGGGCAGTGCCTGGCGCGACAGCACCAGGCTGGCGGGCCGGTCTGTCAACTGCATCAGCACGCGCCATGCCTCGACCACCTCATTGGCGTCGGCCGGGCGCAGCAGCACCATGCCGGGCATGGCGCGGAACGACGCCAGTTGCTCCACCGGCTGGTGCGTCGGCCCGTCTTCGCCCATGCTGATCGAGTCGTGCGTCCAGATGTAGATGACCGGCAGGCCCATCATTGCGCTGAGCCTGATGGCGCCGCGGCAGTAGTCGGTGAAGATGAAGAAGCTGGCGGCGAACGGGCGCAGCTTCGAAAGTGCAAGGCCGCTGGCGATGGCGCACATCGCATGCTCGCGAATGCCGAAGTGCAGGTTGCGCCCGGCGCAGCCTGCTGGCGGCTCGAACGCACGTGATTGGCCCAACTGTGTCTTGGTCGATGGCGCCAGGTCTGCAGCGCCGCCCAGCAACCAGGGCACCTGCTTCGCCATCGCAGCCAGCACCTTGCCCGAGGCCTCGCGTGTGGCCACGCCCTTGGCGTCGGCGGGAAAGACGGGCAATGCACCGTCCCAGCCCTTTGGCAGTTCGCGGCGCTGCATCTGATCCAACTGCGCGGCGAGCTCTGGGAACTGCGCACGGTAGGACTCGAGCTTCGCGTTCCAAGCTTCATGCGCACGGGCACCGCGTTGCCCGAACTGCACGCTGATGTGTGCCTGCACGCCAGCGGGCACCGCAAACTGCACGTCGGGGTCGAAGCCGTAGAACTGTTTGGCCTGCCGCGCCTCGTCGGCGCCCAGCGGCTCGCCATGCGCTTCCTTGGTGTCCTGCTTGTGCGGCGCGCCGTAGCCGATGTGGCTTTGCACGATCACCAGCGTTGGCCGGACCTTCGTGTCCACAAAGGTCCGCAAGCTGCGCGTCAGCGCCTCCAGGTCGTTGGCGTCGGCGACGTGCAGCACCTGCCAGCCGCAGGCGTTGAATCGCGCGCCGACGTCTTCGGTGAAGGTGATGGTCGTCGAGCCTTCGATGCTGATGTGGTTGCTGTCGTAGATCCAGCACAGCCGGGCCAGCTTCAAGTGGCCGGCCAGCGATGCCGCTTCGGCACTGATGCCTTCCATCATGTCGCCGTCGCTGCACAACGCGAACACGTTGTGGTCGAACAGCACGTGGCCCGGGCGGTTGTAGGTGGCGGCGAGCCAGGCCTGGGCGATGGCCATGCCGACGCTGGTGGCCACGCCTTGGCCGAGCGGGCCGGTGGTGGTCTCCACACCCGGGGTGAAGCCGTGTTCGGGGTGGCCCGTGCAGCGGCTGCCCGCCTGTCGAAACGTCTGCAGATCTTCGAGCGTGACGGCCGCGCGGCCGGCGTTCCCGTCGCCAGGGGCGACTTTTTCCTTCACGGCGCACAAGTGCAGCAGGCTGTAGAGCAGTGCCGATGCGTGGCCGGCCGAGAGCACGAAGCGGTCGCGGTCGGGCCAGTCCGGGTCGTCGGGGTCGTAGCGCAAGAATCGCTGCCACAGGCAGTAGGCGATCGGCGCCGCACCCATGGGCGTGCCCGGATGACCGGAGTTCGCTTTCTGCACGGCGTCGATCGACAGCGTGCGCAGCGTGTCGATGCAGAGTTGGTCGAGTCGCCCGGACTCGCTGTTCTTGATGTCGGTCGACTCGTTCAAAAGATCGTTCATGGCGTCGATCCGGCCATAGCGTCGTTGCTGCGGGCCCGACGCGCACTCTCGAAGGTATCAACCCACTCACGCAGCCGCCCGGCAATGTGTGCCACCGCCTCGGCGCGTGTCAGCGTCTGCGCCTGCCAGCCGACAACTGCTTCCCAGAAGGTCGTGCGGCCGACCGCAAAGCCGATGAAGCCGGGGGCACCCGCCGCAGTGGCCAGCCAGTGGCGCACTTGCGCTTCATCAGCACCCCGGCCCAGCACGATGCAGCCGACCGTGTCGCGACCGTCGCAACGCGCCGCGGCGACGATGCGCACGCAATCTTCGCGTTGCGCCAGACCTTCGACCTTCCACACGTCGGGCTCGACACCGGCGCTTTGCAGTTGGCGTATCGCCTCTTGCATCAACATCGGGCGCAGGTCCCTGTCGTAGGCGACCTTGTCGCCCTCGAGGCGTGTCAGCTGCGCGTCGGTCGCCGGCACCAGCAACTCGAACATGAAGCGCCGCCGGCTGCGCTGGCAGTGATCGGAAAGCTGCTTCAGGCGGCCGGCCTGGCGCTGGCTCAGGTCCTCGTGGCCCTCGACGTTGTAGCGCACCAGCGCCTTGACGAATGTGGGGTCGAAACTCTCTATGTGGTGCGCGAAGTCGGCGCCGTATTCGAACTCGAATTCTTCCGAGCCGCTTTGTTCGGTGGACAACGCAGTGACGAAGCCGCGCTTGCGCGCATCGCGCAGGATGTCGGCACCGAATTCCTCATCCACGAGAATGCCGCACGCAGCGCGCGGCACGCCCTTTTCGATGGCCGACACGAAACCTTCGTAGATGAGCTGCTTGCTGTCGATGACGCGCGCGGCCTGCTGAGCTGACAACGGCGGATCGAGCTTGAACAGGCTCTTGACGTAGGAGTGCCGGTGATCGAACGGCAGCAGGTACAAGGCCTTGTCGTAACCGACGTTCACAGCGGATGCTCCGCTGCCTTGGCCTTGGCTGTTGTTGAACTCTTTTCACGGATTCGCGCCAGCAGCCCGCCCCAAGACTTGGCGAAGGCCAACACGCCGTCGCGCTGCAACTGTGCGGCCAGCGCCTCGTCATCGACGCCTTCGCGCCTGAATTCACTCAGCACCGCCTCGGCCAGGCCGCCATCGGCAGGCAGCGCGGCCCCAGGCTGGCCGTGGTCGGCAAAGGCCAGCAGCGTCTTCTCGGGGATGGTGTTGATGGTCTCGGGCGCTGCCAGCGCCTCGACATACAGCGTGTCGCGCGCGGCGGGGTCCTTGGTGGCGGTGCTGGCCCACAGCAGCCGCTGCGGCCGGGCACCTGCAGCAGCCAGCTTGCGCCAGCGTTCGGAGGCCAGCAACTCGCAATGCGCCTTGTAGCAACGCATGGCCATGGCGATGCCCAGGCGGTTGTGGAACGGCGGCGAGATCTCCTGCTTCACAGCAGCGTCCCAGCGGCTGACGAACAGCGATGCGACGGACTGAACCCTGGGCGACCGACCTGCATCCACGCGGCGCTCGATGCCGCGCAGATAGGCCTCGGCCGCCGCGAGGTAGTGCTCGCGCGCGAACAGCAAGGTCACGTTGATCGGCACGCCGTCGAAGATCGACTGTTCGATCGCCGGCAGGCCTTGCGGTGTGCCGGGAATTTTGATGAACAGGTTGGGCCGTGCGGCCCGCGCATGCAATTGCGCGGCGGCCAGGATGGTCCCAGCCGTGTCGCCCGCCAGCAGCGGTGAGACTTCGAGAGAGACCCAGCCATCGACGCCGTCGCTTGCGTCGAAGACGGGCCTGAACAGGTCGGCAGCGCGCGTCAGATCCTGCAGCGCCAGATCGAAGAAGATGCCCTCATCCGACAGCCCGCGCGCGGCCAGTGTCTGCACCGCATCGTCATAGCTGGCACCGCTGCCGATGGCGTGCTCGAAGATCGTCGGGTTGGACGTTAACCCGGTCACCGACAGCTCGGCGATGTAGCGAACCAGCGTGCCGCTGTCCAGCAGATCGCGCGTGATGTTGTCGAGCCAAAGGAGCTGGCCGAGGTCGTGGAGCTTCCGGGTGTTGGCGTTCATCGTAATTCCTGTCGGGCGCGAATGTCGCGAATGTCGGTTTGCAGCAAGTCGCCGATGCGCTCGACGGTGATGTCGGCAGGCGGGTAGGCGGCCATGGCGGCCACGTCCAGAGCGTAGTGGCCCTGGCGCGGGAAGATGGTGGTCAGGCGGTGTTGCATCACGTCTTTCATGGCCGCCAGGACGCGCAGCTTGTCATCGGCCATCACGTAATGCCGGGCTGGATAGTGCTGTTGCACGGCATCCAGCATCAGCTCTTTGTGGACGTAGATCAGCACCCGGCCGGCTACTGCATCCCACAGGCCGGAGCGTTGAATCTTGCGCGGCTGGAACACCACATCGCCATCGGTCAGGATGACAGTCGGCCCGCTGGCGTTCAGCCGCCGGATGACATCCAGCGCTTGGGGGTACAGGCGATCGGCGAAGGGGTAGTCGACCAAAAAGCCAGACATCTTCAGCAAACGCATTTCGGCGCCCGGCATGGGCTCGGCATCGAGCCGCCAGCGTTGCAACGCGCCCAGATAGTCGGCGTAACCGAGTTCGCTGCGCAAAGCCTCGAAATGGACCCAGTACCGGCTCGCAGTGATCGCGCCGAACTCCTGTTCCAGATGAGCTTGCAGATCGGCAATGACGCGGTCGTTGTCGAGCAGCGTGTTGTCCACGTCGAGCAGGAATACGGTGTCGGTTGACGCAGGGTGTTTCACAGACAGTCCTGCTCTGGCGGCGGGTTGGGCCATCCGCCATCCTCAGCCGTTAGCGCACCGGCCTCGCGCGGTCCCAAGGTGCGTGGTTCGTAAGCGAAGACAGGGTGGTGTTGGGCCAGAACTGGATCGACCACCGCCCACGCCGCCTCGATTGTTGGCTGGTCGGTGCCTATGTCGTCCTGCGGCTTCGGGTTCGCGTCAACGTTCATTTCACTCCTTCTGCCTCAAGCAACCGGTCAGGCATTTGAATCTGCACGGCACCGGGCGTGTGCCGCCAATAGTGGCCAGCGCCTGCGCAGGTGAGCATCAACTGGAAACTGCCGTGGGACAGCAAGCGCAACTGTGGCGGAAGCGGCGGCGAGGTGATCACGCTCATGCCGCGCCATTTTCAGCGTGCCCACCGAACTCTTCGCGCATCGCCGACAGAATCCGGTTGGCAAAGTCGGCACCGCCGCGCGATGAGAAGCGCTCGAACAATGCTGCGCTGAGAACAGGCACGGGAACGCCTTCGTCAATGGCCGCCTGGAGTGTCCAGCGCCCTTCGCCGGAGTCAGACACCCGGCCAACATACCGCCCAAGCTGAGTGTCCTTCTGAAGCGCCTGCGCGGTCAGGTCGAGCAGCCACGAGCCGATCACGCTGCCGCGGCGCCAGACCTCGGCAATCTCGGGCAGGTTCATCTCGAATTGATAGAACTCCGGGTCGCGCAGCGGTGTGGTTTCGGCATCGTGTTCGCGCTTGCTGCCTGGCCCGGTCGAGAGCTCAGGCTTGCCGACATTGGCATTGCGCAGGGTGTTCAGGCCCTCGGCATAGGCGGCCATCAAGCCGTACTCAATGCCGTTGTGAACCATTTTCACGAAGTGGCCTGCGCCATGCGGGCCGCAATGCAGATAGCCTTCGTCAGCGCTGCCCGCGCGGGCCCTTCGGCCAGGTGTGGCGGTTGCCGCCGCAGCGCCGGGGGCTAGCGCTGAAAAGATCGGCCGCAGATGTTCGAACTGCGCCGCCTGGCCGCCAATCATCAGGCAGTAGCCGCGGTCAAGCCCGGCAACCCCACCGCTGGTGCCGACATCGACATGATGAATTCCAAGCGCCTGCAACTCGGCTGCGCGTCGAATGTCGTCGCGGTAGTTCGTGTTGCCGCCGTCAACAACGATGTCACCGGCCTCCAGCAGCGGTGCCAACTCGGCCAGCACCGCGTTGATCGCGCCCGCCGGCACCATCAGCCAGACCACCCGTGGCCGGGTCAGCCGCGCCACCATGTCTTGCAGCGAGGCAACGCCGACCGCACCCGCCTGGACCAGACGGTCAACCGCAGCCCGTTTTTCGTCGTGGACGACACAGGATTGGCCGGCTGCTAAAAGGCGCCGAACCATGTTGTCGCCCATGCGACCCAATCCGATCATGCCGATATGCAAAGCTGTGCTCCGTTGAAGCGACGCAATGCTCCACCCTGCACGAAAGTGCGCAGTGCGGCCAGTGCTGACGCTGCAGCATGCGCTGGCTCTTCGGCAAATGTCTGTGCGTTACCGAACTTCCAGAGGGCGGCAGACTTTCTGTCGTCCAGATAAGCTGTGTCTGCCACCGCACAGACGCAAGTCGAGTACCCCAGTAGGTTCAAGGCGTCGCGTTCACCGTCCGTGCCTTCGTCTTCCGCCTGCAGGCAGCTCGCTGGACCGCACCTGGAGTTGCACGTTGAAAAGAAGGCATTGGGTTCAGTTCGCTGGCTTGGCCGCCATGGCAGGCGCCGAGGGCGCGGCGTTGCTCGCCTTCGGGCCGCGAGGGTCGCAGGCCCTGGCCGCTACGCCGCTTCACGACCCCTTTGACCCGTTGGCCCTGGCCAACTTCCGGCAAAAGCTGTTTGCAGAGTTCAACGTGCTGAAGCTTTCGGTCATTGCGGGGACGCGCGTAGTCGCCAACCTGCCCACCACGCTGTCGCCAGTCGCACCCATCCTCAGCGAAGGCGCTATCGAACGCCAGATCGATCTGTCGCGGGACAAGATGCGCTTTCTGATCAATGGCCGCAGCTTCAACATGGACAAGATCGCCTTCGAGGTGAAGCGAGGTGCAGTGGAGGTGTGGCGCATCGCCAAGCCGGCCATCGGCATGCCCCACCCGATGCACCTGCACGGCTTTTCGTTTCAGGTGCTCGAACGAATTGGCAGCCCACCGTGGTTGGCAGCCACGGCACGATTCAGCGGCAGGCGAACAGTGGTTGACCTGGGTTGGAAAGACACCGTGCTGGTGTGGCCGGGCGAAACCGTGCGCGTGGTCATCGACTTCGCCCACGACCACCCTGGAAGCCAGCCCTACGTATTCCATTGCCACAACCTCGAACACGCGGATGCCGACATGATGATCAACTATCGGGTTCAAGCATGACCTGGCTGGCACCTGGCGACGCTGACTGCGCGGAAGGCACGGGCAGCGCGGTCAGCACAGACAACAACGGGCACAAGCGCAACGTCGATGCCGAACTGCATGACCTGCAGCGCCAGACCTTCGGCTATTTCCAGCACGAAACGAATCCTGCCAACGGCCTGGTCATCGACAAGACAGCACCCGGTTGGCCAGCCAGCATTGCTGCCACGGGGCTGGCACTGGCGTGTTACCCGGTCAGCGTGGAACGCGGCTTCATGCCGCGCGCAGCAGCGGTGCAGCGCACGCTGGTCACACTGCGATTCTTCTGGAACAGCCCGCAAGGTCCCGAGGCCGAAGCCACCGGCTATCAAGGCTTCTATTACCACTTTCTCGACATGCAGACCGGGCGCCGCGCCTGGCAGTGCGAACTGTCCACCGTGGACACCGCTTTCCTGCTCTCCGGCGCATTGACAGCGGCCGTGTACTTCAGCGCCGACAGCGCCGACGAGGCCGAAATCCGGTGGCTGGGTGACGCGCTCTACCGCCGTGCCAATTGGCAGTGGGCACAAAACGGCGGTGATACGGTGACGCACGGCTGGAAGCCCGAGAGCGGCTTCCTGCCCCACCGCTGGCAAGGCTACGACGAAGCGCTGCTGCTGTACGTGCTGGGCCTGGGCTCGCCTACGTACCCACTGCCCGAGCGCAGCTATGCGGCCTGGGCTTCCACATACCGGTGGGAGCATTGCTATGGGCAGGACTACCTTTATGCCGGGTCGTTGTTCACCTACCAGCTGTCGCATGTGTGGATCGACTTTCGCGGCATCCGGGACGCCTTCATGCGCGGCAAGGGCATCGACTACTTCGAGAACAGTCGGCGTGCGACGCTGGCCCAACACCAGTATGCGATCGAGAACCCGCTCGGCTTCAAGAGTTACGGCAGCCATTGCTGGGGCATCACCGCCAGCGAAGGCCCGGGCCCCGGCCACATCAAGGTGAATGGCGTCGAGCGGGAAGTATTCGACTACGTGGCCCGCGGCGTGCCCTACGGCCCCGACGATGGAACCCTGGCGCCATGGGCGGTGGTGGCGTCGCTGCCGTTCGCACCCGAAATCGTGGTTCCCGCCATCAACTATTGCATCTACCAGGCCAAGTTGACGCAGTTCAACTCTTACGGGTTCAAGGCCTCGTTCAATCCATCGCACCCCGGCGAGCCTGGCAACCCGTATGGCTGGTGGGTGTCACCGTGGCATTTCGGGATCAACCAGGGACCGATCATTCTGATGATCGAAAACCATCGCTCGGGCTTGCTGTGGCAATTGATGCGGGCCTGCCCGCCCATTGCCGCTGGATTGCGGCGAGCCGGGTTTACTGGCGGATGGCTTGATGAAGACGTGGCAACCGACCCAGCCACTTCCAATGGGTCGATTTAGACGAGCAGGAGAACAGCATGACAGTAGCCAGTGTTTCGAGAACCAGCGCGTACGGGTTGCCGCCCGCGCTCAGAACTGCCCAGGCAGCGATGCAACTGCCGGAGGTGCAGGACATGCTGCGCAGGCTGTCTGCGTTCCGGCTCGGCATCTTCATGCCGCACCAGCACGACGACAGCACGGGTGAATTCCAGCCGCTGCCCGACGAGGTGATGCAGGTCGAATCGGGCCGGGCCGTGTCATTCGAGCGACTGGAAGAAATCGCCCGTCGGACCGAATCATTTCTGCCCGTGGGCTGGCTCTGGCGTGCCGGTAGCGTAACCGTGGCGGCGGCGTGTGAGATGGCTGCTCAGGAAGGCCCCGGGGACGAGGAGGAAATGCCCCTCAAGCACAAGATGCCCGACGACAACAGTTGAGTGAAGGAGTTGCGATGAAGACCAGCGTGATGGAAGTGCGCGACATGCTTTCGGTATTGAGCGTGCTGGGCGTCGAAAAGCGGATCGGTGAGGTGCCCGGCGTTGAAAGCGTCACCGTGAATTTCGCTGCGGGCAGCGCCACGGTGCGCTTTGACGAAACCCGGCTCAGCCTGGCTGACATCCGATCGGACGTTCGCCAAAGTGGCTCGAAGGACGACGCGGCCGAGAGCGGCAACAAGGATCCAGAAGCACCGGACGGACCGGACCATGCGGCTGCAGCCAGCGAAGCCGCTGCGCCGAGGACGCCACCTGCAACGGCCAGCGCGGACGCAAAGCCGACCGGCGATGCACCCCCGGGTGGTACACCCCCGGACAATACGGCTGCCGAGCCGTCGCCCACGACACCCAAGTCGTCACCCAAGGCGTCCCCTGAAGCCGAAGCAGCCCCTCCGGGCAAGACCGCAATGAAGGGTATGTAGATGTTCCCGCAACGAACATCTGGCGTCTTGCATGGGCGCCAATTCAAAAGCTTGCCGTTGGAGATGCGATGAAAACGAGTGTGATTGACGTGCATGACATGCTTTCGGTACTGAGCGTGCCAGGTGTGGAGAAGCGGATCGGCGAAGTGCCGGGTGTCGAAAGCGTGACCGTCAATCACGCCGCGGGCAGCGCGACGGTGCGCTATGACGAAACTCGGCTCGACGTTGCCGACATCAAGTCGAACGTCCGCCAGCTCGGTTACGAGTCGGCGGACGAGCCGCCGCTCAAGCATGAGGGCACGCCCAAGCCAGAAAAGAAGGCTGGCAAACCACTACCGCCGCCAGAGGCCTCGGCCCCTGCTGCACCGACAGTGCAGGCGGCTGATGAAAGCGCTGCAAAACCGGACGCCAAGCCGGCACCGCCAGCCGCCATTGCGCCGAAGGAAGCGCCGCACGGTGCCGCGCCCGAACCGCCCACCGCTGCGGGCCCCGTCGCAACTCCCGAAGCTGTACCGCCCGATCCACCGGTCGGCGCAGAACCGGACGCTCAAGAGCCCGGCGTGGTCGAAAAAGTGACAGCCTGGGTGCGAGAGACTTTGGGCGCTGACGACAAGGCCGAACCCGACCCCGACCCGCCGCCAGCGGCGCCCGCAGCCGACCAGCCCAAGTCTGCCTCGCCCGGGGCCGCCGCAGGCGCTCCCGCTGACGCCCATACCGGCCACGCCGGCCACAAGCCAGCTGCCGGCGCAGCCCCGGCGATGTCTGCCGACATGGCGCACGAAATGGGCCACAGCGGCGGCGACATGAGCGCGATGGTGCGCGACATGCGCAACCGCTTTTGGATCTGCCTGGTCTTCACCATTCCGATCTTCATCTACGCCCCAATGGGCGGCATGTGGCAGGCACCGGCTCCGCCATTCGGTCTGGAGTTGAACCTGTGGCTTTTCTTCTTCGCCACCGCCGCAGTTGTCTATCCGAGTTGGCCGTTCTTCGTCTCCGCCTGGCGCGCCTTGCTCAAGGGTACGCTGGGCATGGCCGCGTTGATTGTGCTGAGCGTAGGCACGGGCTACCTCTTCAGCGTCGGGACCACCTTCTTCTACAAGGAGGGCGGGCAGTTCTTCGAAGCAGTATCCGTGCTGCTGGTGTTCATCCTGCTCGGCCACTGGCTGGAGATGCGCGCCCGTGCCGGTGCATCGTCGGCCATCAAGGCGCTGATGAACCTGACGCCGACCAAGGCCAACGTCATTCGCAATGGCGCCGAGGTCGAAGTGCCAACGGCCGAGGTCTTGGCGGGTGAGATCGTCGTCATCCGGCCGGGCAACAAGATCCCGGTCGATGGCGTGATCGAGAGCGGTGAATCGCTGGTTGACGAATCGATGCTCACCGGCGAGTCGATGCCGGTCAAGAAGGGGCCGGGGGACACCGTGGTCGGTGCCAGCATCAACAAGAGCGGCAGCTTCCGCTACAAGGCCACCAAGGTCGGTGCCGACTCGGCCCTGGCGCAGATCGTGAAGCTGGTGCAGGAGGCACAGAACTCGAAAGCGCCAGCGCAACTGCTGGCCGACCGGGCTGCGCAATGGCTGGTGATTGCTTCCATCGTCATCGGCCTGGCCACCTTCGCGGTGTGGTTCTGGGTCATTGGGCAGCCGCTGCTGTTTGCGGTGACGATGACGATCACCGTCTTCGTGATCGCCTGCCCGGACGCGTTGGGGCTGGCCACGCCAATGGCCGTGATGGTGAGCACGGGGCTGGGTGCCGCCAACGGCATCCTGTTCAAAAATGCGTCTGCGCTGGAAGACGCCACCAAGCTCGATGTCATCATCTTCGACAAGACCGGCACGCTCACCGTCGGCCAGCCCGAGGTGGTGCAGATCGTCACGGCAGAAGGCGTCACGGAAGATGTGGTGCTGACGGCTGCAGCCGCCGTCGAGCAGGGGTCCGACCATCCGTTGGCGCAGGCCATCGTGCGCCGTGCGTCCAAACTGACCATCGTGGCGCCGACCGGGTTCGAGAGTCTCGACGGCATGGGCGCACGCGCTGAAACCGCTGCGGGCACGGTTTACCTGGGCAACCGCCTGCTGATGGACACGCAAAAGCTCGCACTCGGACCGCTGGAGGCCGAGGCCAAGCGCCTGCAGGGCGATGGACGCACGGTGGTGCATGTGGCGCAGGCAGGCAGGGTGATCGGGCTCATCGCCATCGCCGATGCGATCCGGCCTACCTCAAAGGCGGCCATTGCCAAGCTGCGCGAACGCAAGATCGAAGTGGTGATGTTGACCGGCGACAACCTGGCCACCGCCACGCGCATCGCTGCGGACCTGGGTATTGCAAAGGTGCTGGCGGACGTGCTGCCCGGCCAGAAGGCCGAGAAAGTGAAGGCGCTGCAGGCCACGGGCAAGAAGGTCGGCATGGTGGGCGACGGCGTCAACGACGCGCCCGCGCTGACCCAGGCCAACGTGGGTTTTGCCATCGGCGCCGGCACCGACGTGGCGATGGAAAGCGCCGATGTGGTGCTGATGAAGAGCGACCCGTACGACATCGTCGGCGCCATCGAGTTGTCGCGCGCCACGGTGCGCAAGATGCACCAGAACCTGTGGTGGGCGGTGGGCTACAACATGATCGCATTTCCGCTCGCTGCCGGCGTGTTGTACCCGTTCGTTCTGAGCCCGGAGGTCGCCGCGATTTCGATGTCGGGCAGCACGCTGATCGTGGCCATCAACGCGCTGATGTTGAAGCGCACTAAGCTGGCGGGCATCCGACAGCCAGGCAAGCCAGCGGCGGCCGGCAAGCCCGACGCGCCGACAAGCCCGAAGCCAGTCGAGGCTTATGCGACACCATGAACGCAACCGCTCCCGCCCGGTCCGCTTCAGCGTGGCTCATCACTGCGTGCGGGTTGTGGCTGCTGGGTCTGGGGCACTACTTCATCGCCTTGCGGCCGCCACTCCTACCGGAAGACACGCGCTTCATGGGCGCCGCCGCAGTCCAGATTCAGGCTGCCGCGCCTGGTCTTGAAGCTTGGTTGAAGAAGGTGTTCACCGTCATGGGCGGATTCATGGTCGGCGCTGGTGTTCTCACGGTGTTTGTTGGCACCATCGCCATGCCACTCAGATTGAAGGGTACGTCATGGGCGGTCGCCATTGCCGGCGCGCGCACGGTTGCGCTGATGAGCGCAACCAACTTCGCGCTCAATTCCGATTTCGGGTGGCTGCTGCTGGTGACCGCGGTGATCTGGCTCGCTGGTCTCGTCCTCCACATCACCAACCACAGACACACCAGCGTGCTGGCTGGCAATACGAGCGTGCAAAGAAATCTCTGAAATGCAGGTGCCAGCGTTCGCTGTCGTACAGACCGCAAGAACCACCAACGCCAGACTTGTGCCTGCGGTTCATAGGCAGAACCGCAGACTACCTCCACCTACCTCAACCAGGAGAACATGATGTCCCACACCAACAGCCACCCGGCTTGCGAGCACCACCACATGGCCGCTGCGCGCCACGTCGCCGCTGCATACCACCACTTCCAGGCGGTGGCTGCACTCAATAGCTGCAGCCATGACCAGGCCCAGACGCATGCGGCAAACGCGGACACCGAGAGCACCGCTGCTCACAAGTGCTCCATGATGGCCGGGCAACAGTCCCACAAAGAAGTCGCTTCGGCGGCATGAACCAAATGATCTGACGTGCAGTACGCTGCGATGAGCATCCATGCATTTCTGATTGGCGGCGGTATCGGCTCCCTTGCCGCTGCAGCCTTCCTGGTGCGCGACGGCGGCGTGCCCGGCGCCAACATCATGATCCTCGAAGCAGCCCCCGTTTTGGGCGGCAGCCTCGATGGTGCGGGAAACCCTGTGAGCGGCTACTCGCTGCGTGGCGGCCGCATGCTGACCACCGACAACTACGAGTGCACCTGGGATCTCTTCAAATCGATTCCGTCACTGTTGGACAAGAAGAAGACCGTATTCGACGAAACGGTCGAATTCAATCAAAAGCACAAGGCGAACTCCCTGGCGCGGCTGGTTGACCGTCGTCGCGCCAAAGTCGACGTCACGTCGATGGGATTTTCCATGCAAGACCGCATGGAATTGCTCAAGCTCAGCAACGCCGACGAATCTGAGTTGGCCGACAGCCGCATCACCGACTGGTTGTCTCCCAAGTTCTTCGAGACCGAGTTCTGGTACATGTGGGTCACCACCTTTGCCTTCCAGCCTTGGCACAGTGCGGTGGAATTCAAGCGCTATCTGCACCGTTTCATGCTCGAGTTCTCTCGCATAGAAACGCTGGCTGGCGTCAAACGGACCATCTACAACCAGTACGACTCTCTGGTGCTGCCCTTGCAGGCCTGGCTGGAGAGCAAAGGAGTCAGGCTGGTCCCGAATTGCAGGGTGACAGACCTTGAACACAAAACAGAAGCTGGCAAGTTCACCGTGACCGGCATCCATTGCGTGCGGCAAGGCAAGCCTGAGTTGCTTGCAGTCAACGAAGGCGATTTGGTCTTCATGCAGAACGGCTCGATGACCGATGCCTCCAGCCTGGGTTCGATGTCGAAGCCACCGGCCGTGCTGACCAAGGCTGACAGCGCTGGTTGGACACTGTGGGAAAAGCTGGCGCAGGGTCGGCCTGAATTTGGCAACCCGGCAGCCTTCAACAGTTGCATGGCGCAATCATGCTGGGAGTCGTTCACCGTCACGCTGAAGACGCCCGCCTTCTTCGAAAGCATGAATCGGTTCAGCGGCAATGAAGCAGGCACTGGCGGCCTGGTGACCTTCAAGGATTCGAACTGGTTGATGTCGATCGTGCTGGCGCATCAACCGCATTTCGCCAACCAGCCAGCTGACGTGCAGGTGTTCTGGGGCTATGCGCTGTTTCCGGACCGGATCGGCAACTTTGTTGCCAAGCCCATGGCCGAATGCAACGGTGCGGAAATCCTTCAGGAACTGTGCGGCCACCTTCGCTTCGACATGGAGACAGTTCGCGCGGCGAACTGCATCCCGTGCCGAATGCCCTACATCACCAGCATGTTCATGCCTCGGGTGCTGACGGATCGGCCACTGCCGGTGCCTAAAAATTCGAAGAACTTTGCGTTCATCAGCCAGTTCGTCGAGATTGCCGATGATGTTGTCTTCACCGTGGAGTATTCGGTGCGCGCGGCGCAGATGGCGGTCTACGAACTGCTGGGCGTAGACCGCCAAGTCCCGCCGATCACGCCCCACGACAAATCATTGCGAACGCAATTCGAGGCTTTGATTAAGGCTTTCAAATGATAATTCTGATGGTGCTGACGTCGCACGACAACTTGGGGTGACCCGGGCAAGAAAACTGGCTTCTGGCTGGAAGAATTTGCTGCGCCGTACTACGTCTTCAAAGATGCAGGCGCGCAGTTCACCCTGGCGTCACCGCTGGGTGGCCAACCGCCGCTGGACCCGAAGAGCGACGACGGAACTTCTCAAACACAGTTCACGCGCCGCTTCAAGGCCGACTCTGCGGCGCAGGCCGCGCTGGCAAGCACCACCAAGCTGTCTGGCGTTGCCGCATTCGACTTCGATGCGGTGTTTTACCTCGGGGGACATGACCCGCTGTGGGACCTGGCCGAAGACGCATCTTCCATCGCGCTGATCGAAGCGATGCTCGGCGCAGGCAAGCCGGTTGCCGCGGTTTGCCATGCACCGGGGGTGCTTCGCCATGTCAAGAAAAGAGACGGCATATTGGTGGTGTCTGGCGAGGCGGTCACGGGGTTCACCAACACCGAAGAAGAGGCGGCTGGACTGTCGGCAGTCGTTCCTTTTCTGGTGGAAGACATGCTCCGAACGAGCGGGGGCAACTATTCCATTCGCATTTTCAAACCCTGGGCAGCATTCCCGTTTTCAGGGAAGAGCCTTTGGCAGCAACGACAGACGCCGCATCCGCATGTTGCGGTCCGGCGGTCGCATCCGCGCCAGTGATACGAGGCATGCCCGTGGGCATTCCCGTCAAGGCCGCATTCTTGACCGGCCGGGCACTTGGCTGGCCGCTTGAACTGATCGTCGTGGCTTGCAGCCTGATGGTGCTTGCTGTTGGAGCGCGTGATGCCGTTCGAAGCGCGCTGGCGGCTACCCCATGGCGATCACCGCACCGATGCGGTCAGCGCGGTGACGCTGATCGGTGTGGTTGATCCGGCCATCAAAGCGGTGCTGCCGGTCCTGGCCGTGGCCCTGCTGCCTGACAGCGGTACCCTGCCCTTGTTTCCAACCGGCGTACCTTTCCTGTTGCAGGTGCTGCTGGCCGTCGCCTGGATCGAATTCGCCAAATACTGGGCGCACCGGGCGCACCACACCGTGACAGCGCTGTGGTGGCTGCACGCCTTGCACCACAGCAGCCAACGGCTGTACTGGCTGAACAACTTCCGCTTTCACCCCCTCAACCATCTGCTCAACGCCTTGGCGAGCATGCTGCCCCTGTGGCTCATCGGTGTGCCCACCGAGGTGTTGCTGGGTGCGGCGGCAGTGACCCAGCCGATCTTGATGCTCCAGCACGCCAACCTCGATCTGCGCAGCGGCTACCTCAACAGGATCTTCAGCACCAATGAAGTCCACCGCTGGCACCACTCGACCCGCCCCGACGAGGAAAATGCGAATTTCGGCAGCGCCTTCGTGCTGTGGGATCGCGTGTTTGGCACCTACCGTTATTCGAACCGTTCCAACGCCCCGGCCAGGGTCGGGCTGTTCGGCGACGGCGGAGGCTATCCCTCCGATCAGTCCTACGCCCGGCAGTTGGCCCCCATGTTCACGCGGACTTGCTGCCACGTCTGAACTGCGCTGGCCACAGCCTCCTTCTCATTGAAAAGATCTGCCTGACCGACCATGACCACCAACGTCCTCATCCTGTGCACGCACAACTCCGCACGCAGCAAGGCGGCGACGAAGGCAAGCGCCTGGCCTTCGAGCTGACCCGCCAGGCCATCGGCTACCGCATGCTGCAACTGCTGCAGTTGCCCTTGGCGTCGATGAGCGACAAGGCCTTGCAAAAGGCGCTGCTCGACATCTCCGCCAGTTGAGGGCGCCATGACGCGACTTTCTCACCGGCTGATGGCCGAGGGTCTGGGCACGATGCTGCTCCTGAGCATCGTGATTGGCAGCGGCGTCATGGCCGAGCGGTTGGCGGGGGGCAATCTCGCCATCGCCTTGCTGGCCAACACCCTGGCCACCGTGTGGGGCCTCTATGTGCTGATCCACACCCTGGGGCCCACCAGCGGTGCGCACTTCAATCCGGCGGTCAGCCACGGCCCGCATGCGCTCTTGGCGCGCCCTGAAAGCCTGTGGCGCCGCCGTGTTGCGCGATGGGGTGTACCTGCTGCCTGAGCAAGGCACCCATGCCGACACGCTGGAGGCCATTGCCGAAGACTTGCGACGCAGCGATGGAATGGCCCACTTGCTTCGCACCGACAGCACCGAACCAGAGTTCCCGCGCTTGTTCGATCGCGGCGCCGAGTTCGGCGCCCTGCTGGCCGAAATCACCGCCAGCCGCGCCCAGTTGAGCGAGGCCAACGCGCTGGACACGTTCAAACAAAGCCGCAAGCTGCGCAAAAGCTTCGAGCAATTGGCGGCCATCGACTTCTTCGCCGGTGAAGCGCAAAAACAGACCGGGGCCGCCCTGCAAGCCCTGGAGAGCGATGCCAACCGCCAGCTGTCGCCCGACGAGCCGCAGCCAAAGCAGCAGGCGGCCATCACCCGCCTCGACGCACGGCAATACCGAGGCCGACTTTGGGCCACCCGGCGGCGTCCCTGGGTGGACCGGCTTGCCAGCGCTTGGCTGATCCGCCGCTTCATCGACCCCGAGGCGCGCTTCCTTTGGTTGAAGTCGCCAGCCGACTGCCCCAAGAAGGCACTGGGCTTCGATTTCGATGGCGCCGCCTTCACGCACGTCGGCGCGCGGGTCACCTTCGAGACGCTGCTGGCCAGCTTCGACCTGGAGACGCCGCCCCTGGTGCGCCTGGGCCTGCTCGTCCACAGCCTGGATGCAGGCGGTGTTCAACCGCCCGAAGCCATCGGCGTCGAGCGCGTGCTGGCCGGCATGCGCGAAGCCATCACCGATGACGATCAACTGATGCAGGTGAGTGCCGGCGTCTTCGAAGGTCTGCTGACCGCATTCAACACAGAGGCTGCCGCGTGAACAACGCTCCTACACCCATGGCTACGTCCAAACCTGAACCCGTCAGCTTCTGGGAGGCCTTCCGCTTCTGGCTCAAGCTGGGCTTCATCAGCTTTGGCGGCCCTGCCGGGCAGATCGCCATCATGCACACCGAATTGGTCGAGCGGCGCCGCTGGATCAGCGAGAAGCGATTCCTGCATGCGCTGAATTACTGCATGCTGCTGCCGGGGCCGGAGGCCCAGCAACTGGCCACCTACATCGGCTGGCTGATGCACAGAACCTGGGGTGGTATCGCGGCGGGCGCCTTGTTCGTGCTGCCCTCCCTGTTCATCCTGGTGGCCCTGTCTTGGGTTTACGTGGCGTTCGGGCAAATGCCCCTGGTGGCTGGCATCTTTTATGGCATCAAGCCCGCAGTGACGGCGCTGGTGGTCCATGCGGCCCACCGGATCGGCACCCGGGCCTTGAAAAATGGCTGGCTCTGGGGCATCGCCGCCGCCTCCTTCCTGGCGATCTCCGTGCTGGACGTGCCCTTCCCATTGATCGTCCTGCTCGCGGCCTTGATCGGCCATCTCGGGGGCCGCCTGGCGCCACAGATCTTCGCGGTTGGCGGCGGACACGGCGCCGCTCAGCAAGGCTACGGCCCCGCCTTGATCGACGACGACACGCCCACACCCGCCCATGCCTTGTTCACCCGGGGCCGCCTGGCCAAGGTGCTGGCCGTCGGGCTGGGCCTGTGGGTGGTCGCGATGGGATTGCTGCTGCTCGTCAACGGCGTGGACGGCACGCTGACGCAGATGGGCTGGTTCTTCACCAAGGCGGCCCTGCTGACCTTCGGCGGGGCTTATGCCGTG
>CAZKPN010000020.1:0-53248 GCA_964554655.1 uncultured Aquabacterium sp. | reverse complement strand
GTTCATCCAGAGTCTGAATGCCAAGACCATTGGCTGGATGAACTACAGCGGCCCGGCTTCAAAGTAAGCCGCCCCTGGTGTCCCAGGCCGTCTTGAGGATCAGGGCGCCGACCACCACCAGGAACACCACGCGCACGAAGCCGGTGCCGTGGCGCAGCGCCAGGCGGGTGCCCACGCTGCTGCCCGCCACATTGGCCACCGCCATCGGCAAAGCCAGCGCCCAGTCCACATGCCCATGTGGGATGAACCAGGCCAGGGCGGCCACATTGGTGGCGAAGTTCAGGCGCTTGGCCCCCGCGCTGGCGTGCAGAAAATCCCAGCCCAGGCCGCGCACCAGCGCGAAGACGAAGAAGCTGCCGGTGCCGGGGCCAAACAGGCCGTCGTAAAAGCCCACCGTGGCGCCCAGCAAGGTGGCCAGCAGATTCTCGGTGCGGTGAGACCAGTGCGGCGTGTGGTGGCGGCCCAAGTCTTTGCGCCACAGCGTGTAGACCCACACCAGCGACAGCACCACGGGCAGCGCGATTCGGAACTGCGAGGCCGGTACCCGGGTGGCCAGCCAGGCCCCGGTGATCGCGCCGATCAGGGCCGCCACGATGGCATCCATCAGCCGCGACGAGGGCAAGCGAACCTGCTTGGAAAACTGCCAGGCTGCCCAGCCCGTGCCCCAAACCGACGCGGCCTTGTTGGTGCCCAGCAAGGTGGCTGGCAAGGCTTGCGGGAACAAGCCAAACAGCGAGGGCACCATGATCAGGCCGCCGCCGCCCACGATGGCATCCACCAGCCCAGCGCCGCCTGACGCCAGCAGCATCAGGCCGACATTGGCCGGCGTCAGGTCAAGCATTCAACGGTGCAATCAATGGCTCAAGTGCGGATTTCGCCCTGGCCCAGCACCACGTATTTCAGCGAGGTCAGTCCTTCCAGCCCGACCGGCCCACGCGCGTGGAACTTGTCGGTGCTGATGCCGATTTCAGCGCCCAGGCCGTACTCAAAGCCATCGGCGAAACGCGTGGACGCGTTGATCATCACGCTGGCCGAATCCACCTCGCGGATGAAGCGCATGCTGTTGGGCTGGTGGGTGGTGAGGATCGAATCGGTGTGGTGCGAGCCGTAGTGGTTGATGTGGGCGATGGCCTCGTCCAGCGAATCAACCACCTTCACGGCGATGACCGGGGCCAGGTACTCTTCAAACCAATCCTGCTCGGTGGCCTCGACCACCTTGGCGCCCGGCACATCGGCCAGGATGGCCTTGGCACGCGGGTCGGCGCGCATTTCAACGCCCTTGGCCGCGAACACCGCGCCGATGCGCGGCAAGAAGGCCGCTGCTTGCTTCACGTGCACCAGCAGCGATTCGGTGGCGTTGCAGGGGCTGTACTTTTGCGTCTTGGCGTTGTCGGTCACCTTCACGGCCAGGTCCAGGTCCACCTCGAAGTCAACGTAGGTGTGGCAGTTGCCGTCCAGGTGCTTGATGACGGGCACCTTGGCCTCGGCGCTGATGCGCTCGATCAGGCCCTTGCCGCCGCGCGGAATGATCACGTCCACGTATTGCGGCATGGTGATGAGGTGGCCCACGGCGGCGCGGTCGGTGGTTTGCACCAGTTGCACGCCGGTGGCGGGCAAGCCCACCTCGGTCAACGCAGCCTGCACCAGCTTCCACAGCGCCAGGTTGGAGTGGATGGCTTCGGAGCCACCGCGCAGCACGCAGGCGTTGCCGCTCTTGATGGCCAGCGAGGCTGCTTCGATCGTCACATTGGGCCGGCTCTCGAAAATCATGCCGAACACGCCGATGGGCACGCGCATCTGGCCCACGGTGATGCCGGTGGGGCGGCGGCGCAGGTTGGTCATCTCGCCGACCGGGTCGGGCAGGGCGGCGACCTGCTCGCAGCTTTGCGCCATGGTCTCGATGACCTTGTCGGTCAGGCGCAGGCGGTCGACCATGGGCTCGCTCAGGCCGTTGGATTGGGCCTTGCTCACGTCTTGCACGTTGTCGGCCTTGAGGGCAGCGGCTTGCTCGCGGATCAGGCGGCCGAGGGCCAGGATGGCGTTGTTGCGGGCGGCGGTGGAGGCGGCGGCCATCAAGGTGGCAGCCGCGCGGGCGGCTTGGCCCACGGCGGTCATGTACTGATCAACCGGTTGGTCGGCGGAGGGGGAAATGGTCTGCGCGGTGTTCATAAGGCAAGATTGTCGCAAACCCCGGCCATTCATGCACCACCAAGTCATCCATATTCACGCAGAGGCACCACCCAAACCCGCTTTGGGGGCGCCTTGCAATGGCTGCGGCGTGTGTTGCCTGGTCGAGCCCTGCCCGGTGGGCATGCTGATCAGCCGGCGCCGACAAGGGGCTTGCGACGTGCTGGTGTGGTCGGATGAGGCCTCGGCTTACCGCTGCGGTTTGCTGGTGGACCCCGACCGCTTCACCGCCGGGCGCTGGATGAGCTGGGGCCCTTTGCGGCGCATTTGGCTGCGCTGGGCGCGCCGGGTAATTGCCGCTGGCCGGGGCTGCGATGCGGACTTTGCTCAGGATGAACCCTGAACTACCCCCTTAAGGGGGTTTTGTTACGCATTTGTAAGGAGAATGATCCTTCATAAGATGAGGTCGTCCCGCTGCACGAGGGCGGCCCGCTAAATCAGGAGATCTCCATGCGCAAAAAGTTGCTGCAAAACACGCTGTTTGCCGCCATGGCCGCGTGGGCCGTGTATGGATTGCACGCGAGTGCCGAGACCTCCCTGGTCGATGCCCAATGGGCGTCCACCATCGTGGCCATGCAACGCTGAGCTGAGGGCTCAGCGCAGGCCGAACATCATCGTTCTGGCCAGCCGGTGCTTCAGTGGGCCCAGCGCCTGCATGGCGCCCAGCCCCAGGCCGCGTGCCGTCGCCAAGATGGGCGCGGGCCAGGTGAAGCTGCGGGCCAGAAAATCAGTGCCCGCGATCAAGGCCCAGCGATCGGGTTGACGGCGGCGCTGGAAATGCCGCAAGGCGGCCGCCACATCCACCCGCCCCGCCACACTCGCCCCTTTGATGGCCGACAGCAGTTCGTGCACATCGCGCAGCCCCAGGTTCAGGCCTTGGCCCGCCACCGGGTGCAGCGTTTGCGCCGCATTGCCGATGCGCACCACCGCGCCATCGTTCACCAGGCTGCGGTGGGCGTTGAGCCCCAGCGGGAACGCCTTCAGGCTGGAGACTTGGTGGATCTTGCCCACCCGCTCGTGAAAAATCGTGTTCAGCACCACCAGGCGCTGGGCATCGGTCAGGTCGCGCACCGGGTCGTCATCGCGCTGCACGCACCACACCAAGGCAGCGCGGCGGCCACTGGGCCCACCGGGCACCACGGTGCCATCGGTCAAGGGCAGCAGGGCGGCCGGGCCGGACGGGGTGAAGCGCTCGTAGGCCACGCCCGCTTCGCTGTCCTCGCTCAGCAAAACCTGGCCGACCCAGGCGGTCTGGGCGTAATCACGGCTCACGCCCTGCGGCCATTGCAAGGTGGGCTGGTCGGCGAACACGCCGCCTTCGGCCACCACGGCCAGGTCAAAGGCTTCCGCGATCTCGGCATCGACCTCGACACCACCTGGCACGGGCTTGAGGCCCTTCACCGGGGTGCCAAAACGCATCAGCAGGCGATCGGGCTGTTTGGCGATGGCCTGGGCCCAGGCGGCTTGCATGGGCGCCACCAGGGTGCCATAGCTGACCACGGCGCCCAACTGGGCCACGCCTTGCTCGGCCGCGCTGATGGCCACAAAGGGCTGATCACGCCCTGGCCACAGCACGGTCGGTTGCTGCTGGGACACGTGCACGGCCAGGATGGGCGCCACCTGCTGGCGGGCCTGGATGGCGGGCCACACGCCCATGCGCTCCAACTCCTGCACGCTGCCCAGCGACAAGGCCAGGGTGCGCGGGTCGCCAGACACGTCTTTGTCGGCCGGGCGGGCATCGAACACGGTGATGCGGGCCTGGGGCAGGGCCTGGGCGGCTTGCAGGGCCAGGGCCAGCCCGGCCGGGCCAGCGCCGATGATGGCCATCGACAGGCCATGCGGGGCCAAGGGCGGGGGTGTCACAGCGGTGTCTTCAACGGTGTTCATCGTGGGGCTCCTGAATGGGCATTGTCGCGCTGTTGCTGCCCTGGCGAAGGGGGTTCCTATAATCACCCGATTACCGCACTCCAACCTTGTCCAGCGTGTCAGCCACTTCCACCCCCACCGTGAACTACCGCAGCCTCATGGCCCCTGACATGGCCGAGGTGGATCAGGTCATCCACCATCGGTTGTCGTCCAAGGTAGCTCTGGTCAACCAGATCTCCAACTACATCGTGAACGCGGGCGGCAAACGCATCCGCCCGATGCTGTTGCTGCTGATCGCGCGGGCGCTGGGCAACAACTCTTCGCAACGCCATGAGCTGGCGGCGGTGGTGGAGTTCATCCACACGGCCACCTTGTTGCACGACGACGTGGTCGATGAATCAAACCTGCGGCGCGGCCGCAAGACGGCCAACGCCATGTTCGGCAATGCGGCCAGTGTGCTGGTGGGCGATTTTCTGTACTCGCGCGCTTTCCAGATGATGGTCACGACCAACCGCCTGCGTGTGATGGACGTGCTGGCCGAGGCCACCAATGTGATCGCCGAGGGCGAGGTGCTGCAGTTGATGAACATGCACGACCCCGACATCTCGGTGGACGATTACCTGAAGGTGATCGAATACAAGACGGCCAAGTTGTTTGAGGCCAGTGCCCGCCTGGGCGCGGTGATCGTGGACGCGACGCCTGAAGTCGAAGAGGCTTGCGCCTCGTATGGGCGCACCTTGGGCACGGCGTTTCAGCTGATCGACGACCTGCTGGATTACGAAGGCAGCACCGCGGAGTTGGGCAAGAACATTGGCGATGACCTGCGCGAAGGCAAGCCGACTTTGCCGCTGCTGGTGGCCATGCAGCGCGGCACGCCCGAGCAACGCGAGATGATCCGCAACGCCATCATCCACGGCGAAGTGGAGCGCATGGCGCAGATCGTGGACATCGTCAAAACGACCGGTGCGCTGCAGGCCACGCGCGAGGCGGCCGAGGAGCAGGCACGGTTGGCAGAGGGTTGTTTGGTGGCTTTGCCTGCCTCGGTTTACAGGGATGCGTTGCTACAATTGTCGGCTGATTCGGTGCACCGATCGTCTTGATCGACACCGCTTTCGGGCAGTCAAATCGGGGTGTAGCTTAGTCAGGTAAAGCGCTACGTTCGGGACGTAGAGACCGGAGGTTCGAATCCTCTCACCCCGACCAGGTTGTTCCTGGCAACTCAAAGATTCACGAGCCCCTCAAGACGGGGCTTTCGGCATTCTGAGCGCGTCGGTTAACTTCCAGAATCGACTCAAAAAATGAGTCGAATGGATCCCTTAATCACCTCAACTCGGACCGATGACGTCGGAGGTGACCTGCATCTGGCCGACACCAGTTCGTGGCATCGATCCTCCACGCTCTGAGCAAGCGCGGCATCAAAAGTGCCCGTGGTGCGCCAAGAGCAGGCCGTTTTTCTCAACGTAGGCGTTCGAGCTTTGAAGCGCTTCGCGGTTGGCCGCCAGCCAAAGTTCCTCGCGTTTGGTGGCCACGGACTTCGATACGCCAGCCTCAGCCGCCTGCGAATCATGGATCCGCAGGGCCTTGGCCTCGGCCAGCATGACGGCCACGTTGATGTCTTTGCGCTGCATTCCCAGCCCCCCCTCACTTGAGCGTTACCCTCAGAGATTCGGACGCACAACTCATACAATAACGCAAACTATTAAACTAGGGTGCTTGTATGCGTCATCGTGCAGAAATCGACGGCCTGCGGGCGATTTCCGTCCTGCCTGTCATTTTCTTCCACGCCGGTTTCAGCGCCTTCCATGGCGGTTTCATCGGCGTGGACGTGTTCTTCGTCATCAGCGGTTTCCTGATCACCAGCCTGATCCAGGAAGATCGGCAGCTCGGGCGCTTCAGCATCGCCGATTTCTATGAACGCCGAGCGCGCCGCATCCTGCCAGCGCTGTGCTTTGTGCTGCTGTGCAGTTTGGCCGCGGCCTGGTGGCTGATGAACTCCAGCGACTTCATCAAGTTCGGCCAAAGCCTGGCGGCCGTGGCGGTGTTCTCGTCGGGCCTGCTGTACGTGTTCACGGCGGGCTATTTCGACACGACCTCCGAGCTCAACCCCCTGTTGCACACCTGGAGCCTGGGGGTCGAAGAGCAGTTCTACCTGTTCTTCCCGCTCATCCTCATCCTGCTGTCCAAACTGGGCGGCTGGGCCTTGCGCATCGGCCTGCTCGCCTTGGCCATCGGCAGCCTCTGGCTGGCCCAATGGGGCACCACCCACTTCCCCACCTCGACCTTCTACGCCATGCCCACGCGCGCCTGGGAGATGCTCATCGGCGCGCTGCTGGCCTTGAATCAGGCGCGCCTCAGCCAATGGCCGCAAGCCGTTTGCCAGGCCCTGTCGCTGTTGGGCATGGGCCTGATGCTGGCGGCGGCCATCCTGTATGACAAGGCCACGCCATTTCCCAGCGTTTACGCCCTGGTTCCCACGCTGGGCGCGGCCCTGGTCATTGGGTTTGGCCATGCCACCACCTGGGTGGGCCGGTTGTTGTCAGCGCGCGTGCTGGTGGGCGTGGGCCTGATCAGCTACAGCGCCTACCTTTGGCACCAGCCTTTGTTCGCCTTCACCCGGCTGACCCAGGGGGGCGAGCCTAGCCCGGTGGTCATGTTCAGCCTGTCGGTGCTGACCCTGGTGTTGGCCTATGCCACCTGGCGTTGGGTTGAAACACCCATGCGTTCGCGCCAGTTGATGAACCGGGGGCAGGTCTTCGCCCTGAGTGGTGTCGTCACGGTGGGCTTCATTGCCATTGGCATGGCCAGCCACTTCCATGTGCTGCCCACGCGCTGGGAGGTGCAGAACCCACAACTGGTCAACTACTCGCCGGTCACGGATCCGCAGCCCCGCACCAGTTGCCGGCACCTGCTGGGCGACCTGGGCTTGGGCGACTGCTTGCAGATGGGCAACGGCCGCCGCACCATGGTGATCTGGGGCGATTCGCACGCCAAGGCGCTGCAAGCTGGCACGCCCAACATGCCAGACACCCGCATTTTGGTGATCACCCACTCCGGCTGCCCACCGTTGCCTGGCCTGCGCCGCATCGACAAGACCGATGGCGCCCATGTGTGCGACAAGTTTGGTGTGCTGGATCGGTTTGAACGTTTGATCGAATCCGTGAAGCCGGACACCGTGGTGCTGGCCAGCCGTTGGACCCTGTACCTGCGTGGTTGGGTGTACGAGGGGCGCACCATGCCTGAGCACTTCATGCTCAGCGATGGGCAGGACGACAAGGTGTTGGCCTCCTTGTCTTATCGAGAAGAGATCTACCGACAGCGCCTGCAGGGCCTCGTTGACCGATTGGCGGCGCGCACCAAGGTGCAGATCCTGACCCAGCCGATGGACTTGGCTCAGCGTGACTTCCGGGCCGTGGAGTCAGGCAACCTGCAGTTCACCCGCGCTGAGGTGGACGCCTGGCATGAGCCCGAGCGGGCCTTGCTGGGCCAACTCAAGTTGCCTGCGAATGCGCATGTTCTTGATCTGAAACGGCTGTTTTGCAACGACCAGGCCTGTGCCACCCGCCTGGGAGGCACGTTGTTGTACCGGGATGACAACCACTTGTCAGCCCTGGGGGCCAGCCAGGTGTGGAAGGCTTTGCGTGAGCAAGAGACTCAGTTGGCGGGCTTGATGAAGACGGAGTTGCCCATCAGCGGACGGTGAGGCACCACACCCCTCACGACATGATGACCTGCAGGCTGCGCTCATAAAGCGCGGTCAGGCCTTCAAACACCTCCAGCAGCACCTCGCTGGCCCGGCTGATGGCCAGGCGGCTTTCCGACTTGTCCAGAAAGCGCAGGCCTGAGAGCAGCCGGGTCCACTCGTCGCGCGCGGCCTTGAGGGCATCGCGGATCTCGGGGCTGGACAGCGGGGCCAGCTCCAGCTCCAGCAAGGCGGCCTCGAATTCGGATTTCAGCTGCGCGAAACCTTCGCGGCGTGCGTGGTCGTCCAGCATCTCGGCCAGGAGGGCGTCTTTGGCCAGGCGCTGCGCCAGCATGCGTTGGCGGCCGCACAGGTTGACGACGTTCAAGGCGCGCCGGCCCGAGGCGGTTTCCAGTTCGCTGACCAGGGCCTCGGCCTGCATCAACAGGGCGTTGGCCTTGTCGTCGGCCTGCTTCAGCACGGCGGCTGATTTGCGTTGCGCCAGGGTGGTTCGCAGGATCGACCAGGCGGCCTGCGCCCGGGCCACGGCTTCGGGCAAGGCTTCGCCCTGGGCGCCCAGTTGCGGCAGGGCCGACAGGAAGTCCAGGTTGGCCTGGGCGCGTTGCTCGGAGTCTTCCTGCAGCTTGCGGGCGCGGTGCGCGTCCACGCCGGCCAGGCGCTGGGCCGCCAGTTTGACCAGGCGCTGCGACAGCATGCGCAACTGGCCCGCGCGGTTCAGGGCCTCGGCCCAGGCAGCGGCTTCAATCACCGAGCGGGACACATCGCCAATCTTCAACTTGGCGTGCATGGCGGCGCCACGCAGCAGCTTGAAGGCCTCGTCTTCATCCAGCCCGCGTGCCTGCGCCAGCACGCCTTTGGCGCGGTCCACATACTTGCGGTCGCTCAGTTGGCCTTGCACCTGGCCCAAGGCTTGGGCCAGCGCGGCATGGCGTTGCCAGCGCAGGCCATCCAGGGCCAGCCCGGTGGCGAAGGCCGCCGCCGACAGGCCGGTGTCGGGCCACCAGCCGCTCAAGCCCAGGTCCAGCAGTTGGGTCAACTCGTCTTGGCTGGGGTTGGCGCCCACCCAACTCACCGCGCAGGGGGGCGTGCCGTTCCAAACGCCCAGGGCATCGGCCACCACCGACGCCGGCCCCAGCAGCACGACCTGATTCGGTGCGCGCGCATTGAATTGGTGCACCAGATCGTGGCAGTCGCCGCCGTCCAGCACCGTCCAGGTGGGCCCGAGTGAACCTTCTTGAAGCAGGGCATGTGTCGGTGTCGGGGCTTGGCCGGGCGATGACATCACCAGCAAGGTGATGCTCATGGGCGGTGCTTTCGCAGTGAAAACCACATGGTTGGTGTTCCGTGAAGGATCTGAAAAGTCTGACATTCTGGGGTGCCGTGGCACCTTGGCGCGCATATTGCATGGATTTGCTGGTAGTGCAACGAAGCACCGCAGCCAAGCTTGAAATCTGCCCCAGCGGCAGCCCCCTCAAGCATCCATCGCCCGGGCCAAATCTGGTCAGCGGGCTATTCCATTTTCTCCTGCCTTTCCAGGTGCCCTCAAAGCATCCGGCGAGGTTTCGTTCGCTCATTTTTCACCGCACCATTGCCATGTCCAATTTCAGAACATTTTTAAGAAGCGGCCACAGCCCGACCTTGTTCGCGGCCTTCCTGTACTTCTCGTTCTCGTGTTGCATCTGGGTGCTCAACGGCGCCATGGCGCCCTTCATCAGCGAGACCTTCAACCTGACGCCCGCCCAGAAGGGCCTGATGCTGTCGATCCCGATCATCGCGGGCGCAGTCATGCGTTTTCCGCTGGGCCTGTTGTCGCAGTACATCGGGCGCAAGAACGCCACGCTGGTCGAGATGGGCATGATCGCGCTGGCCATGCTGTACGGCGTTTTCATGGTGCACGAGTTCTCTGATCTGTTGAAGATGGGCGTGCTGCTGGGCATCGCCGGTGCGAGCTTTGGCGTGGCCTTGTCGCTGGGTTCGGGCTGGTTCCCGCCGCAGCACAAGGGCTTGGCCATGGGCCTGGTTGGGGCTGGCAATGTGGGCACGGCGGTGTCGGTGCTGGTGGCACCGCCCTTGGCGCAATGGCTGGGCTGGCAGGCCGTGTATGGCGTGGCTGCGGCCGCCATCTTGCTGCCCATGCTTGTGATGGTGGTGTTCGCCAAAGAGCCGCCCGATGTGGACAAGCACGCCGGTTTTCGCGAGCACATCGCCTGCCTGTTTGAGAAAGACGGTTGGGTCTTCAGCCTGATCTACGGCGTGACCTTTGGCGGGTTCATCGGCCTGATCACCTTCCTGCCCACGTATTACTACGACCAGTTCGGCGTCAGCAAGGTGCAAGCCGGTCAGCTGACGATGCTGGCAGCCTTCATGGGCGCCTTTGTGCGCGTTTTGGGCGGCTGGATCTCTGACCACTGGGGTGGCTTGAACACCTTGACCATCGTGCTGGCGGTTGTGGCGGTCACCTTGACCTTGGTGGGCCTGTCCTCATCGTCCCTGATCATGACAACACTGCTGCTCATCACCTGCTTCGCGGCGCTGGGCGCGGGCAATGGCGCCTTGTTCCAACTGGTGCCTTTGCGCTGGCCTTTGAGCACGGCCGTGGCCGGTTCGATGATTGGTGAAATCGGCGCCCTGGGAGGCGGGCTGGTGCCCAACGCGATGGGCTTGTCCAAGCAGTACCTGGGCACCTACCTGTGGGGCTTCGTGCTGTTCGCGGTCTTGGCCGTGATCATGCTGGTGGTGATGCGCATCATGCAGGTTCGCTGGACGCGCACCTGGGCCGAGAAAGGCGGGCGCGCCCGTGTTCAGGCTCACCCAGCAAGCCCGGCGCAGCAGCAAGTGCCGGCCGGCCTGCGCAGCGCGGACTGACCGCATAGCCCAGAAGGACGACGGCCATGAAGAAGATGAAGTTGGTGATGGTGGGCAACGGCATGGCCGGGGTCCGCACACTGGAAGAGTTGCTGAAGATCGCCCCTGATCTGTACGAGATCACGGTTTTCGGCGCTGAACCGCATCCCAACTACAACCGCATCATGCTGTCGCCCGTGCTGGCCGGCGAGCAGACGGTGGACGAGATCATCCTCAACTCATTGGCCTGGTATGCCGGGCATGGCATCACGCTGCACCTGAACAAAAAGGTGGTCAGCATTGACCGCCAGAAGCGCATCGTCACTGCGGAAGACGGCACGCACGCCGAGTACGACCGCCTGCTGATCGCCACGGGCTCCAACCCCTTCATCCTGCCGGTGCCCGGCAAAGAGCTGAAAGGCGTGATCGCCTACCGAGACATCGCCGACACGAACACGATGATCGAGACAGCCACCACGCACCAACATGCGGTGGTCATCGGCGGTGGCCTGCTGGGACTGGAAGCGGCCAATGGCCTGATGCTGCGCGGCATGAGCGTGACCGTGGTGCACATCGCGCCCTGGCTGATGGAGCGCCAGCTGGACGACGTGGCAGCCAAGTTGTTGCAAAAATCGCTGGAAGACCGCGGCCTGAAATTCATGATCGGCGCACAGACGCAAGAGCTGGTGGGCAATGCCGACGGGCGCGTGCAATCGGTCAAGTTCAAGGACGGCACCGAGGTGCTGGCCGACCTCGTGGTGATGGCGGCCGGCGTGCGGCCCAACACCGGCCTGGCCGAGAAGATCGGCCTGCATTGCAATCGCGGCATCGTGGTCACCGACACCATGCAAACGGTGACCGATCCGCGTGTGTACTCGGTGGGTGAATGCGCGGCACACCGGGGCATTGCCTACGGCCTGGTGGCCCCGTTGTTCGACCAGGGCAAGGTGTGCGCCAACCACCTGGCCATGCATGGCATTGGGCGCTACCTGGGCTCGCAGGTGTCCACCAAGCTCAAGGTCACGGGCATTGATTTGTTTTCAGCGGGCGATTTCATGGGCGGCGAGGGCACGGAAGAGATCCTGCTGTCGGACCCGTTCGGTGGTGTCTATAAAAAATTGGTGCTCAGGGACAACAAACTCATCGGTGCTTGCTTGTATGGCGACACGGTGGACGGCAGCTACTACTTCAAGCTCATCCGCGAAGGGCAATGCGTGGCCGGCGTGCGCGACTGGTTGATGTTTGGCGAGGCCAGTGTCGGCCTCCATCAAAGCCGCCAAGTCACCGCCATGGCGGCGTGATGCCGCTCAAGTTCACCGCCTGACGTCCGATGACCCTTGTGCAACCATTTGTTGCGCAGGGAGATGATGACCATGTGGACGCCATTGCGAGGCTTGTGGGGTGGAGGCTCGCGCTCAGCGAAATCTGCGCCGCCGGTGGCGGTGGTGGCCCCGGTGTCATCGCTTGCAGCCTTGCCCACGCCTGCACCCGTCATGGGCTTGCCGGATGTGGACCCTGCGCTGGATGGCCGCTTCAGCGCCTTGCTGCTGTCCTTGGGGCAGTTGCGCCTGGGCGATGCCGATGCGACCGAGCAAATGGTGCTCTTGCGCCTGGAGGAGTTGGTGCATGCCCGTGGCCAGCGTGATTTGCTGCCCCGCTTGCCCGCCGTCCTGCCCAAATTGATGAGCCTGGTGCGCCGCGACGATGTGTCGCCGCGTGAACTGGCCGAACACCTGGCCAAGGATCCGGCGCTGGTGAGCGAAGTGATCCGCATCGCCAATTCACCACGTTACCGTGCCAGCCGGGCCATGGGCAGCTTGCAGGATGCCGTGATGGTGCTGGGCCAGCAAGGCATGCACCAGTTGGTGACCAATGTGGCCATGCGCCCGGTGTTCAATGTGCAGGCCGGGCGCTTCAGTCAGGCGGCTCGAACCCATTTGTGGGCGCAGGCGGCGCGTTGTGCCCATGCCTGCGCCTATCTGCAAGGGCCTCGGGCCGATCAGTTCGAAGCCTATCTGGCGGGCATGGTCGTCAACGCTGGGTTGATCCCCGCCTTGCGGGTGCTGGACCAAAGCTACTCAGGGCCGAGTGCGCCCGACACGGTGGTGTTCCACGAAGGCTTCTTGAAGCTGAGCCTGAAGATCTCGGCCAACATCGCCAAGGAGTGGAACTTCCCGGAGGGCGTGACGCAGGCCGTGGAGGCCTTGGGTACCTTGCCCCCGCCTCAGCCGCCGGTTCACCTGGCGGTGTTGCTGCGCTGGGCCGACCAGGTCAGCAAGCGCCATTTGTTGATGTCGGCGCAGCGCAACCCCGTCAACGAGGAAGGCGAGGTGGACCCTTGCTTTGCGGAGTTGGAGCGGGTGTTTGGCGCTGCCCAGACCCAGGCTCATTGAGCGGGCGATGGGGCAATGGGGCAGGCGTTCACGCCGCGCGCGATGCCCCACCTGATGATTGGTTGAACTGGGTGTGGGTGGCCTTGACGAAGGCGTTCTTGCCGCTCTTGAAACGCTTCACGCAGTTGGGGTTCTGCACGGTTTCCAGGAAGGCGGCGGAGAGGTGGTATTCCTTCGTGTCCAGGCCCTGTTCGGCAACCGCGTTCCTGAAGCCTGCCGAGCTGCCCATGGCGGTGAAGAAGACCTCATCGATGTAGGTGGTGGGCCAGGTGCTGAGCGGCTCGTTCAAGGACTTCTCGCAATTGTCTTTGTCGGTCGCGTGGTAGTTGCGGCACACGGAGGGACGCACCGGGTAGATCGAGCAACTGTTGTCGACCAGGAAAGGGCAGGCGTCGCGCAGGGTCAGCCGTGTTTCCTCGCTCACGCCTTTGCGCTTGGCCACATAGCTGCTCACCCGTTGGATGGTGCTGCGCAACTGGTCGGGCTTGAAGTGCCGGAACACATGCGCGTGGATCTCGAACACCTCGACCGGCAGGGCCACGACATCGAACTGCCGGCAGCAATGGCTACAGCCTTTGTCGCAGGCCAAGGCTTGAGGAGCGGCTTGCACGGCGGCCTTCAGGCGGTCGTCGTGCCGGGTGTAGAACCGGATCACGGCTTCCCGCACGGTGTGCGTTTGAAGGTCTTGCCAGGCCTGTGCGAACTCGGGTCGTGCATGTTCCAGCATCCGTTCCTCAGACATCGCAAACCCCCTCGCCCATTGATTTGAATGGGTAGGATTTTTACCGCTGTTTTTGGGAAATGCGCGCCGCCAAGGTGTTCTGAAAAAGTGAAAGAAGATTACAAATGTTAATGCGCCTGGGGCCTTGTGCGCCACCAATCCAGCACGCCCTGGCCGGCCGCTTTGCCGGTGGCCATGGTGGCTGTGAGCAGGTAGCCGCCGGTGGGCGCTTCCCAATCGAGCATCTCGCCCGCGCAGAACACGCCGGGGATGGACGGCAGCATTTGCTGGGCCGTCAGTGATTCAAAGCGCACACCGCCCGCCGTGCTGATGGCTTCGTCAATGGGGCGGGCCGCTGCCAAGGTGACGGGCAGGGCTTTGAGCAGTTGCGCCAGTTGCACCGGGTCAGCCAGTTGCGCCGGGGTGAGCACTTCGTGCAGCCAGGCCATCTTCACGCCCTGGATGCCCAGGCAACTTTTCAGGTGGGTGGACAGGCTGCGCGTGCCGCGCGGGCGCTTGGTCTCGGTCAGCACCTGCTCGGCCGTGTGCGAGGGCAGCAGGTCCAGGTGAACGGTGGCTGAGCCTTGGGCTTCAATGGCATCGCGGATGCGGGCCGAGAAGTTGTAGACCAGGCTGCCTTCGATGCCGGTGAAGGTGAGCACGAACTCGCCTTGCTGGCGCTGCGTGTGGCCGTGGGCATCGGTGAAGCTCATGGCCACGGGTTTGATGGGGTGGCCGGCGAAGCGGTCGCGCAGGTGCTCGCTCCAGCCGGTGCGGCCGGGGGCGGTGGGGGCCACGTCGAAGCCGCAGTTGGACGGCTTGAGCGGGGCGACGTCGGCACCGCGCGCTTGCAGCCAGGGCACCCAGGCACCATCAGAGCCCAGGCGGGCCCAACTGGCGCCACCCAGGGCCAGCACGGTGGCGTCAGCGCTTTGGCGCACTTCGCCTTGCGGTGAGGTGAACAGCAGCGAGCCATCTTCGGCCCAGCCTTGCCAGCGGTGGCGCATGTGGAAGCGCACGCCGGCTTCGCGCAGGCGGTGCAGCCAGGCGCGCAGCAGGGGCGCGGCCTTCAGGTCTTTGGGGAAGACGCGGTTGGAGGTGCCCACGAAGGTCTCGACGCCCAGGGCTTGGGCCCAGTCGCGCAGGGCTTGTGGGTTGAAGGCGTTGATCAGCGGGGTGAGGGCTTCGCGGCGATCGGCGTAGCGGCCCAAAAAATAGTCGAGGGGTTCGGCGTGCGTGAGGTTGAGACCACCTTTGCCAGCCAGCAAAAACTTGCGGCCCACCGAGGGCATGGCGTCGTACACGTCAACCTGTGCGCCGCCTGCCGCCAGGGTTTCAGCGGCCATCAGGCCCGCTGGGCCGCCCCCGATGACGATGACGTGCGGGGCTTGGGCGGGGGAGGGCGTGGGGGTGGACATGGCGGGCAGGCGCGGGGCGGGTGCCCCTGGGATCAGAAAACAACCGCCGAGTGTCGCATGCCGACCACTTTCAGGCCATCACCACCACGTCTTGCCCTGCGGTGACACCACTGCCTTCCTTGCAGCGCACCTGCAGCACGGTGCCGTCGGATGGCGCCAGCACGGGAAACTCCATCTTCATGGATTCGACCACGGCCAGGGTCTGGCCTTCGATGACCACGTCGCCTTCCGACACCAGGACTTTCCAGACGCTGCCGGGCACGGGGCTGGCGACGGCGCGGGCGCCTTCTGGCAGGGCCTGGTCATCGGCGGGTGGTTTCACGTCCAGCTCGCTCAGGCTGCCGTCCTGGCCGCTGGCCTTCCAGCGTTCGCGTTCGGCATCGAAAGACGCTTGCTGTTGGGATTTGAAGGCGGTGATGCTGGGCGCTTCATCGGCCAGGAAGCGCTGGTAGTCGGCCAGGCTGAACTGCCCGTGCTCGACCTTGAGCTTGAAGCGGCCAGCGGGGAAGTCGCGGCGCAGTTGCAGCAGTTCGTCTTCGCCCACGGGGTAGAAGCGGATCTGGTCAAAGAAGCGAAGCAGCCAGGGCTTGCCGGCTTCGAAGTCAAGCGCGCCGCTGCGCTCGTCGCGCCAGCGGTTCCACATCTGAAGGGTGCGGCCCACGAACTGGTAGCCGCCAGGGCCTTCCATGCCATAGACGCACATGTAGGCGCCGCCGATGCCCACGGCGTTCTCGGGCGTCCAGGTGCGCGCGGGGTTGTACTTGGTGGTGACCAGGCGGTGGCGTGGATCCAATGGTGTGGCCACGGGCGCGCCCAGGTAGACATCACCCAGGCCCATGACGAGGTAGCTGGCGTCGAAGACGATGCGCTTCACATCGTCGATGCTGTTCAGGCCGTTGATGCGGCGGATGAACTCGATGTTGCTGGGGCACCAGGGGGCGTCGGCGCGCACCGATTGCATGTACTTCTCGATGGCCAGTTTGGTGGCGCTGTCGTCCCACGACAGGGGTAGCCAGACGGTGCGCGTGGGGACCACGATGTCGGAGGTGTCGCCGAGTTGTGCGTCTGCGCGCTTCAAGGCGGTGAGCAGCTCGGCGCGTGGCAGCACGCAGGGGTCGAAGTGAAGCTGCAGCGATCGGATGCCGGGCGTCATGTCGATGATGCCGGGCAGCTCGTTGGCATCGCGGCGCGCTTGCAGCCAGGCCATCAGCGCGTGCACGCGGAAGCGCAAGGCCAGGTCCAGCACCAGGGGGCCGAACTCGATCAGCAGGTAGCGATCGCCAGCCTGGCGGATGCACAGGGCGGGTTCTTCGCCTTGCGGTGTGACCCGGGCGGCGCGTTGGTGGACGATGGGTGACAGGGTGCTGGCGACCTGGTCGGCGGGCAGGCCGACAGGCAGCGTGGGCCAAGGGCCTTGGCCAGCCAGCCAGGCTTCTTGCGCCTTGAGCAAGGCTTGCGCTTGCTCGGCGCGCAAGGCCTGGAAGCGGATGGTGTCGCCAGGCTTGAGCTGGCCCAGCT
This sequence comes from uncultured Aquabacterium sp., assembly GCA_964554655.1. Classification (GTDB taxonomy): domain Bacteria; phylum Pseudomonadota; class Gammaproteobacteria; order Burkholderiales; family Burkholderiaceae_C; genus Aquabacterium. The sequence continues at coordinate 36,601 of CAZKPN010000020.1, read as the reverse complement.
TCCAGCGCTCGGCCGCCACGACCACAGCGGGGCAGACGAAGCCGCCCAGGCTGGGGCCATCGGGGCCCAGGATGACGGGCATGTCGCCCGTGAAGTCGATGGCGCCGATGGCGTAGGCGTTGTCGTGGATGTTCGAGGGATGCAGCCCCGCTTCGCCGCCGTCGGTGCGCGCCCAGTGAGGCTTGGGCCCGATGAGGCGCACGCCGGTGCGGCTGGAGTTGTAGTGCACCTGCCAGTCGGTCGAGAAGAACGTGGTGATGTCTTCAGGGGTGAAGAAGTCGGGGGCGCCATGGGGGCCATAGAGCACGCCGATGTCCCATTGCTGGCTGAGCGCGGCGGCATCGCCTTGCAGCGGCTTTGGCGCGGCGGATTCGGTGTCGGCCTTGGCGGGCCACACATGCAGCAGGTCGCCGGTGCGCAGGGTGCGGCCAGCGTGGCCGCCGAATTGGCCCAGCGTGAAGGTGCTGCGGCTGCCCAGGTACAAGGGCACGTCCAGGCCACCTTGCACGGCCAGGTAGCTGCGCGTGCCGGGCAAGCCTGGCGGCACCGCGCCGAGCTTGAGCGTCTGCCCGGCCTTGACGGCCACGGCCTGGTTCAAGGGCAGGACGGTGCCATCAAGCGTGGCGGCCATGGGCGCGCCGCTGAGCGCGATCACCAGGTCGTCATGAAAGCGCAGCGTGGGGCCGGACAGCGTGCATTCCAGCGCGGCCGCGTTGGCGTCGTTGCCGACCAGTTGATTGGCCAGGCGCAGGTGCAGGTCGTCCATCGGGCCAGAAGGCGGCACGCCCACGTCCCAATGGCTTTGGCGGCCGGGCCAGTCTTGCACGGTGGTCTGCACGCCGGGCTCCAGCACTTCAAAAGCGTGCGGGTGCCAGGCCAGTTGCGACAAGGTCTTGGTGATGACTTGGCCCTGGGCGAAGACGCTGGAGGCGGTGACGGCGCGCAGGTAGCGCAGGTTGGTTTCGATGCCGGCCAGGCGTGTGTCGGCCAAGGCTTGCTGCAGCTTGGCCACGGCCTGCTCGCGCGTGTCGGCGGTGACGATCAGCTTGCCGATCATCGGGTCGTAGTGCGGGGGCACGTCGGTGCCGGTGTCGACCCAGGTGTCCACCCGCACATCGGTGGGGAAGACCACTTCGGTCAAGACGCCCGCGCTGGGCTGGAAGTTGCGCGAGGGGTCTTCGGCGTACAGGCGCACCTGGATCGACGCGCCTTTGGGCTCGGGCGCTTGCAAGCTGAGGTGATCGCCACGCGCCAGGCCGACCATCCACTCGACCAGGTCAACGCCGGTGACCTGTTCGGTCACACCATGCTCCACCTGCAAGCGGGTGTTGACTTCAAGGAAGTAGAAGGCACCAGTGTCGGCATCGAGCACGTACTCCACGGTGCCGGCGGAGCGGTAGTTCACGGCCTGGCCCAGGCGCACGGCGGCTTGCAGCAATGCTTGACGCGTCTCGGGCTTGAGGTGGGGCGCGGGCGTTTCTTCAATGACCTTCTGGTTACGGCGTTGGGCCGAGCAATCGCGCTCACCCAAGGCGACGACATGGCCGTGCCCATCACCGAACAGCTGCACTTCGATGTGGCGTGCATGCTCAACGAACTTCTCCAGGAACAAGCCCGCGTCCTTGAAGTTGCTGCGTGCCAGGCGTTCGACGGCCTCGTAGGCAGCATCAAGCTCGGCCTCGTTGCGCACCAGGCGCATGCCGATGCCGCCGCCACCAGCGGTGCTTTTCAGCATCACGGGGTAGCCGATGCGTTGGGCTTGCACTCGGGCATCGGCCGCGTCGTTCAGCAAGTCACTGCCGGGCAGCAAGGGCACATCGTGCTGCTGCGCCAACGCGCGCGCGGTGTGCTTCAAACCAAAGGCACGCATCTGCCCACCGGTGGGCCCGATGAAAGCGATGCCCGCTTGCTCGCAGGCATCGGCGAAGCCGGGGTTTTCTGACAGGAAACCATAGCCGGGGTGGATGGCGCCGGCGCCCGTTTCGCGTGCAGCAGCGAGGATGCGGTCCACATCCAGGTAGCTTTGCGCGGCGGGCGCGGGGCCGATGCACACGCTGGCATCGGCCATGGCCACGTGGCGCGCATCCGCATCGGCTTCGGAGTAAACGGCCACGGAGCGCAGGCCCATCTTGCGCAGGGTGCGGATGATGCGGCAGGCAATGGCGCCGCGGTTGGCGATCAGGACGGTGTCGAACATGATGAGGTCAGTCCCAGATCAAAAATTGCGCGGGGGTGGGGTTGTAGGCGTTGCAGGGGTTGTTGAGCTGCGGGCAGTTGGACACCAGCATCAGGATGTCCATCTCGGCGCGCAGCTCCACGTATTTGCCCGGGCCCGAGACGCCGTCTTCGAACTTCAAGCCGCCATCCGGTGTCACCGGCACGTTCATGAAGAAGTTGACGTTGGGTACCAGGTCGCGCTTGCCCAGGCCGATGTCGGCGTGCTGAAGCGCGATGAGGTAGTTGTCGCGGCAGCTGTGCATGAATTTCTTTTGCAAGGCATAGCGCACGGTGTTGCTCTCGGCCGCGCAGGCGCCGCCCAGCGTGTCGTGGCGGCCACAGGTGTCAGCCACGATGGTGAGCATGGGGCGCGCTTCGCTGCTCATCAGCACCGTGCCGGTGGTCAGATAAATGCCGCCTTGCGACAGCATGGTGTCGGTGGCGCTGTAGTGCTCGGCCGGGTCTTGCGCGTTGTAGAAGATCACGTCGACGGCCTGGTTGCCTTCCAGGTCGACGATGCGCAAGGTCTGGCCTTGCTTGATCGTTTGCAGGTAAGGCTCGCCCGAGGGCAGCTTGTGGTTCAGCACGGCGCGCTCGGCTTGCAAGGCGCTTTCCTGGAGGCGGATGGCGGTCATGGTGTGGGCGTCCTTCAGCTCAGAGGTACAGCATGTCGGCGTTGTGGATGGCGCGGGCGCACTCGGGGCGGAAGGCGCGGCAGAAGTCATCCTTCAAGGCGGGGCCGCTGCGCCAGGCGGCCAGGCCGACTTTCTTGGGTGCGTAGGCGCTTGATGGATCAAGCGGGTGCGGCGCGGTCGAGAAGGCGATCAAGGTGTCCATGTCGAAGCGCAGTTGCACGGCACCGCCAGCCTTGGCGTGGCCTGGGGCGAACTGGAAGCGGCCCTCTTCATCGACGCTGACCTTGCTGAAGAAGTTGACCGGCGCGATCAGGTCGCGGCGGCTCAGGCCGTGCTTGCCGATCTCGATCAGCAGGCCATCCTTGCCACTGCGGTACATGGCGTTGCGGTGCGTGTCGAACCTGCGCTCACCGTATTGCTGCTTCAATCGCTCGGCATCCAGCAAACCGCCCATCGGGTCGTGCCAGCCCACGGTGTCCAGCGTGATGCTGGCCAGTGATCGGCCCATGTCGCTCATCAGCACGTGGCCGCGCGTGTAGTGCGCGGTGTGCTGGGCCTTGAGCGAATCGGGCATGTTGTAGCGCTCCAATTTCTCGCGGCTTGAATACAGCACCATGCTGAGGTTGGCGCCATCTTCCAGCGCCACCATGCGCAGGCTGCTGCCGCGCGGCATCACGTAAGACCAATGGCCGCCGCCGGGCACGATCTCGGACCACATCACTTTGGATTCGTCCAGATCGGGTGCGAAGCGTTTCCAATGCGCAGGCACGTCCACGGGGTCGGTCACGCTGGGGTTGGCGGGGATCTCGGTGAAGCTTTCCATGTGGTTCAAGGCTCCTTCTTATTCAATCAATGCGGGCATCAATGGGATGCCGCGCCCGAGGCCACGTCCTGGGCCGATTTGCACAACTGGTCCAGCAACTCGAAATCGGTCTTCATGCCCGAGGTCTCGCGGATGCGGTCGAGCAGCAATCGCTTGAGCTGCAGGAACTCGGGCGACAGCTTCATGGCCTGATCGCGGATCAAGGGCAGCGGCACCGCGTGGATCGAGTCGATGCGGCCCGGGCGCGGCGCCATCAGCACCACGCGGTGGCCCAGGTACATGGCCTCTTCCACGTCGTGCGTGACGAAGACGATGGTGGTGCGCTCCAGCTTGTGCACGTGCATGATCAGGTCGTGCATGACCTCGCGCGTCTGCGCATCCAGCGCCCCGAAGGGCTCATCCATCAGGATGATGGGCGGCTTGCTCATCAGGGCGCGCGCAATGGCCACGCGCTGCTGCATGCCGCCCGACAATTCGCTGGGGTAGGACTTGGCCACGTGCGTCAGGCCCATCAAACGCAGCAGGGCATCGGCGCGGCCGGCGGCGTTCTCCACGTCATTGCTGGTGCGGCCGTCGGTGTGGGTCTTGAGCTGGCGGCAGAACTTGATGTTGTCCTGCACCGTGAGCCAGGGGTAGAGGCTGTAGTGCTGAAAGACCATGGCGCGGTCCGGCCCGGGCCCGTGAATGGGCTGGCCGTTCACACGCACGGCACCCTGGCTGTGCGTTTCCAGCCCGGCAATGGTGCGCAGCAGGGTGGACTTGCCGCAGCCCGAGGCACCGACCAGGGTCACGAACTCGTTGGGCGCGATGTGCAGGTTGATGTCCTGCAGCGCGGGGTTCAAGGCACCTGGGTAGGTCTTGTAAAGGCCCTGGCATTCAATGCCCACGGACAAGGGAGGCGGGAAGGTGCTCATGGTCTTAACCTCGGACGTGCAGCCACGGGAAAGCCTTGCGGTGCGCGAGGCGGAACATCTGGTCGATCAGCAGGCCGATCAGGCCGATCAGCAAGATGCCGGCGAAGATCTTGTCGGTCTGCAAGAAGCGCTGGGCTTTCAAAATGGCGTAGCCCAGGCCCGAGTTGGCAGCCACCAGTTCGGCCACCACCAGGTAGGTCCAGGCCCAGCCCATGGTGATGCGCAGGGTGTCCAGCAGTGCAGGCTTGACCGAAGGCACGATCACCTTTTCCAGGATCTCGATCCGCGTGGCGCCCATGGTCTGCGCGGCCTCGATCTGAGGCAGGGGCACGCGGCGCACGTCCTCGGCCACCATCAACACCATCTGGAAGAAGGTGCCGATGAAGATGATGGCGATCTTGGCGCCCTCATCGATGCCCACCCACACCATCACCAGCGGCACAAAGGCCACGGCGGGCATGTAGCGCACGAAGTCCATCAGTGGTTCCAGCAGCGCTTGCACCGAGCGCCAGGTGCCGATGAACAAACCTAGCGGGATGGCGAGTAGCGCCGACAAGGCCCAGCCCACCACCACGCGCATCACGCTGATGCCCATGTCGCTCATCAGCCCATCGGCCCACCAGGCTTTGGCGCGGTCCAGCACCAATCCGGGGCCGGGCAGGAAGACCGGGTCCAGCGTGCCCATGGCGGCCAACAGGGCCCACAGCAGCAAAGGCACGATCAGGCCAACGCCGGCCAGGCTCCAGTAAACGGACGAGGGAATGGCCTGGCGGATGGCCCACAGGCCAGGTGACCGGGGCACGGAAGAAGGGGCTTGCGACATGGCTTCGCCTTGTGTTTGCGTGGAGTGATGGGCAGGCATCCGCAAGCTTCAGGCCGTGCTGGGCTGGCCAAAGGGCAGCGCAGGGGCGAAGTGGTGGTGCGAGGGGGTGAGCAGTTGCGCCGTGGGGCCGGGCAAGTGTGCTGTCAGCGCCTCAATCGCGGCGACCGCAACCAAGGCGCTGAGCACTGAACTCTTTTGAGGTGGCAAGACATGGCGCATGGGTGGCTCCAGGGGGGACAAAGACGCAATGAGAGAACACTTCAGCAATCGAAGCGAATCTCCCGGGCTTTTGTCCCGCCGTGGAGCCTGCGTTGGTGAAAGTGCCAACTCAGGCCGATGGCTCTCGGACCAGACATTTGATTTGCACCAAACCGGAACCCTAGCCACCCTTTCGAGTCAACGACTGACGACGTCGTTTCTCTCTGTGAATGACTATGCAAGCTTGATGCCAGCCAATTTGCACGGTTTTGGTGAAGCTTGCAAAATCGCCGCTCGCCCGCTTTGCACTTCTTAACTTTTTTCGGGGGCCCCATCTTCGGGTAGGCTGGCGGGTTTTCGCGCTGCTGCGCTTGGCGCCAGCTTCGATCGACGAACAACAAGGATCCCCCATGAACAACATTGGCTCAGCCAAGCCCCGCTGGCGCATGGCAATCGCGGTGTTCACCGCCTGCTTTGCAGTGTCCGTGTCCACGCCCACCCTGGCCGCGATCGCCATCGCGCCCGCCCCCACGCTGGAGAACACCGCCTACGTGGTGATGGACTTCGAATCGGGCCGAATCCTGTCGCAAGTCAATGCCGAGCAGGCGCTACCGCCCGCTTCGCTCACCAAGATGATGACCAGCTACATCGTCGAGCAAGCCTTGAAGGCCGGCCGCCTCAAGCCCACCGACATGGTCAGCGTCAGCGAAAACGCCTGGTGCCGTGGCACCAACGCCGAATCCTGCATGTACCTGCCGGTGCACGGCTCGGCCTCGGTGATCGACATCCTGCGCGGCATCATCGTGCAGTCGGGCAACGATGCCTCCAAGGCGATTGCCGAGCACATGGCGGGCAGCGAAGCCTCGTTCGCCGTCATGATGAACAAGGAAGCCCAGCGACTGGGCATGAAGAACACCTACTTTGCCAACGCGACCGGCCTGCCTGATCCCAAGCACCGCGCCTCGGCCCATGACCTGGCCCTGCTGGCCCGCGCCATCATCCGCGACAGCTCCGATTACTACAAGATCTACTCCGAGAAGGAGTTCAAGTACAACGGCATCAAGCAGGGCAACCGCAATGCGCTGCTGTACACCGACTCGTCGGTCGATGGCTTGAAGACGGGTCACACCGCCGAAGCAGGGTTCTGCCTGACCGCCTCCAGCAAGCGCAACGACATGCGTTTGATCTCGGTGATCATGGGCGCCAAGAGCATGCAGGCCCGTGCCGACCAGACGCGCGCGCTGTTCAACTGGGGCTTTGGCTCGTTTGAAGACGTCAGGCCCGTGGCCGCGAACGTGTCCCTGGCCACGCCCAAGGTGCGCTTTGGCAAAGCCGATGTGGTGAACGTGGGCCTGCTGGCCCCGATGGTGGCCACCATCCCGCGCGGCCAGGCCGCCAACGTCAAGACGGACATCCAGCTCACCCCTGGCATCACCGCACCGATCGCCAAGGGCGCAGTGTTGGGCAAGGTCGTGATCACGCTGGACGGCCAGAGCCATGGCGAGCAGGCTCTGGTCGCGCTGGAGCCGGTCGATCAGGCGGGCTTTTTCACCCGCCTGTGGCAGCGCTTCATGGAGTTCTTCGGCAGCAAGTGAGTTGATGAATCGGGCAACGGCGGACGCCCTGTTCAGCGCTTGACGGTGCTGGCGTCCTGCCCGAACAGGTGCTTGCGCGAGTCCTCGTCCACCGAGGGCTTCTCGCCCGGGTTCACCTCGGCCGCGCGGGCATACGCGCGCACGGTGGCTGGCCGGGCCTTGATGGCCTCGAACCAACGCTTCACGTTGGGGAAATCGTTCAAATCCTGCTGCTGGCGCTCATGCGGCACCACCCAGGGGTAGCTGGCCATGTCGGCGATGGAGTACTCGCCGGCCAGGAACTCGCGGTCGGCCAGGCGCTTGTCCATCACGGCGTACAGGCGCGCGGTTTCCTTCACGTAGCGCTCGATGGCATAAGGCAGTTTCTCGGGCGCGTACTGGCTGAAATGGTGGTTCTGCCCAGCCATGGGCCCCAGGCCGCCCATCTGCCAGAACAACCATTGCAGCGTGTCATTGCGGCCACGCAGGCTGGGCGCGATGAACTGGCCGGTCTTGTCTGCCAGGTACAGCAAGATGGCGCCTGATTCGAACAAGGGCAGCGGCTCGCCGCCATCGGCCGGGGCGTGGTCCACGATGGCCGGGATGCGGTTATTGGGCGAGATGCGCAAGAAATCAGGCGCGAATTGCTCACCCTTGCCAATGTGGATGGGCTTGATCTGGTAAGGCACTTGCGCCTCTTCCAGGAACAGGGTGATCTTGTGGCCGTTGGGCGTGGTCCAGTAATGAAGGTCGATCATGTCGGGTCTCTTTGGAGGTGGCGCCGCCAGTGTGCCCGCCTTGGGATCACCCAGCCTGACTGGGGCTACTCGGTGGGCGCGATGATTGCTCAAAGGTTGAGGGCACTCCAGCCCGGCTTGAATCAGGGGTCCGCGAGATGCTTGAAAAATTACCCGATGTGATCGGTCATGCTCTGTTCGACCAGCGTGCCGGGCTGGACAAGCTGGCTTTCAACAAGGTGGGTTTGCGCTCGGGCATGGCGGCCATCACGGTGTCCAGCCTGGCTTTTCAAGACCACGCCCCCTTGCCGGCCTTGTACACCGCCGATGGCGCGGGCACCTCCCCCTCGCTGCAATGGACCGGCTTGCCCCCACAGGCTCAATCGGCCGTGCTGATCGTGGAGGACGCTGATGCCCCCACGCCCCAGCCGCTGGTCCATGCCATCGTGGTTGGCTTGCCGCCTGGCGATGGCGCTTTGCGCGAGGGCGCCCTTGATGAGGAGGAGGGGCACGCGCCAGAGTGGGCGTGCGGGCTCAATTCATTCCTGCAAGCGCATTGGCTGCCACCCGATCCGCCGCCGGGGCACGGGGTGCACCGTTACGCCTTCCAGCTTTTCGCTCTGGCGACCATGCCGGCGTGGTCTGCCAAACCTGGGCGAGAAGAAGTGCTGGAGATTCTGCAAGCGCATGCCGTGGCCAGTGGCTGCCTGATTGGCACCTACGAGCGCCCGGATGGTTCGCAAAAGATCGAACAAGCCGAGCCCGCCGCAGTGCCTTTGGGCCGCTTGGCCGTTTAGGCACCGAGATCTGACCAGGCGGTTCAACGCAGCAAGCGGTCAATCACCAGGCCCGTGGCGAAGGCGATCAAAACACTGGTCAGTGGCCGCTTTCGCACGTGGTCACCGGCGGAATCCAGCCACGCCTGGCGTGTTTCGCTCAAAGCTTCGGCTTTCGCTGCGGCACGGTCCACGGCGTGGTGGGCCGCCCGGGCCAGGCGTTCGACCGCCTCGTTCGCCCTGAGCTGTTCGGTGGCGGGAATGGTGTGAGTCATGGCCGGGTCTCCTGATGTGAAAGAGATGCCTTTGACGCAGCAAACCACATGCCTGCAGGGCTCAGTCCTTTACACGAATGGGCTTGGCCCGGTCCACCGCCACGGCCGTGACGCTGTTCTGCGGTGAGCCTTCAATGACGCGGTCCGAGTAGGTCAGGTAGACCAGGGTGTTGCGCTTGGCATCCACCATGCGCACGATGCGCAGCTTCTTGAACACCAGCGAGATGCGTTCGCTGAACACCTCCTCCTGGATGGGCAACGGGCCGCTGATGGCGATGGGGCCCACCTGGCGGCAGGCGATGGAGGCTTCTGATCGGTCTTCGGCCAAGCCCAGCGCCCCCTTGATGCCGCCCATCTTGGCCCGCGAAACGTAGCAAGTCACGCCCGCCACCTTGGGGTCATCGTGCGCGTCGATCACGATCTTGTGATCAGGCCCGATGAACTTGAACACGGTGTCGACTTCGCCAATGGATTCAGCGTGAACAAGGGACGAGGTGGCCAGCAGCGCCAAGGCCAGGGTTCTTTTCATGGCTTCTCCTGAACGGGTGGGCAACGGTAGGTTTTGGCCACGACGGTGGTGCTGGTGTAGCCAGCGTCGGGGCGGTCCCACACCACGTGGGTGGCGCCCTGCACATCGGCCCGGCGCAGCAGTTCCTGCCGGATGTCGTCGGCGCCCTTCAGTGCGAAAAAGCCGGACAGGCCAGAGCTGCCGCTGATGTCGCCCAGGTACTGGCAGCGCGCCATGGCGCCGATTTCACTGGCCAACACCGACCCGGCATAGCGTGGGCTGGACATGGTGCCGCAAGCGGCCAGACCGCCTGTGGCGGCCAAGAGGAGGAGGGTGAGGCGCAGGTGTGTCATGCGCCCACTGTAGCCTGATAAAACCAAGCCGTCAGCCCACGCTCAGCCTTGGGTTAACCACAGCGTGACGCTGATCAAGCCCGTGACGGCGCCCAGCAGTGCCACGCCGGCCAGCCACATCACCTTCACCCGGTTCGCCTCGATGCCCCGGATGAGCTGGGCGTTCTGCTCTGCCAGGGCCTTGATCAGTTCTGACGAAGCCACCAACTGCTCGTGCGTCTGGGCGGCGGTGGCTTCCAGGGCCCGCACGCGGCTTTCCAGAACTGCCAGGGCTTGACTTGGCGGTGACGACGATGCCGCCGCTGAGTCGGTGGCGGCAGGTGTGGCCGTGGCCGGTTTCTTGGACACGGTGCTCCACAGCTTCTTGGCCCCTTCCGCCACCTTGGGCGCGTTGCTGATCACGTCCGACCAGGGAACCGCTTGCAAGACCGTGAGCCAACCAATCGCCATGGGACGTCCTTCAGTGAGTCTGTCTGAGCTTGGAGGACCAATTCTGACACCGTGACGCCATTTTTACTTTTGCGCCGAAACCGCGTAATGTGCCTACTCCCAACACAGTCGGCACAACTCGGTCAGGGATGGTTGTCATGAAACTTCGCCTCAAATTGCCCCTTGCGTTCGCTGGCATGTTGCTGTTGGTGCTGGGGGCGGCGCTCTTCGGCATTCATCAACTCAACCAGGCCCTGACCTTGTACGGCACGGTGGTGCAAGCCCATGTGGCGCATGAGCGCTCGGTGGGGCGCATTGAAAGCGCCTTCAAGACGCAGGTACAAGAGTGGAAGAACACGCTTTTGCGAGGGCAGCAGCCCGAGCAATTGAGCAAGTATTGGTCGGCGTTCCAGGGCAGTGAGCGTGAAGTGGCGGAGGCCGCACGCGCATTGGACGGTCAGTTGCCCGCCGGGCCCAGCAAAGCGCTGATCCAGCAGTTCGTTCAAGCGCACGCCCGAATGGGCCAGAGTTATCGCCTCGCCTATGGCAAGTTCATCGACAGCGGGCATTTGGCGCCGGTGGGTGACGCGGCGGTCAAAGGCATGGACCGCGACCCCGCCAAATACCTGGCGCAGGCCAGTCAGCGCATCGCGGCCGACAGTGCTGCGGTGGCCAAGCAAGCCACCGATGACGCCAGGCAGGCCGCGATCCTGAGCGTGGTCATCATGCTCGCGGTCACGGCGTTGGGTGTGGTCATCGGCGTCATGGTGAGCAGGTCCATCGTCAACCCCATTGACCGGGCTGTGCTGCTGTCCAAAGCCGTGGCCGACGGTGACTTGACCCAGTCGATCCAGGTGCGGGGCCGCGATGAGGTGGCACAACTGCTGGAAGCCCTGCGCGAGATGCAGGGCAACCTGGTGCGCATCGTGCGCGAGGTGCGCTTCAACGCTGAAAGCGTGGCCACGGCCAGCTCCCAGATCTCGCACGGCAACAACGACCTGGCCAGCCGCACCGAGGAGCAGGCCAGTGCCTTGCAGCAAACGGCGTCGTCCATGGAGCAGATCAGCGCCACGGTGAAGCACAACGCGAGCAATGCGCTAGAAGCCAATCAACTGGCCAAAGGCGCCAGCGCCGTGGCGGTGAAAGGCGGCGAGGTCGTGGGCGAGGTGGTGGAGACCATGCGGGGCATCAATGACAGCTCACGCCGCATTGTCGACATCATCAGCGTGATCGATGGCATTGCGTTTCAGACCAACATCCTGGCCTTGAACGCGGCGGTGGAAGCGGCCCGCGCGGGCGAGCAGGGCCGCGGCTTTGCCGTGGTGGCCAGCGAAGTGCGCTTGCTGGCACAGCGCTCAGCCAATGCCGCCAAAGAGATCAAAACCCTGATCGGAACCAGCGTCGAGCGCGTCGAGATGGGCAGCCAACTGGTGGACAAGGCGGGCACCACGATGACCGAAGTGGTCTCGGCCATCGAACGCGTCACCGAGATCATGGGTGAGATCAGCATTGCCAACAGCGAACAAAGCTCAGGCATCGCGCAGATTGGTCAAGCCGTGCAGCAGATGGACCAGGCCACCCAGCAAAACGCCGCTTTGGTGGAGGAGGGCGCGGCGGCGGCCGAGAGCTTGAAGGCCCAAGCCCTGCAATTGGTGCAATCCGTGGCGGTGTTTAAACTGCAGGCGGCTTAGTTCGCCACTGTTTTCATGCGTGAATTTTCTTTGTCTGGCCCACAACGCCTGCCCGCCCTGCGCGGAGGCCTCATGGCGCTGGTGGCCGCCATCCTCTTTGGCGTCAGCACCCCTTTGGTCCAACGGTGGGGGGTGAGCATCGGCACGTTTTCGACCGCCGGGTTGTTGTACGCGGGCGCATCGCTGATTGGTTTTGGCTTGCGTCGAAAGGTTGAGCGCGAGGCCCAAGTGCAAGGCGGCGATGCGCCTCGTCTGGCGCTGATGGCCCTCTTTGGCGCCATGATCGGGCCGGTGGCCTTGGCCTGGGGCTTACAGCACACCAGCGGCACCAGCGCATCGCTGATGCTGGCACTGGAAGCCGTGTTCACCGCAGTGCTGGCCTGGCTTTGGTATGGCGAAACCATCGACCGCCGGGTGATGTCGGCGATGACCTTGCTGACGCTGGGGGGCATGGTGTTGGTGCTGGATCGTACCGATGCGGGCGGCAGTCAGGTGGGTGGTTTGTTGGCCGTCATGGCCGCCACGGCGGCATGGGGCGTGGACAACGCCTTGTCACGTGCCCTGGCGCAGCGAGATCCCGGCCAGGTGGTGATGCTCAAGGGGGCCATTGGCGCCACGGCCACGGCGGCTTTGGCCGTGTTGTTTGGCGAGCCCGTCCCGGGGGTGTGGCCTGCCGTGGGCTTGCTGTTGGTGGGGGCCAGTGGCTATGGCCTGAGCCTGCGTTTTTACCTGCTCGCGCAGCGTGCCTTTGGTGCCGCCCGGACCGGCTCGGTCTTCGCTTTCGCTCCCTTCATCGGCGCCTTGTTGGCGGCCACCTTGGGCGAAGGCATCAGCCTCTGGATGGCAGGCGGTGCGGCGCTGATGATCTGCGGGCTGGTGCTCCATCTGGCAGAGACGCACGTGCATGAGCATGAACACGCGCCGATGGTGCACGAACACGCGCATTCGCATGACGATGGGCACCATGGGCACGTGCATGATCCGATGCCCGTGGGGATGCACAGCCATCCTCATCGCCACCAGCTGTTGCGGCATTCGCATGCGCATGTGCCTGATGAGCACCACGCGCATCTGCATTGAGATGTGACATCTGACGGTGTCGGGCGTGCGATGCGTTGGGCTTCAACATGGACTACTGGGTCACTGCATAGAAGCGCTTGACCGTGTCGCTGCGAAGCATGTAGATGCCCACGCCCATGACGAGCGATGCCCAGAGCAGGGCTGCAACGAGGTGGACACCTGACACGTCAACGGACAGCAGTTGAATCAGCGCATCGGCCCCCAGGACGATGCACAGCCAGGCCAGGGCCTGGGCGGCCACGCGTTTTCTCATCAATGCGGCCGCGCTCAACACACCCAGCAAGGCGGCCCAGGCCAGAGCGGTAACCAGGGGGCTGCCAACCACGAACACGATGGCCACCCTGACAACGACCAACGTTGCCAGCAGAAAGACGAGCAAGCGAGGTGCGTTCAAGCTGCCAGCCTCATGACCTTTCAACCCTTGAGCTTGGTGCGCTGTTGCGCCTCTGGGGTGGAAAACCACATGTCAACCAGGCCCGAGGCGGACAGGGCGGTCACCTCAGGGCGCGCGGCAAGCCATCCCAGCACGGCTGATCGATCTTCTTCCGTCACGCTTTGCCGGCCCAGCTTGTCGATGGCGCCGCCTGTGGCCCAGCCACCAAAGCTCAGGTTGCGGGGCGCGATGGCTTGAGTGAGGAAGGCGTCCACCAGGGCCTGGTCGTCTGCGTTTTTGGCCAGTTCTGCCTCGAACAGAAATCCCAGTTGCTGGAACTCACCGACGTGCAGCTTCTTGCGCAGGCGGCGGCTTCTTGTTTTTGCCATGTTCTCTTTCTGTTTTGAAATGATCCCGGTATTTTGAGGGGTCCAGCGGCTTTCCGCGCATCAGGGAAGCAGTGTGGGCGCGTCAATTGCTGCGCGCTGGTGTTTTCCGCTGAGAAAGTCCGCACCATGGGCGTTGACGAGCTGATCGAGCTGTTCACTTTCACCCTGCCCCCGCTGGAGTTGCTGATCCGGGGAACGGCGATGTATTGGTTCTTGTTTTTGATCTTTCGATTCGTTCTGCGACGTGACGTGGGCTCCATCGCCATCTCCGATGTCTTGCTGCTCGTCATCGTGGCGGACGCATCTCAGAACGCCCTGGCCGGCCAATACAAATCCATCGCTGATGGCATGCTTCTGGTCGCGACCATCGTGGGTTGGAACTACCTGCTGGACTGGGCCGCGTTCCGCTTTGAGCGAGTTCACTTGTTGCTGGAGCCACCAAAGCTCCCCTTGATCCGCCACGGCAATGTACTGCACCGCAATTTGCGGCAAGAGTTTCTCGGCTTGGACGATTTGATGAGCGAGCTCCGAAAGCAGGGTGTCGACGACGTGTCTCTGGTGCGTCATGCCTACATGGAGGGCGATGGACACATCAGCGTCATTCGGTATGCCGCCCTGGCCAAGGATGAAGTCCACCGCCCAGAGGAGCCGGCGCGATGATGCCCCTCAGCGATGGGCACATGGCTTGCCGAACAGTGGCCAAGCCGTGGCATGTCGCTGCGGTCAAAAGGAGAACGACCATGGCCATTACCCATGACAAAGAGCATGTGCACTCAAGGGATCCCATCACCAAAGCGCCTGATTTCCATCCCGTCGGCACTGGCATCGGCGCCGCCGCAGGCGGTGTGGCCGCTGGGGCTGCCGTGGGCACGGTGGCCGGCCCCGTTGGAACATTGGTGGGCGCCGCAGTTGGCGCAGTGGTAGGAGGACTGGCTGGCAAGGCTGCGGCTCACCGCATCGACTCGGACGTGGAGGACGCCTATTGGCAAGAAAATTACAGCAGCCGTTCTTACGTCAATCCCGACGCTACTTACGACGACTATCGCCCCGCCTACCGCTTTGGCGTCAATTCTTACAGCAACTATCCCGGTCGCCCATTCGACGACGTGGACAGTGAGCTGAGTCAAAACTGGGACAGTGCCCGCGGTGATTCCAAGTTGCCGTGGGAGCATGCCAAGCACGCAGTGCGTGATTCCTGGCATCGTGTGAGCGACCGTGTGGAACGGGCCATTCCCGGTGATTCGGACCGGGACGGCAAGTAAGTAAGCCACCCAAATTCTCACGCTGGGCGACTCAACTGATCAATGGACTGCCGGCGATGGCATCCTGGCCCGCAAGATCTTTCTTCACATCCGCGACTTGGCCAGGCACTGACATCGGGCACGCTGCTTGCCGAATGGTCAGTACATCAACCACAAGGAGCATCGCGATGAACAAGGACCAAGTTAAGGGCGCCGTCAAGGATGCCGCAGGCAAGGTACAACAGAAGGCTGGCGATCTGGTCGGCAACCACAAGCAGGAAGCCAAGGGTCTGGCCAAGCAGGCCGAGGGCAAGACCCAGAAGGCTGTTGGCGATGCCAAGGAAGCCTTTAAGGACGCACGCAAGTAAGTCTGACAGCGACGCTGTTTAACAAGCCCGCTTCGGCGGGCTTTCTTTTGCAAGGGGGGGCTCTCTGGAATTGGCCGGGGTCACTTGAACGGTGGCTGGGAGGGCGCATGGATGCAGGGTTTGGTGATTTGCAGGTTGAGAGTTACCCGTAAAGTTACCTACAAGCTTGCGGCGTCAGGTAGACGCGAATTCGACGATTCGCTCTTCCTCAGCAGCATTCACCGCCTGTACCTCAACCTGCTCAAGCTCGGTGCAGATTTCCATGAATGCCGCATAACGCTTGGCATCATTGGCGGATGGCCCTTCGACAGCAAACATCACGTCATCCGGTAGCAAATTCTTCTTGCGCAGGCGGCGAATTTTTTGCACCCATGCATCCCCATGGTCAAAGATGCCATTCGGCTCGCTTTGAGTCAGGTTGAAGGGCTTGATGACCTTGCGAAATAGCTCGCCACGCCGCTGCACCAAGGGGAAGCGGGCGTGGACTTCATCGTCGCCGATCTTTTCCGCGCGGAAAGGCTGGCTGAGCTGCAAATTACCCAGCAATGCCTTCAACCGCTTCTCAATGGCCATCTCAACGTACTCTGGCGTCGCGAACGAGCGGTCAACGTAGTGATCAAAAAGGCGCTTGAGTTCCTGCTTAGGCGAATCTGTCAGAACCGCACGGGCTGTCCCGAAGCGAACAATGGCCTCGCGGGGGTGCACGAGTGCGGTGAACATCTCCCGGAGGTGGTCTACCCGCCCATCGCTTGGGGCGTTGGCCATGGCCTCACCGATCCTGGTCAACTCACCCTGGATGATCTTGATTGCGGTCAGGTAAACCGGCGACTTCAGCTCGTCGAAGAACGCGGTCACCCGGGCGTACTTGCGGGTTTGGAGTTGAAAGCCGAAGTACCCCGTCTCTGGGCACATCAACACCACGCCCACATTGGCGAATTCTCCTGTTTCGCTATACGGAACGAACTGAACCACGGCGTAGCGGCAAGCAAATTTTTTCATACCGTCCTCCATAGTTCAGGGGTTGCACAGCGTGACAGGGTGGCCAGAGCCTCTTCTACACTGAAATTGGCGGGGATGTCCATTTCCGGGTTGGCCCAATGCCACTCCGGAGGGGCATTATCGCAAGCCAATTGGGCTTGCGGCAAGGCAGCCATGAATCGCCGCACATGTTCATCTTGGGTCACCAAATCTGAGCACAAGACCGGCCACTGAGCCGAAAAAATGTGATCCTGGCAGAAGTCACTGGCACTGAAATCTGGATCAAAGGCCATGTTGTGGTCAATGACGACAAGGTTCTTGCGGTCGGCATCCCAGAGGAGGTTGGTATTGCCGGTGAGCCGGTCCATGTTGTGCACCCACCAGTCAAAGGCCAAGACGGCTTGCTGCGTCGCCACAGGCACTTGCTTGACCAGGCTGGCTTCAAACCATGCAGCAGACCGGTGTTGACGCGAGCCGAAAGCCGGGCTGCAGCCAATCTCACGCCAGGCCGGTTCAAGCTCATTGACCAAGGCTTCGTCAAGCTGCACAAGGCTGAATGGCGGCAGGGGCAGCCCCAGCGCGCGGCCCAAGTGGGCTGCAATCCACTCACGCCAAAGGCTGGCGCGGTTAGTTTGTTGGCCCTTGACGTAGTACAGGTGACCATCTTCTGCACGGCACTTGTAGGGGCGCTGCATGCCTTGAGCGCTGGGGCCTAGAACCTCAACGATTTGCAGGATGCGTGGCGGTGATTGATCAGGCATCTTGGGCGCTCAACTCTCGTCAGTCATGGCCATGTTTAATCTCATGTGTTCGAACGGCGTGTTGCCGCAAATACTACTTTGGCCACAGCCCTGAAAATTTGAATGACAGGTGCTTGTGGTGCCGGATGGACAGCAGGTAAACCAACGGCTCGGCCACCGAATGCAAAATCAGGTTGTCCTCATGAAGGTCGGCGCGCAAGGTGAACGTCACCATCCGTGTTCGAATCGCTGGCCATGCGATACCCCATGGCTCTGTAGCCTCCCTGCCGCTTGTCCCACATCCGCAGCAATGCAGGGTGGCCAGTGTCGACGAAGTCGATGATCCGCACATCGGTCTTGGTGGCGTGTTCGCGATGCAAGCGCCCGGCGTATTGCTGCAATGTGCCCTTCCACGAGACAGGCATGGCCAGAACCAAGGTGTCCAGCGGCGGATGATCGAAGCCTTCGCCGACGAGCTTCCCAGTGGCGACCAGGATCCGCGGCGCCTGAGGTGGTAGCGCATCAAGTTCCGCAATGAGGGCAGCCCTCTGCTTCTTTGACATCCTGCCGTGCAGCACGAAGGGCGGTGGCACCAGCGAGGTCAAGGCCAAGACGATCGCTTCAAGATGCTCCGTTCGCTCGGTCAGCACCAGCACCTTGCGGCCTTGCTCGAAGGCCGCAACCACTTCGGCGGCGATGGCTTGAGTCCGCGCCAGGTCATTGGCAAGGTGTCGGAACACATCCTGAATGCCTGCTGCGCTGGGCAGGTCGATCCGAGCAAAACGTGAACGTGGCAATACCGCCAGATCGTGCGGAGCGTTGGCTGGCCTGGCGGCTGTATGCCGTGTGGGGCCGCATTGCATGAAGATGATCGGCTGCTGGCCGTCACGGCGAATGGGCGTGGCGGTCAAGCCGAGCACGAACTTGGCCTTGGTCTTTTTGAGGATGGCATCAAATGATGCAGCGCCAACATGGTGACATTCGTCCACGATGACCTGCCCGTAGTTTTCGATCAAGGCATTGACCTCACCTTGACGGGACAGAGACTGCATCACGGCGATGTCGATCTTGCCGGTGGGCTTGGCCTTGCCGCCGCCGATGGTGCCGATCACGCCTTTGCTGACACCAAGGAAGGCTTGAAGGCGCTCCTGCCATTGCTTGAGCAACTCGGTTCGGTGCACCAGCACCAGGGTGTTCACGCCGCGCCGGGCAATGATGGCGGCCGCTGTGACCGTCTTGCCGAAAGCCGTTGGGGCGCACAGCACGCCTGCATCGTGGTGCAGCATGGCTGAGACCGCTACTTCCTGGTCAAGCCGCAACGTGCCGACGAAGCTGACACCAAGGGGTTCACCGCCATACCGCTCGTCTTGCAAGTCACAGCGTATGCCGTTGTCTTTCAGCAGGGCCTGAGCGACATCAAGGCAACCACGCGGCAATGCGATGTGTTGGGGGAAGTTCTCGGCATTGCCGATCACGCGCGGCTTGTCCCACACCGACATCCTCATGGCCTGGGCCTTGTAGAACTCGGGGTTCTGAAATGCCGCCAGGCGGATCAGCCGATTGGCAAGCGCTTGAGGCAGCTTGGCCTTCTCGAAATAGATCAGGTTGGCCAGCGTCACAGTCAAGGCTGCAGGCATCGCGCCCGCAAGCTGTGCTGACATGGTGGCTGCACCCTTCCACGGGGTGGCCAAGTCCTCGTCGTCGATGAAGGTCACGTCCAGAGGGTGTGTGCCGCCGATGGCACGCAGGATGGTCGGCTCGATGTCATGAGGCGCCATGGGCTGGATCGATGCGAGGAAGGCCCATTGGTCGCCGTGTGGTTTCAGCTCGGCATCAACGAAGACGCTGCAGCCGTTTTCGCGCGGGTGTTTCTGAAGGGGTAACGCAATGAGGTTGCCGAAGCCGCCTTTGGGCATCGTGTCCTGGTTGGGGAACAAGCGGTCGTAGGACGCCAGCTTGAGCTGACGGGTTCGCGAGCAGGTGTGGCTGATGATGGCCGTCCCCAAGCGACGGGCATCCCGTGCTGACACCCGCCCACCGAAGAAGACCCAGGCATGTGCCCCTCGGCCAGAGCGTGAAATCTCCAGCGCCGCTGGCACACCCAACTCATGGCAGGACAACATGAACGCTTTGGCATCCTCCTGCCAATCGGCCTCGTCAAAGTCAACGGCCAGGAAATGGCATGTGTCATCCTCCAGCAGTGGGTAGACACCCACGGTGTGCTCGCCCGCCAGGTGGTCGTAGATCACTGCATCGGACAGCGGGAGCAGCAGACGGTGGCTGCAATCCCCGCATTTGATGCGAGGCTTGTCGCAGACACCCGCTCGCCATTCATTGCCGCAGGCGGGGGCATAGCCTGATTTGCCTGAGGTCTTGCCTTCCCAGCGCACAGGATAGACATCGGTGCGGCCACGGAACAGCCGTCGAAACAGCGTGACCTTATCTAAGGTGGACAGGCTTGAACGCTGCGGTTCTGCCTTGGGCACAGGAACTAGGCATGTCTGAACGGGCAATGATGGCAAGCGCCAGTCGATCCCATGCGCCACAAGCAGCGCCACGAGGCGGGCGTTTTCTGCCTGCAGGGCGACCAGGGCATCTTGCTGTGTCATGGCCTCAGGTGGTGCGCATCGAACTACGCATCATCCCCCCGCTTGCCGCCAGCCTCGATCTGTTTGAGCAGGCGGTCGAAATCGCTTTCGAACAACCGATCCTGCACGATGCGGTACTTCTCAAACTCGCTTTCGGCGTGGGCTTTGGCGATTTCAGCGGACACCTTGCCGGCGTCTTGCAACACCTCCCGGTCGGTGGCCTCGATGAAGCGATTCAGGCGGGTTTCCCAATCCTGCATGGTCATGGGGATCTTGCGCTGCGCCATGTCCTCGGCCACGTCCAAATAGGCATTGATCAGGCGGGAGAGTTGCGCCATCTCGTGCTCGGTCAGGTAGTTTTTGGCCACCACGACGTCGAACTTCTGAATCTTGCCAAGCGGTGCATCCTTCCAGCTCGTCAACCCCATGTGGTCCTTCGCGGCATCGGCGCGGTGGTAGACCACCTCGGCCGCCGTCTGGCCATGGATGGCCCAGTGCAGCTTGTTTTGCACCATGGCGAAAAACCGTTTGGTGGCCTGCGCCGTCACGTCGTAATCAATGGCCGTGGCGTAGATGTCGGTGATCTTTTGGTAGAACTTGCGCTCTGAGAGGCGAATCTCTCGGATGCGCTGCAACTGCTCTTCGAAATACCGATCGGTCAAGACAGAGCCACCGGCCTTGATGCGCTCGTCATCCATCACGTAGGCCTTGATGGTGAACTGCTCGATGACGCCCGTGGCCCATTTGCGGAACTGCACGGCACGCTCAGAGTTGACCTTGTAGCCCACAGCGATGATGGCTGGTAGCTTGTAGTGCTGGGTGTTGTAGTTCTTGCCGTCGGTGGCAGTTATCCGGAATTTCCGGATAACTGCATCTTCCTGCAGCTCGCTGTCAGCAAAGATTTTTTTCAGGTGCTCATTCACCGTGCGCACGTTCACGTCGTACAGCACGCCCAGCATCTTCTGGGTCAGCCAGATGCTTTCGTCCGCATAGATGGCCTCCACGCCGCCCTGGCCGCTGGCTGCGACAAAAGTCAGGTACTCGGCTGCCGACGAGCGGACAAGGGAAACCTCGGCTTTTTTGGATGGTGGCGGTGGTTTGCGCTGAGTCATGTTCCTATCGGCACCCCCTCGGGACGCATCGGCAAAGAAAAAAGCCCTAAGTGTTTGATTTCTTAGGGCTTTCTGGATGCTTCCGGACGTTGCCGGAAGCTTTAATGGTGGAGCCGGGGGGAATTGAACCCCCGTCCGCAAACCATCACCGAGCAGTTCTACATGTGTAGCCGTCTGATTTGGATCTCACGGACTCTGTCGCGCAGCGGCACGCTACAGAACCCGCCAGTCACTTAATCTCGTTCTCTACCGAGTGACCCGGCAGAGAACCAGCCAATGTGTATGACCTCACAGTCCTTGTCTTACGACTCAGACCCAGCCCATCGGCCAACTGTTGTGAGGCTCACCGGTGTTAAGCGGCGAGTGCGAACGTTTGATCGTTTGCAGTTACTTTGTTTCCAGCTGGATTTACGAGCGAACTGGAGCTCGACATGCCCTACTTCGGATCCGCATCCACGTCGAAACCTGGTCGGCCCCTTGGAAAAAGGTATCTCATTGTAGGCTTAATCACCCGGGCGTGCTTGCCGCCTCTACCCGGGTAAAAATCAGCTGCGGTAGTCAGCGTTGATGGTCACGTAGTCGTGCGACAAATCGCAGGTCCACACGGTGGCCTGCGCCGCGCCTCGGGCCAGGCCCACGCGCACGGTGATCTCGCTTTGCTTCATCACGCGCTGGCCGTCTTCCTCGCGGTAAGCAGGGTGGCGGCCACCCTTGGTGACCACGTGCACGTCGTCCAGGTGCAGCTCAATCAGCGTCTGGTCCAAGTCGCCAATGCCGGCGTAGCCCACGGCGGCCAGGATGCGGCCCAGGTTCGGGTCGCTGGCGAAAAACGCGGTCTTGACCAGGGGCGAGTGGGCGATGGCGTAGGCGGCCAGCTTGCACTCGTCTTCGGTACGGCCACCTTCCACGGTGATGGTGATGAACTTGGTGGCGCCTTCGCCATCGCGCACGATGGCCTGGGCCAGTTGCTGCGACACGGCGATCACGGCGGCGCGCAGGGCTTGGCCCTCGGTGCTGTCCAGGCTGGTGATCTCGGGGTGCGCGGCCTGGTTGGTGGCGATCAGCACGAAGGAGTCATTCGTGGACGTATCGCCATCAATGGTGATGCGGTTGAAGGACGCGTTAGCCGCCTCGGTCACCAGGGCCTGCAGCAGCTTTGGCTCGATCTTGGCGTCGGTGGCCAGAAAGCCCAGCATGGTGGCCATGTTGGGGCGGATCATGCCCGCGCCCTTGCTGATGCCGGTGATGCTGACCGTGGCCCCGCCAATGCTGACCTGGCGCGAAGCGGCCTTGGGCAGGGTGTCGGTGGTCATGATGCCTTCGGCGGCCAGGCCCCACTGGTCGGCCTTCAAATCGGCCAGGGCGGCGGGCAGGCCGGCCTGGATGCGGTCGGTGGGCAAGGTTTCCATGATCACGCCGGTGGAAAACGGCAGGACCTGTTCGGGCGCGATGTTCAGGTGGCGGGCCAGGGCCACGCAGGTGGCGTGCGCGCGCACCAGGCCGTCTTCGCCGGTGCCAGCATTGGCGTTGCCGGTGTTGATCACCAGAGCGCGGATGTCGCTGTTGGCGGCCAGGTGCTTTTGGCACAGCTGCACGGGGGCGGCGCAGAAGCGGTTCTTGGTGAACACGCCAGCCACAGCACTGCCTTCGTCCAGGGTGATGACCGTCAGGTCGCGTCGGTTGGCCTTGCGGATGCCCGCCATGGTGATGCCCAGCTTGACGCCGGGAACAGGGTGCAGGTCTTGGTGGTTGGGGGCGAACAAATTGACGGGCATGGTGAGTGGGCTCCAGCGAAGGCTGTGATTTTCACATGGCCTTGAACTGGTAGGCGTACATCCGGCTGACTTCCAGGGTTTCCGGGCGGCCGCGCAGGTGTACACGCATGCGGCCGTTCACGCGGCTGACCCGCTCGATGGCCCTGAGGTTGACCACGGCGCTGCGGTGTACTTGCCAGAAATGCTGGGGGTTCAGCTGGGGCACCAGCTCGCGCAACGGGGTGCGGATCAGCACTTCAGCGCCAGCGGTGCCAGTGTTGGGCGTGATCACTCGGACGTATTTGTCGGCGGCTTCAAAGTACTGCACGTCTTCGATCGGGATCATGAGCAGGCCCGAGCCCATGGCGGCCTGGATCACGGTCAAGGGCGCGGATGAGGGCGTGAGGTCGGCCTGCCGTTCAAGGCTGGCGCTGCGCAGGGCCTGCAGGGTGCCTGCCAGTGCGCCGTCGTCTTGCGCCTGGGCGCGCAGTTTGAGCTGGTCTTTCAGGCGTTGGCAGGTGGCGGCCATGCGCGTGGTCTGGACGGGCTTGAGCACGTAGTCAACGGCAGCGCGCTCGAAGGCGGCCAGGGCATATTGGTCGTAGGCCGTCACGAACACGATCAGGGGCAGAGGCTGTTCGGCGGGCCAGGCTTCGACGAGGGCTTCGGCGGCGTCCAGGCCATCGCGGTCGGGCATGTGGATGTCCAGAAACAGGATGTCGGGCTGTTCGGCCGTGGCGCGGGTGATGGCTTCTCCGCCATCGCGAGCGGGGGGCAGCAGCGTCAGCTCTGGCCACAGGTTGGTCAACATCGTGGACAGGGCCTGGGCCAGCACGGGTTCGTCTTCGGCGATGAGGGCGGTGGCATTCATGGCAAGGCGTTGATGACAAGGGTGGGGTGGGCCACGGGCAGGCGCAGGGTCACGTGGGTGCCCATGCCGGCAGGCTGGGTTTCCAGGCTCAGGCTGGCGGTGCTGCCGTACAGCGATTGCAGGCGATCGCGCACGCAGCTCAGGCCAAAGCCACCGATGCCGCGACGGGCCAAAGGGGTGGCGGCTGGTAAGCCTTGGCCGGTGTCGTTCACGCACAGGATCAGGTGCTGGCCGTCGTGGCGGGCTTGCACGGTCAGTTGCCCGCCTTGGCGGCTGGGCTCCAGGCCATGCTGGATGGCGTTCTCCACCAGCGGTTGCAGCAACATGGGCGGCACGGGCAGGGCGGACAACTCGTCCGGCAGCTCCAGCCTCACTTGCAGGCGCGAGCCCATGCGGATCTGCATCAAGGCCAGGTAGTCGGCCACGCGCGTGAACTCTTCCGACAAAGGGTGGGCGGGGATGCGGGTGGCGCTCAAGGTGGCGCGCAGAAAGGCGATCAGGTGGGCCAGCATGTCTTGCGCGCGGGGCGGGTCACTCGCGATCAGGGCGTGCAGGTTGGCCAGGGTGTTGAACAGCATGTGCGGCTCTAACTGGGCCTGCAGCAGTTGCAGTTGGGCTTCGACAGCCTGGCGTTGCGCGGCTTCGGCGCGCACTTCGCTGGCGGCCAGGCGCACGCGCAGGTAATCGACCGTGAAGGTGACCAGGGCCGAGCTGTAGCTCAGCACCATCGACACGCCAATGGGCGGGCGTTGCTCGGGCACCATCCACGGCCAGGGCAGCGCCAGCGCGGCTTGGGCCATGGCGATGCCCATGACGCCAGCCACGGGGATGCCAAACAGGATGCACAGCACGATGGCGGGCCAGCCCACCAGCCCATAGACGCCGCTGCGGTCAAAACGCTGGCGAGCATCGGGCAGTTGCTTCCAGCGGCGGCGGGCTTCGCTCAGCCAGACGATGCCCAGCAAGGTCCAGCACCAGTAGCCCAGGCACAGGGCGTAGGTCATGTTGACCAGGAAGCCGTAGCGGTGGGGCGATTCGCGGCCCAGTGCCCACTCCATGGCCCACATCACCAGCGCGATCGACACGCTCCACAGCAAATTGAAGCGTCCGGTCCGGGGGATGGAGCCGTGGACGATCAGGTCGCTGGGGTATTCGCTGTCAGACATGAAGGGCGTTCTACCTTAAAAACCGCAGCCACTCGAAATGTTGCACCGCCAGCGGCCCGAAACCCACGATCACCAGGCTGACCGACATCACCACGATGGGCAAAATCCAGCGCTCGTAGCGGTGCATGAAGCTGGCGTTCTCGACTTCGTGATCGGACTTGTCGATCTCGTCTTCGCCCACCACCTGGCGGGTCAGCAACTGGTTGAGGGCCACGGGCGGCAGCAGGTAGCCCAGCTCGAAGGCCACCAGCACCATCATCCAGAAGTGCACCGGGTCAATGCCATTGCGGTAGGCGATGGGGGCCAGCGTGCCCGACACCAGGAAGATGGCGCCGATGGGCTCCATGAACATGCCCAGCACCACCTTGGCGATCATCAGGAAGGCCATGGCCATCCACACGCTGGAGAAGTGGTGTGGTGCCAAGTCCATGATTTCCGATCGCTCCACCACGCCACCCACGGTCTGCGACAGCATCATCAGGCCGATGTAGGCGCCGATGTGCGACACGGTTTCGGTGGTGGCCACGCGGATGGAGGCTTCCACGCCGACCTGCCGGTGTGCGGCGTAGCTGGGCTGATGAGATTGAGGCTTGGCAGGTTCTCGGGCGGCCAGGATCTTGTCCAGCGTCAGCACCACGATCATCAGCACAGGGATGATCGTGGGCGCCGAGATCTCGTTGAGCGGGGTTTCGAGTGCCAATCTGTAAAAGCCCACCACCACGAGCACTGCCGCCACGTGGGGCAGCAGGGGCACGAGTTGGCGCAGCATCTCGGGCAGCGCAATCCTGGCGGGCGTGATGTTGGAGGGCTGCGTGCGACGCATTTGCGAGGCGATGAAGAACATGGTTGAGGTGAGCACGAAAACGTAGCCACCCCAGTGGAAGAGCTGGTCCGAGGTCACCTCTTTGTTGAGCATGGTGATGCCCACCACCAGCAGGCTGGGGCGCAGCACCACCCCCAGCGAGCCGGACATGGCCGTGGCGGCCAGGGCGTACTGGCTGCTGCCACCCACGGCGCGCACCTCGTGGTAAATGATGGCGCCCGCCGCGATGACGAACACGCCCGAGGCGCCCGAGTAGGCGGTGGGCAAGGCGGCGGCCAGCAGGATCAGGTAGGTCAGCAGCTCGGGCGAGAACTTCCAGGGCCGCAGGGTGTTCATGAACAGGTCCACCAGGCGGCTTTGCTTGAGCAGCATGCCGGCCCAGATGTACAGCGCCAACTGCAAGGGCAGGTTGGGAATGTCCATCAACTTGCTGACGTAGATGGCCAGGCCGGACGGGTGGTTGTGCAGCAGGAAGTAGATGCCGGAGATGATGCCCATGCTGGCAAACAGGGGGATGGACTGCAGTGACTGCGCCCAGCTGCCCTGGCCTTTGGTGCCGTTGGTGACCGGGCGCAGCACGCGGTACGCGCTGATCGCCAGCAGCGCGCCGAACAGCAGCATCCACAGGTGGTACAGCATGGGCGCTTCCAGTGGCACACCGGCCTCGATCGACACCTGGTAGTAACGGATGGCCGACATGAGCAGCAGGGCCGAGGCCATCGTCATCGTGATCGCCTGCATGCGGAAGTCGCGCTCGAACTTGGGCGGGCGCAGGCAGAGGTGGTGAAAGCCCAAAGTGGTGGCGATGGAGGTCACCGTCAACAGCAGGAGCAGGATCAGTGGGCGGTTCTCGCTGCCGAAATGGAAGAGGCCGAAAAAGCTGGTCTCTACGGTGCGGTAGACCACCACGGCCGGGGTGATGTGCTTGAGCACCTGTTCGTGCAATGCGTGCCTGGCCTGACACTGCGCCACCGTGGATTCGACGGATCGACGAAGCAGGGCCGGGTCCATCGCGGATTCAGTGAACAGGGCATCGACGTCATCATCGACCGTGCTTTTTCGAGATCGTTCTGCCTGCAAGCGCGCCACCTCGGCGTCAACACTCAGCTGAGGGTCGCAGGTCGGGCGAACCGGGTCGGCCCGCATCATGAAGTACTGGACATGGCCCCGGTCGTCGTGGAACAGGGCTTCGCCGAACTTCAGCAACTGGCCGTGGATCATCTCGCCGGTGCCGATGAGTAAGATCAGCAGCAGGAGTGTGATGGTCGGCAGGCTGAGCAGCCATTCAGGGGCGCTGCGCCCAAAGAGCCGTGGCATGGCCAGGGTGTGGGTGGTCGTGGTCATCTTGTCTCCTGGCGACGGCGCCTCAAGACGCCGTCTCTTGTGTGATTTCGCCAGGGCAATATAGAGATGCGGCGCTGTTTGTTCCAGCGCCTTGGGACGAGTGACCGATGTGCTTCGCGAATGGCATCTGGGTGGCGCCAACAAATCGCTAACAAAAAAAAGAGCCCCGAAGGGCTCTTGGTGTTCTTTACATGGGCACGTGATTCAGGTCACGCCAGCTTGCCGTGGCAGGCCTTGTACTTCAGGCCGCTACCGCAAGGGCAGGGGTCGTTGCGGCCCACGCGCGGCACTTCCTGAGGCACCGTGGACGGGTCGGTTTCCGTGGCCACGCTGCCATCCTCGTTGGGATGGGTGTAGGTGACGTTGGCGATCGACTCGCCACGGCTTTCAATGGCCTGTGCTGCCAAAGCCGCTTCTTCCTGGCTCTGGATGCGCACCGTCATCAACTGGCGCGTCACGTTCATCTTGATCACGTCCAGCAACTGGCCGAACAGCTCGAAGGCTTCGCGCTTGTACTCTTGCTTGGGGTTCTTCTGGGCGTAGCCGCGCAGGTGGATGCCCTGGCGAAGGTAGTCCAACGCCGACAAATGCTCGCGCCAATGGCTGTCGATCGCTTGCAGCAGCACCATGCGTTCAAACGTGCCGAATTGCTCGCGGCCCACTTGCGTCACCTTGGTCGTGTAGACCTCATCGCCGGCCTTGATCACTTGCTGCAGCACATCGTCGTCATCGGCGGCGCTGGCGGCTTCGACCCACTTCTTCAGTTCGATCTCGATCTGCCATTCGTCCTTCAAGACTTTTTCCAGGCCCGCCAGGTCCCACTGTTCTTCCAGGCTTTCGGCGGGCACGAAGGTGCGCACCACGTCGGTCAGCGCGCCCTTGCGCAGGCTGTTGATCGACTCGGCCACCTCGGTGGATTCGAGGATCTCGTTGCGCTGCTGGTAGATCACCTTGCGCTGGTCGTTCGACACGTCGTCGTATTCCAGCAGTTGCTTGCGCATGTCGAAGTTGTGGCCTTCAACCTTGCGCTGCGCGCTTTCAATGCTGCGGCTCACGATGCCGGCTTCGATCGCCTCGCCCTCGGGCATCTTCAGGCGGTCCATGATGGCGCGCACGCGGTCGCCCGCGAAGATGCGCATCAGCTGGTCGTCCAGCGACAGGTAGAAGCGGGTCGAGCCCGGGTCACCCTGGCGGCCGGCACGGCCACGCAGCTGGTTGTCGATGCGGCGTGATTCGTGGCGCTCGGTGGCGATGATGCGCAGGCCGCCCAGGTCCTTGACCTTCTGGTTCAGCTCGATCTGCTCGGCCTTCAGGGCCGCGATGCGCTGGGCCTTGGTGGCCTCGTCCAGCGAAGCGTCTTCCTCGATGTTCTGCACCAGCTTTTCAACGTTGCCGCCCAGCACGATGTCGGTGCCACGACCGGCCATGTTGGTGGCGATGGTGATCATGCTGGGGCGACCGGCCTGGGCCACGATCTCGGCCTCACGGGCGTGCTGCTTGGCGTTGAGCACCTGGTGCGGCAGGCCCATCTTGGTCAGCATGTCGGCCAGCAGCTCGGAGTTCTCGATGCTGGTGGTGCCGACCAAGGTGGGCTGGCCACGGTCGTAGCATTCCTTGATGTCGTCGGCGATGGCCTTGTATTTTTCCTGCGAGGTCTTGTAGACCAAGTCCAACTGGTCCTTGCGCTGCATGAAGCGATTTGGCGGCACCACGATGGTTTCCAGGCCGTAGATTTCCTGGAATTCGTAGGCTTCGGTGTCGGCCGTGCCGGTCATGCCGGACAGCTTGCCGTACATGCGGAAGTAGTTCTGGAAGGTGATCGAGGCCAGGGTCTGGTTCTCGGCCTGGATGTCCACGCCTTCCTTGGCCTCCACAGCCTGGTGCAAACCATCCGACCAGCGGCGGCCCGACATCAAGCGGCCGGTGAACTCGTCCACGATCACGACTTCGTCTTGCTGCACCACGTAATGCTGGTCCTTGTGGAACAGGTGGTGCGCGCGCAGGGCGGCGTACAAGTGATGCATCAGGGTGATGTTGGCGGCGTCGTACAGGCTGGCGCCTTCGGCCAGCAGGCCGGCTTCGCCCAACAGGCGCTCGGCGTTTTCATGCCCTTCTTCGGTCAGGTAGACCTGGCGCGATTTCTCGTCGGCGGTGAAATCACCGGCCTCGATCACGCCTTCACCCGTGCGCGGATCGGCTTCGCCAATCTGGCGCTTCAGATGGGGCACCACCGCGTTGATGCTGATGTACATCGCGGTGTGGTCTTCGGCCTGGCCGCTGATGATCAGTGGCGTGCGGGCTTCGTCGATCAGGATGGAGTCGACTTCGTCCACGATGGCGTAGTTCAGGCCACGCTGCACGCGGTCGGCCAGCTCGTAGACCATGTTGTCGCGCAGGTAGTCGAAGCCGTATTCGTTGTTGGTGCCGTAGGTGATGTCGGAGTTGTAGGCGGCCTGCTTTTCTTCGCGGCTCATCTGGGGCAGGTTGATGCCCACGCTCAGGCCCAGGAAGTTGTACAGCTTGGCCATCCACTCGGCATCGCGGCGCGCCAGGTAGTCGTTGACCGTGACCAGGTGCGTGCCCTTGCCCGTCAGCGCATTGAGGTAGATGGGCAGGGTGGCGGTCAGCGTCTTGCCTTCACCGGTGCGCATTTCGGCGATTTTGCCGTTGTGCAGGGCCATGCCGCCCACCATTTGCACGTCAAAGTGGCGCATCTTGAAGACGCGCTTGGAGCCTTCACGCACCACGGCAAAGGCTTCAGGCAGCAGGTCGTCCAGCGTCTCGCCTTTGGCCACGCGCTGTTTGAACTCGTCGGTCTTGGCCCGCAACTGCTCGTCGGTCAGGGGCTCGAAACTGGGCTCCAGGGCGTTGATTTTCTCGACCACGCGCCGGTACTGCTTGAGCAGTCGTTCATTGCGGCTACCGAAAATCGAAGTGAGAAGCTTGGGCAACATGGAAGCGTTTTAGAGAGAACCGGAGCCAAAAAGTGTAGCACCAGGGTGAGGCTGGCCTGTGTCCAAGGGTTGGCACCTACAATGCCCCCGTCATGCGATCCCCCCGCCTCAGCGGCGCTGCCGCGTCGTCCAGCCGTACCGCGCGAGTTCTTATGCTCGCCGCGGCCCTGCTGTGCGCGCAGTGGGTGGGGATGCTGCACCGGATCGACCACGCCAGTGGCCAGGCCGATCTGCAGGCCCATGGCCAATCTGACTATTCGCCAGCCAGCCCGTCTTCGCTGTCGCATTCCTGCGTGGTGTTCGATGGGGCTTACCTGGCGGATTTGCTGCCCACCGCCCTGGTGGGAGTCCTGGCAGCGCGCATGGTGCATGTGCGGCCGTTCGCCACCGACTTCGCGTCGTGGCACGGCCTGTTCTTTGGCCATTTCCAGCCGCGCGCCCCGCCTGCTGCCTGAAGGTTCTCCGGCCCAAAGCCCGACCGCGCCAGCCCGCCGCTTTCCTTGATGAGGACGCGCGCGGCTGCCGGTCGCTGATTTGTCCTTCAAGGAATTTTCTTCATGCAGCTCCAACGCACTTTGTTGGCCAGCGCGGTTTTGTCCGTCCTGGCTTCGACCTCCTTTGCCCAAACGGCATCCCCTGTCCCTACCGCCACGCCAGCCGTGTCACAGCAAGAGGTGGCCTTGCCCACGGTGACCGTCACGGCCACGCCTTTTGGCGCCAGTGAGGGCGCTCAGATCCTCGCCCCCGCCAAAGTCTTGTCGGGCGATGAACTGAACAACAAGATGGGATCTTCGCTGGGCGACACCTTGTCTCGCGAGCTGGGCGTGTCGGCTTCGGCCTTTGGCGCGGGCGCCTCGCGGCCCATCATCCGGGGCATGGAAGGCTCGCGCGTCAAGATCCTGCAGAACGGCATGGACGTGTCTGATGTGTCCGGCCTGTCGAATGACCACGGCGTGACGATCGATGGCCCCACCGCGCGCCAGATCGAGATCCTGCGCGGCCCGGCGGCGCTGCTGTACGGATCGGGCGCCATTGGTGGCCTGGTCAATGTGGTCAACGACCGCATCCCCACCGTGCTGGAGCCCGAGCCCACGGGTGAGGCCGAGTTGCGCTACGGCACGGTGGACAAAAGCGGCACGGCTTCCGTCTCGGCCACCGGTTCTGCCGGGCCCATCGGCCTGCACGTGGATGGCAGCGCGCGCAACGCCAGCGACTACCAGATCTCCGATGGCCACCATTTGCCTTGGTCCTACGCCCGCCAGCACAGCGTGGGCGTGGGCGCTTCCTACATCCAGGATTGGGGCCACATCGGGGCTTCGGTGGCGCAGTTGGAGAGCCGCTACGGCATCCCCACCGAAGAAGGGGCCCAGATCGATCAGAAGCAAACGCGCTACGACTTGGACACGCTGGTCAAGAACCCCTTCGCATCCTTCGAAACCTTCAAGTTCAAGCTGGGCTACACGGATTACAAGCATTCGGAGCTGGACTTGCAGGGCGTGCCCGAGACCAACTTCGCGAATCGCGCGATCGAGTCCCGCTGGGAGCTGACCCACGCGCCCGTGGCCGGGTGGCATGGCACCTTTGGCCTGCAAACCGAAGGCAACCAGTTCTCGGCTTTGAGCGCCGACGGCGGGGCGCCCGACACCGTGCCGGTCACCAAATCAAGCTCGGCCGCCGGATTTGTGGTGGAAGAGCGCGACTTTGGCCCGGTGCGCATGAACGCTGGCCTGCGCTATGAAAACGTCAAGCGCAAGCCCGTGACGGGCGAGGATCGATCCTTCAACCTCACCTCGTATTCCGTGGGCGGCTTGTGGCCCTTCACGCCGGGCTATGGCCTGGGCCTGACCGTTTCCGTGGCCGAGCGCGCGCCCGCCACCGAAGAGCTCTATTCAAACGGCCTGCACGATGCCACCGGCACCTTTGACATTGGCAGCACCGCATTCAAGAAAGAGACGTCGCACAACTTCGAGTTGTCGCTGCAAAAGACCCACGGGCTGGTCCGCTGGAAGGCCAATCTCTTCGAGAACCAAGTCAAGGATTTCATCCACGGCCAGATCACCGGCAACCTGGTGGACGAGGATGGTTTGCCTGGTGGTGATCTGCGTGAGCGCGTGTTTGGCCAGGCCGACGCCGTCATCCGTGGTGCCGAGGCCGAGGTGAGTTACAACTTGCGCGGGCAAGGCCTGTCATGGCGCGGTTTTGCCGACACCTCGCGTGGTTCGCTGAACGATGGGGGCAGCTTGCCGCTCCAACCGGCCACGCGATTCGGTGCCGACATCGGCTTCAAGCAAGGCCCATGGCGCACGGGCGCCTCGGTGATCCATGCGCAGTCGCAAGACCGCCTGGCCGTGTCTGAAACGCCCACGCCTTCTTACACGCAGCTTGACGCCAACCTGTCCTACACGCAACGCGTCGGCAGCAACGACGTGACCTGGTTCATGTTGGCCAAGAACCTGCTGAACGAAGACATCCGCTTGTCGACCTCGGTGCTCAAGGACGTGGCGCCCTTGCCCGGCCGCAACTTCATCGTGGGCCTGCGGACGCGGTTTTGACCGGGGCTTTGCCCTGCCCGGCCAGGAACTTGGCCGGGTTTTGCTGCACGCCCTCCACCAGCACCTCAAAGTGCAGGTGGGGCCCGGTGGATCGGCCTGTCGTGCCCACTTCAGCGATGGGCTGGCCACGTTTGACCAGGTCGCCCTGGTGCACCAGCATCTTGGAGGTGTGCGCATAGCGCGTCACCAGGCCATTGCCATGGTCCAGCTCCACCAGCAAGCCGTATTGCGGATGGGGCCCGGCCGACAGCACCACGCCACCGGCCGCCGCGTTGATGGCCGTGCCCACGTCGGCGGCAAAGTCCAGGCCGGTGTGCAGGGCCGGTGCGCGCGTGAAGGGATCTCGGCGGAAGCCAAAGCCCGAGCCCACCGGGCCTTCAATCGGGGCGCTGCTGGGCACCATCAAGGCCTCCAGCCGTTTTTCAAACAGGCGCGATTCGATCAGCGTGAGGACGTCGGCATTGCGGTCGCTCAAGGTGCCCATCTGCGCCATCTGGCTGTTCAGCGTTTCCAGTGTCGTGCTGGACGGTGTGGGGGGCTGACGCAAAGGCACCAGCGGGCCACCACTGGCCGAAGCTGGCAAGCCCTCCATGTGTTTCAGCTCTTCGGGTTTGATGCCCGCCAGGCCGGCCACACGTTCGTTGACGGCTTCCAGGCGCAGCAGGCGTGCATGCATTTCGCCCACGCGCTCGGCCATGGCGTCCAGGTTCTCGCGCATGAAGCGGTCGCGCTGGGCCAACTCCTTGCGCTCAACGTAGCGAACCGCTTCGGAGATGATGGGCCAATGTTCGTGCGCTGCCTTGAGCACAATGGCATGGTAAAAGCCCAGAGACGCCAGCATCAGCGGCACCAGCAAAGCCAACACGGCCAAGCCCAGCGACCATGGGGTGAACTGCAACACCCGGGTGCGAGCCAGGGAGCTGGTGGTGAACAGAATCTGCATGCAACGAACCTTTCGCCGACCTGATTTTCATGAGCCGCCCATGAGCCGCAAGACCACCTTCAACTTCAAGCCCAGCGTGCCCGACGTGCCTGGGCTGACGGCGGCTTTGTCAAAGGCCACGCCCCTGGTGAGCTTGTTGCAGCGGCTGGAAGCTTCCAAGCAGTGCCTGGAGGCCGTGCGGGCAATCCTGCCAGCCGGTTTGGCTGCCCATGTTCGCCCTGGCCCCCTGGACGAAGAAGGCTGGACCTTGCTGGCCGCCAACTCAGCCGTTTCGGCCAAGTTGCGGCAACTGCAGCCGCATCTCATGGAGGCGCTGCGTCAGAAGGGGCTCAAGATTAACGCAATCCGGGTTCGTGTACAAACCCAGTGAAAACACCGGGTTAGCTCAGATCCACAAAGGTGGGATCAGGGCGGCCAAAGCCTGGCGTTGGCTCACGGCCTTGCCTTGCAGGGCAAAGCCCAGCAACTTCTCAGGTTGCCCTGGGGCCGTGAAGCGTGCTTCCAAGGCATCTTCCGTCGCGGTCACGGTCCATTCGCCTGGCGCATCCAGCGGGGGCGGACACACCACGGTCGGGCAAGCGGGTGTTTTCACGATCACCGGCATGGCGGGGTAGGCCACCGGTGTTTTCTGCCCGGCCAGGCCCGCTGCCAAAGCGCGAGCCTGCTGCATCAGCGGCAGCACATAAGGCAAGGTGTGGCCATCGACCTCGGCGCAGTCGCCCACGGCGTAGACGTGCTCGGCACTGGTCGCCAGGTGCCGGTCTGCCACGATGCCTCGGTTGACTTGCAAGCCAGCGCTGGCCGCCAAGGCCGTGCGGGGCTTCAGGCCAATGGCCGACAGCACCAGGTCGGTCTTGAAGGTTGAACCGTCGGTCAGGGTGACTTGCAGGCCCGGGCCATCGCTGGCCAGATCGACCGATTGCACGGCCACACCAAAGCGGAAGCGCGCACCGGCGGCTTGCAGCTTGGTTTGCAAATTCAGGCTGGCGGCTTCTGGCAGCAGGCGGCCCAAGGCGCGGTCGGCCAGGTCCAGCACCGTGGGCTCGATGCCCCGGTGCAGCAGGTCGTTGGCGAACTCGCAACCGATCAGGCCCGCGCCCAGGATGGTCACGTGCTTGACGCCATCGGGGTGGTCCAGCGCCTCGGCGAACTTGGCGAAATCGTCCAGGTCGTTCACCGACAGCACGCTGTTGGCCGCATTGCCTTTCAAAGGCAAGCGAATGGGGTCGGCCCCCATGGCCAGGACCAGGTCGCGGTAGGGCAGCACTTCGCCGCTGTTCAGCAACAAGGTGCGGGCCTGGGTGTCTAGGCGTTCGACCGTGCTGTGGGGCAGCACCCTTGCATTGATCTCGGCGCCAATCTTGTCGGCGGCCTTCATCACCAGCGTGGCGGCCGTTTTCTTGCCCGCCAGGGCGTTGGACAGCATGGGCTTGGAATAAAAGCCCGCGTGGTCGCGGCTGACCACCACGATGGGCACTTGCGCGTCCAGCTTGCGCAGCTCGCGGGCCACGTTGTAGCCCGCCAGGCCAGAACCGATGATGACGACCGAATCAGACGACATGGGGTGATTTCTCTTTCAGATCTCGATCATCTCGAAGTCGGACTTGCCGACGCCGCAGTCTGGGCAGGTCCAGGTGTCGGGCACGTCGGCCCACAGGGTGCCGGCGGCGATGCCTTCGCTGGGGATACCAGCGGCTTCGTCATACACAAAACCGCAAACGACGCATTGGAAGGTCTTCATTTCGCAAACTTTCAAAAACAGGGGGTGGATTCTGAGGCAAAAATGCCAATGTTCAGGCCGAAATCTTGTTCAGCACGGCTTGGTAAGCGTTGGCATGGCGTTCTTCCACCTTGGTGAGGGCGGCGAATCGCTTGGCGGCTTTCTCCAGCACGGCCTTGAACTGGGCTGCATGTTCCTTCGATTCGGCGATCTGGTCGTCGATTTCCTTCACGGCGGCGTCATGCCCTTCGGCCACGGCGGCGTTGCGAAAGCCCGGGTACATGGTGGTGAACTCGTAGGTTTCGCCTTCGATGGCGAACTGCAGCGCCTTGGCCGGGGTCATGTTGGCTTTGGGGAACAGCAAATCCAGGTGGCCGAAGGCGTGCATCACCTCCTGGTTGGCGGTTTCTTCAAAGTGCTTGGCAGTTTCTTCATCGCCCATCTCGCGGCACAGCTTGGCGAAATAGCGGTACTTGATGTGGGCCATGGATTCGCCGGCGAAGGCGGCTTCCAGGTTGTGGATGGTGACCGAGGCGGGATCGTGGAATGGGCTGGCCATGGTGATGCTCCTTTGTTGATGAGCTGACTGTAGGTGGTGTGGTTTACATTGAAAAGACAATCGATTGAATGATGTTCATTGTTTTTGGCTATTAGATAGGCGTCCTTCATGGCGGCCAGTGTTGCCCCTTCGGCATGCCCGACGATGTAATCAGTGAGGAAGATCCTGGTCAGGTGGTAGGTGTCTCGCCAGATCCATGCTGTCGTGCAGCAACCGCAGCACTTCCAGGACTTGGTCGTCAGCAACCCGAAAAACCGCGAAGTGACGAGCCTTGCGACCAAGTCGGGCAGCGTGCAGGGTGCGAATGCCGGGAGCTAACTCATCTCGCGCTTTTGTGCCCAGCGTTTCGGGGCCATCAACCAGGGCCTCAATGGTCAGCAAAATGGTCTCAACGTAATGCTCAGCTTGACGAGGCCCAAAATTCGCAGCCGTCCATCTTGAAATATCGAGCAAATCTAGTTCGGCCTGATCTGTCAGCCGAACACGCCAAACTCGACTCATGCCTCTGCGATCGCTTTGGCGGTAATGAGCTTCAGATGCGTCCTCAACGATTCTTTAGAGTCAAAGCCCTTGAATCGGCCGGCCTCAATGTCAGCGATCCCGGCGTTCACGGCAGAGCGCAACGCCTCGATGCGGTAGGCATCTTCAGTCTCACGCTGCTCAACAAGACGCAGTCCCTCTCGCAGGACTTCGCTGGCATTCTGGTAACGTCCGCTGCTGACCAGCAGTTCGACCAGCGAGGCTTGATGGTCGGTTAGCACAACATTGCGCGTGGGCATGGCGTCCTCTCAAAAATGATTGGCATAGTATGCCAATGGATGCTTGTCCTGTCTATTAGCCTGACCCTGGTTGCAAAATCAACTTCTGCGCCTGCCAGCGTTGTTTGCCAAACTGGTGTGACCCCAATACGGCAACCGCAGCGAACTCCTTCAGCAAATGGCGAATGTTGGCAAAAGCAATGCGGTCAATCGTCCTCGCAATCCTTCCATGGCAAGGAAGAATTGCAAGGATCATTGGGTTGTTCTTAATCCATGAAATGCCCCCCTACAATCCGTTGACGATTTCACATGGAAGAAGTGGGCTCATGACTCAA
>CAZKPN010000019.1:0-53576 GCA_964554655.1 uncultured Aquabacterium sp. | reverse complement strand
GGCTGATTCAGGCCAGTTGACGGGATGTCAACATGGGTTCGCCGGACGCTTACAGCCAAGCCCCGTTCGCGGGGCTTTTTTCATGGGGCTTGGATTGAACGGCTTCAGCTCCGCAACGTGGTCAGCCGCATGACCAGTTCGTGCAAAGCGGTGAAGGGTTCGGGGTCGGTGTAGGCATTGAACTTCACCGCCAAGGCTTGCGCCCGCTGCGTTGCCGCTTCCAGCCGGTCGCGGGTGGTGGCAAACGCACCACCTGCGCCTTTCTCGTAGCCGGGGATGTGCTGCTTCAAACGCGCCATCACCTCGTCGCGGTGGATCGGTGCCTGAATGCCCTCGTAGTGCAGCAACAACCACAGCTCGAAGCTGGGGATGGAGGCGATGGCCTTGAAGCTGACCGGCTGCCGATCCTCATTGCGCAGCTTGCCGTCCAACGCTTGCGCCAGCTTCAAGGCATTGGAGTAGCTGTCATGGTCGTCACGGTCAAACACGGCATAGACCTGGTCGAAGCTTTTGGGGCGAATGCCTTTGGGCAAATCGCCTTCTTCAAAAAGTTGCTGGGCATAAAGCACCACCTGGATGGGCGCGGTGCCCAGTTGCCCCGGCTGCACCGCCACATTGGCCGAATGGAGCCGATGTGCGGCGCGGATCTCTTCCAGATACATCGGCTCGGTCTTACTGCCTTCGGTCACGATCAGGATCCGGGCATAGCCAGCTCGCTGTGCTTCTTTGACTGCCCTGCGCCGCAATTGCCGGTCTTTGGCTTGGTTGTCGCGCCCCATCAGTGCTTCACCCCCAAGGCCTGATTGCTCAGGAAGGGCAGCGCGCCGTAGCGCCCTTGCAGGTAGCCGCGCTCCAGCGCTTCATTCTTTCGCGGACTGAAGTCGAGCAAGGGATACAGCGATGAACTTTGATCCGATTGCTTTTCAACAAACCAGATCTGGTCACGGCGGAACAGGCCGTAGGCATCCAGCAATGAAGTGTCGTGCGTGGTGAAGACAAGCTGCGCCCCTCCGGTGTTGACTTCAGGCCGGTGGAACAAGCGCACCAAGGCCTGTACCAGCAAGGTGTGAAGGCTGGTGTCCAGTTCGTCCACCACCAGCGTGAGCCCCTTGTTGAGGATGTCCAGTATCGGCCCCGTCAGGAACAGCAGATTGCGGGTGCCGCTGGACTCATCCATCAGGTCGAAAACGGCCTGGCCATGCTCGGTGACATGGTGGAACTTCACTTCGTCGACGGCTTGCTCGCTGGCAGTTTCACCTCGCTTGCCTGTGGCGAGGTCGACGTGGATCGTGTGAACCATGGCCTGTTGGGTGGCCACTTCGATGTCGGCGATGCTGATGTCGGCGGCACGCAAAAAATCACAAATAGCTTTGCGTTGTGCATCTTGCTTGAGCATTTGCACTGAGACCTGCGGGGACAACGGCGTTTGCTCGTTGAAGATCACCAGCCGATTGGCGAACCAATCGAACACTGGGAGCAAGGCCTCGCTGTTGAGCTGAACGGCGATTGACAGGAACAAGGCATTCGGCCGAGTGGCCCCTTCCCACAGGTTCTTGGCGCCCTTCAAGCCGGAGCCAAATTCATAGACATCCTTGCCACTTTCGACGTCGAAGTGGCGCTCGAACCAGCGTTGCGGCTTGAATGCCTTGTAGACCATCAATTGCTCGCTGACGATGCGTTGCGCATTCATGGCAAAACCATACTGATAGCGCACGCCGTCGATGAGGAAGGTGACCTCGAACTCCGTGGGCTGGCTGCCCGATGTCGCGTCCAGCTTGAAAGTCTGGAGTCGGTCAAAGGTCTGCCCCGGCTGCAAAGCGGCCGATTCCAGTACCACGCCACGCATGTACTGCAGGCCCTTGATGAGGTTGGACTTGCCGCTGGCGTTGGCGCCATACACCACCGCGCTTTTGAGCACATGCGGGGCAGCCTTCAGGCCGGTGTCCAAGGCATGGGTGTCAAGCAAGGTCTTGTCGGTGGACGCCACCAGGCTGAGCACCTGCTCGTCACGCAGGCTGCGGAAGTTCTTGGTGCGGAACTCAACAAGCATTGCATTCACCATCTCATAAAATAATTAACAATTATGCATCTTCAGTGCAAATTAATTTATTATTTTACAAGGCGTCCATGATTTCGATCTCCGCCGGGCCGCGCTGAAGACTCCGAGATGGCCTTGGGCAACGATGGCGCCAACCGCTTAATCCCGGCGCGCAAGGTAGCCAAGCCCCGCTCGCGGGGCTTTTTTCATGGGGCTCCGGGTGGGTGGGCCTTGCGCGCAAGGCTTTTCTGCTTGCGGCCAAGGCTCGGGCACCCGGCGCTTGGGGTTCAAAGGCTTGCGCAGCAAGGCTCAAAAAGCCGACGTTGGGGATGCAGTGCCTTGCGCGCAAGGCTCAAAGCTCGGGGCTTGGGCCTCAGATGGGCATAGTGCAAGGCTGAAGTGCATTGCGTTCGGGGTTCAACAACCTTGGGCGCAAGGCTTTTTGCCTTGCGGGCCGGGTTCAGAAGCCGGCCTTCCGCTCAAAACGCCTTGCGCGGCGGCTTCATGATCCGACTGCGGCCCCTTCCGTTCAAGGGGGTGGCCCGCATCAGTTCCCCCTTCAACGAGGGGTCAATGCCGCTATCCAGCACGCTACCATCCAACGCAAGGGAGTGGTAGTTCAAATGAAGTTTCGATTTTTGGCCCCTGCGCTGGCCTTTCTGCTGGTTTCTTGCGGAGGAGGAGGGGCCCCGGCAAGCGACCCCAAGCCATCGAACACGCAGGCGCTATCGCTGACCTCGACCAGCGGAGCCTACACAACAACGATCACGCCCGGAAAGATCAGCGTGACGGTTGAGCAAGGCTGGGACGCCTTGGTAGAGGTGGAGGTTGTCGCCACGGGCCCTTATGACTCAGACGTGGCTGTCAAGCTGAGCGATACCGGCAACGTGACAACGGGCTTGGTGCCGATTTGGTCCCTGGGTTCGGACCGCTATGCTGGTGCTGTCAACATCAACCCCAAATTGCCCCCCGGTCGGTACACGGGCGAGCTCCAGCTGATTGTTTGCAAGACCTACCTGTGCACAGACTTTTATCCTGGGTCTCCGTGGTCGATCCCGTATGACGTCACGGTCACGGCCCGCACCAGTGCCGCCGTGCCGCCGTTGCAAACGGTACCTGGCGCTCCCAACTGGACTGGATACCAAGGCGGCGCCGCCCATACCGGCTATGTGCCGCTGACGGCCACGCGATTCGACAAGCGCTGGAACTGGAGTGCGCCCTTCGAATCGTCCGATACCACCTACCGCCTGTACAACGGCATCAACAGCGTGGGGACCTATGACGGTGTGGTTTACCTCAGCACGCAAAAGGGCGTCCCCAACGCTGGATTTTCGAACTTTGTTTACGCGCTGTCTGAAGAGAACGGCCAGCAAGTGTGGCGCACGGACCTTGGCGATCTTTCTGAAACGAGTCCGCCTGGGCTGAGCGCTGACCGGGTGTTCGTGGCGTCTTCGGGTCACCAGGACACGGCGATGTGGCAGCTTGACCGACTGACCGGCCAAGTGTTGCACAACACTTATTTTGGATCCCAGTGGCCGCGCTATCTCGCGCCCACCACCTACGCCGACGGCGTTTACAACACAGCGGACTACTACGGCGGCCTGGCGAAATGGTCCACGACCGACGGCACGCAGACCTGGTTGGCGGGGTGGTGGAGTTACTACGGCTGGGCGCCCGCCGTGAGCGCGCAGTACGTGCTGGGCTATGACCGCCAAATCGTTTGCTGCCAGGGCACTGGGGGGTTAAAAGTCCTGTCTCCTGATGACGGAAGCATCCTGTTCACGATCGAAGATCCCGAGAGCTTGAACGACAACACGTACCCAGATTCGGCCATGGCGCCAGTCCTGACGTCCAGCAGCACCGTGGTCGCTACGAATGGCAGGGCCTGGAATGGTGTGAACCGCCTGTTGCGCTTCGACCTCGCATCCAGGTCCGTCACGTGGAGCGTCCCGGGCTCCTTCCCGGCCAATCCCGTCTATGCCAATGGCATTCTCTACATCGCCCAGTCGGCCCCTTTCCGCATTGAGGCACGCCGAGAAAGCGATGGTGTTCTTCTGTGGACCTGGACGGAACCGGGCGGCACGGTCACCCCCCCCGGTGCGTATCCCCAATGGGACCCCATTCCCGCGGGATCGCTGGCCATCACCGACTCTCATGTGTTCGTCAGCTCGGCCCGTGCTGTCTATGCCATCAGTCTGCAGGATCACCAGCCCACCTGGTCGTATCCAAGAGCCGGTGAAATCGCCATTTCATCCAAGGGCGTGCTGTACATCTCAACGAGGGCACGCGGAGGACTCAGCGATGGCCGCGTGGTGGCCATCACGCTACGCTGATATCTGGTGACGCCCCCACCGTGATTGCCAGCGATGGGCGAGAAGTCTGAAACCTTCTGCCGCCGCACGCTGGTCGCCCTGCGCCGCGACATGTCCGTCCGCTGCACGCGCAATGCCCGGCGCCAACCGCTTAATTCTCGGCGCGCAAGGCTAAAAGCTCGGTGCTTGGGCCTCAGATGGGCAAAGTGCAAGGCTCAGGTTCACCATCCTCGGGCGCCAGGCGGGCTGCCTGCAGACATTGGTGGCGTGTGCCAATTAGTTGCTGTTATGGCTGGAGGGGGGTATGCCTAAGGGCATTAAGTGGTTCAGTTGACCATCCAATCTGCCGATTCAACGTGTTGTACTCCCGCGCCCAAACCCGCTGGTGAGCTTCGGCGAGAAATCGCCTTAATGATTGTGCACATGTTGACCGAGACGCCGTCCGTGGTTGCCACCTACCGTCGCTTGATGGCACTGCTGTCAAGCTGCCTGCGCGACCCGTCCGCCTCAAGGGAGTTGGCAGAGAAGTACAGGTCTCGGCAGTATCAGTCGGCCCTTTGGCACTTGCCGCTGTGCGCTGCTGCCAACTTGGTCACGAATGCCATGATTGCCGTGACCTTTTACGGTCTGACTGGCCGCGGTATCTGGCTGTACAGCGTGATGTCAACACTCGCCTGGCAGCTGATGCTCGTGCTTGTCTTTTGGCCTCACCGCGCCACGGACGGCCAATCAGCGCCCCCACCATCTCGACTCTTGAGCTGGGCCTTCTCGGCAGGCACGGTGGGGTCAGCCGCGCTGGCCTCCGTCACCTTTGTTGACTTGTTTGGCCTGGCCGATGAGCCGGGGCGCATCTGGATCATTGCCGTGGCCTCGGCCTACATCGTGACCGGTGGTTGGTTATTTGCCACCGCACCGTATGTCGGATTGTCTTGGGTGCTGACCCTGTGCGGCATTTTTGCGGGCGGATTTCTGGTGCTCTACCGCGACACCTACGGCTTCATGGCCGGCTTGCTGCTCTTTTACGCCTTGACGATTTCCTTGGGCATCTTGATGACCTCACGCGCATTCATGCGCCGCCTGATGGCCGAGACAGAAATCGAGAAGCAACGCGAATTGGTCGGGCTGTTGTTGCACGACTTTGAGGAAAACGCCAGTGATTGGCTGTGGGAAACGGATCGCCAGGGCCGCATGGTGCACGTTTCTGCACGACTGGCCGAGGCCATGGGCGTACCCGCGGCCACATTGCGTGGCCAGCCCTTGGTGGCCGCTTTGGCTGACACCTTCACACAAGCCGACGACCACAACCAAGCCGAAGTGGCACACCTGGCTCATTGCTTGGCACAAAGCGCGCCGTTTCGCGATGTGGTGGTGTCGGTCATGGTGAATGGGCACCAGCAATGGTGGTCACTGACGGCCAAGCCCTTGTTCGATGGCGCCAACAAGATCATCGGCTGGCGTGGCGTGGGTTCCGACCAGACAGCGATGCGCCTGCGGGACCTTGACATGCTGCGTCTGGCCAATGTGGACACGCTCACAGATCTGCCCAATCGACATCATTTCAGCGAACGGCTGGCGGCCCATTTTCCCGATGCCCAAGCGGTTGAGCCTTGCACCTTGTTCTTGCTGGATCTGGATAATTTCAAAACCGTGAACGACACCCTGGGCCACGGTGCCGGCGATCAACTTTTGCGCCAAGTGGCCCAGCGCTTGCTCGTCGTGACAGCGCCACGCGGTTTGCTGGCGCGCCTGGGTGGCGACGAGTTCGCACTGATTGTGCACGGGCGGATGAGCCAGGAAGCGGCACAAATGCTCGCCAATCAGATGATGATGGCGGTGGCTCAGACCTCCATGCTCAATGAGCACATCATCGAAGTGCATGCCAGCATCGGCGTGAGCTTTGCCCCTGATGACGCCCAAAGCGCTGAAGACCTGCTCAGCCTCAGCGACATGGCCTTGTATGAGGCCAAAGCCGCAGGCCGCAACACCATGCGCTTGTTCGATCGCGGCATGGCTTTGTCGGCACGGCGCAAACTGGAAATGCTCAGCGACATGCACGAGGTGATGGAAAGAGGCGACTTCTACGTGGCCTACCAGCCTCAGATCGACATGGCCAGCGGGCATATCGTGGGTTTTGAGGCATTGATGCGATGGCGTCACCCCGTGCATGGTTTGATCAGCCCGGCAGAGTTCATTCCCGTGGCCGAAGACAGCGGCTTGATCGTGCCACTGGGTACCTGGATATTGGAGCAGGCCTGCCAGGACGCCATGCAATGGCCTTCGTCGATGACCGTCTCGGTCAACATCGCAGCAGCCCAGTTCGTGCGGGCCAACATGGTCGCCGTGGTGAAGCAAGCCAGGCAACGCAGCGGCTTGCCCTTGCGCCGACTTGAATTGGAGCTGACCGAATCCACCTTGATGCGCAACAGCGATGACATCAGCCACGTGCTGAGAACCTTGCGTCAATCCGGCGTGAGCATCGCGCTGGATGACTTTGGCACGGGCTATTCATCTCTGTCCTACCTGCGCCAGTTCCCGCTGGACAAACTCAAGATCGATCAATCCTTCGTTCGCGCGCTGAATGAGTCACGCGTCGTCGCAGAGCGTGGGCCTGTGGCCATCATTCAAGCGATCACCCAGTTGGCTCACGCGCTTGAACTCAAAACGACGGCCGAGGGTGTCGAGACGCCGGCGCAATGCGCGATCTTGCAAGGCCTCGGATGCGGCCAAGCACAAGGTTTTCTTTTCGCCAAGCCGATGGGTGCGGCAGATGCGCTGGTTTACATCGAGCAGATGGCTGAGCAAATGACGCACGTCGATTGACGCTTGCCCACGGAAAGCCGGACAGCGGTCTACGTGATTTGACGTATGGGCCCGGCCAGGGCCTTGCGGCATGCTTTGGGGCATGGGCGCACCAGCCTCACACAACGATCAACCACCACACGACACCACTGGGCCTCCCACCCAGCGCATCGTGCGCATCCGGCGCGAATACAACGCCTGGGTGGGCGACGAGACCATCGAAGACTACGCACTGCGCTACACGCCGCGCAGTTTCCGCAAGTGGTCGGAGTTCCGCGTCGCCAACACTGCGCTGGGCGCCATCTCCTTCCTGGCGCTGGAAGCCATCGGCGCGTCCATCGCGATCGACTTCGGCTTCTACAACGCCTTTTGGGCCATCCTGGC
This sequence comes from uncultured Aquabacterium sp., assembly GCA_964554655.1. GTDB lineage: Bacteria > Pseudomonadota > Gammaproteobacteria > Burkholderiales > Burkholderiaceae_C > Aquabacterium. Next base: position 46,043 of record CAZKPN010000019.1, on the reverse strand, counting down.
CGTCGGCCTCTTCATCTTCCTGACCGGCATCCCGATCAGCGTCTACGCGGCGCGCTACGCGGTCGACATCGACCTGCTGGCGCGCGGCTCGGGCTTTGGCTACCTGGGCTCCACGATCAGCTCGCTGATCTACGCCTCCTTCACCTTCATCTTCTTCTCGCTGGAGGCCGTGATCATGGCCTTCGGGCTGCAGCTGGGCCTGGGCATCCCGCTGTGGCTGGGCTACCTGATCAGCTCGGTCACCATCATCCCGCTGGTCATGTACGGGGTCACGCTGATCTCGCGCCTGCAGGCCTGGACGCAGCCCGTGTGGCTGGTGCTGCTGATCCTGCCCTATGCCTTTGTGCTGGGCAAATGGCCCAAGGAGTTGGAAGGGCTGATGCACGCGTCCTACGGCATCAACGATGGCCACTTTGACTGGATGCTGTTCGGCGCGGCCAGCACCGTCGTGGCCTCGATGGTGGCCCACCTGGGCGAACAGGTCGACTTTCTGCGCTTCATGCCCGAACCCACCAAGGGCAAGCAGTGGAAGTGGTGGACGGCCGTGATCGCCGCAGGGCCGGGCTGGATCGTGATCGGCGTGGCCAAGATGCTGGGCGGGGCCATGCTCGCCTTCCTGGCCATCCGCACTGGCCTGCCGCCCACGCTGGCCGTCAAGCCCACCGAGATGTACATGGTGGGTTATGCGCAGGTCTTCCATGATCCACGCTGGGTGGTGGCCTTCACCTGCTTGTTCGTGATCGTGTCGCAAGTGAAGATCAACGTCACCAATGCGTATGCGGGCTCGCTGGCCTGGTCCAACTTCTTCTCGCGGCTGACGCATGCCCACCCCGGCCGCCTGGTGTGGCTGGTCTTCAATGTGCTGATCAGCGTGGCCCTGATCAAGGTCGGCATCTTCGAGGTGCTGGAAAGCGTGCTGGGCTTTTATGCCCACTTCGCCGTGGCCTGGATTGGCGCCTTGGTGGCCGACCTGGTGATTAACAAGCCCTTGGGTTTGAGCCCGCCCGGCATCGAGTTCCGGCGGGCCTACCTGTATGACGTGAACCCGGTAGGCTTTGTCTCAATGGGCCTGGGCACCACCTTGTCGCTCGCCGCCTTCGTGGGCGCCTTCGGGCCCGAGGTCAAAGCGCTCAGCATCGTCATTGGTTTTGGCGTGGCCTTTGGCTGCGCGCCCTTGATCGCCTGGCTGACCGAAGGGCGCTACTACATCGCCCGCCAGCAGGCGCCATTCGCACGCGGCAGCGTCGTCACCTGCGGCGTGTGCGAGAAGCCCTATGAATCGGAAGACATGGCCCACTGCCCGGCCTATGGCTGCAACATCTGTTCACTGTGCTGCTCGCTGGACGCCCGCTGCGACGACATCTGCAAACCGCAGGCCAGCCTGACGCGGCAGCTGGGCGGGCTCTTCAGCCGCTGGTGGCCCGGCCGTTTCCTGCCAGAGCTGAGCCGGCCCATGCACTACCTGCTCTACCTGGCGGGCCTGGCGGTGGTGGTGGGGGCCGTGCTGGCCTTCATCGTGTCGCAAGAGGTGCACATCCTCAACGAACTGTCGCCTGGCTCACCCGCCCGCTGGAACCTCATCGCCATCAAGATCTGTTGCGCCTTGGTGCTGCTGGTGCTGTCCATCGGGGCCTGCTGGCTGCTGCTGACCGCCGACAGCCGGCGCGTGGCGCAAGACGAATCGGAGCGACAAGCCACCTTGTTGCGCGAAGAAGTGATGGCCCACGAAATCACCGATGGCGAGCTGCAGGCCGCGCGCCAAGTGGCCGAGCAAGCCAACGTGGCCAAGAGCCGTTTCATCACCAACATCAGCCACGAGTTGCGCACACCGCTCAACAGCATCCTGGGCTACTCGCAAATCCTGGAGCGCGATCAGGGCCTGCCGCCGCATCGCCGGGCCGCGCTGGAGGTGATCCGCAAAAGCGGCGACCACGTGGTGTCTTTGATCGACGGCTTACTGGACATTGCGCGCATCGAGGCGCGCCGCCTGTCACTGGCCAGCAACGAGATCCCCTTCCCCGAGTTCCTGGCGCAAATGGCCGACATCTTCCGCCTGGAGGCCGAGAACAAGGGCATTGCCTTTGTCTACCAGCCTGCACGCCTGCCCCTGACCGTGCGGGGCGACAAGAAACGCGTGGCGCAGCTGCTGATCAACCTGCTGGGCAACGCGGTCAAGTACACCGTGCATGGCCAGGTCACCTTGCGCGTGAGCCACGCGAACGAGATCGCCACCTTCGAAGTCGAGGACACCGGACCCGGCATCGGCCCGCAGGACCAGGAGCGCATCTTCCAGCCCTTCGAGCGGGCCGAGGCGCCCGCCGGCACGGCCGTGGGCGGGGTGGGCCTGGGGCTCACCATCTCCAAGATGATCGTGGGTTTGATGGGCGGAGAACTGAGCTTGCGCAGCGAGGTCGGCGCTGGCTCCACGTTCGTGGCGAAGTTGTTCCTGCCGTCGGTCATGAACGCGCAAGCGCCGGTGAATGTGCCGCCTTCACGCCATGTGGCCGGCTACCGAGGCCCGCGCAAGCGTGTGCTGGTCGTCGACGACTCGGCCTTTGATCGGCGTTTTCTGGAAGACGTGCTGACCCCCCTCGGCTTCGACGTGCTGTCGATCGGTTCGGGCATCGAAGCGCTGCCCATCGCCGCGCAGACCGCGCCCGACCTGATCCTGCTCGACATCGACATGCCCGGCATGAACGGCTGGGAAGTGGCGCGGCTGTTGCGCAGCCAGCAACTGTCCGAGGCCCCCATCCTGATCGTGTCGGCCAATGCCTTCGAGGTCGATCTGCACAACAACGTTGGCGTGGAACGCGAGGATTTCATCGTCAAGCCGCTGCGCATCGACGATCTGCTGACCCGCGTGCGCGTCAAGCTGGGCATCGAGTGGATCGACCATGGCGTGCAAGAGCCCACCGTTGAAGCCCTGGCCGATCACCGGGCCATCGCGCCGGCCCACCTGGCCATCCTTCGTCAACTGGGCGACCTGGGCTATGTGCGCGGGATCCTGGAGAAGCTGGACGAGATCGACCGCGAGGACGCCGACTGCGCCTCGGCCACGCGCACCTTGCGCTACCACGTGCAACGCTTCGACCTGCCCGGCTATGTGCGCGTGCTGGACAACATGACGGAAGCCTGAAGACATGCAAACCCAAGGCATCGTGCTCATCGTCGATGACGCCCCCGAGAACCTGGCCATGCTGCACGAGGCCCTGGACGAGGCCGGCTACCAGGTACTCATCGCCACCGATGGCCACAGTGCCATCGAACGCGTCGCGCGGCTCTTGCCGGATGTGATCCTGCTGGACGCGATCATGCCCGGCATCGATGGCTTTGAAACCTGCCGCCGTCTCAAGGCCTCGCCCCTCAGCGCGCACATCCCCATCGTCTTCATGACCGGCCTGACCGAGACCGGCCACGTGTTGGATGGCTTTGCCGCTGGCGGGGTCGACTACCTGACCAAGCCCATCCGGCCGCCCGAAGTGTTGGCCCGCATTGCCGCCCACATGCGCAGCGCACGCCTGACCACGCGTGCCCAACAAGCCGTGGACGCCACCGGCCACGCGATGCTGTCGGTCGATGCCGCAGGCCATGTGCGTTGGCAATCGCCCTCGGCCTCCGACTGGTTGAACGGCTACCTGAGCGATGACGGTTGCCTGCCGCCCGCCGCCATGGCCTGGATGGCCCAACCGCAAAGCGACAGCCTGCCCCTGCTGGTGCAAGGCAAGCACCTCAACATGATCCGCCTGGCCAGCGATGGGCAGGACACCACCTTGCTCATTCACCGAAGGCAGAGCGCCGCCGAGCCATCGGCACTGGCCACGACCTTCAACCTCACCTTGCGCGAAGCCGAGGTGCTGTACTGGCTGGCCGCCGGCAAGACCAGCAAGGACATCGCCGAGATCCTGGGCATGAGCCCACGCACGGTGGACAAGCACCTGCAGCACATCTTCGAGAAGCTGGGCGTGGAAACGCGGACCGCTGCCGTCGCCCTGGCCTTGAAACCCCGATGAATACGCGATCTCGCGTATTTGCACGCAGGCATCGGCTTCGCACAATGGGCTCCAACGGCGGCACCTTTGCTGACCATCACCCAAACCCCACCTGTTGGAGAACCCGATCATGCCCAAGGACGATGTGAAGCCCGAATCAGCGGTCAACGACAAGGCCACAACCCCCACCGACCCCAGCCGACGCGCCGTCATCAAAGGTGCCGCTGCTGTGGCCACCGGGGCCGCCCTGGCAGGCGTGCCCCTGACGGGCTTCCCGCAGATCATGAAGCGCGAGATCAAGGACATCACCTTGCGCCACGTGGGCGTGTCCTATGCCGTGCAGCGCGCCATTGGCGAACAGGCCTCCAAAGACCTGGGCTTCAAAATCGAGATGCAGAACCTGGACACCTCGGCCTCCATCACGCGCTTCGTCACGCAACCCAACAGCGTGGACATCGCCGACATGGAAGGCTGGCAGGTGAAGGTGGCGATGGCCCGCAAGATCATCCAGGCCATCGACTCCAAGAAGATCAAGGAGTTCGACGGCATCCTGCCCATCTTCACCACCGGCTCGTACGAAGGCCGCAAGGTCTCGCGCCAAGGCATCTCGCCCTACGAGGTGATGTACACCGACGCGGGCGCCACCAAGATCATCGAAGGCCAGCGCCAACACTTGACCTTCCTGCCACAGGTGTTCAACGCCGATTCCATCGGCTACCGGCCCGACAAGGTGGGCCGCGAAGTCACCGAGTGGAAAGACTTGATCGACCCCAAGTTCAAGGGCCGGGCCGCCATCCTTGACATCCCCAACATCGGCATCATGGACGCTGCACAGGCGCTGGAATCGCGTGGTGACCTGGTCTATGGCAACAAGGGCAACATGACGCGCAAGGAGATCGATATCACGATCGAAGCGCTGATCGACCTGAAGAAGAAGGGCCACTTCCGCGCCTCGTGGAGCACCTTCGAGCAGTCGGTCGAACTGATGGCCAGCGGCGAGGTGTTCATCCAGTCGATGTGGTCGCCCGCCGTGACCGCCGTGCTGGAGAAAGGCATCCCCTGCGTCTACGCCCCCGTGGGCATCAAGCCCAATGGCAAGGAAGGCTACCGGGGCTGGTGCAACGGCATGGGCCTGATGAAGCACCTGACGGGCAAGAAGCTGGACGCCGCCTACGAGTACCTGAACTGGTATTACTCTGGCTGGCAAGGCGCTTACGTGGCGCGCCACGGCTACTACAGCCCGGTGCCGCGCACGGCCAAGGCCCACATGACACCGTCCGAGTTTGACTACTGGTACATGGGCAAGCCCGCCGCCGAGGTCATCAAGAGCTCGCACGGCCAGCCCATCGGCCAGGTCGGCAGCGTGCGCGACGGCGGTTCGCTGGCGCAACGTTTCTCGAACATCGCCTGCTGGAACACGGTGATGGACGAGAACCAGTACATGGTCCAGCGCTGGAACGAGTTCAAGGCCGCTTGAGGCCCTTGCGTTGACCCCGGAGGCACGGCCCGCCCTGCCTCCGCCCCTTTCCCTTTGCATCACTTCTGCCGACTTTTCGCCAGGACGGCTTTGCCATGCTCACCCGATACCGACCCTACTTGCAACTCACCCCACTGCTGCTGGTGCTGCTGCTCTTCGTGGCCGCGCCGCTGTTCTTCGTCGTCATCGTGAGCTTCTTCCGCACCGATGGCTTCGACATCCAGCCCGCCTTCAGCTTCGAGAACTACGCCAGCGTGCTGAGCTCGCGCCTGACCCTGCAGCTCTATTGGCAGATGGTGGAGTACGCCGCGCTCACCTGGGCCATCACGCTGTTCATCGGCTTCTTCGTCGCTTACTTCCTGGTCTTCCATGTGCGCAATCGCACCGTGGCCATCGGCCTGTTCCTGGTCTGTACGGTGCCCTTCTGGACCTCGAACGTGATCCGCATGATCTCGTGGCTGCCCATGCTGGGCCAGCAGGGCGTCGTCAACTCGGCCTTGATGGCGGTGGGCCTGGTCGACGAGCCGCTGCGCTTCCTGATGTTCTCGGACTTTGCCGTGGTGCTGGCCTATGTGCACCTGTTCACCATCTTCATGATCGTGCCCATCTTCAACGCGATGAGCCGCATCGACCGCAGCTTGTTTGAAGCGGCACTCGATGCCGGCGCCGGCAGGCTGAAGACCTTGCTGCTGGTGGTGCTGCCGCTCACCAAATCGGGCATCGCCCTGGGCTCCATCTTCGTGGTCACGCTGGTGATGGGCGACTTCTATGTGGTCAAGGTGATGAGCGGCGGCGGCTCGGCCTCGGTGGTCTCGGCCATGTACGACGACGTCTCGACCCTGCTCTTCCCGCACGCCGCGGCCAGCGCCGTGCTGCTGATGATCGTGCTCACCGTGCTGGTGGCCCTGTTCACCCGCTTCATCGATGTGCGCCAGGAACTCGTCTCTCAAAAGTGAATGACATGAACAGCATCACCTTGCCCACACCCCCACAAGCCATGACCCGTGCCATGGTGCGCGCCCAGCGCCGCCGCGACGCCGTGCCACGCCCCTGGACCTTCTACGCCCTCGCCGCCTTTTTCACCGCCTACGTGCTCTTCCTGTATGGCCCCATGCTGTGCATGTACGTGCTGTCCTTCCAGGGGCCCCAAGGCGCGCTGTCCTTCCCCATGCGGGGCCTGAGCCTGTACTGGTTCGAGCAACTGTGGGCGGGCACCACGGGCGACATCGGCGGGGCCATCCGGCGCTCCATCCCCCTGGCGCTGATCGTGATGGTCATCACCGTGGTGTTCTCGGTGGCAGCGGGGCTGGGCTTTCGGCGCAACGTCAAAGGCTCGTCCGCGATCTTCTACGCGGTCATCATCAGCCTGACGGCGCCCGGCTACATCCTGGGCATCGGCATCGGCCTGATGTTCAACCTCTTCGGCTGGCCCACCAACTGGTTCAGCTCGGCCCTGGGCGCGCAGTTGTCGTGGACGCTGCCCTTCGGCGTGCTCATCACCTTCGCCGTGTTCGGTCGCTTCAACGCCGCGTATGAAGAAGCCGCGAAAGACCTGGGCGCCACACCGGCCCAGACCCTGCGCCTGGTGGTGCTGCCCATCTTGCTGCCCGGCATCATCGCCATCGCGCTGTTCGGCTTCACCTTGTCTTACGACGAGTTCGCCCGCACGCTGCAGACCACCGGCTCCAGCAACACCGTGCCCATCGAGATCTGGAGCATGACGCAGAACGTGACCTCACCCTCCATCTACGCGCTGGGCACCGTCACCACCGGCCTGTCCTTCCTGATCATCGGCACCGCCCTGGGCGCCATCACGCTGATCCAGCGCCGCCGCTCCGCCATTGGCCGGTCGCACTGACCCGCCCTCAACGAACCCCTTTCGAGCCCACCATGCACATGGACACCGCCACCCAACTTTCACCGGACACCCGCGCCGTCTCAGCCAGCACCGGCGAGATCGTGCTGGCCGGCCTGACCAAGCGCTACCCCGATGGCCTGACCGCCGTGGACAACGTCGACCTGCGGATCGAGCCCGGCACCTACTGCTGCCTGCTGGGCCCCAGCGGCTGCGGCAAGACCACCATGCTGCGCATGATCGCCGGCCACGAAACGCCCAGCGAAGGCGCCATCCTGATCGATGGCCAGAACGTGATCGGCCAATCACCGCGCGACCGTGGCACGGCCATGATGTTCCAGAACTACGCGCTCTTCCCGCACCTCTCGGTGCGCGACAACGTGGCCTTCGCCCTGCGCGCTAGCGGCGTCGACAAGAAGACCCGCCTGTACGAGGCCGACAAGGTGATCAGCCAGGTGCAGCTCACCGCCCTGGCCGAGCGTCTGCCCTCGCAGTTGTCCGGCGGCCAGCAACAGCGCGTGGCCCTGGCGCGCGCCATCATCATGCGGCCCAAGGTGCTGCTGCTGGACGAACCCTTGTCCGCGCTGGATGAGTTCCTGCGCCTGCAGATGCGCGGCGAGTTGCGCGGCATGCAGCGCGAGCTGGGCATCACCTTCATCCACGTCACGCACACGCAGCTGGAAGCCATCGCCGTGTCGGACCAGGTGGTGGTGATGGAGAAAGGCCGCATCGCGCAGTCGGCTTCGCCCTACGACATCTACACGCGACCGCGCACCGAGTACGTCGCCCACTTCATCGGCGGCCAGAACGTGATGCGTGGCGAAGTGCTTGAGCTGGCGCCGGGCGTGGCCAAGCTCAAGGGCGCGCAAGGCGCCACCTTCGTGGTGCCGGTGGCCGATGGCGAGGTGAAGCCCGGCCAGACCTTGCCCTTCGCGGTGCGCCGCGACCGCATCACGGTCAGCGCCGTCAGCCAGGGCAGCGTGCCGCTGGTGCAAGCCCAGAACTCGGTGCGCGGCACCGTGCGCGAACTCGAATACCAGGGCATCTACATGAAGGTGAGCATCGCCCTGGACGAACCCGGCGCGCCGATGTGCGTGGCTTATGTCGAAGAGGTCGCCTTTTTCAGCCAGCCCGTGCGCGTGGGCCAGGCCGTGATGTGCCAATGGCCCAGCAACGAGGCCCACAGCCTGGCCTTTTGAATCTATTGAACCTTGAAACCAATCCCTACCCAACCCCGACAGGAGCCGCTGCGATGAAAGACTATGAACTCTATGACCTGGGCGACGTGGTGTTGCAATGCAAGAAGACCTTGCGCGACGTCAAGCTGGCCTACAAGACCTACGGCACGCTCAATGCCGCCAAAGACAACGTCATCGTCTACCCGACCTGGTATTCAGGCCAGCACTACGAGAACGAATGGCTGATCGGCGAAGGCATGGCGCTGGACCCGGCCAAGTACTTCATCATCATCCCCAACATGCTGGGCAATGGCTTGTCGACCTCGGCCAGCAACACGGCCGCGCCCTACAACGCCTCGCGCTTCCCCGACATCACGGCGTATGACAATGTGCTGCTGCAGCACCGCCTGGTGACCGAGAAGTTCGGCATCACCAAGGTCAAGCTGGTGACGGGCTGGTCGATGGGGGCCTTGCAAACCTACCACTGGGGCGCCCTGTACCCGGACATGGTCGAGCGCATCCTGCCCTTCCAGGGCTCGGCCAAATGCTCACGCCACAACCACGTTTTTCTGGAAGGCGCCAAGGCCGCGCTGCTGGCCGATGCGGCCTTCAAGGATGGCTGGTACGACACGCCGCCCACCAAGGGCCTGCGCGCCTTTGGCCGGGTGTACGCGGGCTGGGGTTTCTCGCAAACCTTCTACCGCCAGAAGCTGGACATGGAGGCCATGGGCTACGCCTCGCTGGAGGACTTCATGGTGGGCTTTTGGGAAGGCCTGTTCCTGAACCGCGATGCCAACAACCTGCTGACCATGCTGTCGACCTGGCAGAACGGTGACATCAGCAACAACGAGGTGTTCAAAGGCGATTTCATTAAGGCCCTGGGCGCCATCAAGGCCAAGGCCATCGTGATGCCGGCGTCGACCGACCTGTACTTTCCGCCGGAAGACAACGAGTTCGAGGTGGCCCACATGCCCAACGCGGAGTTGCGCGTGGTCAACACGGTGTGGGGGCACTTTGCGGGGGGGCCGGGCACCAGTCCGGCGGACATCAAGGTGCTGGATGAGGCCTTGAAGGAATTGCTGGCGAGCTAGCGGTTTGCGATGGCCATGGTCGGCTCAGCCATCCTTCGCACTGCGGGCGGTTAGAAAACCCTCACACGCGTGGCGCGTCGATGACCGTCACGCGATGCGTGTTACGCCCGGCCGCCTTGGCCTCGTACAACGCCTGATCGGCGGTTTCGATCAGGGCCGATGCACCCTGTATTGGCCCGGCCTGGTAGGCAATTCCGATGCTGGTCGACACGTTCAGGATGAGCTCACCGCTGAGCTCGAACGGGGACGAGATGGCGTTCAGGATCTTGGCGGCCACCACATCGACTTCGGATACACGGTTCATCCCTTCCAACAAGATGACGAACTCGTCGCCTGCCAGCCGTGCCACGGTATCGCTGGCTCGCACGCTTGCCGTCAGCCTCAGGGCAAAGGTTTGTAGCACCTCATCGCCAATGCCATGGCCATGGTTGTCGTTGATGGATTTGAACCGGTCCAGATCTAAAAAAGCCAGCGCCAATGGTCGGCCGGAGCGGTGCTGCCGGGCAATGGCCTTTTCCAGGATGTCTTCAAAAGCTCGTCGGTTGGGCAGGCCTGTGAGGCTGTCGGTACTGGCCAGCGCCAGCAGGTTGTGTTGCGCCAGGCGAGCGTCGGTGACGTCCGTGCCAAGGACGAAGAAGCCGGCCACCTGGCCGTCGGGCCCGTGATCAGGCAGGTAGACCAGGTGCAGGTGCCGAAGGGATGCGCCTTCACCCACATCTACATCGGTTTCGGCAGCTTCGCCCCGCAGGGCCTGCTGTATGGACGCCTTGCGCAACGCGTAGGGCGCATCCCCCAGAACCGCCTTCGCTGTGCAGCCAATGGCTTGCTGCTTGCCCACACCCAGCCAGGTGTCATAGGTCTGATTGCAAAAAACGTAACGCTCCTGGGTGTCCACATAGGCGATCAGCGCGGGCAGGTTGTCGGCGATGGTATGCAGCCGCCGCTCGCTGTCTTCCAAGGCGCGCTCGGCCTGTTTGCGTGAGGTAATGTCGTGCAGAAAGGCAAAGTACCGTCGTCTCGGCTCGCCCGGTGAGGATGGGAGTGCATTGATGGTGACCTCGCAAGGGATGGTGTGCCCCAATCGGTGCACGGCGGGCAGCGCCAGCCTCTGGCCCAAAACCGGCGCATCGCCCGTCTGCAGCATGTGTTGCATTCCCCGGCGATGGGCATCTTGCAGGTCTGGCGGAATGATGATCTGAGCCAATTCGAGCCCCATGACTTCATGGCGGTTCCAACCAAAGATGGCCTCTGCCTGAGGATTCCAATCCAGCACCAGGCCCTTTTCATCGATGCAGATGAAGGCGTTGAGCGCGTTGTTTAGCACAGCCTTGATCAGATCGTTGCTGTGCTGCAGGTCCCGGGTACGCTCCACCACGCGACGCTCCAGGTCGGCTCGCAGTTGTTCCATGGCCTTGTCGGCACGTTTGCGGTCCGAGATGTCGTCGATGACCGAGATGAAGTAGCGCGCCACGCCATGGCGGCGCACCAGCGCAACAGTCAGATTCGCCCATACCACCTCACCATCGGGGCGCAGGTATCGCTTCTCCAAGGCGTATTGATCAGCCTTGCCTTCGAGCAGTCCTCGAGCATGTTGCAAATCCAGCGACAGGTCGTCTGGGTGGGTGATGTCCTGGAAGGTCGCGCCTTGCAATGACTCGGGAGACCGCCCCAGGATGCGGCACAAGGTGCTGTTGAACTCCAACCAATGTCCATCCAGCCCAACCAGGGCAATGCCCACGGCCGCTTGCTCGAAGATGACGCGGAACACGGCATTGCTTTCGGCGCGGTCGGCGTCTTCTTCAGCCGCCAGGACTTGAGCCCGCCAGGTGGCCTCCCGGCGCAAGATCTCATTGCGCGCGAGCATGGCCAGGTCTTTGAGCGTTTCAAGGTCATCGGGGCTGAAGACGCGGGCCCGGTGGTCAATGACGCACAGTGTGCCCAAGGCCAGGCCCTCAGAGGTCGTCAGTGGTACACCTGCATAAGCACGCACCGGGTTTTGGCCGGTCACCAATGGGTTGCCCTGGAAGCGAGCATCCTGACTGGCGTCCTCCACCACCAAGGGCTCGCTTCCCTGGATGGCATGAGCGCAGAAGGCAAGGTCACGCGGTGTTTCCGTGGCCGCCAACCCGACATTCGACTTGAACCATTGCCTGGATTCATCGACCAGCGAAATGAGTGCCACTGGTGTGTGCAGCAACCTGGTCGCCAAGCGCGTCAGGGAGTCGAATACAGGCTCTGCAGGCGTGTCCAGGAGGTGCAATGCACGGAGCATGGCCAGCCTGGCAGCCTCATTGGGTGGTTTGCCCGGAAGGATCATGCTCATCCTGAAATGGTGACGGGCACATCATGGCACGCAGAAACACGGCCTAGCAAAATTCCGTCAGGAATGCGGCGCATTGAAGATTTCGGGAAAGTGAACGGCCATGTGACATGAAGCGATCAGGCAGCACCTGGATCGACATCGCTTGCCTTGTCGCATACTTCCCTCATGTCCATCGACAAGCCTGCCGACACCCCGACCGTGTTCAAGATCGCCAAGCACGGTGCCAATGAAGCCAGCGTCACCTACCTTGAAGCGGTGGAGATAGCGCTCTGCTGGGGTCTGGTCGAAAGTCAATGTCGACAAGGTCGCGGCGCTCGACGCTGCCCCGATGGCGAAAGCATTCTTCTCGACGGTCAACGCGGCCAACCGCCATGCGGTCTTGTGGCGCATTCAAACGGTCGTGAAAACCGAGACGCGTGCGAGGCGAATAACCCAACTCGTGGAGATGCTCGATTGAAGGTGCTGCATCAGCGCGGGCCGCCTTGACCGAGCCTTCCTTTCAAACTGCCAGATCGCCCATGGAAGAAATTTGCCAAATCAACGTTGACATCCCCAATGCACCGGACCTGGTGCTGGACCTTCTGGCGGCGCATGGCTCGGCCCTGTCCGGGAAGACCATTTGCGAGGCCGGCCGCTTGCTGGCACACCGTGAACCGACCATGCGGGTGGCCATGACCCGACTGCTTGCCGGGAAAAAGATCCAACGAACGTCTCGCGGCCTTTATGCCCTGCATCGTCCGGGTTTGACGCTGGCAAGCGCTTTGAGCGCCTGGAACCAGGAGGTGTCCGAGGAGATCGCCTGGCAAGGCGACTGGGTTGCTGTGCACGATGCCGCCGTGGCCCGTTCCGACAAGACATCATGGCGACACCATCAACTTGCCTTGTCGTTGCGTGGCTTTGCGGCCTTTCAGCACGGCCTCCAACTGCGGCCTCACAACCGGGCTGGTGGCGTCGATGGGGAGCGGGGCAAACTGCAGGCTTTGGGCTTGTCGGGGGATGCTCGCGTGTTCCTGCTCAGCCATCTGGACGCCCGTGACACGCGCGATGCTTTGGCTTTGTGGCCTGCCAAAGAGCTCATTGCTCAGTACAAGACATTGCGACAAGCCCTGACGACGCATTTGACCCTGGTGCACGCCATGCCGCTGGAACAGGCCCTGAGGGAAACCTTGCTGCTGGGCCGCACGGCCGTGTCGCAGTTGGTGCGCGATCCCATGCTGCCCCCGCAACTCATGCCGCCCAAGATGCGCGATGCGCTCATCGCCAAGGTGCACGACTATAAAAAGGTGGCGCACGGTCTGTGGACGCAGTGGGGGTGAGGGTTGACATTACACGATGTGTCCACCGTTGCGTAATGTTGAAATCATTTCTAGGATGCAGACCATCTTCTGAGAAGGCCTGGCATGAACATTCTGAATTTGATAGAAAAGCACGAGCTCAAGCAATTGAGTGAAAAGTCGAACCTCCAGGCCATCTGGATGACCGGGGCGAATTTCGCCTTGATTGCGCTCGGTTTTGCCCTGCCCATCTACTGGCACCACTGGCTGGCCTGGTGCCTGGCCGCCGTGCTGCTGGGAGGCCGTGCGCTCGGCCTGGGCATCCTGGTGCATGACACGGCGCACCAGACGCTCTTCACGTCGCGGGCTGTCAACGAATGGGCAGGCAAGTGGCTGTTTGGCGGCTTGCCCAATGTGCCGTACCACGCCTATCGACATGGGCACCTCACACACCATCGTCATGCGGGCACCGAGGCCGATCCCGATCTTGCTTTTGTGGATGGCTACCCCGCCAGCGCCGCCAGCTTGTCAAGAAAGCTGCTTCGCGATGTGTCCGGGCTGAACGGGATCAAGAACATCCTCTATCAAATCACCACGTTCAAGCCGGCCACTCAGGCGCCATTCCTCGTGAGCCATGCTTTTTTGATCGGGCTGCTTTGGGCCGTTGGGCACCCAGAGGTGTACCTGTGCTGGTGGCTGGGCCAAATCTTCGTCTTCCCCTTGGTGCTGCGATTGCGCGTCATGGGTGAGCATGGCGGGGTGCCCGATCACTTGAGCCCCGATCCACGCCGGAACACCGCCACCACGCTGGCGAACCCTTTGGCCCGCTTGCTCTGGGCGCCCAACTTCGTCAACTTTCACCTGGAGCATCACTTCGCTGCAGGCGTTCCTTCCTATCGGCTCAAGGCCATGCACCGCATGATGGCGTCCAAGGGCTGCTATGAAGGCTTCACTTGCATCCAGCCCTCTTATGCGGCGGTGATCAGGCGTTGCTGGAGCAAGACCTCTGCAAGTTCGCCGCCCGGGCTCAAGCGACGGGCGAAAGGCGCCTTGAACAACATGCAATGAGGTCTAAGTCAGCTGCCGGGCGAGCGTCGCCTCGTCTTGAGGCGCTTGCTTGCCAACGACCTCAAGCTGCTCGATCAACTCGGCAGGCGCCACGCCGACAGGTGCGCCTGACATCGATTGCATCTGATGCCGCAGGCCGTCGGTGGTCAGTCCTTGACCATTGGGAGCCCAGCCCGGAGGACCAAACATGTAGCCCAACGCATGCAGGGGGTGGCCGCCCAGCAGTGCTTTGCCAACGTCCCGGAACAGATTGCCCCATTCAAAAAGGCAGATGCGAATGGCACTGTACGTCGTCACCTTCTTGACCAAGCCATAGCGGATCGGCACGCCGTCTTTCTCGGGCACGTAGGTGCCGAACAAGCGGTCAAACAGCAGGATCGTGCCGCCATAGTTGCAATCAAGGTATTCGACATTGGCGGCGTGGTGCACGCGGTGGGCGGAAGGCGTGTTGAAGATGCCCTCCATCCAGCCCATCTTGTTGATCAGATCGGTGTGGATCCAGTATTGATAAAACAGGTTGACGCCGTAGGACACCAGAACCGCATCGGGCGGAAAGCCCAACAAGCACTGCGGCGCGAAGAAGATGAAGCCGCCCGAGATCTTGCCCGTGATCGATTGCCGGAACGCCGCCGACAGGTTGTACTCGTTCCCCGTGTGGTGCACTTGGTGCGAAGCCCAGTACCAGCGGATGCGGTGACCAGACCGGTGCAGCCAGTAATAGAAGAACTCGGTGCACAGGAACATGGCCACCCAACCCCACCAGGTGTTCATGGGCACGGTCATGAGGCGATGCGAGTACATCCAGGCCCCGAAAGGCAAGGCCACGCTCATCACGGCCCCCAGCGGAATCGCTTCAACGGCCACACGCCACAGGTTGATGCGCACGGTGGTCCAGTAGGCCCGCCAGTCATACGCGGCTTTGCCACGGCGCTTGCTGATGGCCACCCCCTCCAGGGTCGTGAAGAAGATGCCCGCCACGCCCAGCATGATCATCATGATCTGGACGACGCTGAGTTTCTCGATGCCAAGCATGGGTGACTCCTGGTCAATTCAAATCTGGTCTGGCGCGGGCGATCAGCTCATCGAACGGCGTCTGCACGCCCAGCGTGCCGAAGGTCAAGCCGCGATCCAGGTCCAGGCGCGATCGGCAAAAGGCATCTGCCACGGCAGCATTGCCGGCCTTGATCAGGACTGCGGCCTGAAGTGCCAGCGCCGTTTGTTCCACGACCAGGCGGCTTCTCACCTCCAGCGTTGAAGGATCTTCGAACGCTTGGCAGAGCCAGCCGACGTGCTGGTCAAAGGCCTTGTGCTGCTTGCCCGCAGAGGCCAGTTCGGCGAACAGGGCATCGCGCACCAAGGGCTCTTTTTGAAAGGTGCGCAGAACATCCAGACACTGGACATTGCCGCTGCCTTCCCAGATCGAGTTCAAGGGCGCCTGGCGGTACAGGCGGGGCATGATGTTTTCTTCAACGTAACCCACGCCCCCCAGGCACTCTTGCGCTTCGTTGACAAAGGCCGGGGTGCGCTTGCACACCCAGTATTTGCCGACAGCGGTGGCCAGGCGCGCGAAGGCAGCCTCTTGCGGATTGCGCGGGGAGGCATCCACCGCGCGGGCCACGCGCATGGCCAGGGCCACGGCGGCCTCGCATTCCAAAGCCAGGTCGGCCAGCACATTGCGCATCAAGGGTTGATCGATCAGCTTTCGACCAAAGGCAGCGCGTTGCGTGGTGTGGTTCAAGGCTTGCACCGTGGCTTGGCGCATCAGCGCGGCTGAGCCGAGGATGCAGTCCAGCCTGGTCAGCGCCACCATTTCCAGAATGGTGGGGACACCGCGCCCTTCAGGTCCTACCAGGTGGGCGGTCGCGCCAAGAAATTCGACCTCAGACGAAGCATTGCTCCAATCGCCCAGCTTGTCTTTAAGGCGTTGGATGTAGACGGCATTGAGTGAGCCATCGGCCAGAAGCCTGGGCACCAGGAAGCAACTCAAGCCACCTTCGGCCTGTGCCAGCACCAAATGGGCATCGCACATGGGCGCAGAAAAGAAGAACTTGTGCCCGACGAGTTCGTGGCTGCCATCGGCTTGGGCATGAGCACGCGTGGTATTGGCGCGCACATCGGAGCCGCCTTGCTTTTCCGTCATGCCCATGCCGATCGTGACGGCGGTCTTTTGGCTGAATGGCAAGCCGCGGTGGTCGTACTCGGTGGCGGTGATGCGCGGAATCCATGCTTCGGCCAAAACGGGGTTGGCCCGCAAGGCAGGAACGGCCGCATGGGTCATCGTCAGAGGGCAGCTTGTGCCCGCTTCGGGCTGAGCGCCCAAGTACACCAAACCGGCACGCGCGACGTGCGCGCCCACCTTGTCTTCGTGCTGCCAGGAAAAGCTGTGCACACCGTACTTCATGGCCTGGCGCATGACTTCGTGGTACGCGGGATGAAACTCCACCTCGTCCAGGCGCCGACCATAGCGGTCAAAGCTGCGCAGCTTGGGGCGGTTCTCGTTGGCAAGTCTGCCTAACTCCATCAACTCGCCGCCCGTCACGGCGCCATAGGCGGTCAACTGCTCGGTGGCCCATCCGCCGCCTTCGCGTTCGACCGCGTCGCGCAAGGCGGGGTCGCTGGTCCATGCGTTGTAAGCAGGCGTGGGCTCGGGCACGTTGTGCACCTCGTGCGTGAGGAATTGCGCTTTGTGGCTCATGGTGGACTCAATGGGTTGTTGACTGGTCTGCCGATGGACGGCTACCAGTAGAAGGGACACGTGCCAGCAATCGCTGCCAGATCGAGTGCCCCAATTGATCGAAGGCTTTGACCACCTCGGCGAACTCGCGGCGCTTTGAGACGTCGACCAGTGGCTCGGGCAGCATCGGGTCGAAGATCAATTGGCGAATGGCGTCGTTGCCCAGCAGGAAAGACTCGCGGGCCGCCACATCGAGGTCGATCTTGCTGGAACGCTTCATCCATTGCTCCAGCTTTTTGCGGCTGGTCTGATAGCTGGCATTCAACGCGGCGCCATTCCACAGACGCCTGGCCTGATGTTCACGGCGCAGATCGAGATCCTGAACAGAAAACACCGGTGCGCTGTCATCAAGGCCCAGCTTGTGAAGGCGCTCTCTCGCCGTGGCGGCATGACCCACCAAGTTGTCTGGACGCAGGTAGATCGTGGGTTCCAGCTCCTGAAAGCCCCCCAAGGCTAGCGAGCGATTACGTGCATTGAGCGCCGGACGATCGCTTCGGCCCAGCCCCCCGGTGCAGACCATGAGCCAGCCTCCGTCCCAATCGCACACGCGGGCTTCAGCTGCCTGCCAATGGGAGACATCTTCCGCAAGTGGCTCCGCTTGCGAGCCAAGGCGATAGCTTCCACGGCCCTCAGCCTCAATCAAACCTGCCGACGACAGCCTGACCAACGCCACGCGGGCAGCGCTTTCACGGATGCCGAAGAGCGCGCAGGCGGTGGCCGCCTCTCTGCTGCTCAAGGGGGCACCGTCTGCGGCGCGCAGCAGGTTGAGGATCAGGCGTTTGGGATTGATGGGATCGGGCATAGTTGTAACGAGAAATTGCATTTAATGTTGCCACTTGAATCGTTTCATTGTCAACCATACTTTGCTTATGTTTGTAGCTAACCACCGGGAATGAGCGGCCAAAACCCAAAAGACAGGGCTGCACGTTCGGGTCAGTGCGCTCCGGCACGGCGATGCGCTCGGCAAGGGTTCTGGCCTGGACGCCCTGCGCCGCGACATGTCCGTCCGCTTCACGCGCAAGGCCCGCGCCACGGAAAGCCCGGCATAAGCCGCCTGACACCCCGCCCGCCAGGCTCAAAGCCCGGCAGCTTGGCCTCCAGCGGCCGCGGGCATCGCCGCGGGGTCCATCCAGAGCGCCGCCCACATGTGACCGTCGGGGTCGGCAAGGTCGCGGGTGACCATGAAGCCGTGGTCCTCCATCGGGTTCACATCGGCCTGCCCGCCATGGGCTGCGGCGGCCTCGTTCATCGCGTCGACGGCGGCGCGGCTCGCCAGGGCCAGCGAAAGCATCATCCCGCACGAGCCGGCCGGCGGGAATGGTCGCTGTGTGAAGCTCCGCCACTTGGCGTGCGTGACCAGCATGACGTGGACCGCCTCGCTCCAGGCCATGGTGGAGCCGTCTTCACTGCTCAGTTGCGGGTTCAGGCTGGTGAGGCGCTGAGGTCGGTGACCGGGAGGCTGATGAAGAGGGTCTTGGTCATGGTTCGCTCCGTTCGCTGGTTGAGTATGTCAGTACGACGATCAGGCAGCACCTGGATCGACATCGCTGGCCTTGTCGCATATTTCGCGCATGTCCATCGACCAGCCTGCTGACACCCCGACCGTGTTCAAGAGCGCCAAGGCGTTCGAAGCCTGGTTTGACTGACCGGGACTGGCGCAGGAATGGCCATATTCCTTTGGTGATAACATGCGCCCTCGCGCAGTACGGCGACGCCTTTCTCAGAGGCGACAACTCGCCTAGGCTGGCCGCGTTTTGCGACCCTCCGTCGCCCTTTTGGTCTGCCGAGCTGCAGCCAATCGAGCCACTCGAAGCTCACGCAGGCCGATTCAAGCCTGCGCCCCCCTGATTGAACAATATTTCAAACATCGCCATTTCCATGGGCAAGTACGTCGTTTCGCCCACGACACACCAGACCGACTGCGGCCGCTTCCGCGCCTCCTTCTCGGTCCATCGCTCACAGGGCAACGGGAGCTACTCCCGTGTGTTCCGTTTTGACAAAACCTTTGCCTCGCGCGAAGCTGCCCGGCTCTTTGCAGTCACCCAGGGCTGGCTGGAAACGTGCCTGCCGCATCCCTCCACCTGCTGATTAGAAAGGCTCCTCCATGAGCAGCAAGATTTACGTGGGCAACCTGCCCTATTCCGTGACCGATTCCAGCCTGAAAGACAACTTCGCCGCGTTTGGCAGCGTGTCCTCCGCCAAGGTCATGATGGACCGGGAAACCGGCAGACCCAAGGGCTTCGGGTTTGTGGAAATGGCCTCTGCTGAGATGGCCCAGGCCGCCATCACCGCGCTGAACGGCATGTCCGTGGATGGGCGCTCGATTGTCGTGAACCTGGCGCGTCCCCGCGAAGAAGGTGGCGGCTCGGGCGGCTACAGCGCGGGTGGGTACACCAGCTCAGCCAAACGTTCGGACGTTGGCTATGGCACGGGTGGCCACGGTGGCGGTCGCTACTGAACCCGCTCGTCTCCTGTGAAAAACCGGCTCTTCTGAGTCGGTTTTTTTTCGTCCCCAAAGGACTGATGTGGAGGCATCTCTGCTGATTTGGCTACAGCTGCGACCCCATCAACGAGGCCACGCGTTCGGTCAAGCGCTCATGCCAAGGCCTTTGTTGCCATTGCGCCAGCGTGATCTGGCGAGCGTGCGCCAGGTCTTGCTCAAACACCTCGGTCTGCTGGGCGGCGAAGCCTGCATCCATGATGTTGAGGGTGGCCTCGTCATTCAGGCTGAAGGAGCGGTTGTCAAAATTGGTCGAGCCCACGGACACCATGCGGCGATCCACGATCATCACCTTGCAGTGGTACATGGTGGGCTGGTATTCGGCGATGACCGCGCCAGCCGCCAACAGCGGGCCCCATTGGGCACGTGATGCATGGCGCACGGCATCGCTGTCGATGTGTTCGCCTGGCACGATGATGCGCAGCTTCACGCCCCGCTTCAACGCGGCCACGAGCGCACTTGATGTCAACTCGTCTGGCACAAAATAAGCAGCCGAGAGATCAATGGAATGCGATGCTGCGGCGATGGACAAGAGGTACATCAGCTGCATGTTCTCGCTGCCGCCAGAGGGCGAGCTGCTGAACATCTGTGCCCAGGCATCGCCCCGCGCCTGGATGGCGGGGAAGTAGGTTGGCCCGTGCAGCACCTCGCCGCTGACTTTGATCCAGTTGTCGAGGAACACGGACTGCATCTGCGCCACCACGGGGCCTTCGATGCGGAAATGGGTGTCGCGCCAGTGATCGGGATCCTGAGCATGGCCCGTCCATGGCGGCGCAATGCCGACCCCGCCGGTGTAGCCAACGCGGCCATCCACCACCAGGAGCTTGCGGTGGGTCCGGTTGTTCATGCGGCCAAGGTGCGTCCAATGGGGTGGGTGGAAGCGGCGGATCTGCACACCAGCTTGGCGCATCTCATCAAGAAGCTCATCTTCCATTTTGGCGCTGCCCACCCAATCCAGCAGCACGTGAACCTTCACGCCATGCTGGGCTCGCTCGGCCAGTGCATCAGCGAACTGTTGCCCAATGGCGCCCGACCAATAGATGTAGGTTTCAAAGGTGATGGAGGCCTGAGCAGACCGGATGTCCGCCAACATGGCGGGGAAGATTTGATCGCCATTGATCAAGGCCTGCGCGCGGTTGCCACCCACGAAAGGTGGCCCCAGCATCACGCCAAGTTCATTCATGAAGCCTGCATCGCTCAGTGCGTGAATGCGGTCGATGCGGCGCTCAACGTTGGTTTCGTTGCCTTTGAAGTTGAAAGCGATGAGCACCACCGCAAGGGTGGCGAGCATCGTCAAAAGGATGATGCCGATGGTTCGTTTGATGGGTTGCTGAATGGGCATCGCCCTACCCAGCAAACGGCGTTCCCAGCGTGGCCCCCGATCAGAGGTGGCCTTGGGCTCAGGCCACCTTGCGCGGCGCCGTCGGTGCCGCACCCACCGCACTCGCCTTGCGGAAGGCCATCACGCCATCCTCCAAATCGCCGTTGTGCAGCTGCTCCGTGTCCAGCTTGTAGTTCTGGTACAGCTTCCAAGGTGCGCGGTCGGCGCCCTTGGGCAGGTGGGCTTCAGCACGGGCCACGTAGTTCGAGCTCATGTCCAGCAGCGGGCCGGCCTTGACGTTCGGGTCATTGCGCTCGGGCACCGCGATGCGCGTGCCCGTCTTGTCCATGTGCTTGAGTAGGCGGCACACGTACTCGGCGATCAGATCGGCCTTGAGCGTCCATGAGGCATTGGTGTAGCCAAAGGTGTTGGACAGGTTGGGGATGTCGCTGAACATCAGTCCCTTGTACGAGATGTGCTGGTTCAGCTCGATGGCCTTGCCATCCACGCTCATCTGCATGCCGCCAAACAGGCGCATGTTCAGACCCGTGGCCGTGATGATGATGTCGGCCTCCAGCAACTTGCCCGATTTCAGCAGGATGCCTTTGTCGGTGAAGCGATCGATGTGGTCGGTCACCACCGAGGCCTTGCCCTTGCGCAGCACCTTGAACATGTCGCCATTGGGCACGGCGCACAGGCGCTGGTCCCAGGGGTTGTAGGGCGGGGTGAAGTGCTTCATGTCGAAGTCCTTGCCCACTTGCGCCTTCACCTGCTTGAGCAGCAGCTTGCGCATGAAGTTGGGGTACTTGCGCGACAGCTTGAAGATCGACTGCGTGATGAAGTTGTTGCGCGCGCGGCTGATCTTGTAGACCGTCATCTCGGGCAGGAACTTCAGCAGGAAGCGCACCATCGGGTCGAACTGCGGCACCGAGATCACATAGCTGGGCGTGCGCTGCAGCATGGTCACGTGCTGGGCCTTGTCCGTCATCGACGGAATCAGGGTGATGGCGGTGGCGCCAGAGCCGATCACGACCACGCGCTTGCCGCTGTAGTCCAGCTGCTCGGGCCAGAACTGCGGGTGAATGATTTGGCCTTTGAAATCGTCGCGGCCTTTGAACTCGGGCGTGAAGCCTTCTTCATAGTTGTAGTAGCCGGAGCACATCATCAGCCAGCCACAGCTTATCTGCACCGTTTCGCCCGATGTCTTGAGCACCGTCAGCGTCCAGGTGGCGGTGCTGCTCTGCCAGTCGGCCGAGACCACTTTGTGGCCACAACGGATCTTGCCGTCGATGTTGTTCTCGCGGGCCGTTTCGCGGATGTAGTTGCGGATGCGATCACCATCGGCGATGACCTGCGGCTCGGTCCAGGGCTTGAAGTTGTAGCCCAGGGTGTACATGTCCGAGTCGGAGCGGATGCCGGGATAGCGGAACAAATCCCAGGTGCCGCCGGTGACATCACGGCCTTCCAGGATGGCGTAGGTCTTTTCGGGGCAATGCGTTTGCAAATGGCGCGCAGCGCCAATGCCGGACAGACCGGCACCCACGATCAGGACGTCAAAGTGTTCAACCATTTGAAGGTTCCTAGACTCTTATGTGAAAACGAATGTAGGCAGTTTACAATCTGGCAATATATCTTGTCAAATTGTGACTAACCCCGGATCACCAGCGCGATTGGTGATCTTCGGTCACGCCCAGAAGGCCGTTGACCTGGCGAGGGGCTGCGTCCAGCGAGGCCCTGACGGTGCCGCTGAAAGTGCCCACCGGCTGCACGTAGTGGCTGGAGGCGATGCCGACATGGCGGTCTTCCTGCCGCGCGCCCTCGGGTGTGAACACCAGGTCCAGCAGCCCGTCGTCGGTGCTGATGCGCCAGGGCGCCATGGGTTGCTTTGGGTTGAACTCGAACCGCGCCGCCCCCAAAGGGATCAACTGTCCATCCAGCCACAGCGCATTTTCATTCAGGCCGAAATAGCCTTGCTGCAGGTTGAAGCCCACCTCGGCACTGTGCGCGCAGGCCCAGCGCCACTCGGTGTGGCGTGCCAGCAAGCCATTGGAGCTGTCCAGGCAGGCCACGGCGTTCGACAAGTCAAAACGCCGCCCGCGCACATTCAGCCACCCACTCACGGGCAGGGCCGACGACTTTTGAGTGGCGTGGGCCACGCCACCCACCACCGGCCCCACGCCCAGCAGGAACGGCGCCGCCTCGGCCAGTGACAAGTCCACCTGCACTTTCATGGCGCGGGTGCGCACGCTCACTTCCATCACGTCGCAACCCACCGCCTCACCATCTTCATCCGAGGTGCCGTGCTGAAGCCGCAGGCGCGCAAAGGGCCCTTTGAACCAGGCCTGTCCGCCTTGCACCGGGTGGTCGGACACGCCGCCCTGCAAACCCGGCAGACCGTCCTGCCGCCAGTTGGCGACCATCTCGCCGCGCAGGCGGTCAAACGCGTAGGCAAAGGCGGTGCACATCCACCCCAGGTCCACGATGGCGACACCGACGAACACCTCGTCGTTGCCAATGCCCACGTATTGCCAGCGCTTGTGGTGCAGGTGACGCCACAGCCAGGAACGCGCATAGGGGCCCTGCAGGGCCCGCCAGTCAATGCGGTCGATGCGCCCCGCGTAGCGGCCGAACAAAGGCGCGCCATTGGAGACCACATCGACGGGGGGCAACGACAACATCGGCAAGGCATCTCGTTTCATGGTGTGAAGCCTGGCCCGGAATGAGGCCTGTGCGACTCAGTGTTTTCCAACATGAGGGGTGACAAATCACCGCTTTGCCCGGCCAGGCACCCAAGCATGGCGCACTCGCGGGATAATCCCCCCCATGCATCCCCAAGCCCTCCTCGAACTCACCGGCGCATTGCTGCGTGACATCCTCAAGCTCGACGCCCCGGCCGACACCCTGGTATCGCTGTTTTTCCGCAAGAACAAAAACCTGGGCCAGCGCGAACGCCACGCCCTGGCCGAGACGGCCTACGCCGTGTTGCGCCAGAAGCTCCTGTGGCAGCATTTGGCCCAATCCGGCTTCGGCCCGATGGACCGCCGCCTGACCTTGCTGGCCTGGCAGGGCCAGGAACACGTGCTGAAGCTGGGCATCAACCCGGACGAAGCCGCCTGGCTGGACCGCGTCAAGAAAATCGACCGCACGACCCTGCCCGAAAAACTGCGCCACAACCTGCCCGACTGGCTGGCCAACCGCCTGCGCGAGCAGCTCAGCCCGGAAGAGTTCTGGGCTTTTGTCGAGACCATGTCGGGTGGCGCCCCGCTGGATTTGCGCGTCAATCCTTTGAAATCCAAGCGCGAAGCCGTGCTGGAAGCGTTGGCCGCCGCCGAAATCCCGGCCACCGAAACCCCGTTTTCACCCTGGGGCATCCGCATCGAGGGCAAGCCGGCCCTGCAGAAAATGGATTTGTACACCGGCGGCCATGTCGAGGTGCAGGACGAAGGCAGCCAGTTGCTGGCCCTGATGACCGGCGCCAAGCGCGGCGAGATGGTGGTGGATTTTTGCGCCGGTGCCGGCGGCAAAACACTGGCCCTGGGCGCCATGATGCGCAACACGGGCCGGCTGTACGCCTTCGACATCTCCGGCCACCGCCTGGAAGCGCTCAAGCCCCGGCTGGCGCGCAGCGGCTTGTCCAACGTCTACCCCACGCAGATCGCCCATGAGCGCGACGACCGCATCAAGCGTCTGTCCGGCAAGATTGACCGCGTGCTGGTCGATGCGCCTTGCACCGGCCTGGGCACCTTGCGCCGCAATCCCGACCTGAAATGGCGTCAAAGCCCCAAGGGCGTTGAAGAGATGCAGATCAAGCAGAAAGCCATCCTGCACAGCGCAGCGCGTTTGCTGAAACCCGGCGGCCGACTGGTCTATGCCACGTGCAGCGTCATGCCCGGCGAGAACGAAGTGGTGGCCGATGCCTTCACGGCGGAACATCCGGAGTTTGTGCAGCTCAACGCACGCGAAGTGCTAGAGCAAGGTGGGGTGGTGCAGGCTGAATCGCTGACTACCCCGGCGGGCCACCTCAGGTTGTGGCCTCACCGGCACCACACCGACGGCTTCTTCGCCGTGGCGTGGGAAAAGAAAGCTTAGAACAAGCTTTCCTTGACGTAGATGACGTCATTGGCCAGGAGCTTGTCATTCATGCCAGGCTCCAGGATCTGAACGGTGCCAGCGGCATCCCGGCGGTGCACCTTGATGCCCTTGGCCGTGCCACGTTGCGTCAAGCCACCCACGGAGGCCAGGGCCTGCAGCAAGGTCATGTCGCGTTCCAGGCGCATGGCACCACCGCGCAGCACTTCGCCATAGATGTAGACCATGGGAGCACGGTCCACCCAGATGGCGTCGTTGTTTTCCAGGGGGAAGTCTTCCGTCGTGCCGGAGGCGGCGAACACCAAGGGGAAGTCGATTTCCTTGCGGAAAGGCTTGCCACCGCGCTTGCCCGACACCACCACTTTGTCCGAACCCTGGATGGCGATGATCCCGCCGGCCTGGGCCAGCAGATCGCTCAAACGGTTGGAGCCTGACTCCAGGGGATAACGTCCTGGGCGGTTGACCAGACCCAGCACCGACACCTGGTTGCTCTTGACGGCGGTCAGCAGGATGGAGACCTGAGGTTGCTTGAGGAAGTTGCCACTTTTCAAGCCATCGGCAATCTTCTTCTCGGCATCAGACACCGACAAACCACCCAGCTTGACCGTGCCCAGCAGAGGGTAGGAGATGGTGCCGGCTTCAGAGATGCGGGCATCCAGTGTCAGGTCCACGTTCTGGAACACCGTGATGCGGATGATGTCTCCGGCACCCAGCACATAGTCGCCTTGCGATTGCGCGTGAGCATGGCCTGCCGCCATCAAGGTCACCGACAGCAGCCATTGAGCGATGAGTCGCATCCACTTCATGTTGAAAGATCCTCTGGTCAGATATAGGTAGAAGCAGGCAACCAAGCTGGCGCCTCGCGAACGTGTCAATGTATCACCCACCCCAGGGGCGAGGCACGACAGCTCGTGTAGAGTCAGTTTTCGCGGACTGGTTCCATGCGGGCCAGAAATGCCGCGATCTCCGAGGCCGGCATGGGCCGGGCCATCCAGAAGCCCTGCACCAGGTCGCAACCCAGCGCGCGCAGCATCACCATCTGCTCGGGCAGTTCCACGCCTTCGGCGGTGGTTTCCAGGCGCAAGGCCTTGGCCAGGCTGATGATGGCGGTCACCACGGCCTGGGCGTCAGGGTCGCTGTCCAGCGAGCGCACGAACATGCCGTCGATCTTGAGCTGGTCCATCGGAAAGCGGCGCAAGTAGGCCAGCGATGAATAGCCGGTGCCAAAGTCGTCCAGGGCCACGCGGATGCCCCGGCTGCGCAAGGCGGCCAGCGTGGCTTGCGCGCCCTCGTGGTCATCGATGAGGGCTGATTCGGTGATTTCCAGCTCCAGGCGTTCGGCGGGCAAACCGCTGTCGGCCAGGGCCTGCTCCACGATGTCCACCACCGAATGGCTGCGGAACTGCACTGCCGACAGGTTGACGGCCACGCGGATCGACCCAGGCCACTGCATGGCCACCTTGCAGGCCTGGCGCAGCACCCAGGTGCCCAAGGGCACGATCTGGCCGGTTTCTTCGGCCACGGGGATGAACTCGTTGGGGCCGATCAGGCCGCGCTCCTGGTGCTGCCAGCGCACCAAGGCCTCGAAACCCACCACCGCGCCTGTCCGGGTGCTGATTTGGGGTTGGTAGTGAACGGCAAATTGCTCATCGGCCAGGGCCACGCCCAGCTCTTGCTGCAGGCGGGCGCGGGCCCGCGCGCTCTCACCCATCACGGGCACAAAGAAGCGGTGCGTGTTGCGCCCACCGGCTTTGGCCGCGTACAGGGCCAGGTCGGCGCTTTGCAGCAATGTTTGAGGGCTGGTGCCATCGCGCGGGGCCAGCGCCATGCCAATGCTGGCACGCACTTCCACGCGCACATCTTCCAGCTGGCAAGGCGTGGCCAGCGCCGCCAGCAGGCGATCGCCCAACTCGGCCGCCGAGGCTTCATCACCCGCTTGCCAGCTCAGCAAGGCGAACTCGTCACCGCCCAGGCGTGCCAGCAGATCGCCCGGCGCCACGCAGGCCTTGATGCGCGCGGCCACACTGCGCAACAACTGGTCGCCCACGGCGTGACCCAGTGAATCGTTGATGCCCTTGAAGTTGTCCAGGTCCACGAACAACAAAGCGCAGCCACGCCGAGAGGTCTCAACGCTGGCGCAGACCCGCGCCAGCTCCAGGCTGAAGCAATGGCGGTTGGCCAGCCCGGTCAAGGCATCGACATTGGCCAGGCGCGCCATTTCGTCACGCGCAATGCGCCCCTGCGTCACATCGGCGCCCACGCCGCGCCAACCTGCGGCACGGCCCCGATCGTCAAACAGCGGCTTGGCCATCAAGGACCACCAGCGCAATTCGCCATCAACTTGCACGGGCAATTCCAGATCGCGGAAAGGCCGCCCCAGCCGCAAGTGGGATTGCAGTTGTTCGAAAGCCGTTGCGGCCTCGTCCGATGCGGCGGGCAGCATGGTGGACACCAGGTCGGTGAACGAGTGCTTGAGCAACTGGTGGGCCGACAGGCCAAAGGATTGCGCCAGGCGCGCGGACACGTGGCGGAAATGCCCGGTGTGCGAGATCTCCCAAAGCCAGTCGCTGGCGTGTTCCTCAAAATCGCGCAGCAAGAGGTCGATCAGTTGCCGCTGGCGGTCGGCCTCGGCCTCGGTCCGCAGGCGGCTGAAGAACATGCGCGCGTTGGCCATGGTCACGCCCATGACGGTAACCGACCAGATGCCCAGCAGGCCCAGGATCGAAACGTTGTTAATGTAGACGGAGCGCTGCAGGGCCATGGCCGTGGCACCAGCCATCACCAGCACATAGGCGCAGGCCGCGATCGGGATGGAGCTGAGGATCAGCCCCCCGCCGCACATCATGCCCACCAGGACCGACGAGATCAGCAACTGCCCCAGGTGGTCCGTGATCGGGAACATCATGACCGGGATGGCGGCCCAGATGACGGCGAAAGCCGCGACGCTCCAGGTGACCACGTGCAAGCTGCCCCTGCTGGCCACGGGCTTGGCTTTGCCCGTCAGCAGGCGGCGCATGCCCCGGTCCAGCATCACCAGGCTCAGCACGGCCAGCACCACCCACAGGCACAGCGCCCACGAGGGCATCTGCCCCCAGAAGGTGGCCGCGATGGTGACGGTGGCGATGAGGTTGCCCATGAACACCATGGGCAGCAGGCCCACGACGGCCAGGATCTGGCGCGCCCGGAAGTGGCGGGCGTTGTGGCCGTCCACATGCTCGCTGGCAGACGCCTCGCGCCACAAGGTCGTCAGGCGCTGGCGCCAGTTGCTCGGCGGCGCAGGCGCAGGTTTGCCCTTCTTCAATGGGACGGAAAACTCGGTCATGGACAAGTCATGGGCAACATCCAGGGGACATCGGCTTTTCGGCGGGCAACTTGAGCTCGCCAGGGCCGATCCGGGGCGGTTTGGCTCAGGGTTGCCCCCAGGAAGGGGAATGCCTCACGACGGACGGCGTCAACTCTCAGTGCAATTGACTTACCATGGCCGCCCTTGCCGTGCCCTGAATGCCTGCTGCCATGAGCGACTCGAAGCCTACCCTGTCTGACGCCGAACAATCCCTGAGCGATGCCGCTTTGGAATACCACCGCCTGCCTTCGCGCGGCAAGATCGCCGTCACGCCCACCAAGCCGCTGACCAACCAGCGCGACCTGTCGCTGGCGTATTCGCCGGGCGTGGCCTACCCCTGCCTGGCGATCGAGAAGGATCCGGGCCTGGCGTTTGACTACACCTCGCGTGGCAACCTGGTCGGCGTGATCACCAACGGCACCGCCGTGCTGGGCCTGGGCGACATCGGCCCGCTGGCCAGCAAACCGGTGATGGAAGGCAAGGGCTGCCTGTTCAAGAAGTTCGCAGGCATCGATGTGTTCGACATCGAACTGGCCGAGCGCGATCCGGACAAGCTGGTCGACATCATCGCCGCGCTGGAGCCCACGCTGGGCGGCATCAACCTGGAAGACATCAAGGCGCCCGAGTGCTTCTACATCGAGCAAAAGCTGAAAGAGCGCCTGAACATCCCCATCTTCCACGATGACCAGCATGGCACGGCCATCATCTCCAGCGCCGCTCTGCTGAATGGGCTTGAGCTGGTTGGCAAACAGATCGGTGAGGTGAAGATCGCCGTGTCCGGCGCAGGCGCCGCCGCCATTGCCTGCCTGGACCTGATGGTGGGCCTGGGCGTGAACCGCGCCAACGTGTTCGTGTGCGACTCCAAAGGCGTGATCCACACCGAGCGCGGCGACAAGCTGGACGAGTCCAAGCGCCGCTATGCGCAGCCCACCAACGCCCGCACCCTGGCCGATGTGATGAATGGCGCCGACGTGTTCCTGGGTTGCTCGGCGGCGGGCGTGGTCTCGGCCGAGATGGTCAAGACCATGGCGCGCCAGCCCATCATCCTGGCCCTGGCCAACCCCGAGCCCGAGATCCGGCCCGAGATCGCCAAGGCCGCGCGCCCCGATTGCATCATTGCCACGGGCCGTTCGGACTACCCCAACCAGGTCAATAACGTCTTGTGCTTTCCGTACATCTTCCGGGGTGCGCTGGATTGCGGCGCCACCAAGATCACCGATGAGATGAAGCTGGCCTGCGTGCGCCAGATCGCCGATTTGGCCAAGGCCGAGACCAGCGACGAAGTGGCCGCCGCCTATCCGGGCCGCGAGATGCGCTTTGGCTCGGACTACCTGATCCCGACGCCGTTTGACTCGCGCCTGATCTTGCGCATCGCGCCGGCCGTGGCCGAAGCCGCCGCCGCATCGGGCGTGGCCACGCGGCCCATCACCGACATCGCAGCTTACCGTGATTCGTTGTCCCAGTTTGTCAGCAACACCGGCCTGTTCATGCGCCCGGTGTTCATGGGGGCCAAGGCCGCGCCCAAGCGCATTGCCTTTGCCGAGGGCGAGGATGAGCGCGTGCTGCGCGCCGCCCAGGTCGCCATTGATGAAGGCATCGCGCACCCCATCCTGGTGGGCCGCCCCGAGGTGATCGAAGAGCGCGTGCTGCGCGCAGGTTTGCGCCTCAAAGCTGGCGTGAACTGCGAGGTGGTGAACCCCGGCAAGGACGACCGCTTCCGCCAGTACTACGAGGCTTACCACGCCCTGCGCGCCAGAGACGGCATCACGCCCGAGCTGGCCAAGGTGGTGGTGCGCCGATCCAACTCGCTGATCGCCACGATGATGGTCAAGCTGGGCGATGCCGACGGCATGATCTGCGGTGTGATCGGCCGCTACGACCTGCACCTTGAGCAGGTCCGCGAAGTGATCGGCCTGCGCCCCGGCGCGCACGGACTGGCCGCGCTGAACGCGCTGATTCTGGAGAATCATTCGCTCTTCATTGCCGACACCTTCGTCAACGAAGAGCCCACGGCCGAGCAGCTGGCCGACATCGCCGTGCTGGCGGTGGAAGAGGTGCAACGCTTTGGCCTGCCGCCACGCGTGGCCTTCTTGTCGCACTCGATGTTCGGCTCCAGCACGCGGCCTTCGGCCCGCAAGATGCGCCTGGCGCGTGACTTGTTCGTGGCCCGCATGCCGCACATCCCCGCCGATGGCGAGATGCAAGGCGACGCGGCGTTGAGCGAAAGCGTGCGCAGCAAGCTGCTGCCCGAATCCACCTTGCAAGGCGCAGCCAACATCCTGATCCTGCCCAACCTGGACGCGGCCAACATCCTGTTCAACGTGCTGAAGATGACCGGTGGGCAAGGCGTGACGGTGGGGCCAATCCTGCTGGGCGCAGCGGCGCCCGTGCACATCCTGACGCCTTCGGCCACGGTGCGGCGCATTGTCAACATGACGGCGCTGGCGGTGGCGCATGGCACGGCGGCCAGCGCGGCGCGCTGATGTAGCTGGCGCCTGAGCGCAGCGCGGGAACTGCGGACCCGCTTGACGGCACCCTTCGCCCCGAATACATTACAAACAAAATCATAAACATTGATTGTTTGTAATATTCATGAGCGTCACCGCCAAAAACCTGATCCTCGACCTGCTACTGGCCGCCGGCAGTGATCACCTGCCCGTTCGGCACCTGCTGGCTGCAGCGACCCTCTTCGGCATCCCCGCCAACAACCTTCGGGTGGCCTTGGCCCGCCTGTCCGCAGACGGCTTGATCGAATCGGTGGGCCGTGGTGTCTACCAACTCAGCGCCAGCGCCAACGAACTGGCGGCCGACGTGGCCACCTGGCGCAGCGCCAGCCAGCGCGTCAGGCCCTGGCAAGGCGGGTACATCGCCGTGCATTGCGGGGCTTTGGGCCGCAGCGACCGCGTCGCCCTGCGCCGCCGCGACCGCGCCCTTCAAATGGTGGGCCTGCGCGAACTGGAGCGGGGCCTGTTCGTGCGCCCCGACAACCTGCAAGGCGGCATCGACGCGGTGCGCCAGCGGCTGCACACCCTGGGCCTGGAGCGCGAAGCCTGCGTGTTCATCGCCACCGGATTTGACCAGGAGCGCGAAGCCCGCATCCCTCACCTGTGGCACGGCCACTCGTTGAACGAGGCCTACAGCCAAATCCAGGCACAACTGTCGCAATGGGCCGCGCGCGCCCAGCAACTGCCGATTGAAGACGCCGCGCGCGAGTCCTACTTGTTGGGCCGCAAGGCGATCCGGCAAGTGGTGTTCGACCCCTTGCTGCCCGCACCGCTGGTCGATATTCAGAGCCGCCAACGCTTCATGGAAGCGGTGCAGGACTTCGATCTGCTCGGGCATGGCATCTGGCGCCAGTTCCATGCCCAGGTCGATGCGCCAATGCCCATCTCAGGCAAGGCCGCCTCACCATCATTGCCCCACTGATCAAGCCAAAACCCACCACGACCATGAGCAACACCAAGTCACCACGTCTGCGCCCGTCTGATGTCCTTAGCCGCGAAGAGATCGCACAGTTCACCGCCCGCTCCGACCTGGCGGGCTGGTCGGCCCTGGCCTTCACCTGGAGCGTGATCGCCTTGTGCTTCGCTGCCTTGATCTGGTGGCCGCACCCCCTGACCTACTTGCTGGTGGTGATCGTGCTGGGTGGGCGCCAACTGGCGTTGGCCATCCTGCTGCACGAAGGTGCGCATGGCACCTTGTTCAAAACCCGTTGGCTGAACAACCACGCGGCCGATTGGCTCGCAGGCCGCTGGATCTCGGTCGACGTGGCGCGCTACCGCGAGCATCACCTCAAGCACCACGCCCATACCAATCAGGAGGGCGACCCAGACCTGAGCCTGGTGCAACCTTTTCCGGCATCGCGCTCATCGGTGCGCCGCAAGTTCCTGCGCGACCTCAGTGGGCTGAGCGGCCTGCGCCGCGTCGTGGGCCAGGTTCTGATGGACATGGGCGTGCTCAAGTGGACCGTGGCCGTCGACATCGTCAAGCTGCCACGCAATGGCCGGCGCTGGCATGACTACGCGGCGGAAGGTTTGCGGCGCATGAGCGGCTTCATCGCGCTGCACGCGCTGTTGGCCACGGCGCTGACCATGGGCGGGCACCTCTGGGTCTACTCGGCCTGGTGGGTGGCCTACCTGACCACCTTCGGCGTGTTCATGCGCCTGCGCTCCATGGCCGAGCACGCTTGCACCGAGCGCAGCGGCAACATGCTGCGTAACACGCGCAGCACGCGCGCCGGTTTCCTGGCCCGCATGACGGTCGCACCGATCCGCGTCAACTTCCACATCGAGCACCACTTCATGGCCTCGGTGCCCCACTTCCGCTTGCCGGCATTGCACCAGGTGTTGCGTGAAAGGGGCGTTGTTCCACCCTCACCGTCCTACGTGGACGTGCTCAAAATGGTGTCCAGCCCCCGCTGATAAACCGTCTGTCGGGCCCACCGACCGTCCGTCGAATTGGGTCTTTTTACTGCCAATTATTCCCGCACGTCCCAGAAAGCCCCTTCCTAGAATCAGTCACGTGAATGGTCCCATTCGTGTGTTCAAGGGGTTTTCAATGGGTTACTGCCAGGTCAAACAGACCAACCAAGGCCAGCGCGGCTTCTCCATGGTCGAGGTGGCCGTCACTTTGGCGGTGCTCGGCATCCTGATGGCGTCGGCCATGCCCAGCATGGGCGCCTGGATGGTCAATGCGCGCATCCGCAACACGGCCGAATCGATTCAGGAAGGCCTGCAAAAGACCCGGGCAGAAGCGGTACGCCGCAATCAGAACGTGACGTTCTGGATGGTGACCACCACCGACCCCAAGGTGCTGAGCGATGACTGCACCACCAGTGCCACCGGCGGCTCGTGGGTGGTCAGTCTGACCGACCCCACCAGCAAGTGCTCGGTGGCCCCCTCCACCACGACCGCACCCCAAACCGTGGCAGCCAGAGCGATTGGCGATGGTGGCGATGGCGTGACCGTGGCGGCCCTGCAGCGCGATGGCGCCACCCCTGCAACCAGCATCACCTTCAATGCGTTTGGCCAGGTGGCCAATGCCGGCCCCATTGGCCAGATCCAGGTCAATGACGGCACCACCGGCAATGACCATCGCAAGTACAAGATCGTGATCTCAAGCGGTGGCCGCACCCTCGTCTGCGACGAGGCCGTGACCGCCACCACCGACCCCCGCTACTGCCCAGCGAGCTGAACCATGCACCCACCCACACATCCAAACACTCGTGCTCGCGCTGTTCGAGGCTTCATGCTGATCGAAGTGCTCGTGAGCGTCTTGCTGTTCAGCGTGGGCGTGCTAGCCCTGGTGGGCCTGCAAGCCAACATGAACCAGACGCAAGGTGCCGCCAAAGTGCGCACCGACGCGTCCTACCTGGCCACCGAGTTGACCGGGCTGATGTGGTCCGACAAAGCCAACCTGGACAACTACACCACCGGCAGCTGCAACGGCTACGCGCGTTGCAAGGCCTGGATGGACAAGGTCACTCAGGCCTTGCCCAATGGCGCCGCCACGGTAGAAGTGAAGAACTCCGGAGACATCTACATCGTGATCACCTGGTCGCTGCCCGATGGCGGCTCTCACAAGTACCTGTCTGAAACCTCCATCAGTTGACATGACCATGCGCGCCGCCACCCTCCCTCACCGCCGACAACAAGGATTCACCCTCATCGAACTGATGGTGGGCGTGGTCCTGGGCATGCTCACCATCTTGGCCATTGCGCAAGTGCTGGTCGTGTCGGAGGGCCGCAAGCGCACGATCACCAGCGGCGCCGATGCACAGATCAGCGGTGCACTGGGCCTGTACGCTATCCAGCGCGAAGTACAGATGGCTGGCTACGGTGTCAGCGCCAACCCG
This sequence comes from uncultured Aquabacterium sp., assembly GCA_964554655.1. GTDB lineage: Bacteria > Pseudomonadota > Gammaproteobacteria > Burkholderiales > Burkholderiaceae_C > Aquabacterium. The sequence continues at coordinate 11,947 of CAZKPN010000019.1, read as the reverse complement.
GCTGCGCTGGGTTGCATGGTCAAGTACAAGGTCGATACCAACCCCATCGCCAATTTCACGCTGGCCCCGGTGGTCATTGAAAACGGCGCCGATGGCTCGAACATCATCACGGTGCTCAAAAGCACCAAGAGCTCGTTCTCGGTGCCCATCAAAATCACAGAAAACCATGCCGCCGACGGCAGCTACTTTGTGGTGCAGTCGGCCGTGGGCGTGGTCGAGAATGACCTGCTGATCGCGGTGCCTCCCACACCCAGTGCCACCGACTGGTGCAGCGTGGTCCAGGTCAAGCAAGGTGCCACCAACCTGCTGACCACCATCAACATTCCCCATGCTGAAGCCAGCGATGCCGACTGGAACCAGCCTGCGTCAGCCAACCTGCTGCCCACTGCGGGCTACCCCGCCGCCGGCAGCTACCTGCTCGATGTGGGGGCCCTGTCCTTGCGCCGGTTCTCCGTCGACACCGCCACCCAGGCATTGCAGACCAGCACCCTCTCACGGGCTGGTGGCATGTGGACCACGGCCGAGGACGCCCAGCCTCAAGTGGTCATGCTCCGGGCCATGTATGGCAAGGACACCAACGCCGACAACGTGGTCGACACGTATGACAACGACACCCCTTCCACGACAGCGGGATGGCAACAGGTCTTGTCGATCCGCGTGATCCTGGTAGCGCGCAGCGCCCAGTTCGAGAAGGACAACGAAGGTGGCGGCAACGCGACGAGCAGCACCCTTCAGTGGGATCTGGGCACGACGGGCGTGGCGGTAGCCGGGGCTACAAGCTGCCACACCAACCGCCAGTGCCTGTCCCTCTCATTGACCCACCTGGGCGCCGACTGGAACAAGTACCGCTACAAGGTCTACGACACCGTGGTCCCTTTGCGCAACATGCTCTGGAACTCATGAAGAGACCCACCATGCACCTGACCAACCACTACTCATCCTTCAAGAACCGCGGCGTCTCATTGCTGTTCGCACTGCTGTCATTGGCCGCCTTGTCACTGGCCACCGTGGCCCTGGTGCGATCGGTGGACACCAGCGCCGTGGTGATGGGCAATCTGAGCTTCAAGCAAGATGCCACCGCCGTGGCCGACCGCGCCACCAAGCAGGCCATCGCGGTCCTCAACAATGCCCTCCCGGGCAGCCTCAACATCGACATCAATGCCAATGGCTACTACGCCACGGCCTACGAAAACCTGGACGTCACCGGCCAGCAGATGACCGGCGTGCGCAAGCTCATTGACTGGGACGGTAACCACTGCCAATATGCCCCCGGCACCGCAGAAGCCGACTGCACCGTGCTACCCGCCGCTGAGCTCACCATCAACGAGAACAAGGTCCGCTATGTGATCTTTCGGCTGTGCGATGCCGTCGGTGACCCCAACGCCACCACCACCTCCTGCGCGCGGCCCCTGACGTCAAGCAGCAGCCAGGCGGCCAAACGCGGCAAGCTGGATTACTCCGACTACGAGCGCTTCACCAATGTGTCGGGCGTTTACTACCGAATCGTGGTCCGGGTGATCGGCCCACGTAACACCACCAGCTTCGTCGAAACGATTGTGCACATCTGATGTGCCCTTGCCTCACGGCGCGGAAGGAAGCAAGCATGCAAAACCACCATCGCACCCACTCCGGGCTTTTTTCGATGAACCGGGCCCTGGTCGCCATGCTGATCGGGCTGGCCACGCTCAACCCCGTTGTGCGCGCGGCATCCACCGACATCTCGAACACACCACTGGCCACCACCTCGGACATCAGCGCCAAGCCCAATGTGATGTTCATCCTGGATGATTCGGGCAGCATGTCCTCGGACTTCATGCCGGACGACATGGATGACAGCACTGCGTATGGATTCAAGTCCACGCAGTGCAACGGCATCGCCTACAACCCCAACTACGACTACAGCGCCAACCGGCCACTCAACCCGGATGGCACCGCCTACCCAGCTGCGTCCTTCCAGTACGCCCCCACCGACGGCTTCCAGGTCACGGTGTCCAACTCCAAGAACCTGAACACACCCGTGTCCATCGGCACGGGCGACCGCACCTTCAGCGTGAGCAGCGCCTCTTCGGGCAGTTTTACCGTGGGCAGCCGAGTGGGCATCGTCAACACCTCCAACGACACGCAGTGGATGGTGGGCAATGTCAAGAGCTGGAACAACCCCACCCTGGTGGTGACCGTGACCGGCATGGCCGGCGGCGGCAGCCCCACCGCCACCTGGAAGGTGGGCGTGCAATCCAACGTCACCGACTTGAATGGCAGCACCTACTATGACTACACCGGCAGCAGGCCTGCCATGGGCTGGAAATACACGACCGCAGGGCTCGATAAAGCCACTGATGGTGGATTCGCCAACGAATGCCTGTCACGGCCCAACACTTCAACCGCCTTCACGCTGGTCACCATCACCAGCACATCGACAGATGCTCAACGCTATGCCGACTGGTATGCCTACTACCGCAAGCGCGTTCTGATGATGCGATCGGCCGCTGGCCGCGCCTTCAGCCCCATTGACGGCAAGTACCGTGTGGGCTTCACCACCATCAGCTCCACCAGTGCTGCGCCAGGCTCCAAGTTCCTGCCCACCGGAGCCTTTGAAGGCACCCAGAAGACCTCCTTCTACTCCAGCCTCTACAGAGCCGACCCGGGCAATTCGACGCCCTTGCGTGGTGCCCTGTCCAAAGTGGGCCGTTATTTTGCCAACAAGGCACCGGGTCAGACGACCGACCCGATGGAGTACGCCTGCCAACGCAACTACAGCATCCTGTCCACGGACGGCTATTGGAATACTGGCGATGAGACCACAACCTACGGCCCGCTCCAACTGGATGGCACCACCACGGTCGGGCAGCAAGATGGTACCGAGGTCAAGCCCTATTGGGATGGGATGGACAGCGTCCTGACCACCGTCAAGCCTTACAACATCAGCCGCACACAAGATTCAGCGTACGACAAGACCACGACCACCATCAGCGGGACCACGCCAGTCAGCACCAACGTGGGTTGCGGCGGCAGCAAGCGCCGATACACCACCACGGCAACGCAGACCACCCGCACGCTGGTGCAAACCATCACCAGCCACCAGACCCTGACCGGCACCTACAGCACCACCCAGAAGCGGATCAACGGAGTGGACGGGGCAGTCACCACCAGCACCACCGCGTGGAGCGCCGCCGCCACCACGGGCACGGACACCACCACAAAGAGTGACACCACCGTCGGCCCCGTGCTGAACTCGGTGACCGGCACCTGCAAAAGCTCGCCCTACGATGTCCCGACCCTGCCCGTATCCGCTGTGAGCAACGGCGCCGCCACCATCAGCGCCATCGCCGACACCACCGTGGCGGGCACCCCAACCGAGACCCCCAGCACCTCGGGTGGCTCCAGCAACAGCCTGGCCGACGTGGCCGAATATTTCTACAAAACCGACCTGCGCACCAGCGCCTTGGGCAACTGCGTCGGCGCCCTGGGCACCGACGTCTGCAACAACGAGGTGACGCCCATCGGCCTGGACAGCGCCGAGACCCAGCACATGACCACCTTCACGCTCGGCCTGGGCATGAATGGCATCCTCCCCTACCGCAAGGACTACCTCAATGCCAGCCTGAGGACGGGCAGCTACTACGAACTTTCCAGGACCGATGGCACGCTCAAGTGGCCTGTCTCTGAAAGCAGCTCCAGCGGCGTCACCCACGTGGACGACCTGTGGCATGCCGCCGTCAACGGCCGCGGCCAATACTGGTCGGCCTCCGACCCCAGCGCCGTGAGCGAAGCCATTGGCGCTGCCCTGTCCAACGTCGAGCGAACCGATGGCGCCTCTTCATCGGCTGCCACCAGCTCCCTCAAGCCTGTCAAGGGCACGGACAACCAAGTGTTTGTCGCCAAGTACACCACGGTGGCTTGGACCGGTGAACTGGTGGCTTACTCCTTGAACGGCGACACCGGCGAGATCAACACCTCGGTTGAAATCTGGAACGCCAAGAAAGAAATCGCCAAGCTCACTCCCGCTGATCGGAACATCTACTACGCGCAGCCTGGCGCCGCCACCCCCACCCGTCGTGATTTCACGTACACCAATCTCAGCGCTGATGGACTGGGTGGCCTTTTCACCAACTACTGCGGCAAAACGCTGACCCCCACCCAGTGCAACAACCTGGAAGCCACGCCCAAGACTCAGGCCAACCTGGGGACTAACCTGGTCAACTTCCTGCGTGGTGATAGCGCCATGAGCAGCTACAGCTACACCGACGGCACCGAGACCAAGACCGCCGTCGTCTACCGCGCGCGTGAATCCATGCTGGGTGATGTGATCAACGCATCCCCCGTGTACATGAGCAAGCCGCCCTTCCACTACGTGGACACCGGTTACTCCGAGTTCGTGAGCACACACGCCAACCGCCGGCCAGTGGTGTTCTCGGCCGCCAACGACGGCATGCTGCACGCCTTTGCCGCCACCACCACCACCGGCACCGGCGCGGTCTCAGCCGGCACCGAGCTGTGGAGCTTCATCCCCACCGCCGTGATGCCCGAGCTGTACCGGCTGGCCGACACCAACTACGCGGACCGGCACCACTTCTTCGTGGATGGCACCCCCACCGTGGGAGACATCCGCGTTGGCTCCACCTGGAAGACCATCCTGGTGGGCGGGCTGAACGCGGGCGGCAAGTCCTACTACGCTCTGGACGTCACCAACCCGCTCGATCCCAAGATCCTTTGGGAGTTCACCGATGCCAACATGGGCCTGACCTATGGCACGCCCATCATCACCAAGCGAGCCAATGGCACCTGGGTGGTCGTGCTGACCTCCGGCTACAACAACACCACGGGTGACGGCAACGGCCGGCTCTATGTCCTCAATGCCAACACCGGCCTGCCCGTGACCGACATCCCCAACGGCATCCCCACGATGACCTCGGGCACCACGCCTGCTGGCACGAGTACGAACCCGAGCGGTCTGGGCAAACTGAACGCCTGGATCGAGGACAACACCGACAACACCTCCACCCGCTTCTATGGTGGCGACATGCTCGGCAACCTCTGGCGCTTTGACATCGACAACCTGGTCGCGCCCCACGGCAAAGCCATGCTGCTGGCCACGTTCCAGATCAACAGCACCACGCCGCAACCCATCACCACCCGGCCCGAAACTGCAGTCGTGACCTACAACTCGGTGGACTACCCAGTCATCCTGGTGGCCACGGGCCGCTACCTGGGCCTGGGGGACATCGTCGACACAACCACCCAGTCCTTCTATGCGATCAAGGACAGCCTGGCTGCCACGGGCCTGGGCGACGTTCGCCAGCGCACGGACATGGTGACCCAAACCCTGACCAACGCCACGACGAAAACGCGCACCTCCAGCAAGAACGCCGTCAACTGGGCCACCCAGAAGGGATGGCGCGTGGACATGCCTACGTCGGGCGAGCGGGTGTCGGTGGACATGCAGTTGCAGTACACCACCCTGGCCGCCATCTCTGCCATTCCGGGCAGCAGCGTGTGCAGCCCCTCGGGCGGCTCGGGCTGGAACTACACCTTTGACATCAGCACCGGCTCGGCACCGTCCAGCGCCACAGGCGATGTGGTGGGCACCAGCCTCGACAAGTTCCTGGGCGTGGGCCTGACCTGGATCGAGCTGACCAACGGCAAATCTTTGTTGATCATCCCTGGCAGCAACGCCAAGATCACCACCAGCAGCCCCCCCACCACCAGCACCAGCGCTGCCGCAGGTGCCAACCGCACCTCGTGGCGTGAACTGCTGAACTGATGATGAACAAGAAGCGCCAATCAGTGTGTGTCATCGCCGCCCATGTGGTGGTGATGCACGCTGCGGCGCTGACCTTGATGGTGTCCTCGTCACCTGTTCAACCAGCAGCCCACAAGGCTCCCGAGACCAAGGTTGTCAGCGTCATGCATGCTCGCCTGAGCGCACAAGCCGCCACACCACCTGAGGCGCCCCCAACCATCCCCAGCATGGAGGCACCCATCCCTGCCGCCCAAGTCATCGCGGACGTGCCCCCGCCGCCCGAAGACGCCATGACGCCGACAGCCCCTGTCGCTGAAGACCAAACCAGGGCCAGCGCTGAAGAGGCGTCGCCAACCGCCCTCGCCGACCCCGGCGACAACTACTTTCCCCGCCCCTTGCTGAGCATGCCGCCCAGGTCCAGCACGCCAGTGATCGTGCCCTTTCCCGAACAGATCACGGAGCCTGGACGCTACACCACCATCCTGGCCTTGTTCATCGATGAGAACGGTGTGGTGCGCCGAGTGCGCATTGACGGCCCATCCTTGCCCAAGCCCCTCGAAGACGCCGCCAGGGACTCTTTCCTGCAAGCGCACTTTCAGCCCGGCGAAGTGCAGGGTCAACAGGTCAAGTCACTGATCCGCGTTGAAGTCGTGTTCGACAACACGCCCATCGAGTCACCGGCCGCGACGCAGTCCTTGTAGCAGCCCCGACCTGGCAGCGGCTCACCCCGCCTTCGGCTCCGCCGCCAACGCCAACACCAAGCGCTTGCGCAAGGCCCTGGCCGCCGTCACCAGCGCCACCAGGAACAAGGCCACCCCCACGTACGTGCCCACGCCAGGATTGCGCCAGGCTGCCACCAGCCGGTCCATGAACAAGGACAGCAAGATCGTGCCGGGCAGCACGCCCAGCACCGTGCCCAGCACATAGTCGCGAAAGCGCACCCGCAGCGCGCCCGCCGTCACGTTGATGACCAGGAAAGGCGCCACCGGAAAAGCACGCAAAAAGATGATCGCCAGCAAGCTGCGGTCCTTCAAACGGCGCGCCAAGTGCTGCACCTGGGGATCGCCAAAACGGTCCAGCAGATAAGCCCCGCTCAAGCGCCCCACGCCATACGTGACCACCGCGCCACTGAGCATGCCCACCAGCGAATACACCATGCCCAGCCACGGCCCGAACACCAGCGTACCCACCGAAATCATCAGCAGGATGGGCATGGCCAACACCACCGCCAGCACATAGCCACCCAGCACGGCCAAAGGCCCGAGGGGCGAGGCCAGCAAGTCGCGGCCCAACTGGCTCAGCACGGCCGGGTCCAGCCAATGGCTCATGGACGGGCTGCGCCACACCAGGGCCACGGCCGAAAACAACCCCAGGTACACCACCACCATGAGCCGGCGCACCAACTTGCTGCCCGACACCTTCGATGAACCACCCGCACTCATGACACAAACCTCATTGCACTGCCCACATTCCATCCAACGGAAAACAAGCGCATCTTGAGGCCATTCCAGCGGGCGTGACGCAGGTGCTTTCCTGCGGGTGAACGCCGCTTCCCCTCGCTTCGGGGGGCGTCAAACGTCGGGATGAACGCCGGGCAAAGGCCTTTGGGTGAGCATCCAGCGCCCCACCCTCACCGCAAGAGCTTCTGGGGACACCGGCCACGAGAACAACTCCACCCAACCGGGCAGGCCACCTCGCGCGGCAATCTCGTCCGCCTTCAAGGCCGTCAAAGCCAGCACCGCCATGCCCGTGACCGTCTCACAGCGTTCCAGCGTGCGCAGCATGGCAAAGCCATCCATGCCGGGCAATTCCAGGTTGGTAATCAGCAAATCTGGGGGGCGCTGGCCCATCTGCAACAGGGCCAGGTAGCCGGTTTCGGCAAAACGCAGACTCACCGCCGAGCCAAACACCTCCAGGGCCGAAGCGCATTGCGCCTGCCACTCCGAGTCGTCGGCGACCAGAAGGACGTCATGGTGGCGCGCCTCCCGGCGCACCTTGTCCAGCGCACTGGCCCGCGGCAAAACCGCCGCTGGATTGCCCTGCCGACGCGCCTGCTCGGCCAAAGGATCACCGCCTAAACCGGTGCTCAACGCCAGCGCCTCGACCGCGTTGTAGGGAATGCGCCGATGCCCACCGGGCGTGCGCGCCGCCGGCAAAATGTCGGCCTCGACCCACAACTGCACGGTGCGCAGCGACACGCCCAAACGGCTGGCCACCTCGCGGGTGGTGAGCATGCGGGCGCCTGGGCCCAGGTGGATGACTTGCGACATGCGTTGACCACTTTCTTCAGTGGTTTCATTTTTGCGGGATCCACCCTTCAGCGGTAGGCCCTTCACCCACCAAACCACGGCCCGACGTGAAGCATTGGGCACAATCGTCCCCCATGAACAAGGCCTTCACCAAGGAAACCGACCACGACGACGAGGACGAACTCGCCCCGTCGCCTATTCCTGCCGGCACCAAGAACTATTTGACGCCACAGGGCTACCAGCGCCTGCGCGACGAACTGCTGGCGCTGATCGACGTTGAACGCCCCAAGATCGTGGAGATCGTGCACTGGGCCGCCTCCAACGGTGACCGCTCCGAGAACGGCGACTACATCTACGGCAAAAAGCGCCTGCGCGAGATCGACCGCCGCATCCGCTTCCTGACCAAGCGCCTGGACATCGCCGAAGTGGCCGACCCTTCGGTGCACCATGGCCACGACCAGGTTTTCTTCGGCGCCACCGTCACCTATGTGAATCAGGATGATGTGGAGCGCACCGTCACCATCAAGGGCATCGACGAGGTCGACAACCTGCAGGGCGAAGTCAGCTGGGTCTCACCCATTGCGCGGGCCCTGCTCAAATCACGCGTGGGTGACGAGATCCAGTTGATGACACCGGGCGGGCTGGAACAGGTCGAGGTGCTGTCCGTCAGCTACCCCGCGCCTGCCCTTAAAAATTAGTCAAGGATTGACGCGCCCCGCCTTGAGCACCACCGGGCAGCGCTTCAGCGTGCGCAGCACGTCGTTGAGGTGCTCCACATCACGCACCGCCAAAGTCAGCTTCAGCTCGGCGGTTTCGCCCAACCGCTCGTCACCCATCTCGATGTGGGTGATGTCGGTTTCGGCGCTGCTGATGGACTGCGCCACCTGCGCCAGCACGCCCTTGCCATTGGCCACCAGCACCTCGATGGCGGTCTCAAAGGGCCGCGTGGGCTCGTCGGCCCAGCTCACGTCGATCCAGCGCTCGCTGTCGCGTTCAAACAAGCGACGGCCGACACCGCACATCTGCGTGTGCACCACCAGCCCTTCGCCCCGGCCCAGGTAGCCCGCGATCGGATCACCCGGGATGGGCTTGCAGCACGGCGCCAACTGCATCGTGGCGCCTTCACTGCCATCGATCACCACGCCGCCATGCGAGGGCGATTCGGAATCGGCAAAGCGCCCCAGGGTCAGGGTCAGGGCATCAGGCCGCTCGCCGGATTCGGCCATGAGGTGCGCCAGACGCTTGGCCACCATGTTGCTGATCTTGCGACCCAGACCGATGTCCACGCACAGGTCGTCCTTGCTGCGGTTGCCGCCCCATCGGATCAAGGCTTGCCAAGTGACACCGCTGGCGCCTTCGCTGGTCTCATCACCGGCCGGCATGGCCAGGCCTTCGGCCCGCAACGCTTGCGTCAGCAGCTTCTCGCCCAGCTCCAGCGACTCCTCCGTCTCCATGTTCTTCAGGTAGTGGCGGATCTTGGAGCGGGCGCGGCCCGTGCTCACGAAGTTCAGCCAGCCCGGGTTGGGCCGCGCGCTCGGCGCGGTGATGATCTCGACCACATCGCCGCTGCGCAACTCGGTGCGCAAGGCCGCAGCCTCGCCATTGATCTTGACCGCCACACAGTGGTCGCCCACATCGCTGTGGATCGCATACGCAAAGTCCACCGAGGTGGCCCCGCGCGGCAGCGCCAGGATGCGCGATTTGGGCGTGAACACGTAGACCGACTCGGGGAACAGGTCGATCTTCAGGTGCTCCAGGAACTCGGCCGAATCGCGCGTCTCGTGCTGGATGTCGATCAGCGACTGCAGCCACACGGCGGCCTGCTGTGGTGATGCCTCGGCGCCCGCGCCCTCTTGCGTCTTGTACATCCAGTGCGCCGCGATGCCCTTCTCGGCCACCGCGTGCATGGCCTGCGAACGCAGCTGAAACTCCACCGCCGTGCCCACCGGGTTCACCAAGGTCGTGTGCAGCGACTGGTAACCATTGGCCTTGGGGATCGCGATGTAATCCTTGAAACGGCCCGGCAGCGGCTTGTACAACTGGTGCAGCACGCCCAGGGCGCGGTAACAGTCCAGCAACTCGCGCGTCACGATCCGAAAGCCGAAGATGTCGCTGACCTGGGCGAAGGTCAGGTTCTTCTCGATCATCTTGTGATAAATCGAGAAGATGGTTTTCTCGCGGCCGTAGACCTCGACCACCATGTCGGCGGCGCCAAAGGCCAGCTCCACTTCGCGCTGGATGCGGTCCACCAGGTCACGCCGGTTGCCGCGCGTTTTTTTCACCGCCTTGGACAACACGCCATAGCGCCAGGGGTTGATGTACTGGAAAGACAGCTCCTGCAGCTCGCGGTAGGTCTGGTTCAGGCCCAGCCGGTGCGCGATCGGCACGTAGATGTCCAGCGTTTCCTTGGCGATGCGCGTGCGCTTGTGCGCCACCATGGCCGCCATCGTGCGCATGTTGTGCAGGCGGTCGGCCAGCTTGATCAGGATGACGCGCACATCGCGCGCCATGGCCAGCAGCATCTTGCGGAAGGACTCGGCCTGCGATTCCTCCTTGGTTGAGAACTGCAGCTTGTCCAGCTTGGTCAGGCCGTCAACCAGCTCGGCCGTGGGCGCGCCAAAACGCTCGATCAGCTCGATCTTGGTGACGCCGCAGTCTTCCATCGCGTCGTGCATCAGGGCGGCCATGATGGCTTGCGCGTCCAGCTTCCAGTCGGCGCACAGGCCGGCCACGGCGATCGGGTGGGTGATGTAGGGCTCGCCACTGGCGCGGAACTGCCCCAGGTGGGCCTCGTCGGCGAAGCGGTAGGCGTCGCGCACGCGGCGGGCGTCCGCCTCGTCCAGATAGTCGAGTTTGTGGGTCAGCGCCGCGAAAGATGCTGCGGCAGCGTCGGAAGTAGCCTGGGTCATGCGAACTACTTTAGCGCGGAACGAGCGGGCCAGACACCAAGCGTGTCAATCACTGAAATAGAAACGGCCCACACAGGTGGGCCGTTGACATGCGGCTGGCCGGGCCAGCGGGCAAATTCAAATCAGGTCGGAACCTTGCGCAGCATCTCGATGCCGACTTGGCCAGCGGCGATTTCGCGCAGGGCGGTCACGCCAGGCTTGTTGCGCGATTCGATCTTGGGTGTGTGGCCCTGGCTCAGCATGCGCGCACGGTAGGTCGCGGCCAGCACCAACTGGAAGCGGTTGGGGATCTTGATCAGGCAGTCTTCGACGGTGATGCGGGCCATGGTGGAGAACCTCTGAAAATGGGACTGAACAGGATCAGACCAGGTTGAGCGCGCGGAACACGGCAGACTTGTTGCGACGCTGAGCCGCGTATTTTAACCTCTGCGCGTGAACAATGGCTTTTAAATCGAACAAAGCCGTTTCAAACAGGCTGTTGACCACCACGTAATCAAAGAATTGGGCCTGTTCAACCTCGACCTTGGCGTTGCTCATGCGGATTTCGATCACGTCCGAGGTGTCCTCGCCCCTGCGGTGCAGGCGCTGCAGCAACTCTTCGTAGCTGGGTGGCAGGATGAAAATCAGCACCGCGTTGGGGAAGATCTTCTTGATCTGCAGGGCGCCCTGCCAGTCGATCTCCAGCACGACGTCTTCGCCACCCTTGATTCGCTCCTCGATCGCGTGGCGCGAGGTGCCGTACAGGTTGCCGTGCACTTCGGCCCATTCGAAGAAATCGCCATGCGAAATCATGCCGCGGAACTCGGTTTCCTCGATGAAGAGGTATTCGCGGCCGTGCTGCTCCTGGCCGCGCGGCGGCCGGGTGGTGTGTGAAATCGACACCACCAGGCGCGAATCAAGCTCCAGCAAGGCCTTGACCAAGCTGGATTTGCCCGTCCCGCTGGGGGCCGACACCACGAAAAGATTGCCCGGGTAGTCCATTTCCTCACCTCCGGCGACAGCCGCTTCATTCGACACGTTATCGGCGCTCATTCGATGTTCTGAACCTG
>CAZKPN010000018.1:44424-54096 GCA_964554655.1 uncultured Aquabacterium sp. | reverse complement strand
GGCAGGTTGTCCGACTGGATCTGCACGCGGCGCTTGCCTTCGGTGAGCAGCAGGCTGCTGGCCTTTTCATAGATGCGGTCGAACTCGCCCGAGAAGCTTTTTTCCGGGTGATCTTCCACCGCTTCGCCATTCAGCAGGTTGTCGATGTAGAGGTGGCCTTCGAGCCCATGCAAGCGCACGCGGTTGAGTTCCGCCACGGCCAGGTAGGTGTGCAGGGCCGCTGAAAAAGGCCACACCGTGCTGCCTGTGTTGCGCACGTAAAGCTCCAGGTCCAGTTGCGCGCTGCTGACCGACACGGTCAATTCCAGCTCGAAACCATGCGGCCACAGGGCGCGGGTCTCCTCGCTGTCCATGAGTTGAAATGTGGCTTGGGCGTGGCCCGTGCCTTGGCGCTGGCTTTCAAGCTGCCAGGCCCGGTTGCGGGCAAAGCCGTGGCGGGGCAGGCTGCGGTCCGGGCCCTTTTGCTCGAACTGCGGAAAGATGACAGGGATGCCGCCCCGGATGGCCTTGCCGGCGCTGTAGTCGGCTTGGGGAGAGAGGTAAAGCTGCTCGGTGCCGCCAGCGGGCACCCAGGACACCACATGGGCGCCATGCAGCAGCACCGTCGCCTGCGCGCCATCGGGCGATTGAATCAGGATGGCCGGCTGGCCGTGGTGGTCGTGGAAAGTGGTGGTCTCGGTCATGCGGTGAGTATCCATCCTTCGATGGGGTCTACCACCTTGGGCAGGCCCCACGAGTGGGTGGGGTTCTCGCCTTCCCGATGGGCCCAGGCGGCCTGCACCAGGCACAAGGCGGCATCCAGGCGGTCGCCTTTGGCATCGGACACGAGGAAGTCGCGCTGGCCGGGGGTGAGCTTCAAGCGCAGGTTCAGGCGGGTGCGGCCTTGCTCCAGCGCATCGACCAGGTCCATGCGGGCGATGAGGCGGGCGTGCTGTTGCTCTGCAGGTGCGGCCTGGTCGCTTTTGTAGCTGCGCCTGCCCAGCACCTCGCCAGACAGGAAGCCGGGGTAGGCCTCGAAGGCCAGGGCGTCGGGTCGGCCCTGGCGCAGACCGGGCAGGGTGAAATCGGCTTGCACCAAACGGATCAGACCTTCGAAGTACATCTTGCCCACGGGCACGTAGCGCGTTTGCAAAGGGCTGGTGCTGCTGATGCCGGACACGGCGGTGTCGGTGGGGCGGTGCAGCAGTTTGGGGCCATCGCCGCGTTGCAGGTCCCAGGTCTGGCCCCAGCCATCGACCAGACGTTGGAAGCCGGCGCGGTCATGGCAATGGGCGTGCAATGCTTGGATCAATGCTTGCGCTGCGGTGGTCGCGGGTCCCGGTGTCTGACCAATGGCGTCACGCAAGGCGGCCAGGTGATCGGGCGGGAAGTCGGCAGGCGCGTGGGTGCACAGGGCCTGCACAAAGGGGCGTGGCAGCCCGAATGGAAAGTCGCACGCGGCCAGCACGCCGTGCGCGCTGCCAAGCACCTGCTCCAGACCGGCCAGCGTGGCCACCTCATCCAGCTTTTCCAGCTTGACGACCGCGCCCGAGCGCCGGCCCCAGGCCAGGGTCAATGGCTTTCGGGGCGAGGGCGCGCATGAAAAATCCAAGCCCAGCAAGGTGCCGGGCAGGGCGCCGGACGCGCCATCGTGATCCGCCATTCAGCTGTTTTTGCAGCCGATGGAGGCGGTGACGATCAGCTCTTCAAGCAGCGCCAGCGAGACCTTGCCGGGCACGGCATAGGGGTCGAGCACCGGACGCTCGGAGTATTTCAGCAGGATCGACGGGTTGACCTTGCCCAGGTTCACCTGGCCCATGGTCCAGCTGGCAAAGCGGCGTTCGTCAATCTCTTCGTAGTCAAGCAGAATCACGTTGCCGTGGCGCGGGTCGTTGGCGATCTTGGTGTAAAGCTGGTTGACGGCTTCGCGGCCACCTTCCAGCAACTGCATGAAGATGTCGCCGCTGTGGCACAGCAGGCCTGTCACGCCCAGCGTCAGGTTGTTTTTGCGGGACGCCGTGAGGATGGCCTCGATGGTGTCGGCGGCCAGGGGCTTGTTGGCGCGGCTGGCGTAGAGCAGTCGAACGAGCATGGTGGTGACCTCAGCCTTTTCTTTGGTTGACCAGGGCGAGGAATTCGCGCCGCAGGTTGGGGTCCTTCAGGAAGGAGCCGCGCATCACGCTGTTGATCATCTTGGAATCCATGTCCTTGACGCCGCGCCACTGCATGCAGAAGTGGTCGGCCTCCATCACCACGGCCAGGCCATCAGGCTGCATGCGCGATTGCAGCAGGTCGGCCACTTGGGTGACGGCTTCCTCCTGGATCTGCGGGCGGCTCATGATCCAGTCGATCAGGCGGGCGTATTTGGACAAGCCGATCAGGTTGGAGTGCTCGTTGGGCATCACGCCGATCCAGACCTTGCCCATGATCGGGCACAGGTGGTGGGAGCAGGCGCTGCGCACAGTGATGGGCCCGACGATCATCAGCTCGTTCAGGCGTTCCGCATTGGGAAACTCCGTCACGGCCGGGGCCTGGTGGTAGCGGCCCTTGAAAATCTCGTGCAGGTACATCTTGGCCACGCGGCGGGCGGTGTCCTGCGTGTTGTGGTCGCTGTCGGTGTCGATCACCAGGCTGGACAGCACACCGGCCATCTTGCCTTGCACCTCGTCCAGCAGTTTTTCCAGCTCACCGGGTTCGATGAACTCGGCGATGTTGTCGTTGGCATGAAAGCGCTGTTGGGCTTCTTTCAGGCGTTCCCGGATCTTGACGGACACGGGTGTGCCTTCGTCGTCGTCAGGGGCCGCGTCAATGGCGCGGAGGTTGGGCGTGGTCATGGGGCGCTTTCAAAGCCTGGCAAAGCAAGCAGTCTGCAGATGGCCGATGCTATCAAGCCCCAGAGCCTTGTGCGCGTTGAATGCGAGGCAGCCCCGACTTTGCGGGGGGAATGCGTCAGTTCTTGGGGGCCGCCGGTTTGGGCGGGGGCTTGCGGCCCGTGTGCGCGAACATGGCTTCCAGCAGGGCCACGTCTTCGTCCTGCCCTTTGGCGGTGGCCCCGGCCTTGCCTGTTTTTGCTGCGGGGGTGGAGGTCGTGGCAGCCGCAGGCTTGACGGCAGGGGCTGCGTTGGTCTTGCTGTTCAACGCCACACGCTCTGCGTCGGTGGATGTGGCCAGTACCGTGGCCGAGGAGGCCGTGGGCTCCACGCTCAAGGCTGCCAGCGGGGTGTCGGCATGGGTGGTTTCAATCACGGCAGGGCCAGCGGCCGTGGGCGCGGTGACCTCAACGCTGGGCACCGGCGTGTCACGCTTGGCGGATGTCGGCGTGCGGGCGATGGTGGTGGGGGCAGGCAGCCCCTGGGCAATCGCCGGTTTGCTGTCCTGGATGACCAGCACGAAGCCGGCCATCAGGGCCAGCACACCCACGCCCATGGCGCCCCAAAGCGCGCCTTGCAACCAACTGCGGCGGTGTGATTTGCTGGTGCGCCGTCCGCCTTTGGTGCGGCTGGGCCGTGAGGCATGGCGGGTTGATTCCAGCGTCGATAGAATCCGCACGCGCTGACGCTCATCGGTGGCGGGTTCGTCGTCCATGCCTGCGAACAGGCTGGGGCGGTCAAGACTCGGCCGTTGGCCGCGTCCTGGTTTGGGGGCTTGATGGTCGCCCGATGGGTAGCTCAACGCCAACTCCCTGTGTTGATTTTTGTGGTGTCGCCAAAGCGCGGATTCTACGAAGCGTCCGACACATCGGCGCGGCTAAACGTCTTTTTGCAAACAATCGTTACAACAATATGCTGGCAGGGTGGATTTTTGGGTACTTCGTGCTGGGCTGTCTTGGTCTGGCCTGCCTGGTGTTTCCTTCGGGGCGGCGCGCGGTGGTGGCGTGGTTTGGCGCGTGCTGGAAAGGCCGCCGCCACGGGCCTGCTGGCGTGGTGCCTTGGGTGTTGTTGGGCAGCGTTTTGTTGGTGCTGCCGGCGGCCGGTGTCTGGTGGTGGGGCGGCGGCCTGCAAGGTGGTCGCACCCTGGAAGCCTTTGACGACACGACCCTGGATGATGGCAACCGCCATGTGGCCCACTTGCTGCAAGGTGAGCAACTGGTGCCTCCTCCCCCCTTGCCGCCCGAGGCCTTCACCACGGCGGAGGTCGAGGTGGTGCGGCCCATGCTGTCCAGCGCCGATCGCCGTTGGGATCGGATGGACGAGGCCTTCGTGCAGCGCGTGCTCATGGTCTTCAAGGTCATGAAGGAACGGCATGGCTACGACATGGCCTTGCTGGAGGGCTACCGCAGCCCCGAGCGCCAGAACCTGCTGGCCGCGCAAGGGGCACACGTGACCAATGCGGGGGCCTGGCAGAGCTACCACCAGCATGGCCTGGCCGCTGATTGCGCCTTCCTGCGCGGCGGCAAGCTGGTGATTTCCGAGAAGGATCCGTGGGCCATGCGCGGCTACCAGCTTTATGGCCAGGTGGCCGAAGAGTTGGGCCTGACCTGGGGCGGTCGCTGGCGCCTCATGGACTTCGGCCACGTCGAATGGCGCAGAAACAGAAAGTAACAAGCACCGCCCCAACGGGGGGGAAGGACCATGGACATCCGCCATTAGACTGCGCCCCTGCCTGCTGCAAGTGCGGGCCATGACGACAACACACGGGGAGTCAGACGACATGGGGCGTCCTTTCATTGTTCTGGGTGACAGCACCGACCATGGCGGCACGGTGGTGGGCGCCTCCGGCGTGACCGACACCCATGGCCAACGCATCGCACGCGTGGGTGACCAGGTCACTTGCCCGCACCGGGGGCACGGCACCACGGTGATCGTGTCGGGCGATGCCACGATGATCATCGACGGCCAGCCCGCCGCACGCCATGGCGACAAATGCGCCTGCGGCGCCACCCTGATCGCAGCCCAGGCGGTATCCACCGGCATCTGAGATGAGCAAGCTGTTGAAGGCCGGGTTGTTGTGCCTGGGGATTGGGGCGCTGGTCTGGCTGGTCACCTTGTGGCAATGGCAGACGGCTGACCGCGATGTCTCGGGCACCGAGATCGTGGGCCAGTTGTTCGTGCTGCCCGTGATGCTCACCGCCGTGCTGTTGGGGGCCGTGTGGGGCGTGGCCCGCTTGCGGGTCGATGCGGCCAAGCCCGTGGTGCTCAAAGCTCGCCCGGCGGTGGTGGATAAATCAGCGGCTGTGGTTCCGGTGGATGAGCGGCAGATCAGCGTGGCCGTGGTGCAAGCGGCGGTGCGCCTGTCGGCGGGCGACGCGCCCGAGCAGGTGTTGTCGCAAATCCGGTCGGGCGACGTTCGTCCTGGCCTGGACCCGGAACTGCAGGATCTGGATGGCGCCCCGGTGTTCACGGCGCGCCTGCCGGAGCTGGACGTGGAGGCCTTGCGCCAAGCCTGGCCTTCCGAGGTCAGCGATCGCGTGGTGCGCGCGTTGACCTTGTTGCAAGCGCCCGCCGATCAGTTGCTGGAGCGGGTATTGATGCTCGCGGATGACTGGCCGGTTGACGAGGTCTCGGCGAAATCCTCCATGATGGCGGTGGATCAACCCGCACACCTCAGTGGCATGGCGGCTGCGGCCACGGCGGGCGCGCGCCGTGGTCCGCTCCTCCCCCGCCTGACCGTGCGATTGGCCCTGCCTTCCTCATGGACCGAAGCCGAGCGCGAGCACGCGGCCGCCTGGCTGCGCATGCGCTGTGCCGTGCTGACGTCCCCGGCCCTGCATGTGCATGCGCTGGACCAGGCCGATGGCCTGTGGGCTGTGCTTGACCAGCAAACCCTGCAATGGTCGCGCGAAGGCTTGCCGCAATGGTGCCTGGTGCTGGTGGCCGACAGCGCCATCGACGAGCGCGAGATTGAACGGCGACAGGCCGTGGGTGAACTCTTCACGGGCGCCCATCAAACCGGCCGCATCCCCGGTGAAGCGGCGGCGGGCTTGCTGCTGGCCACGCCCCATTGGCCTGGCCTGGACACGCAAACGCCGCCACCAGCGCGCCTGTTCCGCCCTGTCCGCTTGCGGCGCGACAAATCGGCCGATGCCGCAGGCCGCGTGGGTGCCCGTGTGTTGCAAGACGCCATGGGCCAAGCCTTGAGCGTGTGCACCGCCTTGCCCGCCGACCTGCTTCAAGTGGTGGCCGATGCCGACCACCGGGCCAGCCGCACCGCCGAAGTCTTCGAAGCCTTGCAAGGCCTGGCGCCCCAACTGGACCCGATGTTGTCGGTGACCCGCGTGGGCGACGCCTGCGGTGACCTGGGCCTGGCCAGCGCCCTCGTGCCTGTGGCCTTGGCCACGGGCCTGGCCCAACAAAACGATGCCCCCGGCGTGACGCTGGCCGTGCTGGTGCAGGCCACGCACGAGCGTGTGGCCCTGGCTTTGACTCCCTGGACTTGGACGCCGCCATCGGCCCAAGCCAAGACCTGATCGACCTGGACTGGAACCATGCAGAGAATCTGGCAGTTTTTTCTCAACCCCAAGGTCCTGACCGTGTTGGGCGTGGCCGCATTGGCGGCCTTGTTGTTCCTGGGCGCTGACACGCTTCAAGTAGGGCTGATCTGGGCAGCGGTGGTGCTGGGCTTGATGGCCGTGGCCTGGCTGATCGTTTGGGCCGTGCGCCGCGCCAAAGCCGCGAAGGCTTCATCGCAACTGGAGCAAGCCCTGCAGGCCGAGGCCGACAAGGCCGTCAAGTCGGCGGGCAAGGACAAGCGCGATGAAGTGCAGGCCGTGCGCGAGCGCATGGTCGACGCGGTCAAGCTGATCAAGTCGTCCAAGTTGGGTGAGACCTCGGGATCGGCCGCCTTGTACGAGCTGCCCTGGTACGCCGTCATTGGCAACCCGGCGGCGGGCAAGAGCTCGGCCGTGGTCAAGTCGGGCCTGAAGTTCCCCTTCGCCGACAACACCGAGAACGTCATCCAGGGCATTGGCGGCACACGCCATTGCGACTGGTTCTTCACCACCGAAGGCATCCTGCTGGACACCGCCGGACGCTATGCCGTGCACGAAGAAGACCGCAGTGAATGGCTGGGCTTCCTGTCGCTGCTGAAGAAGCATCGCCCCAAGGCGCCCATCAATGGCGTGATCATTGCCGCCAGCGTGGCCGAGCTGGGCGCCAACAAGCCCGAGTTCGCCATCGAGCTGGCGCGCAAGCTGCGCCAGCGCGTGCAAGAGCTGACGGAAAAGCTGGAGGTGTTCGCGCCGGTCTACGTGGTCTTCACCAAGGCCGATCTGATCTCCGGCTTCGTGGATTTTTTTGAAGACCGCGACCGCAGCGAGCGCGACAAGGTGTGGGGCGCCACCTTGCCCTACGACACCACTGGCAAGGCCGATGCCGTGGCGGCGTTCGACCACCATTTCGACGATCTGTACGAAGGCCTGAAGGAAGCCTCGGTGGCGCGCATGTCGTTGCACCGTGGCGAGCAATTGCCACCGGGCGTGCTGACTTTCCCCTTGGAGTTCGCGGCGCTCAAATCCTCCCTGCGCACCTTCATCACCACGCTGTTTGAAGAGAACCCTTACCAGTTCCGCCCGATCTTCCGGGGCTTTTACTTCACCAGCGCGGTGCAAGAGGGCCAATCCACGGGCCGCGCCAGTGAGCGTGTGGCCGAGCAGTTCGCCTTGCAGTTGCAACCGGGCACGGCCTCCAAGGTGTATTCGCAAAGCGGCTTCTTCCTCAAGGAGCTCTTCTCCAAGGTCATCTTTGCCGACCGCCAATTGGTGCAGCAGTACACCAGCCGCCACAAGCTGCACCTGCGCTACGCCAGCTTCCTGGCGGGCGTGGTGTTGCTGGGCGCCTTGCTGGGCACGTGGACGTGGTCCTACCTGGGCAACCGCCAACTGGTGAGCAATGTGCAGGCCGACCTGGCCAAGGCGCAGCGTGTGCAAGAGGGGCGTGTGGATCTGCAATCGCGCCTGGAAGCGCTTGAGATTCTGCAAGACCGGCTGGCCCAGATGCAGCAGTACCGCAGCAGCCGGCCCTGGTCGCTGGGCTTGGGGCTGTACCAGGGGCAGGCCATCGAGGCTCGGCTGCAGCAGGAGTACTTCGCTGGCTTGCAAGCAGTGATGCTCAAGCCCGTGGAGCAGTCCATTGCGGCTTACCTGTCCGATGTCAATGCCCACGCGGCCGACCTGCGGTCCATCCAGCGGGTGGGCGAGGGCGCGCCTGTGGCGGCGGCCGCGCCTGCGGCCGATGCGGCTTCTGGCGTTGCGCTGGACCCCAATGCGGTGGCCCCCGCAGCGGCCGGCGAGTCGGCCTACGCCAGCGCTTCCAGCACCAACGTCACCGAGGCCTACAACGCCTTGAAAGCCTACCTGATGTTGGGCGACCGTTCGCGCCTAGAGTCCGGCCACATGAGCGACCAGTTGACCCGCTTCTGGCGCAGCTGGCTGGAGGCCAACCGTGGCACCATGCCGCGCGATCGCCTGATTCAAAGCGGCGAGCACATCATGTCGTTTGCCCTGGCGCAAATGGCCGATCCCGCCTTCCCTCAGCAGGACCTGAACCTGGGCCTGCTGGACCAGACGCGCGAGAACCTGCGACGTGTGATCAAGGGCATGCCGGCGCGCGAGCGCGTCTATGCCGAGATCAAGGCCCGTGCCGCCACGCGCTTCGCGCCGATGACGGTGGCCCGTTTGATCAGCGATCCCGATCGGCCGATCGTCGCAGGCAGTTACGCCATCTCTGGCACTTTCACCAAGGAAGCCTGGGACCAGTACGTCAAGGACGCGTTCAAGAACGCCGCCAACAACGAACTGCAGGCCACCGACTGGGTGCTCAAGACCGCGTCCAGCGACGACCTGACGCTGGAAGGCAGCCCTGAGCAGATCCAGAAAGCGCTGACCCAGTTGTACAAGCTTGAATACGTGCGCGAATGGCAGAAGTTCATGCAGGGCATCACCGTACAGGAGTTCGGCAGCTTTGAGAAAGCCGTGGTGCACATGAACCGTCTGGGTGACCCGGCCGCGTCACCCGTGGGCCTGTTGATGCGCACGCTGTACTACCAGACCGCCTGGGACAATCCCTCCTTGTTGAACGACAAGCTGGCCCTTGGGCAGCGCGGTTTTGTAGATTGGTTCAAGCAGTCCATCTTGCGCATGGCGCCCTCGGCGGTGCCCGTCAATGTCAATGTGGCCATGCCCACGTCCGACATCCCGCTGGGGCCCATCGGCAAGGAGTTCGTTGGCCTGAACCGCCTGATGATGCCGCGCGATGGCGGCGCCACGCTGGTGCGCAGCTACCTGGATGCACTGTCCAAGATCCGCACGCGTTTCAACCAGATGAAGAACCAGGGCGACCCGGGGCCAGCGTCGCGCCAATTGATGGTGCAGACCCTGGAGGGCAGCTCTGAGTTGGCCGACGCCTTGAAGCTGGTCGATGAGCAGATGCTCAATGGCATGAGTGATTCGGCCAAAGCCACCTTGCGGCCTTTGCTGGTGCGGCCTTTGATGCAAGCCTTTGCCGTGATCGTGCGCCCGACCGAGTCCGAGCTGAACCGGGTGTGGATGGCCCAGGTTTTCGAGCCTTATCAGCAAACGCTCTCAAGCAAGTACCCATTTGACCGGGCCTCCAAAGTGGAAGCCAGCCCCGTGGAGGTGGCCAAGGTCTTCGGGTCGGAAGGCGCCGTGGCCAAGTTCGTGGAGCAATCGCTGGCGGCCCTGGTGGTGCGGCGCGGCGACACGGTCAGCCCGCGCACCTGGGCCGACATGGGTGTGCG
>CAZKPN010000018.1:3108-44324 GCA_964554655.1 uncultured Aquabacterium sp. | reverse complement strand
TACCGCAATGCCGCCGCAACCTGGTCGCACTTTGTGTGGCCTGGGCCGGGCACGCCGGGCGTCAAGATCTCGGGGGTGACCTACGATGGGCGCACCGTGGAGTTCTTCAACGAGCCCGGCCGCTATGGCCTGGAGAAGATGATCAACACGGCCCAGCGCAAGCGCACCGAGAGCGGCGCGTTTGAACTGCGCTGGCCGCAGGGGCCGCTGGCCGTGGCCTTGCAGCTGCGCATCATCTCGAATGCTTCGGCACCGGCTGCTGCGCCAGCCACCACTGCAGCGGGTGGTGCATCCGCCGGTGGCGGGCGTCCTGGCGCCTTGCCGGCCATGGTCGCAGGTGGCGCGGATGACACCGTGGCCTCGATCACGCCGGAGGCCAAGCCATGAGCATCGTCACCACGCATGCCACCGAAGTGCTGTACTTTGGCAAGCTGCCTTCACGCGGCGACTTTGTCCGCAGCGCGCACCACGCTTCCGTCATCCAGAGCCTTGACCAGTGGCAGGCGCAAGCGATGGAGCGCTTGTCCACCGACCCGCGCTGGAAGCTGGTGTATGACCAATCCCCGGCGGTGCAGTTCGCCATCCTGGGCCTGCGCAGCCAGGTCGGCCTGGCGGGCCATTGGCTGGCCAGCCAGGATGCGTCCGGGCGGCGCTTTCCTTTCATCACGGCCGGCGTGTTCGATGTGAGCGATCAGCTTGATTTCATCCAGCATGGCCCTTTGGTGTTGGCGCGCCTGTGGGCCCGGCTAGAGCAGGTCGCGCGGGTGGCCCATGCCGCCACCGACCTGGCGCATGCCCAGGCCAGTTTGACCACGCCCATCGAGGGCGAACTCAAGACCAGCGGCCCGCGCCTGGAGCTGATCGATTTCATGGAAACGCACACCGTGGCCAGCCTGGAGCAGATGCTGGCGGCCTCGGGCGCGCGGGTGTCGGTGCGTCAGACCCTGTTGGCCCTGGGGATCTTGCTGCAACCGGTGATGGCGCAAGGTGCCAGCAAGTTGCACAAGGGCCTGCGCCTGCCCTTGGCCGCTGATGCTGGCCTGCGCTGGCCCGTGGCCTGTTTCTGGCTGTCGCTGATCCTGGGGTTCTTCAAACGCGTGGACGCGGAGTTGGCGCTGTTCGTGACCACGCACAGCACCCACCCCGAAATGATCCTTTGCTTTCAAGGCGCGTCGGCGGCCTCGTTGTGCTCGGTCATTGACCCGGAGGCCTTGCAGCGCGACACCGTCGAGGTGACCCAGGCCGACTGGGTGGAAGACTGCCTGGAAGACGACTATGGCCTGCGCAAATTGTCGAACTACCTGCGCGATCCAGCCTTGTCATTGGCCCAGGCCCTGCGCACGTTCGAAGAAATTTTTCTGGGAGTATGACGAGCATGAACCACGCCAAAGTCCTGGCCTTGTCCCTGGCCCTGTGGTGCGCGGCAAGTGGTGCGCAAACCGCCGTGGCCACTGCGGGCGCCCAAGTGCTGGGCCCCAATCAGGTTGTGGTGGCCGGCACCGTGCCCGACGAAGCCACCCGCGTGCAGGTGGTCTCGCGTCTGCGCGAGTTGTACGGCGCTGACCGTGTGGTCGATCAGTTGACGCTGGGCGCCGTGGTGGCGCCGCCGCAGTGGTCTCAGAACCTGCAGAAGGTGTTGTCGCCATCCCTGAAGCAGGTCAGCCGTGGGCAGTTGAGCGTGCAGGGCAACATCATCGATCTGAAGGGTGAGGTGTCCAACGAGGCCGTGCGCCAGCAAATGGCCAGCGACATGGCGGCCTCGCTCAACCCGACCTACACGGTGCGCAATGGCTTGCGGGTGGCGGCTCAGGAGCAAAGCCTGGTGGACCAGACCTTGGGCAACCGCATCGTCGAGTTCGAGGCGGGCAGCGCGGTGCTGCGGCCGGCGGGCACCGGCATCCTGGACGAGATGGCGCTGGCGCTGTCCAAGCTCAAGGGCAAGAAGGTGGAGGTCATTGGCCACACCGACGCGCAAGGCGGTCGGGTGGCGAATGTGGCGCTATCGTTGGCGCGTGCGCAGGCGGTCAAGACCTACCTGGTGAGCAAAGGGCTGGTGGCCGATGCCATTGGCACCACGGGGCTGGGGCCTGATCGGCCGGTGGCCAGCAATGCCACCGACGAGGGCCGGGCCCGCAATCGGCGCATCGAGTTCCGGGTTGAGCCCTGAGCCAGGCCCACTGAGCCGCTGGCCCAGGCTCAGGCTCCGGCTCAGAGGCTGGCTTCGCCCTCTTCGGGTTCCACGCCCAGCAGTTCGTGCAGGTGTGACATCGAGCCCTGATCCTTGACCACCTTGCGCAACCATTCGTGCAAGGGCATGTCGCCCCACTTCACGGCTTTCTCGGCCAGGTAGGCGACCGGGCTGTGCGGCTCGGTGCGGCGAAAGAAGGCGGCCACGTCGCGCAATTGCTGCAAGGCCTGTGCGCGGCTGCGCAGCGGGCCTTTGGCCGAGCCCGGAGTTGACGGGTCATGCGCAGCCGCCTCGTCGCTCTCAACCAGAGCGTGTTCGTCACCCTCCGGCTGTTCGTCTGGCGCGCTGGCCAAGGCGCCCACTTCGCGCGCCAAGCGCTCGATGTCGTGCACCGCGCCTGACAAGGCTTCTTTGGCCGACACGAAGGAGGGGCCCTGGTGGCCCAGTTTTGCGTCCACCACCGCTTGCCAGGCCAGTAGTTGCTGCTCACAAGCCTGCACGGTTTGCAAGGTGGCGCGCAACTCGTCTTTCGGGGTGTCGCGCAGGGCGCGCATGAACTGCTCCAGCGTGACGCGGTCGCTGGCCTGCGCACGCGCGTCCTGCGGCGAGCGTTCCAGTTGGGTTTGCCACTGGTGGGCAGCCGTCATGTCTTGCAGCGAATACACCGCGCCCTGTCGGTCCCGCGTCAAAGGCCTCGTGTTGGCCAGGCTCACCAGGCGTTGCAGCAGCCAGGTCATGTTGCCCACGCGTTGGTCCATGTCGCCCTCGTCGGCCTGAGGGTGCAGGTCGTCCCAATGGTTTTCGCACAGGGCGGTGCACAACTGCAAGCCTTGCAGCAGGCCAGCGTAACCCTGGGTCAGGGCCAAGGCTTCGGTCAGCCACTGGGCCAAGCGCAAGTCCTTGGTTTGCTGGTTCAACAATTGGGAGCACTGCCGCACCACGCCAGGCCAGTCGGCCACTTTCAGGGCCGTGACCCATTCACCTTGGTCCAGGGTGGGGTCGTCTTCGCGCCGCATTTCGGCGATCTGGTCGAACTCGGTGGAGAAAGACAGGTCGGTGCCGCAGGGCAGGCTGCCGGCGATGGGGGCCAGCAAGGCTTCGTTGTTCATGGGGTCCCTGGTGTATTCGTGCGGATTCTTCAGCGCGCGATTTTCCCATGAAGGAGGGGCCGTTTGGTCTGCGCGGAACACCCCCCGCAATGGGTGGATGTCCGACTGATTCACTAAATGTGAGTGATTCTCAATTGCAATAAATGCTAAAGTGGCCGCATGGTGTTGACTGAGTTTTCTTTGGCAGGCGGCGGCTACGCGCCACGTGCAGATTTGTCCCCCAACCAGCGTTGGACGCTGACGGCGGTGACGGTTTTGCTGCACGGCATTGTGGCCATCGGGGTGTGGCAGTCCTCCACGCTGCCCGCGATTCCGCCCGACCCGGCTCCGCTGATGGTGAGTTTGATCACCGAAGATGCGGTGCAACTGACGCCCCCCGCACCGCCGACGGTAGAGCCGCCCCAGCCGGTGCCCGCGCCCAAATCTGTGGCGCAGGTGGCACCTCAAAAAACGCCCCCGCCCGTGTTGGCCGTCAACCGAGCGCCCGAGCCACAAGACATGCAGGTGCCGGTGGCCGCACCCGAGCCGCGCCCCGCGCCTGCCGTGACCACACCGACGCCGGTGCAGAACACGCCCACCGTGGCCGCGACGTCCGCCGCCAGCACGGCGCCATCCACGGAACTGGCGGTACCGCCACCGCCCAAGACTTTGCCATCGTCTGCGGTGCGTTTTCTGATCAAGCCTCAACCGGTTTACTCGACCGCGTCGCTGGAGTTGGGCGAATCTGGAACCGTGACCATGCTGATCCTGGTGGACGAAAACGGCCGGGCCAAAGAGGTCAAGGTGACCAAATCGTCGGGCTATCCAAGGCTGGACCGCGCGGCCGTGGCTGCGGAAAACGCAGCTCGTTTTCAGCCTTATCTTGAAGCGGGTGTGCCACGCAGTGTCTGGGTACCCCACAGCATTACTTTCAATCTCGAAGAGCGTTGACCGACCATGAACGAAACCACCACCCCCGTCACCACCACCGCCATGGTTGAGGCCAGTAACCCCGTGGAGGCCATGGGCTTCGGGCACTTCATCAAGAACACCGATGTCGTCGGGCAAGGCCTGTTCGTGATCCTGGTGGTCATGTCCCTGCTGTCCTGGGCCTTGATCATCACCAAGGGCGTGGGCCTGATCCTGCGTCAACGTCGCAGCAAGACCTTCCTGAACTTTTTCTGGAACGCCACCTCGCTGGAATCGGTTCAGCATGAGATCACCGCGCACGGTGTGAGCGAGCCCTTTGCCCACCTCACCTCGCATGCCATGCACGCCCAGGCTCACCACGCGCGCTATGGCGCGGCCAAGCTGGAAGAAGCCGGCTCGGCCCAGGATTTCCTGACCCGCACCATCAAGAAGGTGCTGGACGAAGAAACCATGCGCCTGGAAAGCGGCCTGGCCGTGTTGGCCACCATCGGTGCCACGGCCCCCTTCGTGGGCTTGTTCGGCACCGTCTGGGGCGTGTACCACGCGCTGCTGGCCATCGGTGCCACGGGTGCTGGCACGCTGGACAAGGTCGCTGGCCCCGTGGGCGAGGCACTGGTCATGACCGGCGTAGGCTTGGCCGTGGCCATCCCTGCCGTCATGGGCTACAACTGGTTGACCCGCAGCAACCGCGTGTGGGGTGCCCGCCTGGACGCCTTCGCGTTCGAGCTGTTCACCTTCCTGTCGACCGGCCAGACGCTCAAGACCAATGCCAATGTGCATCCCTTGAAGACCACCACTGCAGGCAACTGAGGAGCGCACCATGGCTTTCGCCAGTTTTGACAGCAAGAGCAGCGGCGCACCGATGGCCGAGATCAACATGGTGCCGCTCATCGACGTGATGCTGGTGCTGCTGGTCATCTTCATCGTGACGGCGCCTTTGCTCAGCCACTCCGTGAAGCTGGAGCTGCCCAAGGCCAGCTCGCAGGTCGTGTCGGCCAAGGCGGAAAAGATCAACTTCTCGATCGACGCCGATGGCGTGCGCTACTGGAACGACCAGGCGCTGACCCGCGAGGAAGCCGCGCAGCGTTTCGTGATCGAGGGTCAGAAGACCACGCAGCCTGAGATTCACCTGCGTGCCGACCAGGCGGTGGCCTACAAGGCGGTCGCCGAGACTTTGGCCGATGCCTCCAAGGCCGGCCTGAGCAAGATCGGTTTCGTGACGGATCCGGAGCCCGCTGCCGCCAAGAAGTAGGCGGTGGGGGTAGGATCGGCGCCCATGGACGCGCAGACTTCTTCCCTCATTCCGCCGCAGGCTTTGGCCGGCATCAAGGTGATCGAATTGGGCCAGCTGATCGCTGGCCCTTTTGCTGGCAAAACGCTGGCTGATTTCGGGGCCGAGGTCATCAAGCTCGAGCCGCCGGCCAGCAAGGGCGGGGCCGGCGGCGACCCTTTGCGCCAGTGGCGCATGCTGCACCAGGGCACCAGCGTGTGGTGGCAGGTGCAAAGCCGCAACAAGCAAAGCGTGGTGCTGGACCTGCGCACCGACGAAGGCCGGGAGGCCGTGCGCCACCTCATCGACGAGGCCGATATCGTCATCGAAAATTTCAAACCCGGCACCATGGAAAAGTGGGGCTTGAGTTTTGACGAGCTCAGCCGCACCAACCCAGGTTTGATCATGCTGCGCATCAGTGGCTATGGCCAGACAGGGCCTTACCGCGAGCGACCCGGGTTCGCCGTGGTGGCAGAGGCCATGGGCGGCATGCGTTACCTCAACGCCGAGCCCGGCCGCGTGCCCGTGCGCGCGGGGGTCAGCTTGGGGGATACCTTGGCCGCCTTGCATGGCGTGATCGGCGTGTTGCTGGCCCTGCAGGCCCGCCATGCCAGCATCAGCGACACTGCGCCCAAGGGGCGAGGCCAGGTGGTCGACGTGGCCTTGTACGAGGCCGTCTTCAATTGCATGGAAAGCCTCTTGCCCGAGTACAGCGCCTTCGGGGCGGTGCGCCAGCCGGCGGGTTCGGCTTTGCCCGGCATCGCACCCAGCAACGCCTACCCTTGCGCCGATGGCATGGTGGTGATCGGTGGCAATGGTGATTCCATCTTCAAGCGCCTGATGATCGCCATAGGCCGCACCGACCTGTCGGTGGACACGGAACTGGCGACCAACCCGGGCCGGGTCAAACGCGTGGGCGAGATCGACGACGCCATTGGCGGCTGGACCTCGCAGCGCCCCGTCAGCGAGGTGGTGGACGTGCTCAACGCCGTCAGCGTGCCCGTGGGCCGCATCTATTCCGCGCGCGACATCGCTGAGGACCCGCACTACCAGGCGCGCGAGATGATCGTGCCCGTGACCACGCACGATGGGCTGACCGTGCAGGTGCCCGGTGTGATCCCCAAGCTGTCGGCCACACCGGGCCTGATCACGCGGCGCGCCCCGACCTTGGGCGAAGACACGGAGCGGGTGCTCGGGCCCCGGCGGTCGTGAACCCTTTGCCGCTTCCCGAGCCACCGCCGAGCCCTTGCACCAAGGTGTGCCGCATGGAAGGGTCGGTGTGCGCAGGCTGCGGCCGCACGCTGGACGAGATTGCCCGCTGGAGCGCCATGAGCCCGGATGAAAAGCTCGCGGTGCTGGCGCGCCTGGCAGCGCAAAAGGCGGCATCATAGGCCGCATGGACACCCTGGCTACCTTGCAATCGATGGGCTTGACCCTGCCCAGCCCCGCCTACATCGTTGGCGCCATCCTGTTTGGCATCCTCGGCATGGCGGCGTACTGGCATGGCAAGAAGGCACAGCGGCCTCGCACCAAGTGGTTGGGCGTGGCGCTGATGTTTTACCCCTATGCCGTGCCATCGACGTGGTTGCTGTACCTGGTAGGTCTGGCTTTGTGCGCGGGTGTGTGGTTTGATCTTGTTGGAGTCTGAATGTCTGATCCTCATCGCGCGCCTGCGCTGTCCTGGTTTGGCAAGTTGTGGTCCTGGCTGGATGCCGGTCGCCGCCTGGTCCTCAACCTGGTGTTTCTGTTGCTGATCGTGGTGGTCGTGGTGGCTCTGTTCAAAGGTCGGGGGCCGGCCTTGTCGGACAAGACGGCCCTGGTGCTGGATTTGCAAGGCGTCATCGTGGAGCAGCACACGGATGATCTGCGGGCCACGGCCATGCAGCAGCTGCGGGGGCAGGACACGCAGAAAACCCAGTTGCGCGATCTGCTGACCGTGCTGGAGGCGGCCGCCAAGGATGCCAACATCTCGCACGTGGTGCTGGTGCTGGACGAGTTCCAGGGCACGGGCCTGGCCACGCTGCGTGAGGTGGCGGCAGCGCTGGACCGTTTCAAGGCGAGCGGCAAGAAGGTGATCGCCTGGGGCAGCAGCTACGACCAGCGCCAGTACTTCCTGGCCGCGCATGCCAGCGAGGTGTTCATTCACCCCATGGGCATGGTCTTTCTGGAAGGCTTTGGCCGCTACCGCAACTATTACCGTGATGCGCTCGACAAGGTCGGCGTCAGCGTCAACCTGATCCGCGTGGGCACCTACAAGAGCGCCGCCGAGCCCTTCATCGCCAACGCGTCATCGCCCGCGGCCAAGGAGGCTGAAGCCTTTCTGTACAAGAGCTTGTGGAGCACCTACACCGACGGCGTCGAGAAAGCCCGCAAGTTGTCTGCAGGCGCGGTGATGGGCTACATCAATGGGGCGCCCGAGCAGTTGGCGGCCGTCTCGGGCGACTCGGCCAAGCTGGCGCTCCAGGCCAAGCTGGTGGACGGCATCAAGACCCGCGACGAGTTGCGCCAGCTGCTGATCCAGCGCGGTACCAAGGACGACGACCAAGCCAAAGGCTTTCGGCAGATTTCCTTCGCGGACTACCTGGCTCGCCAGCGGCCATCGTTCACCGGCGATGCCGTGGGCGTGGTCGTGGCCGAAGGTGAAATCGTGGATGGCGTGGCCCCGGCTGGGCTGGTGGGCGGGCGGTCCACCGCCGCCCTGATCCGCAAGGCGCGCGAGGACAGCAACATCAAGGCCCTGGTGCTGCGGGTCAACTCGCCGGGCGGCAGTGCGTTTGGCTCGGAGCTGGTGCGGCGCGAGCTGGAGCTGACCCGCCAGGCAGGCAAGCCGGTGGTGGTGTCGATGGGCGATCTGGCGGCCTCCGGTGGCTACTGGATGTCCATGGCCGCCGACCAGGTGATCGCTGATCCGGCCACGATCACCGGCTCCATCGGCGTGTTCGCCTTGCTGCCCACGGCCGACCAGGCCATGGACAAACTGGGCGTGCACACCGATGGCGTGCCCACTACCTGGCTGGGTGGCGCCGGTGACCCACGTCGCCCTCTGGACCCTCGCTTTGCCAGCATGGTGCAATCCAGCATCGACCACATCTACGCCGATTTCACGGCCAAGGCAGCACAGGCCCGCAAGACCACGCCTGAGAAGATCAACGAGGTCGCGCAAGGGCGGGTGTGGACCGGCGCTCAAGCCAAGGAGCGTGGGCTGGTGGACAACCTGGGCTCGTATGGCGATGCCTTGAAGGCGGCGGCGGTGCGCGCCAAATTGTCGGAAGGGTACCGTGTGACCTACCTTGAGCGCGAGCCGGGCAAGCTGGCTGGCTTGCTGCGCACCTTGGGCGGTGATGCCGCCCTGGCTTGGGCTCAGCAATTCAACGTTGCCCTGCTGCCCTTTGGCACGCCTCCCGAGATCGCGCATGACCTGCGCCGCGACCTGGGCCTGGTGACCGACATCGCCAACGGCCGCAAGCCCTTCAGCGCCAGCGCGCATTGCCTGTGCGAACCGTTCTGAGTCCTGTCTGGCGATGGTCGCTGATCGCCCTGCTCGCGGTGCCTGCGGTGTTGTGGGCCGGCGCGGTGGGCAGCCTGTGGTCGCGTCAGGAGTCCCTGCTGTTCAAGCCCGTGCCTTTGGTGCAGGACTACCAGTTTGGCCTGGCCCACACGGTGGAAGAAACGGTGCAGGTGCCCGGTGCCACTTTGCACGCCCTGCATTTGCGCCAGCCTGCGGGCACGCCCACGCGCGGCCTGGTGTTCTTCCTGCATGGCAACGCGGACAACCTCGCGAAGTGGTTCACCAGTCCCGACTTCTGGCTGAGCACGGGCTACGACGTGTTCATGCTGGATTACCGGGGTTTTGGCAAAAGCACGGGCCACATCGAGAGCGAGGAGCAGCTTCATGACGATGTGCGCCGTGCCTGGGCCCAGGTGTCGCCGGCGTATGCAGGGCTCAAACTGGTGATCTATGGGCGCTCCATGGGCACGGGCTTGGCCACGCACTTGGCCGCGCAGGTCCCGGCGGATTTGTTGGTGTTGGTGTCGCCGTACGAAAGCATCGAGCGGCTGTCGGGTGACGTTTATCCCTGGGTGCCCAGCCTGGCCTTGCGCTATCCCTTGCGCACGGACCAATGGCTGCCGAAGGTCAAGAGCAGGGTGTTCATCGTGCATGGCGAGCAGGACACCTTGATCCCCATCGCCCACGCCGAACGCCTGATGGCTTTGAACCCGCGTGCGCAGATGCTGCGTTTGCCCAACGTGGGTCACAGCGATGTGCAGCAGTCCCGGGACTACACCGAAGCGCTGGCCCACCAGTTAGGATCTTTGTGATGAGAACACTCACCCCCCTTGAAGTCCGCGTGCTGGGCGTGCTGGTTGAAAAACACCACACCGTGCCCGACAGCTACCCCTTGTCGCTCAATGCCTTGACCCTGGGCTGCAATCAGAAAACCGCGCGCGACCCGGTCATGCAGGCCACCGAAGCCCAGGTGTTGCAGGCCATTGAAGGCCTGCGTGAACTCAGCCTGGTCAACGAGGTGAGTGGCAACCGCGTGGTTCGCTTTGAGCACAACGCGGCGCGTGGCCTGGGTGTCCCCAGCCAGGCAGTGGCCTTGCTCACCTTGCTGGCCTTGCGCGGGCCCCAAACCTCGGCCGAGTTGCGCTTACACACCGAGCGCTTGCACCGCTTTGCCGATGTCTCGTCGGTGGAAGGCTTCCTGGACGAGCTGGCCGAGCGCGAGCAGCCCATGGTCGTCAAGCTGGCGCGTGCGCCCGGGGCCCGCGAGTCGCGTTGGGCGCACCTGCTGTGTGGCGAGGTGACGATGCCAGTGGCCACCATGGCCACGGGGCAGGGCGAAGAATCGGTGTTGGCGGAAGAGCTGGTGGCCTTGAAGGCCCGCCAGTCCGACATGGCTTTGGAGCTGGCCAATTTGCGCACCTTGGTGCTGCGCATGGCCGATGAGTTGGGCATGAAGCCGCAAGGCCCCGACGCCTGAGCCTGCGGCCCGCTTTGGGTTTCACCGCCAGGCCTGGGCCACCCTTTCATGGGTGGGATGGCGGTCCAGCCAGTACACCACGAACACGCAACCCAATGCGGCCAGCACGGTGCCGATGGTGAAGGTGGGGGCATAGCCCAGCAGATCGCCGGCCAGGCCACCCGCGATGCCGCCCAGGCTGCCCACCAGCACCACCACGCTGGCCAGCAGGGTGTAGTCGGTGCCAGCGTGCAAGGGGTCCGAGGCGTCCATCATCAGGGCGAACAGGGCCACCGAGGCCATGGTGCCCACCAGGCCTTCCACGATGGTGGCCGTCCACAGCAGCTCAACCCCACCCAGGCCCAGCGCTGCCGCGATGTACAGGCCAAAGCCGAAGGCCTGGGCCAAGCCGCTGAACAGCAAGGCGTGGCGGCGCCCGACCCTGAAGGTCAGCCAGCCGCCGATCACTGCGCCCAACAGGCTGGTGGCCGAGCCCACCGCCCCCTTCATGCCCGCGATGGTTTCCTTGCTCAGCCCCTGATCACTGAGGAAAGGCACGATCAGCGAGCTGACCATCTGGTCGCCAAAGCGGTAGCAGAAGATCAGGCCGGCGATGGCGGGCATGCCGGGCCTGAGCGCCCGGTGAATCCAGGCGATGGCCAGGTGCCAGCCACCCGGGCGATCAGGGCGAGCGGCCTGCGGGGGTGGCTCGCGCAAGGTGAGCACGGGCACGATCGTGATGGCCAGCATGGCGGCCATGCACAGGAACATCACACTCCAGTTGCTGCGGGCAAAGATCCACAGCAGCAAGCCGCCCCCCAGGATCATGCCCAGTCGGTAAGCGCCCACCTGGATGGCGTTGGCCAGGCCGCGTTCCTTGGCGTTCAACAGCCGCACCGCCAGGCCATCGGTGACCACATCTTGCGTGGCTGCGATGAGGTTGAAGGCGAACACGGCGCTGAACAAGGCAAAGCTGCCCAGTTGCAGGTCAAGCTGCGACAGCAGCAGGGCGGTGGCACAGGCCGCGCCTTGCAGCCCCAGCAGCCAGCCGCGCCGTGTGCCATGGTGGTCCAGCACGGGGGCCCACATGAACTTGATGGCCCAGGGCAGGGCCAGGAACTGCAGGAAGCTGATCGCGGTCAGTGACCAGCCCGCTTCGCGCAACAGCACCGGCAAGGCCAGCGTGAAGAAGCCGAAGGGCAGGCCTTGAGCCGCGTACAGGCCGGTGAGCAAGGTGAGTTGCTGAGCCCGTGTGTTCGGAGGATGCTGTGACATGGCCGGGCCTGGTTCAGCGTTGCCCGGTGGCATGAGGCCGCCACAGGTCCACAAACGCCTGGAACCACCAGGACCGCAGTCCGATCACCAGCGTGTAGGGCTTGCGCTGCGTGGCGGGTAGGCGTTGGTCGGCCAGGTGCTGCTGGGCAAAGTCTTCGGCCACGCGCTGCAGGCGTTCGGCGAAAGGCTTGGCCAGGCTGTGCCCGATCGATCCGTGCACGAGCAGCAAGAGTTCGTCATCGCCTTCAAAGCCGCCCGCGAAATACTCTTCCACCACGTGTTCGCGAAAGAAGCTCATCACTGGGCCATGGGGCCGCCAGCGGAAGGTCTTGGACACCTTGAGCCGGTAGCGGTTGAGTGGCCGCAGCTCGATGATGCCCAGCTTGTCCAGCTTGGCCAGCAGGCGGAAGCATTCGGTCTCGGTGATTTCATAAGTGGACACGATCTGCTCGAAGGTCCATTGGCTCAAACAGCAGATGGCCATCAGCAGCAGCTTGCGGTCGGCCACCACGGCTTTCTCTTGTGCCAGGGTCAGCTCGCGCTTCAAGGGCTGGGCATCGGCCACGTGGCGGGCCAGGTCGGCGAAGTCGAGTTTGAGCACGCGGCAGATGTCGTCGATGCGTGACAGCGGCATGTCGCCCTTGGCGAAGACGCGCTTGATGCTGGATTCGGCCATGCCCAGGCGTTCGCCCAGTTGGGCATAGGTGATGCCGGCGGATTTCAACTCCTGCTTCAGCGTGTTCACGAGGTCTTGGGTGGTGCTCATGGTGGCGTTGGGTATCGAAATTTGATACCAAGTATGCACGATGGCGCTACTCGGTATTGATTGATTGACCTGTAGAAGCTGAATTTACACAATCCATTCCCATGTTCAACACGCTCCCAAGGGGCCCCAAGATGACCACCACCATTCGCCGCGACACCAAATCCTGGAAGACCCAGGTCTGGATTTCTTTCGGCATCGCCGTGACCGTGTGCGCCACCGGCCTGGGCTGGTTGCCAGGTGCCGACCTGGAGCGCGCCTTCATGGTCATGGGCTATGTGTTCTGCCTGTCGGCGGTGTTCGCGCTGTCCAAGTTCGTGCGTGACAAGGAACTGCGTGGCAAGGACACGCCGATGTGGTCGGTGGTGGTGTGGTCGGGCTTTGCCTTTGCCATCGGCCTGACCGGTTGGGGCCTGTACCAGATGGACATCAACCCGACTTACAAGGCCTACCTGCTGGTGACCTGGCTGTTCCTGATCTCCAGCGCCTTCACCCTGGCCAAGATGCTGCGCGACGACCACGAAGCCGATGTGGCCGAACACAAGGAATGACCATGAAATTCTTGCAAACAACAACCCGAATCCTGGCCTTGAGTGCGGCCTTGAGCCTGGCCTCCATGGCCCAGGCCCACAACGATGCGTCGGAGGCCAGCGCGCTGTCGGCCCTGCCGGTGGCGGTGTCCGTGGCCGCGCCCTCCATGGTGCTGTCGGCCGGGGTGGTGCTGACCGTGGTCTCTGTGCAGGTGGTGGCCGGTGCCACTGTGTGGGTGGTTCAACGCGCCAGCGATGGTGCCCGCATGGTGATCCGCTGGGGCTCACAGGTTGCAGGTGTGGCCTCGGTGGCCTTGGGCACCGCCGTCACGGTGACGGCGATCAGCGCGGGCTACATCCTGTCGGCGGCGGGCCAGGCCATCGCCTTCGTGCCCAACGCCTTGGGCGCCTCGCTGCTCTACAACGAACGCATCACCGATTGATCGGAGCCCAGCATGCTCAATTTCAAAACCACCGTGGCGGCCTGGTGCCTGGCCCTGTCTTTCACGGCTCACGCGGGAAGGCCCTGCGAGGTCAAGCCCCTGACCGTGGGCGCCGTGCAAAAAGGCTTGGCCTTGGCCGAGCAAACTGTCAAGCGGTTGAACGACACCGGTGCCAAGGTCGTGGTGTTGGCCCGCGCCGGGCAGGATCTGAGCCAGTACGGTTTGCGCTACTCGCACCTGGGCCTGGCCTACCGCGATGGCGGCACCTGGCGCGTGGTGCACAAGCTCAACCAGTGCGGCACCGACCGCTCGGCCTTGTACCGCCAGGGCATCGGCGACTTCTTCATGGATGCACCCTTTGAATACGAAGCCGGTGCGGTCGTGTTGTCGCCCCAGTTGCAGGATCGCCTGTGGCCCATGCTCCAGGATGGCCAAGTCCTGCGGACCCTGCACACGCGGGCCTACAGCATGGTGGCCTATGCCTGGGCGCAGCAGTACCAGCAGAGCAACCAGTGGGCGATCGAAACCCTGGCCCTGGCGATGGAACCGCAGGCCAGCCGACGAGATCAGGCCCAGGCCTGGCTGCGCTTCAAGGGCTATGAGCCCACCGAGCTGCACTTGTCCACCTTGAGCCGCCTGGGCGCCCGCCTGACCTCGGCCAACGTCAGCTTTGACGACCACCCCGCGCAGCTGCGTTTCTCGGGCCGCATCCGCACGGTCACGGTCGATTCCGTGTTCGCCTGGCTGAACCGCTCGGGGTTGGGCGAGTCTCCCCTGCTTATCCATTGATTGACGGCCCCAAGTTTGCCTATACATTTTCGGCTGACGATACAAGTTGCGCATCCAGCATCAGTGAGAGGAACACGATCTTGAGCAAACCCCCCGGCCAAGCCACGCCTCCGAGCGGACAGTTCGCCCTCCTGGGCCAGCGCCGCTTCGCGCCATTTTTCTGGACGCAGTTCCTGGGCGCGGCCAACGACAACCTGTTCAAGTTCGCCTTCACGGTGCTGGTGACTTATCAGCTGCGCGTGTCCTGGCTGGACGCCAAGATGGCGGGCCTGGTCATCGGCGCCCTGTTCATCCTGCCCTTCGTGCTGTTTTCGGCCACGGCCGGGCAGTGGGCCGACAAGTACGACAAGGGCCGCATCATGCGGGCCATCAAGCTGCTGGAAGTGGCCATCATGGTGCTGGTGGCGTTTGGCTTCTTTGGCCAGAACGTGCCGTTGTTGCTGGGCTGTGTGTTCCTGATGGGCCTGCACTCCACCTTCTTCGGCCCCGTCAAATACGCCTACCTGCCGCAGCATCTGAGCCCGCGCGAGCTGACAGGTGGCAACGGCATGGTCGAGATGGGCACCTTCGTGGCCATCCTGCTGGGCAATGTCGGGGGTGGCCTGTTGATGAGCATCCCCGAGGTCGGCGTGCATTGGGCGGCAGGGGCTTGCCTCAGCATCGCGGTGATCGGCTGGCTGATGGCCCTGCAGATCCCGGCCTCGCCTTCGTCCGAC
This sequence comes from uncultured Aquabacterium sp., assembly GCA_964554655.1. Lineage (GTDB taxonomy): Bacteria > Pseudomonadota > Gammaproteobacteria > Burkholderiales > Burkholderiaceae_C > Aquabacterium. Next base: position 29,368 of record CAZKPN010000018.1, on the reverse strand, counting down.
CCGGGCTTGACACTCAACTGGAACCCAGCCACCGAAACCTGGCGCAACCTCAAGCTGGCCGCCCAGTACCCCAGCGTGTTCCGCTCGCTGTTGGGCATCTCGTGGATGTGGTTCTTTGGCGCCGTTTTCCTGGCGCAGTTTCCCTCGTTCGCGCGTGACGTGCTGGGCGGTGACGAGCAAGTGGCATCCCTGCTGCTGGTAGTGTTCTCCGTGGGCATTGCGATTGGCTCGCTCTTGTGCGAAACCTTCTCGCACCGAAGCGTTGAAATCGGCCTGGTGCCCATCGGTGCGGTGGGGATGACGGTGTTCGCCTTCGACCTGTACCTGGCCAGCCGTGGCTTGAGCCACCCCTTGGGCAGCCTGATGACCGTGGGCCAGTTCGTGGCGCAACACGACCACTGGCGCGTGATGATCGACCTGGCCATGCTGGCCTTCAGCGCGGGTTTGTACAGCGTGCCCATGTACGCCCTGATCCAGCTGCGTGCCCAGCCCAGCCACCGCGCGCGCATCATCGCGGCCAACAACATCCTCAACGCGCTGTTCATGATCGTGAGCAGCCTGATGGCGGGCGCCTTGCTCGGCGCGGGTTTCTCGATCCCCGAGGTGTTTGGGGCCACGGCCGTGCTTAACATCATCGTGGTGGGTTATGTGTTCTGGCTGATGCCCGAGTACATCGTGCGCCTGGTGATGCTGGTCGCGGCCCGCATCGTCTACCGCCTGAAGGTGCGTGGTGAAGATCACCTGCCCACCGATGGCGCCGCCATCCTGGTGTGCAACCACGTGAGCTTTGTCGATGCGGTGATCCTGGGTGTGATCAGCCCGCGCCCCATGATCTTCCTGATGGACCACCGCATCTTCAAGACCCCCGGCGTGGGCTGGTTCTTCCGGGCGGTCAAGGCCATCCCCATCGCACCACAGAAGGAAGATCCGGTGGCCTACGAGCGCGCCTTTGAACGCGCCCGCCAGGCCTTGAGCGATGGTGAATTGCTGTGCCTCTTCCCGGAAGGCGCGATCACCCGCGATGGCACCTTGCAGCCTTTCAAAGCCGGCATCATGAAGATCCTGGAGACCAACCCGGTGCCGGTGATCCCCTCGGCCTTGCACAACCTCTGGGGCTCCAGCTTCTCGCGCATCGATGGGGTGGCCATGGCCAAGCCCCTGCGGCGCGGCCTGTTCAACCACGTGGGCCTGGTGGTAGGTGAAGCCATCGCGCCCGACCAGGTCACGCCTGAAGGTTTGCAAGCCCGCGTGCAGGCCTTGCTGAACGAGCCTGCCCCTTGAAGTCCGAGCAGCCGCACCAGTTCCGGCTGCTGGGGCAGCGCCGCTTTTCACCGTTTTTCTTCACGGTGCTCCTGGGGTCGATGAATGACAACGTCCTCAAATTTTCTGTCACGCTGCTGTTGACCTACCAACTGGCCGTGCCCTGGTTGCCGGCGAACCTGGTCGGCCCTGTCATGGGGGCCATCTTCATTGCACCGTCCTTGCTCTTGTCGGCCACGCTGGGCCAATGGGCCGACCGCTGTGACCTGGGCTGGCTGATCCGCCTGGGCAAAAGCCTGGAGGTCATCATGATGGCCCTGGCCGCCTGGGCCTTGTGGCGGCGCGATGCGCCCCTGATGTTGGCTTGCGTGTTGCTGTCGGGCGTGCACGTGGCCTTGTTCTCCACCGTGCGCTACGCCTACATCCCCCAGCACCTGCGCTTGCATGAACTGACCGGTGGCAATGGGCTGCTGGAGATGGGCATCTTCCTGGCCATCCTCATGGGCACCTTGGTGGGCGGTCTGCTGGTGGCGCCCGAGCTCAGCGGCACCTGGATCGTTGGCTTGGCGGTGGTGCTGATGAGCGTGCTGGGCCGCATCACATCGCATTGGATTCCCAGCACACCTGCGGTTGATCCCGGTCTGAAAATTCACTGGAATCCGGTGGCCGAGACCTGGCGCAACCTGAAGCGTTGCCATGAAGATCCGCTGGTGTTCGCCTCCATGCTTGGCATCTCCTGGATGTGGTTCTTTGGGGCGGGCTTCCTGGCCCTGTTCCCGATCCTGAGCAAAGACGTGCTGAATGGCCAGGAAGGGGTGGCGTCCTTCCTGCTGGTGTTGACCTCGCTGGGCATTGGCGGTGGTGCCTTGATGTGCGAGCGCTTGTCCCGGGGGCGGGTGGAGCTGGGCCTGGTGCCTTTGGGGGCCTTGGGCATGGCCGTGTTTGCCATTGAGATGTCGTTGGCTGTTCATGCGCTGGAGCAGGCCAGGTCCTTGAGTATTCGCCCCGCCTGGACCGCGATGCAGTTCGTGGCCCATCCCGCGCATTGGCGCTTTCTGGTGGATTTGGTGCTGATGGCGCTGTCGGTGGGGCTGTTCAGTGTGTCCTTGTACGCGCAGATTCAGGCGCGTGCCGAGCCCAGTCACCGGGCCCGCATCATCGCGGCCAACAACATCCTGAATGCCTTGTTCATCCTCTTGAGCGCCGTGCTGGTCGGCGGTTTGAGCGCTGCGGGGCTGAGCATGGGGCAGTTGTTCGCGGTCCAGGCCGGGGTCCACATCGTGGTGTGTGGCTTGGCGTTCGCATGGCAGCCGATTTTCGTCCGGCGCTCGGTGATCCTGATCAGGCAATGGCTTGGGTCACAATCGTAGCCATTCGCATCAACTCTTCAAAAATCATGGGAAGCTTCCTGTCGCGCTCGGTCCTGGCCCGTGTGGTGCCGTTTGTGTTGTTCATGGTGATGCTGGCCTTGCGCGGCCAAGTGCCCGCCGACGGCAGTTGGGGCATCGATCCACGCTGGGTCTATGGCTTGTGTGTGCTGGTGGTCACTGGCAGCCTGTTGTTCTTCTGGCGCGACTACCAGGAGTTGGCGCGCGGCACCGTGCCGGCGGCCAAGGAGTTGGCGCTGGCGGTGATCGTCGGTGTGGTGGTGTTCATGCTGTGGATCAATCTGGCCCAGCCCTGGATGATGTTGGGCGAGGCCACCGCCAGTTTCCGCCCTGTGGACAGCGAGGGGCGCATTGAATGGGGCCTGGTGGTGGTGCGCTGGATCGGCGCGGCCCTGATGGTTCCGGTCATGGAGGAGCTGTTCTGGCGTTCTTTCCTGATGCGCTGGGTGGACAACCCCGATTTCGAGAAAGTGGATCCGCGTGCGGTCACGGTGAAGGCTGTGGCCCTGTCCACGGTGGTGTTCATGCTGGCGCACACGCAGTGGTTGGCGGCCATCCTGGCGGGTCTGGCCTATGCCTGGCTGTACAAGCGGACCGGCTCCTTGTGGTCGCCCATCCTGGCCCATGCTGTCACCAATGGCGTGCTCGGGGTGTGGGTGGTGTTGTACGGCAACTGGCAGTTCTGGTAAGCAGGTTGACAAGGATACGTGGCATGCAGCGCGCGAGGGTTTGGGGGCATTGGATTGGCCGGGCAGTGGTCTCGGCGGTGGCCATGGGGCTTTTGCTGGTGTGGTTGGGTTTGTCCAACGACCCGGAAAGCCATGCGATCCTGGCCTTGCTGCTGTACGTGCCCTACCCGGTCTACCTGGTGCCGGCGGTGATGGCCCTGATTATCTCGTTCAGCCTGGGATGGCGCTGGCGTGTCCTGGCCATGGGCAGTGTGTTGTTGGTGCTGACCGTGTTGATGCGCCCCGCCTGGGGGCATTCCGACGATGGCTACCGGCGCGTGCGCCTGATGACCTACAACGTCAAGTCGTATCTGGCGGTGCACCGGCCCACGGGTGTGGCCGATGTGGCGATGGAGGTTTTGCAGCACGACCCTGATGTGGTGGTCATGCAGGATGCTGGGCAGTTCCTGGATCAACGCTACAGCCCCCCGACGGCGATCAAAACCATTTTCGGCCAGAGAGAGGTCTACGCCTTTGGGCAGTACATCGTGGCCAGCCGGTTCCCGATGAAAGGCTGCTTGCCGGGCTGGATCCCTTACAACGGGCAGAACCACAGCTATGTGCACTGCGTGATCTCGGTCAATGGCACCGATTTTGACCTCGTCACGGTGCATTTCGTGACGCCGCGTGATGGCTTGAATGCGGCACGCAATGGCGGCGTGCAGGGCTTGGGCGCCTGGCGCGACAACATGAACAAACGCCTGACCCAATCGGGCGTGCTGGCCGAGCACCTGCGTTTGATGAAGCGCCCCCGCATCGTGGCTGGCGACCTGAACGCGCCTGAAAATTCAAGCGTGGTGCAAGATCTGCTGGACACGGGCATGCGGGATGCGTTTGCGTACGCGGGTCTGGGTTATGGCTACACCCATGGCCACTCGCTGTGGCCCGGGATCTCGTTCCTGCGCATTGACCACATCCTCGTCAGCGATGACATCGGCGTGAGCGATGCCTTCGTGGGCGGCAAGGTCGCATCGCAGCATCGGCCGGTCATTGCCGATCTGCTGCTGGTGCGGCAATCGGCGCCTTGACGCCCTCTGCCGGCGGTCAGACCCCTCGCGCGCGGTCCAGCGCGAACTGCTTCTGGTAGTCGGCAAAGGTGCCGGTGTCCAGGGCCTCGCGCACTTCGCGCATCAGGTTCAGGTAGTAGTGCAGGTTGTGGATGGTGGTCAGCATCGGGCCGAGCATTTCATTGCAGCGGTCCAGGTGGTGCAGGTAGGCGCGGCTGAAGTTCTGGCAGGTGTGGCAGCTGCAGGTGTAGTCCAGCGGCTGCTCGTCGCTCTTGTAGCGCGCGTTGCGCAAGCGCAGGTCGCCAAAGCGGGTGAACAAGTGGCCATTGCGCGCATTGCGCGTGGGCATCACGCAATCGAACATGTCCACGCCCGCAGCCACGCCGGCCACCAGATCCTCGGGGGTGCCCACGCCCATCAGGTAGCGGGGCTTGTCGGCGGGCAGCTTGTGCACGATGTGGTTCATCACGCGCAGCATCTCGTCCTTGGGCTCGCCCACGCTGACACCACCCACGGCATACCCAGGCAGATTCATGTCCACCAGGCCGGCCAGCGATTCTTCACGCAGGTTCTCGAACATGCCGCCTTGCACGATGCCGAACAGGGCGTTGGGGTTTTGCAGATGGGTGAACTCGGTGATGCAGCGCTTGGCCCAGCGAAGGCTGAGTTCCATCGACACGCGCGCTTCTTTCTCGGTGGTGATGTGGCCGTTGGCCTGGCTTTCCTTGCCGCCTTTCCAGTAGGGCGTGCATTCGTCGAACTGCATGACGATGTCCGAGTTCAGCACCGTCTGGATCTGCATGCTGACTTCAGGCGTGAGGAAGAGCTTGTCGCCATTGACCGGCGAAGCAAAGCGCACGCCTTCTTCGCTGATCTTGCGCATCTCGCCCAGCGACCAGACCTGGAAGCCGCCTGAGTCGGTGAGGATGGGCTTTTGCCAGCTCTCGAACTTGTGCAGGCCGCCGAACTGCTTCATCACGTCCAGGCCAGGGCGCATCCACAGGTGGAAGGTGTTGCCCAGGATGATCTGGGCACCCATTTCTTCCAGCGAGCGCGGCATGACGCCCTTGACGGTGCCATAGGTGCCCACGGGCATGAAGATGGGGGTCTCGACCACGCCGTGGTTGAGTGTGAGGCGGCCACGGCGGGCGTGGCCTTCGGTCTTGATCAGGTCGAAATTCAGCATGCCGGTATTGTCGCCGCACTGCGCCCAGCGGCGTTGCTCAGGCCGCTTTCGCCTGGTGCAATGCCAGCAATTGTTCCAGCAGGCGCTCGCTGCGGAAGGGTTTGGCCATCACCACCTGGCCCGAGGCGCTCAGGCGGGCGATCTCGGCCGGGTCGGTGTCGCCCGAGATGATCAGCGTGTACAGCGACACACCCGATTCGCGCAGGTAGGCCTGGATGGTCTGGCTCAATTGCAGGCCGTTGATGCCGGGCAGGCGGTAGTCGGTGATGAGGATGTCGGGGCGCTGCGTGCGGGAAGTCGCGGCCAGAAGCTGCGGCAACTCGTCCAGCAGGGCTTCGCCATCGGGCCAGGTGCGCACCTGGGCGCCCCAGCTTTGCAGCATCTCGCCCAGGGCGCGGCGCAAGATGGGGTCGTCTTCCACAATCCAGGCATTGCGGCCGGCCATGGGGTGCTGTGGCGATGAGGGTGCCACCGGCTTGCTGGTGTTGACGTGGTTGAGTGGCAGCTCAATGGAAAAGCACGAACCACGACCAACGCGCGATTTGACCGTGACTTGTTCGCCCAGCAGCGAGGCGGTGCGGCGCACGATGGCCAGGCCCAGACCGATGCCACGACTGCGGTCGCGCGCTGCATTGCTCACTTGGTAGAACTCGTCGAAGATGCGCTCCTGCTGGTCGGGGGCGATGCCGATGCCCGTGTCCCAGATCTCGATGCGCAAGCGCCGCTTGCCGTGGCGGCGCACGGCCACCAGCACCCCGCCTTGCTGCGTGTAGCGGATGGCGTTGGCCACCAGGTTGCGCAGCACGCCGTGGATCAGCACCGGGTCGGTCAGCACGGTGAGGTGCGGCCCCGCATTGGCGGGAAACCGAAAGCGCAATTGCAGGCCCTTGGCATCGGCCGCGCTTTTCTCATGCACACGCACGGCCTGGAACACGTCGTTCAAACACACGGGTTGGAACTGCACCTGCACCGCGCCCGCATCCAGGCGGGAGATGTCCAGCAAACCGACCAGCAGGGACTCCATCGAGGCCACGGCCTCGTCCAGCATGTCGGTCAGCTCCTTCACCTCGGGCGCCACTTTTTGCTGGCGCAAAAGGCTGACCAGCAGGCCGATGGCGGCGGTGGGTTGGCGCAGGTCATGGCTGGCCGAGGCCAGGAAGCGCGTCTTGGACTGGTTGGCGACCTCGAGTGCGCGGGTGCGTTCGGCCACGCGCTCTTCCAGCGTGATGTTCATGCGCTCGGACAGGTTCATGGTGTCCACGAACTTGCGCATCAGCGTCAGCGCGTAGCCCAGGAAGATGATGGGCGTGCAGTAAGGTGTCCAGTACAGGTCGGTGACGTCCAGGTAGGGCGTCAGGAACAGGTAGTCGTGGGCCACGCTGATGTAGGTGCCGACCGGGCCGGCGGTCATGAAGACCGCTTCTATCCAGTCCCGCTTCCAGGCCGTTTGAACCACCTTGATGACGACCACAATGCCGCCGATCATCATGATCGGGTAGGCGATCAGGCGCAGGGTGTCCAGGTGGGGCGTGTCCAGGGCGGCGAAGGAGCCCAGGATGATGGCCACCACCAGCACGCGCAGCGGGTTGATGATGCGGCTGAAGTCGATGCTGGCGTAGCTCATGCCGAAGGCCACCAGGTAGAAGCTGGTCACCGCGTGCGACGAGAAAAACAGCCAGTCCACGATCGGGATCGGCCAGCCAATGGTCTCCAGAAAGTAGAAGGCATTGCGCGAGGACATGATGACCATCAACCCGCCAAAGTAGGCGAAGACCTTGTCCGATGGGCGTGCGCGCCAGGCCAGCAGCAGGAACAGGGCCATGCCGGCCACCGTCCAGTTGAGCGTCTTGGGCAGGTCGACGGTCAGCGACGTCCAGGTGTCGAAGTCGGCGCGCATGTGGGCAATGGGCCCGGCCGTCATCGGCGAGATGCCGGGCTTGCGAAAGGGCCCCATGCGCACATCGATCTCGATGTCGTTGTCACCGGCCAGCAGCACGTTCACCGGCAGCTCGATCAGGTAGGGCAGGGTGGCCATGCTGGTCACGTCTGCACCTTCCATGTGGCGCGTGGTCAGCTGGATGCCGTTGACGGTGATCCGGTGGTTGCCTGGCAGGCGGTCAATGCGCAAGGCCCACGCGATGGTGGGCGAGTGCGCCATGAAGATCTTGGCGCGGTAGCAGGCCACGGCCGGAGGCTTGAGGTTGTGGGCCTTCCAGTCATCCGGCAGCTTGACCGCGATCTCCTGCTGGTGCTCGGAGCACAGGCCCTGGGCCAGGGTGGCGTTGGTCACCACGATGCTGGGGGCCGCCCAGGCTCCGCCCAGGGTCCACAAGACCAGCAGCACCCCCAAGTGCCGTGCGTATTTGAGCCAGTTCAATCCCATGATTTTTATATTGAATTACTTGTTTGACGCGCACTCTATCGTTGAATCAGCATCGCATCCCCATAGCTGAAAAATCGATATTGGTGTTCGATGGCATGTCGGTACAGCGCGCGGATGTGTTCATACCCCGCGAAAGCGCTGACCAGCATCATCAAGGTGCTTTTGGGCAGGTGGAAGTTGGTGACCAGCACGTCCACCACCTTGAACTCGAACCCCGGCGTGATGAAGATGGCCGTGTCGCGGCTGCCCACTTTCAGGATCTGGCCGGGCGGGCAGAACAGGGCGGCAGATTCGAGCGCGCGCAAGGTCGTGGTGCCCACGGCCACCACACGGCCGCCCTGGGCCTTGGTGCGGGTGATGGCGTCCACGGTGGATTGGCTCACCTCGAACCATTCGCTGTGCATCTTGTGCTCGGCCAGGTTTTCGGTGCGTACCGGCTGGAAGGTGCCGGCGCCGACGTGCAAGGTGACCTCGGCGGTGTGCACGCCGCGCTGGGCCAGGGCGGCCAGCAGGGCCTCGTCGAAATGCAGGGCGGCGGTGGGCGCCGCCACAGCGCCCGGCCGCGCGGCGAACACCGTCTGGTAGCGCTGGACGTCGTCGCTGGAGTCGGTGTGTGTGATGTAGGGCGGCAAGGGCACGTGCCCGTGCTGCTCCAGCAGGGTCAACGGATCGCCTGAAAAACGCAGGTGGAACAAGCCATCATCGGGGCCGCCCCGGCCCAGCACGGTGGCGTCAAACGCATCGGCAAACCGAACCACGCTGCCCGGCTTGGGCGATTTGCTGGCGCGCATGTGGGCCAGCACTTCCTGGCCGGGCAACACGCGTTCAACCAAGGCCTCTACCGTGCCGCCACTGCTTTTCAGGCCATGCAGGCGAGCTTTGATGACGCGGGTGTTGTTGAACACCAGCAGGTCGCCCGGGTTCAACTGCGAGGGCAGATCGCGAAAAATGCGGTCGACGGGGGTTGGGCTGCGGCCATCCAACAGGCGCGAGGCGCTGCGCTCGGCGGCGGGGTGCTGGGCGATCAGCTCGGGCGGAAGCTCAAAATCGAAATCGCCAAGGGAGAAACTGCGGGTCATGACTGCTGCCATTGAGGGGCTGACGAGCCCCGTGCCAAGGAAGGCATGATTGTCGGTGAGTTCGGACATGTCAATGGGCGTTAATCACCACCTGATGCGGGGGGTGTGCCTGCGGCATTGCACAATCCAGAATTCATTCACCCCTGTGACCAGCAGCCCCCTCCGTGTCGGCGACCAAGCCCAAACCCAGCCCTCCTCAGTCGGCACCCGCCAAGGCCATGGACAAACTGGGCCTGGTGCGCGACATCGACCTGGCCCTGCACCTGCCTTTGCGCTACGAGGATGAAACCCGCCTCACCCTGCTGCGCGATGCCCGCGATGGCGACACTGTGCAGGTCGAAGGCGTGGTGCGGGACAACCGCATCGAGATGCGTTCGCGCCGGCAATTGCTGGTCAAGCTGGACGATGGCAGTGGTGAGGTTCAACTGCGTTTCTTGAACTTCTACGCCACCCAGCAAAAAGCCTGGGCACCCGGCGTGCGCTTGCGGGTGCGTGGCGAGGTGCGCCATGGCTTCTTCGGGCGGGAGATGATGCACCCCGCGGTCAAGGTGGTGGCCTCCGATACGCCACTGGCCGAGGCGCTCACGCCCGTCTACCCCACCAGCGCCGGCCTGCCGCAGACTTATCTGCGCAAAGCCGTGGCCTCCGGCTTGATGCGCGCGCACCTGGACGAGATCCTGCCTGCGGGCGTGGTGCCCGACGCCTGGCCCAGCCTGCGCGAGGCCTTGAACTTCCTGCACCACCCCAGCCCCGAGGTGCCGCTGGCCACCTTGGAAGACCACAGCCATCCCGCCTGGATGCGCTTGAAGTACGAAGAGTTGCTGGCCCAGCAATTGTCGCAATTGCAGGCCAGGCAAGAGCGCGCCCACCTCCAGGCCCCCGCGCTGCCCTCGCAAGCGGGTGGACTGCATGAGCGCCTGCTGAAAGTACTGCCTTTTCAGCTGACGCCAGCCCAGCACCGGGTCTGCGATGAGATCGCTCAAGATCTGGCGCGCCCCCAGCCCATGCACCGCCTGTTGCAGGGCGATGTGGGCTCCGGCAAAACCGTGGTGGCCGCCCTGGCCGCCGCCGTGGCCATGGACGCCGGTTGGCAATGCGCCCTGATGGCCCCGACTGAAATATTGGCCGAGCAGCACTTTCGCAAGCTGGTGGGCTGGCTGGAGCCCCTGGGCATCAAGGTCGCCTGGCTCACCGGCAGCCTGAAAGCCAAGGCCAAGCGAGAGCAGATGGCCATGGTGGCCTCGGGCGAAGCGCACCTGGTGGTGGGCACGCACGCCGTCATCCAGGACCAGGTTGAATTTGCGAAATTGGGCCTGGCCCTGATCGACGAGCAGCACCGCTTTGGCGTGGCCCAGCGCCTGCAACTGCGCGGCAAACTGAAGGGCACCGACATGGAGCCGCACTTGCTGATGATGAGCGCCACGCCCATCCCGCGCACCCTGGCCATGACCTACCTGGCGGACCTGGAGGTCAGCACCATTGATGAGTTGCCGCCGGGCCGCACGCCCATCGTCACCAAGGTGTTCGCCGATTCACGCCGCGACGAGGTCATCGAACGCATCCGCGATGAAGCGGCCAAAGGCAGCCAGGTCTACTGGGTCTGCCCCCTCATCGATGAAACCGAAGAATCCGACCAGGCCGCCGACCAGGCGGCTGGCCGCAACAGCAATCGCCGCCCGCCGCTGGACCTGAGCAACGTCACACAAACGCACCAGGAGTTGTCCGACGCCTTGGTGGGACACGCCGTGGGCCTGCTGCACGGGCGTTTGCCCACGGCTGAGAAGGCCGAGGTGATGGCCCGTTTTTCAAAGGGTGAGCTGTCGGTGCTGGTGGCCACCACGGTGATCGAGGTCGGGGTGGACGTCCCCAATGCCAGTTTGATGGTGATTGAGCACGCCGAGCGTTTCGGCCTGAGCCAGTTGCACCAACTGCGCGGCCGGGTGGGGCGGGGCGCGGTGGCCAGCGTCTGCGTGCTGTTGTACTCATCGCCTTTGTCCGACTCTGGCAAGGCCCGCCTGAAAGCCATGGCCCTGACCAACGATGGCTTCGAAATCGCCCGCCGCGACCTGGACATCCGCGGGCCCGGCGAGTTCATGGGCGCACGCCAGTCGGGCGCGGCCTTGCTGCGTTTCGCCGACCTGGGCGAAGACCAGCCCTTGATTGAGCGCGCGCGAGAAGCCGCCCAAACCTTGCTGCGCGACCACCCGCACGTCGCCCAACGGCATGTGCAACGCTGGCTGGGCCACAAAGCCGAATACCTCAAGGCCTGATCTGCAAATCACCGACAATCATCATCACCATGACCTTGACTGAACTCCGCTACATCGTTGCCGTGGCCCGCGAACGCCACTTTGGCCGGGCCGCTGAAGCCTGCTTCGTGTCGCAGCCGACCCTGTCGGTGGCCGTCAAAAAGCTGGAAGACGAACTGGACGTGAAGCTGTTCGAGCGTGGCAGCGCCGAAATCAGCGTCACGCCCTTGGGTGAAGAGATTGTTCGCCAGGCGCAATCCGTGCTGGAGCAAGCGCAGTCCATCAAGGAAATCGCCAAGCGTGGCAAAGACCCCTTGGGCGGCCCCTTGCGCCTGGGTGTGATCTACACCATCGGGCCTTACCTGCTGCCTGATCTGGTGCGCAACACCATCACCAGCGTGCCGCAGATGCCCTTGATGCTGCAAGAGAACTTCACGGTCAAACTGCTGGAAATGCTGCGCGCCGGTGAACTCGATTGCGCCATCCTGGCCGAGCCCTTCCCCGATGCCGGCCTGGCTGTGGCCCCCCTGTACGACGAGCCCTTTCTGGTGGCCGTGCCTAAAACGCACGCCTTGGCGAAGCGCCAGCAAATCAGTGCCGAAGAGCTCAAGCGCGAGACCATGCTCTTGCTGGGCACCGGCCATTGCTTCCGCGACCATGTCCTCGATGTCTGCCCGGAGTTCGCACGCTTTTCCAGCGATGCCGAAGGCATCCGCAAAAGTTTTGAAGGTTCATCCCTGGAGACCATCAAGCACATGGTGGCGGCCGGCATGGGCGTGACCGTGGTGCCCCGGCTGTCGGTCCCCGCCGAGCCGCATCCGCACTTGGCCTTCATCCCTTTTGATGCGCCAGTTCCCAAGCGCCGCGTGGTGCTGGTGTGGCGGCGCAGCTTCACGCGCTACGAGGCCATCGCGGCCTTGCGCAACGCCGTCTATGCCTGTCCGTTGGAGGGTGTCGAGCGCCTGACGGGCTGAAGCCGCTCAGGCCTTCGGGAGCGAGCCAAACGCCTCATCGGCCTCGAAGCAATCGACCACCGAGAAGTACAGCGAGGCGTAGAAGGCCGAAGCCATCCACATGGCGCCCATGGTGAGCAGCACGTTGACCAGCATGGGCTGGTTCAGCGTGGCGGCCAACACACCGTTGACCAGGACCAAGGCCACGCCCAGGCCCAGCCATCCCATCCCAAATACCAGGAAGGCGCCCAGGTTGCGCCACGAGGCGATGGCGCTGAAAAACAAGGCCTTGCCCAACGACAGCTTGGCCCAATAGGTCAGGGCCGGGGTGTGCCAGAAGATCAGCGACACGGGGATGGTGAGCGCGAACTGCCACAGCATCGCTGCTTGCACGTCGGGGTTGCTGATGAGATCGGAGGTTTCCTTGGCGGTTTTCATGGCCTTGGCCAGGGTGTCCGAGCCGGGTCCGAAGGCATCGGCCAGCACCATCACCAACAGGGTGGCCAGCAAATAGGTGCCGCCCAGTTTGGCCCACATCCATTTCATCTCAGGCGGCTGCCCGCGCCACGGTTCCAGGAACACGGTGGGCGTGACGCGTTGCTCGGCCAGCACCCGCCGGCTGGCCAGCATGAAGCCCATCCACACCATGGGCATCAAGGCCACGATCAGCAGGGGACCGATGGCCGGCAGTCCGACCTGCGCCAGGATTTCGCAGGTGATGATGGCCGCGCACACGATCAGGCCCCACAAGCCCACGAAACCCAGTGGCTGGCGGATGCAGGCGCGCAGGCCGTGGCCCATCCAGGTCAGGCCCATGCGGGCAGGCATGATGCGCAGCTTCATGCGGTGGGGGTTCCAGTGATGGACGAGGGCCGCTGGTATTGCCAGGGAGATTGCCGGCGCTGGGTCAGCACCCGCTCGAAGTGGGTGGGGTCGTGCGCTTGCAGCATGGCGGCATCTCGGGGCAGGTGGAAATCCCAGAGGCGGGAGGTCCAGAATCGCAAGGCGGCAGCACGCAGCAAGCCTGGCAGCAGGGCCAGCTCATCATCGCTGAGCCGGCGTTGTTCATCGTAGGCGGCCACGAAGGCCTGCGCGCGGACCGGGTCGAGTTGGCCAGTGGCCAGGTCGATGCACCAGTCGTTCAGGCACACCGCGATGTCGAAGCCAAAGGTGTCGCACCCGGCGAAATAAAAGTCGAAGAAGCCGGACAGCTTGGGGCCATCGAACATCACGTTGTCGCGGAACAGGTCGGCGTGGATGGCGCCTTGCGGCAAGCCCTGGTACGCCGGTGACGCGGCCAGGGCCTGTTGGTAGGCCAGCTCCGACTCGATCAATTCGCGCTGCGCGTCTTCCAGGAAGGGCGCCACCACGGGGATGGTTTCGTTCCACCAGGTCAGGCCGCGCAGATTGGGCTGGTGCTGGGGATAGTCCTGTCCGGCCAAGTGCATGTGGGCCAACATGGCGCCCACTTGCGCGCAATCGGCCGCTTGGGGGGCCAGTTGATTGCGGCCTTTCAGGCGTGTGACCACGGCGGCGGGCTTGCCTTTGAGTGTGTGCAGGATCACGCCCTTGGCGTCAGCTTGCGGCGCCGGAACGGGGATGCCGTGCTCGGCCAGGTGGCGCATCAACTCCAGATAGAAGGGCAGTTGTTCGAAGCGGAGGCGCTCGAACAAGGTGAGCACGTAGTCACCCCGGTCGGTACCGACGAAGTAGTTGGTGTTCTCGATGCCCGAGGTAGCACCTTGCAGCGATTGCAAGGTGCCCAGTCCCAAGGCCGAGATCAGGCCGGAGGCTTCAAGCGGGGACACTTCAGTGAAAACAGCCATGAGACGGATCGGGCAGCAAAGGCGGCAGGTTGCGAGGCAACCGCTCGGGGAAAGCCCTCGGACGTAGGAGAAAACCCTCAACGTTCGGGGCGCGCAGAACGTGTGATTGTAGGAGTCGCTGTGGCAGACTGCTCACAGTTCTGAAATCAGGCCCCCCAAAGGTTGGCGGGGCTCGCTAATTTCCCAAGAGGAGCCGGTTGATCATCATGCGTACCCCAGCACTGTGCAATTCATTGTCGTTCAAGCGACTGTCCCTGGCTGCGGCCGTTGTCTCAAGCGTGCTGGCGGGTTCCGTGGCTCATGCAAGCCCCTTCAGCGCCTACGCTGGCGCCACGATCGGCCTGGCGCCCAATTCGCAAAACTGCAACGGGCAAGAGGGTTGTGATCGCGTTTCCGGTGGCGGCAAGGCTTTTGTGGGCTGGAACGTGACGCCCAACGTGGCGGCGGAAATCAATTACTTCTACTTTGGCGCGGCCAATGGTTCGCCCGACGACGGTTCAAAAACGCGTGTGCGTACAAGCGCCCGGGCACTGACCTTCGGCATGAACTGGAACATTGAAATGTTCGAAACCATGACCAGTCATGTGCGCCTGGGCGTGGCACGTGTGCGCAACCGGTCTGACCAGTTCAGCCCCACGAACGTCGCGACTCACGAGACGGACCTCACCACGTCACCTTACATTGGCTTGGGCTTGTCGATCCCGTTCGGCCGCAACCTGCGTGTGGTGACGGGCTATGACTTCATCGCCGTCAGCGGCCCTGGCAACCGCAACCGTCACCTGCTGGGCGGCGGTCTCCAGGCCGAGTTCTGATCCGTTGAGGCCTGCGCCAGCAGGCCTCACAATGCGGGCCATGAACGATCTGGCCTCACCTTCCGACGCCCTGCCAACGCTCCTGTTGGTGGATGGCTCCAGCTACCTGTACCGCGCCTTCCATGCCATGCCCGACCTGCGTGGGCCGCAAGGCGAGGCCACGGGCGCCATCCATGGCGTGGTGAACATGCTGGGCTGGCTGCGCGACCACATTGACGCTGAGCACGCCGTTTGCGTCTTTGACGCCAAAGGCCCCACCTTCCGCGACGAGTTGTACCCCGAGTACAAGGCACATCGCCCCTCGATGCCGGATGATCTGCGCACGCAGATCGAGCCTATCCACGAGGTCGTCAGGTTGCTGGGCTGGCCCGTGCTGGAGGTGCCTGGCATCGAAGCCGATGACGCCATTGGCACGCTGGCCCGTGTGGCCACCGCGTCCGGCCACAAGGTGGTCATCTCCACCGGCGACAAGGACCTGGCCCAACTGGTCAACCCGCAGGTCTCCCTCATCAACACCATGGCCAAGCCGCCCGAGGTGCTGGACACCGCCGGGGTGCTGGCCAAGTTTGGCGTGCCGCCCGAGCTGATCATTGATTACCTGACCCTGGTCGGCGACACGGTGGACAACGTGCCCGGCGTCGAGAAGGTTGGCCCCAAGACCGCGGTGAAGTGGCTGCAGGAGCATGGCACGCTGGCCGGCGTGATGGCCGCGGCGGACTCCTTCAAGGGCGTCACCGGCGAGAACCTGCGCAAGGCGCTGGACTGGCTGCCACAGGGCCGCCGCTTGATCACCGTCAAACTGGATTGCGACCTCACCGGTCACGTGCCCGAATGGCCCGCCTTGGACGCGCTGGCTTTCAAGGCCCCTGACCTGCCGAACTTGCTGGATTTCTACACCCGCTTCGGTTTCCGCACGGCCAAGGCCGAGGTCGAAAAACTGCTGGGTGCTGGCGCTGCTGCGGCCAAGACCTCGTCGCCCGCGGCCAAGAACAAAGGCACGGCGAAGGTGGCCAATGGCACGCAGGACCTGTTTGGCGCCGAGGCTGACACAGGTGCGGATGTGGGGGGCGAGCCGGCTGTCGATGCCTCGGCGGCGGCCACCCCCAGCATGGCCACCCAGTACGACACCGTCACCGACTGGCCCACCTTTGAGCGCTGGCGGGCCAAGATCGAAGCGGCCGAGATGACGGCCTTCGACACCGAAACCGATTCGCTGGAACCCATGAAGGCCCGCATCGTGGGCCTGTCGTTCTCGGTGACCGTGGGCGAGGCGGCCTACATCCCTCTGGCGCATCAAGGCCCTGACGCCCCCGAGCAGTTGCCGCTGGACGAGGTGCTGGCCCGCCTGAAGCCCTGGTTGGAAGGCGCCCAGCACCCCAAGGTCGGCCAGAACATCAAGTACGACAGCCACGTGCTGGCCAACCATGGCATCGCTGTGCAAGGCTATGCCCACGACACCATGTTGCAAAGCTATGTGCTCGAAGCGCACAAGCCCCATGGTCTGGAAAGCTTGGCCTGGCGCTTTCTGAGCCGCAAGGGCCTGAGCTACGAAGACGTGGCGGGGAAAGGCGCGCAGCAGATCCCGTTTGCGCAAGTGGCAGTGGACCGCGCGGCGCAATACTCGTGCGAAGACAGCGATCTGACCTTGCACCTGCACCAGACCTTGTGGCCCCAGTTGCAGGCAGAGCCTGCTTTGCAGGACGTGTACCAGCGCATGGAGATGCCGGTCTCCAGCCTGCTGCAGCGCATCGAGCGCAACGGCGTGCTGATCGACGCCCAACTGCTGCAGCAGCAAAGCCATGAGCTGGCGCAACGCATCGTGGCGTTGGAGCAGGAAGCCTACGAATTGGCCGGCCAGCCCTTCAACCTGGGTTCGCCCAAGCAGCTCGGCGAGATCCTGTTCGTCAAGCAAGGCTTGCCGGTGGTCAAGAAAACCGCCACGGGCGTGCCCTCCACCAATGAAGAGGTGCTGGAAAAGCTCGCCGAGGACTACCCGCTGCCCGCCCGCATCCTTGAATACCGCGGCCTGGCCAAGCTCAAGTCCACCTACACCGACAAGCTGCCGCTGATGGTCAACCCAAACACGGGCCGCGTGCACACCAACTACGCGCAGGCCGTGGCGGTCACGGGGCGCCTGTCCAGCAACGACCCCAACCTGCAGAACATCCCCGTGCGCACGGCCGAGGGGCGCCGCATCCGCGAAGCCTTCATCGCTCCTGCGGACCACTGCATCGTGTCGGTTGACTATTCGCAGATCGAGCTGCGCATCATGGCCCACATCTCGCAAGACGAGAACCTGCTGCGTGCTTTCGCCGAGGGCATGGACGTGCACCGCGCCACGGCTGGCGAAGTCTTCGGTGTGGCGCCGGATCAGGTCAGCAGCGAGCAGCGCCGCTACGCCAAAGTGATCAACTTCGGACTGATTTATGGCATGAGTGCGCATGGGCTGGCCAAGAACCTGGGCATCGAACGCTCGGCGGCGGGGGCCTACATCGAGCGCTATTTCGCCCGCTACCCTGGTGTCAAACGCTACATGGACGAGACCCGCGCCCTGGCCAAGGCCCAAGGGTATGTCGAGACCGTGTTTGGCCGCCGTCTGTGGTTGCCCGAGATCAACAGCCCTAATGGCCCCAGTCGCGCGGGTGCCGAGCGGGCGGCCATCAACGCGCCCATGCAGGGCACGGCGGCCGACCTCATCAAGCTGGCCATGGTCGATGTGCAGAAAGCGCTGGACGTTGAGGGCAAGCTCAGCCTGATCATCATGCAGGTGCACGACGAACTGGTGCTGCAGGTGCCGCAAGCCGAACTGGACTGGGTGCGCACGCAAGTGCCGGCCTTGATGGCGTCGGTGGCGCAATTGCGGGTGCCTTTGCTGGCCGAGGTGGGCGCCGGGCCCAATTGGGAGTCCGCCCATTGAGTCCTGCAGCCAGTCAAGCGGTTGTCACAATGTTTGCGTACACTGAGCCGCCCAATTCCGTGTTGTTGATTGGGGCCAGTCCACCAGAAAAAACATGATTCCGTCAGATGAGGTGCCCAAGGCATCAGGAGCCCTGCGCTTGAAACTGCTCAGCCGCGAACAAGCCATTCTGGAGTTCAACCGACGCGTCCTGGCCCAGGCCCAGCGCGATGACGTGCCCCTGCTTGAGCGGCTGCGCTACATCTGCATCGTGTCGTCCAACTTCGACGAGTTCTTCGAGGTCCGCTATGCCGACGTGCTCGAAGCCTCGCGCATGCAAGGCACCGGCATTGGCCCCAAGTACCTGGCCGACGTGTCCGACGAGGCGCACCGGCTGGTGCATGAGCAGTACCAGATCTTCAACGAGGTGGTGGGCCCCGCGCTCAAGGCCGAGGGCATCGACATCCTCAACCACGCCGACCGCGATCTGATGCAACGCGAGTGGGTGTCCGGCTTCTTCCACAAGCAGGTGCGCCCCTTGCTGGTGCCGATTGGGCTGGACCCGTCGCACCCGTTTCCGCAGGTCGCCAACAAAACGCTGAACTTCATCGCCAAGCTGGGTGGCCGCGATGCCTTTGGCCGCGACAACTCCATCGCCATCGTGCGCATCCCGCGCGTGTTGCCGCGCGTGATCCGCCTGCCGGAAGACATCAGCCATGGACGGCAGTCTTTCGTGCTGCTGTCCAGCGTCATCCGCGCCCATTTGCACGAGCTGTTCCCGGGGCGCGAGATCCTGTTCTTCTCGCAGTTCCGCGTCACCCGCGACTCCGACATTGATGTCGACGAGGACGACATGACCGACCTGCGCCAGGCCTTGCGCAGCAAGATGAGCACGCGCCAGTTTGGCCAGACCATCCGCCTGGAAGTGGTCAGCAGTTGCCCGCCCGAGCTGTCCGACTTTTTGCTGGAGCAGTTTGGCCTGACCGAGCAGGCGCTGTACAAGGTCAACGGCCCCGTCAACCTGGTGCGCCTGACGCAGTTGATCGACCAGGTGCGTGGCGATGAATTGCGCTTTCCGGCCTACCTGCCTGGCTGGCCCGAAGGTCTGCCCCAGCAGGGCGGGATGCTCGAGCACCTGCGCCATGGCGACATCATGTTGCACCACCCCTTCGAGTCGTTCGACACGGTGGTCGAGTTCCTGCGCGAGGCCGTGCACGACCCCGACGTGCTGGCCATCAAACAAACCATCTACCGCACGGGCAGCGAGTCCGTGCTGATGGAGTTGCTGCTGGAGGCCGTGCGCCGTGGCAAGGAAGTGCTGGCCGTGGTGGAGCTGAAAGCGCGTTTCGACGAAGAGGCCAACATCAACTGGGCCGAACGGCTGGAGGCCCTGGGTGCCCAGGTGGTCTACGGCATCGTGGGGCTCAAAACCCACGCCAAGATGATGCTGGTCACGCGCCGCGAAGGCACGCGCCTGCGCCGCTATGCCCACTTGTCCACGGGCAACTACAACCCGCGCACGGCCGGCGTCTACACCGACGTGGGTTACCTGACCACCAGTCAGGAGATCACGGCCGACGTGGACATGGTGTTCCAGCAACTGTCCAGCCTGACGCAACTGCGCTCGCCCAAACAATTGATGCTGGCGCCCTTTGGCTTGCAAAAACAGTTGATCCGGATCATGGCCCGCGTGGGCGAGGCGGCCCAAGCCGGGCACCCCGCGCGCATCGTGCTCAAGCTCAACTCCCTGACCGATGAGCCCTTGATCGTGGCCTTGATCGAAGCGGGCCAGGCCGGCGCGAAGATCGACCTGATCGTGCGCGGCGCCTGTGTGCTGCCCCCGGGCTTGCCGGGTTTCACCGACAACATCCGCGTGCGCTCGGTGGTGGGGCGCATGCTGGAGCACACGCGCATCCTGTACTTCCGCTGGGGCGAGACCGAGCACGACGAAGCCCTGTACCTGTCGAGCGCCGACTGGATGAACCGCAACATGACGCGGCGCATTGAAGTGGCCTGGCCGGTGCGCGACCTGGCCTTGCGTCAGCGTGTCATCGACGAATGCCTGGTGCCTTACCTGATGGACGGCTGCGATGCCTGGCAGCAGCAGGGCGACGGACGCTACGAACGCGTCGGCGTGGATGGCCCCAGTGCCCAGCGTGCCTTGATGGAACTGCACCGCGCGGTCGATTGAGCAACCAGGCAAGCAAGACCATGGACCTGATCCTCTGGCGACATGCACAAGCCCAGGCCCACGTGGCCGAAGACGGCTCACCGGTGTCGTTCGCCGAGGACCTGGCCAGGGCACTCACGCCCAAGGGGGATCGGCAAGCCGAGCGCATGGCGGCCTGGTTGAACCAGCGCCTGACCGACACCACGCGTGTGTTGGTCAGCCCGGCCAAACGCACCCAGCAAACGGCCCAGGCCTTGGGGCGGTCTTTCAAGACGGTGGCCACCATCGCGCCCGATGCTTCGGTCGATGACCTGCTGCTGGCAGCCCGGTGGCCCAGCGGCAAGGATCCCGTGTTGCTGGTCGGCCATCAGCCCACCCTGGGCTTGTTGGCTGCCCGCCTGCTGACCGGGCAGGACCTGCCCTGGTCCATCCGCAAGGGCGCGGTCTGGTGGTTCCGTGGCCGTGACCGCGAAGGCACCCTTGATGTGACCTTGCATGCGGTGCAATCCCCCGACTTTCTCTGAGCCTGCGGGCGGGGTGTGATTCCCGGGATAATCAGGGCACATGAGCCCGCCGACCGCACTCCCTCCCGCACCGGACGCCACTGCGCCCGACACTTGGCATTTCAGGCACCAGGTCCGCATCTACTGGGAAGACACCGACGCGGGCGGTATTGTGTTTTACGGCAACTACCTCAAGTACATGGAGCGTGCCCGCACCGAATGGCTCAGCGCCTTGGGTTTCAGCCAGGAGCGTCTGCGCAGCGGTGGCGAGGGCATGTTCGTGGTGGGTGAAACCCATTTGCGCTACATCAAACCTGCGCGGCTGGATGATGTGCTGACCGTCACGGTGCGCCTGGTCGAGTTGGGCCGTGCGACCATCGTGTTTCTGCAGGAAGTGTGGCGGGGTGATACCTTGCTGACCCAAGGCCGCGTGCGCATCGGCTGGGTGGCCCCTTTCGAAGACCACTTCAAGCCCGCCCGCATCCCCGCTCAGATCCTGGCCATCTTGCCGACCCCCAACCCAAAGCCTTCGGAGCTTGACCACCCATGAATCAAGACTTGTCCATCATTGAATTGGTGATGCATGCCAGCGTGGTGGTGCAGATCGTGCTCGTGCTGCTGTTGGTCGTGTCATTGGCCAGCTGGAGCGTGATCTTCGGCAAGGCCATTGGCCTGAAGCGCCTGAAGGGCGACAACGAAGAATTCGACCGCGAATTCTGGGCGGGCCGCACTTTACAAGAACTTTACCAAGACGCTTCGCGCGCCAGCGGACCACCGTCGCCACAAGAGCGCATCTTCGCGGCCGGCATGCGCGAGTTCCTGAAACTGCGCGAGCGGCGTGTCACCGATGTGGTCAGTTTGCTGGAAGGTTCACGCCGCGCCATGCGCGCCAGCTACCAGCGCGAAATGGACATCATTGAATCCCGCCTGGACTTCCTGGGTTCGGTGGGCTCGGTCTCGCCTTACATCGGCCTGTTCGGCACGGTGTGGGGGATCATGCATGCCTTCACGGGCCTGTCGAACATGCAGCAGGTGACGCTGGCCACGGTGGCGCCCGGCATTGCCGAAGCCCTGGTGGCCACGGCCATCGGCCTGTTCGCGGCCATCCCGGCCGTGCTGGCCTACAACAATTTTTCGCGCGACATCGACCGCATTGCCACCCACCTGGAGTCCTTCATCGAAGAGTTCTCCAACATCCTGGCGCGCAACACGCAGCCCGCAGCCGGTGCGGAAGCCGCGCGTCCTGCCACCAACGTTCGCTGAGGCCACGCCATGGCGCAAAGCAATTGGCGAGGCGGGCGCGGGCGGCGCACCAAGAACGAGATCAACATGGTGCCGTTCATCGACGTCATGCTGGTCCTGCTCATCATCTTCATGGTCAGCGCGCCTTTGATGCCCACCGGCGTGGTTGACCTGCCCAGCGTGGGCAAGGCCAAGCAGGCGCCTGAAAAAGTCATCGAGGTGGTGGTGGGCGAGGGCGAACAAGTCAGCCTGCGCATCGACCAGCAAGACAGCGGCAGCATGAAACTGGCCGAGCTGACCAAGCGCGTGAAGGCGGCACAGGACAGCACGGCCGGCGGCCCCACGGCGGCGCCCGTCATCATCAGCGCCCGCAAGGATGTGCGCTATGACGCCGTGCTCAAGATCATGGACACCTTGCAGCGTGCAGGCGTGGCCCGTGTCGGGCTGACGGTGCACACGACCGGGGGATGAGCAGCATGGCCATGGCGCGTGCGGAGGTGTCCCGGCCCAAGGCCGAGGACACGCTGGGCCTGGGCATGGTCCTGGCCCTGGCGGCGCACTTGCTGCTGGTGCTGGCCCTGGCCTTTGGCGTGAGCTGGCGAACCCACACGCCCGTGATCGCCGAGGCCGAGGTCTGGGCCGAAGTGCCCAAGGCCGCCGCCCCTGCCGAAGAGCCGCCACCGCCCATGCCGGTTGAAGAAACCCCAACGCCGCCGCCTGTGGCGCAGGCTGAGCCAGAACCCGTGCCAGAGCCCGAGGCCGATATCCCGAGTGCGCCTGTGCCCAAGGCCAAGCGCAAGAAGGAAAAACCATTGCCGCCCGTGGCCAAGGTGGAGCCACCGCCCAAGCCCAAAAAGAAGCCCGCGCCTCCCAAGGAAACGTTCATCACCGAGCCGCCGGTGGTCGCGAAGAAGCCCAAGACGCCGTCTGTGCCGCCCACCACGCCCACCGTGTCGTCGGCCGAGCGCGAGACCCAGCGCAAGGCCGCCATGCAGCGCATGATGAAAGACCTGGGCTCGCTGGGCACGTCCGAGCAATCCGCCGGTCCCTCGGCCAGCTACCAAGGCAAGATCAGGGCGCGCATCATCCCCAACATCACCTTCCTGATGGACGAGGGCAATGGCAATCCGACGGCCTGGGTGGAGATCCGCTGCGCACCCGATGGCACCATTTTGTCGCGCCGCCTGCTGGATCCCAGCGGCTCACCTGCCTGGGATAAGGCCGTGCTGGATGGCGTCGACAAGACACGCTCCCTGCCTTTGGACGAACGTGGCCGCTTGCCCGACACGGTCTTCCAGATCGGGATCAGCCCGCGCGATCGGTGACGCTCACGCGCCAGATCCAACCATGCTGCAAGGCCAGCGCCAGCCATTGAGCTAGGTCGAAATCGGCGGGTGCGCTGTCCAGCAAGGTGGACATGCAGGGGGCAACTTGGGAGGCTGAAGGTGCCAGGGCGCTCATCCATGCCACCATCGACTCTGGCAGCGCCAGCACTTCGGCGCGCCACTGGGGACGCCACACCACGGCAGTCTCGGCCTGGCGGGCCGATAAAGCCTGGCGCAGTTTGTCCAGCATGTCGGCTTGGGTCGGGCCTTCGGCGCTGGCACTCTGGTGGGCCTGCCAAAGTGTGACCACCGGCCACTCTGATCGGATCACGCTCAAGCCAGGGCGCAATTCAAGCAGCAGATGGGCGGGATCTTGCGTGCCCAGCAAGGCCAGCGAGTTGGGCTCGAAGGTCGCATCGCTGGCGTGTTCGGCGGTGTGCCGAGCCCAGTCCAGCCGGGCGCCATCGGGCAGGTAGGGCCAGTTTTGCACTTCGGGCAAGCCGGCCAGCCAGTCGGGCAGGGCCTGGCCCCATGCCGTCAGGTTGCCCTCGCTGGGCGGGTGGTGGCGCCACAGCTGCCGGGCCAGCAGCGCCAGCGCTTCCTCGCCCAGCAAGGCCTGCACCGTGGGGTAGGCGGCGGCCAGCACGCGCTCCGCCGTGGCGGTGGCGTTGCCCTGGTAGGCGGCCAGCCCCAGGCGCAGAGCTTCCCCCTGCTCACGCCAGGCAGCGTTGGCGCGTAACCCCCACAGGGCTTGCAAGACGGCGGCCTGGCGCTGGCCCTCTGCGGCTGCGCTCATGAGTTGGCCGCCATGGCTTGAGCGGCCACCGCATCTGCCTGCCGGGCTTGGTCCAGCAGCACGTCCAGGGCGGGGACATCGGTGTCCCATTCAATCAAGGTGGGTTGTGGGCCAAAGCGTTGCATGGCTTCGGCATAGGCCTGCCACACCACGGGTTGCACCTTGGCGCTGTGGTCGTCCACCACCAGCTGGCCCACTTTCGTCGGCATTTGAAAACCCGCCAAATGCACTTCGCCCACCACGCCACGTGGCAGCGCTTGAATGAAGGCCAGGGCGTGGGCGCCAGCTGCTGCCAGGTCGCAGGCCAAGGACGCCTCGTCCATGGCTGATCGGCCCTGGCGCACGGTGTTCAATCCGTTCACCACCAGGTTGTTGACGTCCAGCAGCAACTGGCAGCCGCTGCGTTGGCACAGGGCGGCCAGGAACTGCGCCTCGGGCAGGCTGTCGTCGGCGTAGCTCAGGTAGGCGGACAGGTTCTCGACCAGGATGGGGCGCCGAAGGCGCGACTGCACCTCGTCCACGTTGCGCACCAGGATGTCCAGGGAGGCGGGGGTGAAGGCCACGGGCAGCAGGTCGCTGGCATGCACGGTGTCGCCGCCGGGCCAGGCGCCCCGCGCAAAGCAGGCGTGGTCCGACACGCGAACAGGCTCGATCTGCTCCGCCAGCCGCGCCAGCTTGTCGAGGTGCTCGGCGTCCAACCCGCAGGCCGATCCCAGTGACAAGCCCACGCCATGCAGGCTCACGGGGTAGTGCTCCCGCGCGGCACGCAGCACGGCCAGGGCCGCCCCGCCGTCACCAAAGAAGTTCTCGGAATGGACCTCGAGGAACCCCAAGGGGGGCAAGCGCGCCATCAAGGCCTGGTAGTGGGGCTGGCGCAGGCCGATGCCGGCCAGGCCGCGGGCGGGAGTGGCCGCCATCCGCTTTACTTCTTGTCGGCTTGCTTGGCCACGGCGACCTTGGCTTCTGCAGCGGACAGACCCCCCAGCTTGGCGCAGGTGCCCTTGGCCACAAGCTTCCATTCGCCGGGGGCCTTGTCCACCGTGGACTGGCCCGCGCAGGAGTGGGTGCCGGACAGGTTGGCACAGCTGTTTTCGCCTGCCTTGGCCACGCCAAAGCACTTTTCTTTGCCCTTTTCGGCGCCCATCGAGGCCTCCATGTCGGCCGAAGCGTGGGACACGAGACCCAAAGCCATGACGGAGGCGAGGGCGGAGGACAGCAGTTGACGTTGGTTCATTTGTAAACTCCAAAGAATGGTTTGGCGGTGAGGTTGCGGTATCGGCCTCTGATTTCTTGGTCGTCGGACGCCCAAAAATCTGACACCGAATTCCCTGATTTCCATTTGCCGTGAAAAACTGCCTCAAATGGCCGCTTCACGATCCTAGGCTATTTCATAGCATGGCAATCATTCACGACCACCGTCGGGACGTGGAACGTTAGGAGTGTCATGACCGATTCACCATTGCCGCCGCTGAACTGGGAGGGTGCCTTGAGCCAGCTCGACTCTGGCGCGCCCGGGTCGGCCGATTTGGCGGACCAGGATCAGTCGATGATCGACAGCGAAAGTGGTGTGTTCCTCTGGCCCACACCGCCTTTTGCCACCTACCCGGCTGCCCGTCAGCAAACCGAACACGAAACCTGCGAAATTGAAGGCCTCAATGGCCGGATCATGAAAGGGCGCCTGAGCTTCTTCGTGCCTGACGAAGAAGTGGCCCACATCCAGGTGCCGCCGTCTCGCACCACCATGGCCCTGCGCTTTGGCCAGTTCCGCACCTTGTTGCTCACCAACCCCATCAAGCCCAAGAGGGCGGCGGATGGGCAGGATCCCCATGCGTCCATGCTGGGGCACCGCGCCAGCGTTGCTTTTCGGGTGAAGTTCAAAGCGGGAGGCCAGATCGAAGGCCAGACCATGGGCCACCGGGAAACCGAGTTCGGCATCTTCCTGTTCCCCACCGTGGGCGACGATGGCGCCGTGCAGCGCCTGTTCGTGGGGCGCGAGGTGCTGGACTCGTTTGATGTGGGCGGCAAGATTGGCGAAATCCTGGTGGATGCCAGCGCAGTCACGCAAGCGCAGGTCGAGCAGGCGGTGGAGGTGCAAAGCCAGATGCGCAACCAGAAGCTGGGCGACATCCTGCTGACCCAGCAGGTGGTCTCGCCCGAGCAATTGCTGGCCGCCATCGAGCAGCAGGGCAAGATGCCCATGGTGCGCATCGGCGAAGCGCTGATGGCCCTGGGCATGATCAACCAGGCGCAGTTGGAAGATGCCCTGGAGCGCCAGAAGCGCGATCGCAGCGTGCCCTTGGGCGAGTTGCTGGTCACCCAGGGACTGGTGTCGCGTCATGACTTGCAAACCGCCCTGGCGCGCAAGATGGGCTATCCGCTGGTCGATCTGGACAAGTTCCCGATCGAGGCCGAAGCGCTGCGCAAGGTGCCGTTCCCCGTGGCCCATCGCCTGATGAC
>CAZKPN010000018.1:0-3008 GCA_964554655.1 uncultured Aquabacterium sp. | reverse complement strand
CCCATTGAGCAAAGCGACAACTCGCTGGTGCGCTTGATCAACACCATGATCATCGAAGCGCACGCCCAGGGCGTCTCTGACATCCACGTTGAAAGCTACCCGGGCAAGGAAAAGATCAAGATCCGCTTCCGCAAGGATGGCGTGCTCATGCCCTACCTGGAGCTGCCGCCCAACTACCGCAGCGCCATGGTGGCCCGCATCAAGATCATGTGTGATCTGGACATCTCCGAGCGCCGCAAGCCACAGGACGGCAAGATCAATTTCGCCAAGTTCGTGCCGCAGCACAAGATCGAGCTGCGCGTGGCCGCCATCCCCACCAACAACGGGATGGAAGACATCGTCATGCGGATCCTGGCCTCGGCCAAGCCCCTGCCGCTGGACAAAATCGGCCTGAGCCCGACCAACCTGTCGCGCCTGAAAGAGGCCATGGAACGCCCCTACGGCCTGGTGCTGTGCGTGGGCCCCACGGGCTCTGGCAAGACCACCACACTGCATTCGGCGCTCAGCTTCATCAACGTGCCCGAGCGCAAGATCTGGACGGCCGAAGACCCGGTTGAAATCACCCAGCCCGGCCTGCGCCAGGTCCAGGTCAACCCCAAGATCGACTGGACCTTCGCCAAGGCCCTGCGCGCTTTCCTGCGGGCTGATCCGGACGTGATCATGGTGGGCGAAATGCGCGACCAGGAAACCGCCGGCATGGGCGTTGAAGCCTCGCTGACCGGCCACTTGGTGCTGTCCACCCTGCACACAAACAGTGCGCCCGAAACCGTGACCCGCCTGCTGGACATGGGGCTGGATCCGTTCAACTT
The DNA here is from genome assembly GCA_964554655.1 of uncultured Aquabacterium sp. Lineage (GTDB taxonomy): Bacteria > Pseudomonadota > Gammaproteobacteria > Burkholderiales > Burkholderiaceae_C > Aquabacterium. The sequence goes on along the minus strand of CAZKPN010000018.1, from coordinate 2,199 downwards.
TGCCGACTCATTGCTGGTGGTGCTGGCGCAGCGCCTGGTGCGCCGCCTGTGCACGCAATGCAAAGTGGCCGAACCCGCTACCGATGAAGACATCGACATCCTGCTGCGCGACTTCCTGCAGGTCTCGCCCAAAGACGTGCCCGAGTTCGACCGCGAGCATGTTCACCAGGACTGGCTGAGCCGCTTTGGCCGCGAAGGCAAGCTGATGAAGTACCACAACCCGGGCTGCCCCCACTGTAACCAGACGGGCTACAAAGGCCGCGCCGGCCTGCACGAATTGATGTCGATGAGCCGCGAATTGCGCCACCTGATCCAGACCGGTGGCCGCGCCGAACAGATCCAGCAACTGGCCATGCGCGAGGGCATGCGCACCTTGCGGCAGGATGGAATCGAGAAGGTTTTGATGGGCATCACGAGCATGGAAGAAGTGCGCGCCACCAGCAACTCTTGATGTTGTTGTGCCCAAGCCGCACGCGGGCTCTGAAAAAGGTGCAAGATAAGCACCAATGAAGTCACAGATCAGCCTTGTCTTCTTCTGGTTATTCGGGGTATGAACAAGGGGTGATTTCAGCGATCTTTGGTGTTATGGCGATGCTTGTGTGCTCGCGCCGGGCCACCAGACGGATTACCGGCAGTTCACCCCAGCATTGATGGCTTGTGTCGATGTCTCGGAGGTCTGCATGGACGTGATCAGTAACTTCGCCGCTCGCTATGAGCGCACCCGTGAAGAAGAGTATTCCCTGGAGGAATACTTGGACATCTGCAAACGCGACAAGACCGCGTATGCCACCGCTGCCGAGCGCATGCTGCAAGCCATTGGCGAGCCGCAGACGGTCGACACCCGCAACGACACGCGCCTGTCCCGCATCTTCGCCAACAAGGTCATCAAGATCTACCCGGCGTTCGAAGAGTTCTATGGCATGGAAGACGCCATCGAACAAGTGGTCAGCTACTTCCGCCATGCCGCCCAAGGCCTGGAAGAAAAGAAGCAAATCCTGTATTTGCTGGGCCCGGTGGGCGGCGGCAAATCCTCCATCGCCGAACGCCTCAAGCAATTGGCCGAGCGCGTGCCCTTCTACGCGATCAAGGGATCGCCGGTCAACGAATCGCCCCTGGGCCTGTTCGAGCCCACCGAAGACGGCCCCATCCTGGAAACCGAATACGGCATCCCACGCCGTTACCTGCAACGCATCCTCAGCCCCTGGGCGGTCAAGCGCCTGGACGAATACGGGGGCGACATCCGCAAGTTCCGCGTCGTCAAGCGCTACCCCAGCGTGCTCAAGCAGGTCGGCATCGCCAAGACCGAACCGGGCGACGAAAACAACCAGGACATCAGCTCCCTGGTGGGCAAGGTTGACATCCGCAAGCTGGAAACCTATGCGCAGGATGACCCGGATGCTTACAGCTACTCTGGTGGCCTGTGCCTGGCCAACCAGGGCCTGCTCGAATTCGTTGAAATGTTCAAGGCGCCCATCAAGGTCTTGCACCCCTTGCTGACGGCCACGCAAGAAGGCAACTACAAGGGCACCGAAGGCTTTGGCGCCATCCCTTTCGACGGCGTCGTGCTGGCGCACAGCAACGAAAGCGAATGGAAGGCCTTCCGCAACAACAAGAACAACGAAGCCTTCCTCGACCGGATCTACATCGTCAAGGTGCCGTACTGCCTGCGCGTGTCAGAAGAAATCAAGATCTACGAAAAGCTGGTGCGCACTTCGTCGCTGTCCAAGGCGCCTTGCGCCCCGGGCACCTTCAAGATGATGTCGCAGTTCGCCATCCTGACCCGCCTGAAGGAGCCGGAAAACTCCAGCACCTACAGCAAGATGCAGGTCTACGACGGCGAGAACCTGAAGGACACCGACCCCAAGGCCAAGTCGCTGCAGGAATACCGCGACTACGCGGGTGTGGATGAAGGCATGAGCGGCGTGTCCACCCGCTTCGCCTTCAAGATCCTGTCCAAGGTGTTCAACTTTGACACGGCTGAAGTGGCCGCCAACCCCGTGCACCTCATGTACGTGCTGGAGCAGCAGATCGAACGCGAGCAGTTCCCGGCAGAGTTGGAAGCCAAGTACATCGCCTACATCAAGGAATCGTTGTCGCCTCGGTATGCCGAGTTCATCGGCAAAGAGATTCAGACGGCCTACCTTGAGAGCTACAGCGAATACGGCCAGAACATCTTTGACCGCTACGTGACCTACGCCG
>CAZKPN010000017.1:0-59522 GCA_964554655.1 uncultured Aquabacterium sp. | reverse complement strand
TTCATGTTCAGGTCGAGCGAGTTCTTGGTGCCGTAGTGGTCGATCATCACGGAGTGGTCCACCACCAGGTCCACCGGCACCAGCGGTTCGATCGACTTGGGGGATTTGCCCAAGCTGGCGGCCACGTTGCGCATCGCGGCCAGGTCGGCCAGCAGGGGCACGCCAGTGAAGTCTTGCAGCACCACGCGAGAGACCACAAAGGGGATTTCATCGGTGCGCAGTGCCACGGCTTGCCATTGGGCCAGCTCGGCCACGTGTTCCGGGGTGACTTTTTTGCCATCGCAGTTGCGCAGCACGGATTCCAGCACGATGCGGATCGAAACGGGCAGGCGGGCGATGTTGGGGTACTGCTTGGTCAACTCGGGCAGCGAGTAGAACTGCAGCGATTTGCCCGATGCGGTCTTGAATGTCTTGAGCGTTTTGGCAAACGCATGCTTGGGAACTTTGGCCATGTGGACTCTCCGTGCAAAACAGACGCGATGCGAAAATACCATTGTGGCAGGGCCTGCCAAGTTCTGCGCTAGGCTTGGCGCCATGGGGTTTTGTGATGTCCGGGTTTGGGGTGATGAGGGGTTGCGTTCATGATGATTGAGCCGCTTGAGGCGGGCGCGGCCCTGCACCAGCTGGCCGATTACGCGCCGCCGCCGCACACCGGGCTGGACATCGCCTACGCGGACGACACTTTTCTGATTGTCAACAAACCCAGCGGTTTGCTGAGCGTGCCGGGTCGGGGTGAGAAGTTTCATGACAGCCTGGCTTCGCGCGTGCTGCTGGCGTTTCCGCAAGCCTTGATCGTGCACCGCCTGGACATGCAGACTTCGGGCCTGCTGGTGATGGCGCTGGGCGCGCAGGCTCACCGCGAATTGAGTGATTTGTTCCAGAAGCGGCTGGTGCACAAACGCTATGTGGCGATGGTGGCTGGCCAGATGGCGACTGACAGTGGCGAAGTGGCGTTGCCCCTGATCACCGACTGGCCCAATCGGCCGCGCCAGAAGGTGGATTGGACCGACGGCAAACCGGCCTTGACGCGTTGGCAAGTGGTGGCGCGCGATGCCTTGCACAACACGACGCGGGTTGAGCTTGAGCCGGTGACGGGCCGCTCCCACCAGTTGCGTGTGCACATGATGTCGATCGGGCACGCCATCGTGGGCGACCCCTTGTACGCCAGCACCGCCGTGCGCGCCCAGGCCGGTCGCTTGCTGCTGCACGCGGCCGAGTTGAAACTGCAGCATCCGCGAACGGGCGAATGGGTGCACGCCCTGAGCCCCGTCCCGTTTTGACATCCGCTTTGAGTGATGACCACCATGAAGACTTTGATCATTGACCTGGACGACCTCATCATCGCCCTGGCCACGCGCTATGAGCTGGACGACCCCAGCCACTACCTGGACCTGGACAGCGGCGAGGTGATCTACGCGGGCGAGGGGCTGGAAGCCTTGCCGCCCGATCTGGCCACCAACCCGCGCTACCGCTGGATCGAATCGGTGCAGGCAGAACCTGCGTTGCGCGTCATCGAGGCTTTCATCGCCCAGTTGAGCGACCCTCAGGCGCGGGCGATCTTGACCACGGCATTCCAGGACGACGAGCCCTTCGAGGCCTTCAAGGAGGCCATGCAGACCTTGCCTGAGCTGCGAGACGACTGGTTCTCGTTTCACCACGAGGCTTATTCAGCGATGGCGCAAGACTGGTGCCACCAGCAAGGCATTGATCCCCAATGGGTGCAGGACGCGGCATGAGCGAGTTCACTTTCTTCTGGCACGACTACGAGACCTTTGGCCGTGTGCCCCGCCGCGACCGACCAGCGCAGTTCGCGGGCATCCGCACCGACGCGCAGCTCAACGAAGTCGGCCAGCCGGTGATGCACTATTGCCAGCCCGCGCCCGACTACCTGCCCGACCCCGAGGCCTGTCTGCTCACGGGCATCCTGCCGCAAACCTGCCTGGAGCGTGGCTTGCCCGAGCACGCCTTTGCCCAGGCCATCGAACGCGAACTGGCCTGGCCTGGCACCGTCGGCGTGGGCTACAACACCATCCGCTTCGACGACGAGGTGACGCGCCACCTGTTCTGGCGCAACCTGATGGACCCGTATGCCCGCGAATGGCAAAACAACTGCGGGCGCTGGGATTTGCTGGACGTGGTGCGTTGTACCTGGGCCTTGCGCCCCGAAGGCATCGAATGGCCCAAGCATGACGATGGCCGCCCCTCGTTCAAGCTGGAACACCTCACGGCCGCCAACGGCCTGTCGCACGAGGCGGCGCACGATGCGCTGTCCGATGTGCGCGCCACCATCGGCCTGGCGCGCCTGATCCTGCAAAAGCAGCCCAAGCTGTTCGAGTTCTGCTTGAAGTTGCGCAAGAAGGATGCCGTGCTGGCCGAGATCGGCGTGGGCAAGCCCTTCCTGCACGTGTCCGGCCAATACGGGGTGGAGCGTGGCTGCCTGGCCATCGTATGGCCCTTGGCCCCGCACCCCACCAACAAGAACGAGCTGATTGTGTGGGACCTGTCGGTGGACCCGAGCGAGCTGTTCTCGCTCAAGGCCGAGGCCATCCGCCAACGCACCTTCAGCAAGGCCGATGAGCTGCCCGAGGGCATGACCCGCCTGCCGCTGCGCTCCATCCACATCAACAAGTCGCCCATCGTGATCGGCAACCTCAAAACCCTCACGCCCGCCGTGGCGGCACGTTGGGGCCTGGACCTGGATCAAGCCTTGCGCCACGCCGAAGTGGCGGCGCGTCAGGGGGCTTCGATGGCAGGCATCTGGCCCGATGTGTTTGCGCGCCCGCCGCGTGATCAGGTCGCAGATGTCGATGAAGACCTGTACGGCGGCTTTCTGAGCAAGGATGACCGCAACGCGCTGGACCGCCTGCGGGCCTTGAGCCCCGAACTGCTGGCCGAACGCCGCACCGGTTTTGAAGACCCGCGCCTTGACGAATTGCTGTTCCGCTACCGCGCCCGCAACTTCCCGCAGACCTTGAGCGCCTCTGACCAGGAGCGGTGGCAGCAACTGCGGGTGGAGCGCTTGCATGATGGTGTGGGTGGTGGCTTGTCGCTGCAGGCCTTCTTTGACCGCATCGATGAACTCAGCGAAACCGCCGACGAGCGCGGGGAGGGCATCCTTGGCGCCTTGTACGACTACGCGGAGCAGATCGCGCCATGAGCGATTTGAAGTACCTGTTGGGTTATCCGGAGCACGTGCTGGTGCAGGTGCAGAAGGTCATCGACCAGGGCAAACTGGGCGAGGTGCTGCAGCGCAAATACGGCGACCAGCACGAGGTGCGCACCGACAAGGCTTTGTACGACTATGTGTTGGACCTGAAAGCCCGCCACATGCGCAATGCGGACGCCATCCACAAGGTGGTGTTTGACGGCAAGCTCAAAGTGATCCAACATGCCTTGGGCACGCACACGGCGATTTCGCGCGTGCAGGGCGGCAAGCTCAAGGCCAAGCGCGAGATTCGCGTGGCGGCCCTGTTCAAAGACACCCCGCCTGAATTCCTCAAAATGATCGTGGTGCACGAGTTGGCGCACTTGAAGGAGAAGGCGCACGACAAGGCTTTCTACCAACTGTGCCTCCACATGGAGCCCGATTACCACCAGCACGAGTTCGATCTGCGGCTTTACCTGACGAACCTGGCGTTAAGCGACGCTGCGTAGGACATGTCCTACCAGACCCGACGCGTTGGGCCGACAGACGCGGCGTGATGCGGGGCCCAACATGGGTTTCACAATCACCAGGAGAGCCCCGCATGAACTCGCACCACGCTTTCTCTCCCCGCTGGAGCACCGCTTCGATCCCTGAGGCCGCAGACACCTCACCCATGGACTTGTCGTCTTTGAGTGGGCATTTCGACGTTTGCCAGGATTCCCGCGGTCGGTGGTTCAGCCTGCATTGCCTGGCCGAGGCGGCCCATGGCTTTGTGGCTCCGCGTTTTGTGACTTCCCTGGTCACGGTGACGGTGATCATTGGCATAGCGTCCTTGGCGCTCTGAGCCGTCATGCCCCGATCTCCTCTGCTTCTGCTGTTGCCAGAAGCATCGGCAGAGGTGTGCAGCATCCTGTCGTCCTCCCGTGGGCCCATGGCGCCTGCCAACCGCTCTGAGATTTTTGGCGTCAGTCGCTTTGCTGAGCACGGTCGCAGTCTGGCGGCCACGCATCGGGCGCGCAACGCGGCATTGCGCTCCACCGCCTTCTTTCCACGACTGCGGGACAACATTCGGGTGTTGCGCGAAGCGCACCACTACATCAGCACCCAGGCCCTCACGGGCCATGACGTCAGCCCGGCGGCGGAGTGGCTGCTGGACAATTTCCATTTGATCGAAGCGCAGCTGAAGGAAATCCGGGATGGCTTGCCCCGCCGTTATTTCCGTGATCTGCCCGTGTTGATTGATGAGCCCTTGGCAGGGCTGCCGCGCGTCTATGGTGTGGCCTGGGCCTTTGTGGCTCACAACGACAGCGCTTTCGACGAAGAGCTGCTAACCCACTTTCTGCGCGCTTATCAAGAGGTTCGGGACCTGACCCTGGGCGAGCTGTGGGCCTTGCCCACGACCTTGCGTGTGGTTTTGATTGAGAACCTGCGGCGTCTGGCCGAGAACGTGGCCACCAGCAAGGCAGCCCGTGAAGTGGCCAATCTGTGCTGCGACCGCATCGAAACCTACAGCCCCCATCAACTCGATGCGCTGCTGGCCTTGATGAACGCGCGAGGCGCAGGGCGCGCCTTTCTGACACAAATGGCCCAGCGCCTGCAGGATTCGCAGATCGCTGGCGTCGGACACGAGCGTTACCACGAGTGGCTGAACAAAACCCTGCCCGACCTGGCCGCCGTGCAGATGCAGCAGCCCGTCGAGCGCACGGCCAACAACCTGAGCGTCAGCAATGCCATCAGTGCCTTGCGCGCGATTGGCGATGCGGACTGGACCGACATCGTCGGGCAAACCAGCTCGCTGATGCGCTTGATGATGTCGGCCCCCACTTTCGAGGCCGAGCGTGACGACACCCGCAGCCTGACCTTGCACGACATTGAAGAGCTGGCCCGCCGCAGCGGACGGAGCGAGCTGTCCGTGGCCCACGCGCTGTTGGCGCTGATGCACCGGGCGCAGGCCTCCCCCATGCCGCCGGAGATCGCCGACGATGTGACCGTGGCCAGCCATTGGTTGCAGGGGCCCGGGCGTCCTCAGCTGCTGAGCGCCTTGGGGCTGCAGGAACACGCGGCCATGGCCTGGCGTTTCGCCTGGCGCGCGGGGGCGGTGCCCGCTTACCTGGCAGCCTTGGCCTTGGGCACGGCGGCTTTGGTGGCCTGGGTGGTGAGCCACCATGGGCCGCAGGCCTTGGGCTGGCAGGGACCTGTCTGGCTCGTCGGCCTGGCCGTGGTCCTGATGATCTTCCCGGCCTCCGAGGCCGTGGTGGCCATGGTGAACCGCCTGATCAGCGAGTCGGTGCGGCCGGTCCGCTTTCCACGGCTGGCCTTGTGCGACGGGATCCCCTCAGCGCACCGCGTGATGGTCGTGATCCCGGCCATGCTGACCGATGCCGCGTCGGTGAAGGCCTTGACCCACCAGCTGTGCCTGCACTACCTGGCCAACCCGGAACCCCATGCACAGTTCGCGCTGCTGACCGATTGGGCCGATGCCGAAGTGGCGAGCCTGCCCACCGATGCGGCCTTGCTGCAAGCGGTGGTGCACCGCCTGGGCGAGTTGAACGAACGTTTTCCAGTGGATGGCCACGAGGCGCCGCGCTTCATCGTGCTGCACCGCGAGCGCCACTTCAGTGAGACCGAGCAGACCTGGATGGGCTGGGAGCGCAAACGGGGCAAGCTGGAGCGTTTGGTGGAGGCTTTGGCCACGGGGCATGCCAGCGCATTCCTGAGCTTGGGGCTGGCGTCCAGCATCGCACCTCACACGCGTTATGTGGTCACCTTGGACAGCGATACCCAACTGCCCCCCGGCCGCTTGCGCGACCTGGTGGGCGTGGCCGCGCACCCGCACAACCGGCCTCGCCTGGACGCACGGGGCACCCGGGTCATCAGTGGGCATGGCATCTTGCAGCCCCGCATCGTGACGCCCCTGCCTGCCCCCCGCGACATGACCCGCTTTCATTGGTTGTTCGCGGGCCAGCTGGGCATTGATCCCTACAGCGCGGCCAGCTCCGAGGTCTACCAGGACGTGTTTGACGAAGGCTCCTTCACCGGCAAAGGGCTGCTGAACGTCCAGGCCGTTCACGCGGTGCTCTCGGGTCGCCTGCCGGAGGGCCGGGTGTTGAGCCACGACTTGCTGGAAGGCTCGCTGGTGCGTTGCGCCGGGGTCACCGACATCACGCTGATTGAAGATGCGCCATTTCACGCCGATGTCGCGGCCTCGCGCTTGCACCGGTGGATTCGGGGCGACTGGCAACTGCTGAGCTTCCTGGTCCGTGGAGGCTGGTTCAGCATCAGCGGCATCAACCGCTGGAAGATGATCGACAACCTGCGCCGCTCCCTGGTCGCCCCCATGTCCTTCGCCTTGCTGGCCCTGGCGCTGGCCTCGGGTGTGATTTCGCCTTGGGCGGTGATCGCCCTGGTGCTGGTCGCGTTTTCGGGTGGGCCGTTGCTCGGCGCTGTGGCGGGCTTGGCCCCAAGCCGCGATGACATCGCCATGGCTCACTTTTACCGGCAGGCTCTGGCGGACGTGGTCCGATCTTTGGGGGCGGGTCTGTGGCACCTGGCCCAGTTGCTGAATGGGGCCTGGATGGCCGCCGACGCCATTGTGCGCACCCTGTACCGGATGCTGGTCAGCCATCGGCGCCTGCTGGAGTGGACCACGGCCGCGGCCGCGCAGGCGTCCACCAGCCCTGCGTTGGCGGCCACCATCTGGCGCCATCGCAATGTGACCGCAGCGGCGCTGATCCTGGGCACCTTGTGGCTCTTCACTTCGCCACATCCTTGGCTGGCCTCGGGCCTGTGCCTGCTCTGGGCCGCGTCGCCCTTGTGGATCTGGTGGGTGAGTCGGCCCAGTGGGGGCACGGGGCTGCATGTCGTGCCCTCGGCTGATCGACTCTACCTGTCTGGCTTGGCCCGTGACACCTGGCGCCTGTTCGAGCGTTGTGTCGGACCGCAGGACCACCATTTGCCGCCAGACAATCTGCAGACCTTGCCTTATGACATGGTGGCGCACCGGACATCACCGACCAACATCGGCCTGTACCTGCTCAGCACCGCCTGCGCTCGCCAATTTGGCTGGATCGGCACATTGGATCTGCTGGGCAGGCTGGAGGCCACGTTGGGCTCCATGCTTGCAATGCAGCGCCACCGTGGCCACTTCTTGAACTGGTACGACACCGAAACCCTGAGCCCCTTGCTACCCAGCTATGTCTCCACCGTGGACAGCGGCAACCTGAGCGGGCACTTGCTGGCCGTCGCGCAGGCTTGCCTTGAGTTGCGTTCGGCGCCGCTGGATGACCGGGCCGCCAGGTTGGCTTTGAAGGCCTCCAAGCAGCGCTTGCAGCCCATGCTGCCCTTGCTGGCCGAGCTGCCGGGCCATCAGGCGCTGATGCAGTTGGTGGCCTTGGTCGATCCTTTGGGCGCTTGTCGTCTGATGCCCGAAGGCGGGCAGTCGATGTTGAGGGAGGCTGACCGGGAACTGGAAGCCCTGCAGATTTTTGCCGAGGCCCGACCTGAGAGTCAAAACCTGCTGTGGTGTCTGGCCGATCACCTGAGCACCTTGCGGTCGGCCTGGCGTGACCAATCGGCGCAGGGCGAGGCACAGCCGGCCCTCGTCGCGCGCCTTGACGAGCTGGCCAAGCAGTTCAAGCGCATCGCCTGGGAACCCGACTACAGCTTCCTGTACCACCGCAAGCGGCACCTCTTCCACATCGGCTACCGCATCGCCGAGCAGCAACTGGACGCCAGCTTCTACGACCTGCTGGCCTCGGAGTCACGCCTGACCAGCCTGCTGGCCATTGCCAAGGGCGATGTGCCGGTCAACCATTGGGCCGCATTGGGTCGGCCCACGTACGCGGCGGGGACACATGCCGGGCTGCGATCTTGGTCGGGCTCGATGTTCGAGTACCTGATGCCCTCGCTGGTGCTGGATGAGCCGCATGGCAGCTTGTTGCACAGCGCGGGGCATGCGGCGGTGCTGGAGCAGATGGCTTACGCGCACAAGCAGCGCACCCCCTGGGGCATGTCGGAGTCCGCGTATGCGGCCAGCGACCACACCCTGGCTTACCAGTACTCGCCCCAAGGCGTTCCCCGTCTGGCCTTGAGGCGAACGCCGTTGGATGAGCTGGTGATCGCGCCCTATGCCACCGTGCTGGCGGCCGAGCTCGTGCCGCACCAGGCGGTGAGCAATCTGCAACGCATCGAAGTGTTGCGGGGCCGGGGGCAATATGGCTTGATCGAGGCATTGGATTTCTCGCCATCCCGCCAGACCGGCGTAGATCGCGTCTCGCGCGTCAGTACCTTCATGGCTCACCACCAGGGCATGAGCATCGTGTCGCTGGCCAATGTGTTGCTGGACGGTGCACCGCGCCGATGGGGCATGGCCAATGCGCACATCGAGGCGGTGGCCTCCTTGCTGCATGAGCGTGTGCCGCGTGAGATCTCGACCTTGCACACGCCGCCGGCCAGCACCGTCGCGGATGGCCATCAACGCGAGGCGCTGGGCATGTTGCGCGACGTTGCGCCAGGCGTTGCGGCGGTGGAGCCCACGCACCTCCTGTCCAATGGGCGCTACAGCGTGGCTTTGCGCCCCAACGGCGCGGGGTGGAGCCGCTGGGGCAATGCGGGCATCACGCGTTGGCGAGACGATGTCTTGCGTGATGCCTGCGGCAGCTTCATGTACCTGCGCTGGGACGAGGCGTCCATCCCGGTGTCACTCACGCAGCATCCTGCGCCTGACCCAGGCGCCCATTACCACAGCACTTACCACGCTGAACGCGTCAGCTTCGATGCCATTTGGCCCGAGCTGGAAACGCGTGTCACGGTGTGGGTCAGCCCGGAAGACGACATCGAGTTCCGCCAGGTCGAGATCCGCAATGTGAGCGACCGCGACATCGATCTCGAGTTCATGTCCGCCTTTGACGTGACCTTGGCCGACCCGCGCGCCGATGAGGCCCACCCGGCTTTCTCCAACCTGTTTGTCAGGGCAGAGTGGGTGGCGGCGCAGCAGGCTTTGATGTTCGAGCGCCGGCCGCGCCTGGTCACCGAGAAGGGCCTGTCGGCCGCACACTTCCTGGCCGATGGCGATGCCGGGCTGATCACCGAAGTGCGCATCCAGACCGACCGCCTGCGCTGGTTGGGCCGCAACCACGATGTGAGCAGCCCACAGGGCTTGTTTGACGCGCCACCCGAGCCGGATCCATCGCGGTCTGGCGAAGGGGTGGTGTTGAACACGGGCCTGGATCCGGTCGCTTGCCTGTCGGTGCGCATGCGCATCCCGGCGCAATCCAAGGCCTGCCTGACCTTGGGCACGGCGGCGTCCGACAACATCGCGACCTTGCGGTCCGTCATGGACAAGTACCGCCAACGCGCCCACATCGAGCGAGCGTCGTTGATGTCGGCCACGCTGGCGGGCATCAAGTTGCGCGACCTTCGGCTCAATGCCGAGACCTTCGCGGCCATCCAGACTTTGACCACGGCGCTGGCCATGGTGGTGACCCGCCCCATCAACCTCAGCGAGGAAGGCCCGGCCAACGCGTGTGACCGCAAGCTGCTGTGGCGCTTCGGCATCTCGGGCGACCGGCCCATCGTGCTGGTGTCGGCCGGTGTGCCGCAAGGGCTGGGTTTGGTTCGATCCTTGGCCCAGGCCCTGCGCCTGTGGACCTGGGGCGCGGTGGTGTGCGATCTGGTGATCATCAATGCCGAGCCCACCTCCTACCTGATGGCGCTTCAGCGCGACATCGGCACCCTGCGCGAGCGCTACGTTGCGGACATCGCCGGCAACCCCGGGCCTTCCGCAGCGTCGGGCTTTTATGTGCTGCGCAGCAACGAGTTGTCGGCGGAAGAGCTGAGCACTTTGCACACCCTGGCCCGCCTGCACCTGAACGCCGATGGGCGCCCCCTGGCCCACCACATCAGCGAGTGGTGCGAGCGGCAAGAGCAGGCCCTGGAAGAGCGCGGTTACCCCCCCCAGGCGACCGTGCCTGTTGGCACCGCACCGGGTGCGCCACCGAGCCCGCCCACCGGCACATTCGACGAGGCCAGTGGCGAGTTTCGCTTCGAGGTCACCCCCAGCCAGCGGCCTGCCCGTCCCTGGATCAATGTGCTGTCCAACCCTGCCTTTGGCGGTCAGATATCGGAGGCGGGCGGCTGCTACACCTGGGCCGTGAACAGCCGCTTGAACCAGGTGACCCCTTGGTCCAACGACCCGGTCGGCGACCCTTCTGGCGAGTGGTTGCTGCTGCAAGACGAGAGGACGCGCGAAGTCTGGAATGTCACGCCAGCTGGTTTGGGGGACGCGCCGGTGAGCTACCGGGTCAGGCATGGGCAAGGCATCACCAGGATCAGTCATCAGCAGGGCGATCTGAACGTGCAGGTCAGCTGGTGCGTGGATCCCCGGCAGTCCATCAAGCAGCTCAGGCTTACGTTGCTCAACCAGGGCAGCAGGACACTGAATTTGCGCGTCATCAACCTGGTGGAGTGGATCATGGGTGCCAACCGCACCGATCGTCACTCAGTGCGCACCAGCACCCTGACGCAGACCTTGCCCGACCCACGAGGCATCGGGGGCGCGCGGCGCATCACCGCACTCATGGCCACGCAGCGTGAGCACTCGGCCGGCTTTGGTGGCGGCACCGCCTTCCTGGCCATGGTCAGCGAAATCGACGATGCCGGCGTGTCCGATGACTGGACCTGCGATCGCCGCGAGTGTTTCGACGCGCGCGGCCGCCTGGTCGTGCCCGACTACTTTGGACAAAAGCGCGGCGTGGGCCTCGACCCGTGCGCCGCCTTGTCCGTGCGGCTGTCGCTGGAGCCGGGGACGGAGGTGGAGCAGGTGTTCCTGCTGGGCCATGCCAACAGCCTGGACGAGGCCCGGCACCTGGCGGTCAGCAGCGCCTTTGTGTCGCCCGGCTTGCGCCTGCAGCAAGTGCGCGAAGACTGGAACGAGCGCCTGGGCGCCACCACCGTCAAAACCCCGGACCCTTTGTTCGACGCCATGGTCAACCGCTGGTTGCTCTACCAGACGGTCACCTGCCGACTGTGGTCCAAGGCTGGCTTCTACCAGGCTGGTGGCGCCTTTGGTTTCAGAGACCAGTTGCAAGACTCGTTGGCCCTGGCAGGCTCGGCGCCCGACATGCTGCGCCAGCAAATCCTGCTGGGCGCTTCAAGGCAGTTCCCGGAAGGCGATGTGCAGCATTGGTGGCATGCGCCCACGGGGGCCGGCGTGCGCACGCACTTCTCGGACGACCTGCTGTGGCTGGCCTATGCCAGCGTGCATTACCTGAACACCACCGGCGATGCCAGCCTGCTCAGCGAAGAAATCCCCTTCCTGGAAGGGGCCCCGATCCCCGAAGGCGCGGAGGACGCCTACTACACGCCCACCATCAGCCCACAGACCGCCAGCCTTTACGAGCATTGCGCCCGCGCCATCGACCGCAGCCTGAAGGTCGGTGTGCATGGCTTGCCGCTGATGGGCGTGGGCGACTGGAACGATGGCATGAACCGCGTTGGCTCGGAAGGCCGAGGTGAGTCGGTTTGGTTGGCCTGGTTCCTGTGCCGCATCGTGGCCGACTTTGCGCCCATTGCGAAAGGGCAGGGCGAGACCGCCCGTGCCCGGCGCTGGGAAGAGGCCCTGTCCGGCTGGAAGAGCGCCCTGCAAGAGCATGGCTGGGATGGCCAGTGGTACCGCCGCGCTTTCTTCGACGACGGCCAAGCCCTTGGCGCCAGCGCCAATGCCGAGTGCCGCATCGACCTGATCGCCCAAGCCTGGGCGGTGCTGTCGCGGGCATCAACGCCCGCCAATGAGCGCATGGCCTTGTCCGCCGTGGAAACTCACTTGGTGGATGCGCAAGCCGGCTTGATCAAGCTGCTCGACCCGCCCTTGGCGCACGCCGAACCCAGCGCAGGCTACATCCAGGCTTACCCGCCCGGTGTGCGCGAAAACGGCGGCCAGTACTCGCACGCGGGCGTCTGGGCGCTCATGGCGCAGGCCCAGCGCGGCGATGGCGACGCGGCCTACCGCTATTTCACCTACTTGAGCCCGGCCCACCGCACCGCCCACCCCACGCGTGGCCCGGCCTATGGCATCGAGCCTTATGTGATGGCCGGCGACGTCTACACGCAGCCGCCCTATGTGGGGCGCGGTGGGTGGAGCTGGTACACCGGTGCCGCGGCGTGGTTGTACCGCGCCGCCATCGAATCCATCTTTGGCCTGCAGCAACGCGATGGCAGCTTGACCTTCAAACCGTGCTTGCCCTCGCACTGGCAGCATGCGGACATGACGGTGCGTCGCGGCGGCCACACGCTTCACTTCAAGCTGTGCCGACCTGCCGCCACGTTGGAGATGGCCAAGGCCTCTGGCCAAGGAGCCATCGTGCTGCAACCGGGTGAGGTCGTGCGTTGGAACGAACTGGGGCCGGAGGCCTGGTTTCTGATCCCCTTGCTCGATTGAGATGCGGTGATGTCCTACAAACGCGCGCGCCAAACGCCGATGCAGGCCGGTGGTGGCCGATCGTAAATTGAAGCCATGGCATCACCCCAGCAGACGAGGACATCCCCATGAGCACCGACGCCCCCACTACCTCAAAAGCCCCAGGCAACCGACTGGTGCTGGATGAATCCGCGATCCACGCCGCCAAATCCGGCTTGGACAAAGGCGCGGTCACCCCTCACGATGCGCCCTGGCGCGAGGACATCATCAAGCTGCTGAACGATGCGCTGGCCACGGAATTGGTGTGCGTGTTGCGCTACAAGCGCCACCACTTCACCGCCGAGGGCCGCTCCTCGCCCAAGATCGCCGAGGAGTTTCTGGTGCACGCCAATGAGGAAGCGGCCCATGCCGACCGCCTGGCCACCCGCATTGCTCAGCTGGGCGGCGAACCCGATTTCTCGCCCGACAGCCTGACCAAACGCAGCCATGCGGCGTACGATGAATCGCTGGATTTGACGGCCATGATCCGCGCCAACCTGGTGGCAGAACGCGTGGCCATCGAAACCTACAGCCAGATGATCGACCTGATTGGCGACAAGGATTCCACCACCCGCCGCCTGTTGGAAGACATCCTCAGTGACGAGCAGGAACATGCTGACGAGTTGAAGGACTGGCTGGAAGAGTAAGCCGGCCTCCAGGCCCAGCGGCCTGATGGGGTACAAAGGCGCACCTGCGTCATTTTGTGGTCCCCGATGTCTGTTGCTCCCTCGATCCTCGTCCTGGCCGCGCACCCCGATTTGCGTCACTCGCGGGTCAACCGCGCTTTGATGCAATCGGGGCAGTCGCTGGCGAATGTCACCGTGCGCGATCTGTACGCGCTGTACCCAGACCATGTGATCGACGTGCCCGCCGAGCAAGCGTTGGCCGAGCAGGCCGACTTGATCGTGTGGCAGCACCCCATCCACTGGTACAGCATGCCGCCGCTGATGAAGCTCTGGCTGGACGATGTGCTGACCCTGGGTTGGGCTTACGGCCATGGCGGCAGCGCATTGCGCGGCAAGGACCTGTGGCTGGTGGCCACCACCGGGGGCACGCAGGAGGCCTACAGCCCCCAAGGCTACAACCGCTATTTTTTCGACGCCTTTTTGCCGCCCTATGAACAGACGGCCGCCTTGTGTGGCCTGCGCTTCTTGCCGCCGCTGGTTTTGCATGGCGCCCACGCCGTGTCGCGCCAGGAGTTTGAGGCGCACCTCGAGGTCTATCGCGAGCGCTTGAGCACTTACCCACAATGGCCCGAGATGGCTGATCTGGACGCGTGCCCGCTGTGCGAAGTGCCCACCCGCGATCGCCCGACCGAGGAAGCCTGAGCATGGAACACAGCAACTGGTTGCTCAGTACCCTGGTCTACCTGTCTGCCGCGATCATCGCGGTGCCCTTGGCCAAGAAGCTCGGCCTGGGCTCGATCATCGGCTACCTGGCGGCGGGCATCGCCATTGGCCCCTTCGGCCTGAAGTTGGTGGCCGACACGGAATCCATCCTGCACTTCGCCGAGTTTGGCGTGGTGCTGATGCTGTTCCTGATCGGTCTGGAGTTGGAGCCGCCACGGTTGTGGGCGCTGCGCCGGCCCATCTTCGGCTGGGGCAGCTTGCAGTTGCTGGGGTGCGCATTGGCTTTGGCCGCAGGGGCCATGGCCTTTGGGGTGTCCTGGCAGATCGCCGTGGTCGCCGGACTGGGTTTGGCCTTGTCGTCCACCGCCGTGGCCTTGCAGGTGATGAACGAGCGCAACATGCTGCCCACCTCGGCCGGGCAGGCGGGTTTTGCCATCTTGCTGTTCCAGGACGTGGCGGCCATTCCCATCCTCGCCTTGATCCCCTTGCTGGGGGCCAGGGCCGAGGCGGCGGGCAATCCATGGCTGGAGGCCTTGCGCGCCTTGGCCGTCATCGTGGGCATCGTGGTGGTGGGGCGCCTGTTGTTGCGCCATGCCCTGCGTTGGATCGCGCGCAGCCAGTCGCAAGAGATCTTCACCGCCGCGTCGCTGGCCTTGGTGGTAGGCATTGCTTCCCTGATGCAGGCCGTGGGTTTGTCGATGGCGTTGGGTGCCTTTCTGGGGGGCGTGCTGCTGGCTGAAAGTGAATACAAGCGCGAGTTGGAAACCGACGTGGAACCCTTCAAGGGCTTGCTGCTGGGCTTGTTCTTCATGGCCGTGGGCATGACGATTGATTTCGGCGCCTTGTCTCAGCACCTGTGGCTGGTCGCAGGCATCCTGCTGGGTTTCCTGGTGGTCAAGGGCGTGGTGCTGTGGGGGCTGGCCAAGCTGGTGGATGTGCCCGTGGGCGAACGGCCGGTGTTCACGCTGCTGCTGGCCCAAGGTGGCGAGTTCGCGTTCGTGGTGTTCCAGCAAGCCGCCGGGGCGCAGGTGTTTTCAGCCGAGGTGTCGTCACTGCTGATCGGCACCGTGGCCTTGTCGATGCTGGTCACACCCGTGCTGCTGGTGGCCGTTGACCGATGGCTGCTGCCCCGCTTTGCGCGGCTTGCATCGCCTTCACCGGATGCAGCGCTGGCCCAGCGCCAGGAAGCACCCGTCATCATTGCCGGCTTTGGCCGCTACGGACAGGTGGTGGGCCGCCTGATGTACGCCAATGGCTTGAAAGCCACTGTGCTGGACCATGATGCTGAACAAGTCGAAGCGCTGCGCCGTTTTGGGTTTCGGGTGCATTACGGCGATGCGACCCGACTGGACCTGCTGCGCATGGCCGGCGCGGCCTCTGCCAAGGTCCTGGTGGTGGCGATTGACGATGTTGAGCAGAGCCTGAAGCTGGTGGACCTGGCCAACGAGCATTTCCCACACCTGGCCATCGTGGCGCGGGCGCGCAATGTGCAGCACTGGTATGCCTTGCGGGACCGTGGGGTCACCCTGATTGAGCGTGAGACGCTGGACTCGGCCCTCATGAGTGGGCGCAGCGTGCTGGAGTTGATGGGGTGGCATCCGCACCATGCGCGGCAGATGGCCATGCGCTTTCGGCGTCATTCCGTGCAGCAGCTGGACCAATTCTGGCCGCACCACCAGGACCAGAAAGCCTTGGTGGCCATGGCCAAGCAAGGGCGCCAGCAACTGGAGGAGTTGTTCGCACAAGAGCGAGAAGCACCGCAAGGGATGCGGCCTCAGGGTTGGGGCGATGAGCAGCCTTGACAGGGCTGCCCACGCCTTCATCCCCTCATCAGGCGCCTGCGCCGCCTTTCAGGCTGGCGGGCAGGTTCTGCGCGGCACTGAGGTGAGCCCGCAAGGTGGGCAAGGTTGACGAGGCGAACTCGCGAACCTCACTGTCCTTGGCCTCACGGCTGGCCTTTTCGAACAGGTCGATGTCCGTCTTGTGGTCATGCAAGCCCACGATCTGGATGAACTGCCGATCAAATTCCGGACCCGTCACCTTGGTCAAGCGGTCGAGCACCTGCTGCTTGTCCGGCGGCAGGGTGGTGGGCAACACGACATTGCGCCGTTGGGCCAGCAGTTGCAATTTCTGGTTGGCCATGGTGTGGTCGCTCACCAGCATGGCGGCGTAAGACTTCACCGAAGAGTCCGACGCATTGGCCGTGGCCAATTGCGCCAGGGCCAACTCATACTGGCCGCCAAGAGCCGCGTCCGACAGGAACTTCTTCTCGGCCGCATTCAACACCGTGTCAGCGGCTGTTGGGGATGCGTTGGTGGGAACGCCTGCCGCCGTGGGCTCGCTGCGCATGGTGTCGTTGGGGTCTCGCAGCAGACTGCTGTCGCCGGTGGGGGAGGCGTTTGACGCAGACGGGGCTGAATCATTGGCCGCCACCATGGCGCTGTCCTGCAGTGGCGTGTCGTTGGAGTTGGCCGTTCGAGACGACACATCCTCTTGCCGTTGGCAGGCGCTCAAGGCCAGGGTGGCGGACACCGCGATGCCTGCCAGACCCATGATTTGACTTTTGGTTTTCATGGTTTTTCCTCAGTGCGGGTAAAGCCTGCAGAAGCTTCTACAGGGTGGCCTTGTGCTGATCGCGCAGCAACTTGACCTGGTCGTGATTGCGTTGGACACCAGTGCATTGCCGCTCGATGACGGCGCGCAATGCAGGAGGCAGGGCGTCTTCCTTCAGGGCTTTGCGGTAGCGAGCCAGGGCCGAGTCTTCGCCACGCTCGCACTCTTCCAGCACGGCGGCATCGCTGTAGCCGGTCAGGGAATCGCGCACAGCCACCCAACCACGGTGAAGGGCGCCGGCCACGCTGCCGCTTTGCTCGGGCTTGCCACCGTACTGCAACACAAAGGGCTGCAACTCGGCTGCAGCGCGTTGGCATTCGAGGGCACGCTGGATGAACAGGCTTTTCAGCTCGCTGCTGGTGACGTGCTTGGCGCAGGCGTTGAATCCTTGCTCGCCATCCTTGGAGGTTTCGATGAGGTCGTTGAGTGTGTCAACAATTTGGTCGTTCGTCATGGTGTCTTCCTTTGGCTTGATGCGTTTCAACGCGGTTTTGAAGCAATGAATCAGCCGCATTTCCAGCGATTGCTGAGGTGCGCTGATGCCTACGATGGCAGGCAAGCAGCGTGCCGCATGCACATCGCACAGAGGGCCTGCCAGGCAGGGCACGCCGGTTGCTGATCAGTGTTTGATCACACAGCGCACCGCGCATTTTTCTGCAAGGAGCCGCGATGAACTTTCCACAACGACAACCCTCACCGCGAGCGTGGTGGATGCTCATGTTGTGCGTTTGTTCACAGTTCAGCCATGCCGCTGAAGTGCCTGATGACCTGCCTGCCGTGGACGGGCCGTTTGCCAGCAACCTTGAGTACAGCACCGAAGCAGCGGGTACCGCTGACCAGCGTTGGACGCCACGCCAGAAGAAACATCATGTGGGCTTGAGCATGGGCTCGGCCCGCTTGCCCTGCATTGAAGGCATGGTTTGTCGCCGCAGCGGCAGGGCCATCACTTTGTACGCTGGTGGCGAATTCAGTCAGCGCTGGGGGTTCGAGCTGGCCTACATGCGCATGAGCAACCTGGAGCATGTGGGCAATGCTGTGCGGGTCAGGGGCGTGAATGTGAACCTGCTGGGCGAGCTGCCTTTGGGCCCGCGCTTGAGCCTGACGGGGCGCTTGGGTGCCAACTACGCGCGCACGCGCATGGATTTGGCCACCAACCCCGCCGTCCCGACTGGTTCCGCCCACGGCTTTGGCCTCTCTTACGGTGTGGGCTTGAACTGGGATGTCTCGGAGAACTGGTCGGCATCCACCGATCTGAACCGCCATGACTTCAAGTTCGTGACCGGCCGCGACAACGTGGACACCGCCACGGTGGGTTTGCGTTACCGCTACTGACTGACCAGCATGGCAGGCTGGGCTGATCGACTCTGGAGTTTGATGCCGTCGATGTTGCGGCAACCCTTGCAGATCCTGGTCAAAGCGGTGACCCGTTGGTCGGATGACCGGGGCCCGCAGTTGGGCGCGGCCATCGCCTTCTACACGATGTTCGCGGTGGCGCCTTTGCTGGTGGTGGCCATCGCCGTCGCGGGCGCGGTGTTTGGTGAAGACGCAGCCCGAGGTCAGATCGTCGGCGAGATCGAAGGGCTGGTGGGCGAGGCTGCCGCCAAAAGCATCGAGGCCATGATCGAGTCTGCCTGGCGCCACCCCAATGGCCTGTGGGCCAGCCTGCTGGGCGTGGCCACCTTGCTGGTGGGTGCCACGGGGGTGTTTGCCGAGTTGCGGCGCGCCCTCAATGCCATCGCGCGGGTGGTGCCTGCGCCGTCCTCGGCCTTGTCGACCTTTGTGCGCGCACGCCTGATTGGTTTTGCGCTGGTCCTGGGGTTTGGTTTCCTGGCGATCGTCTCCTTGCTGCTCAGTGCCGTGCTGGCCGCCCTGAGTGCCTACATGGCCACCCGTTACCCCACCATGGCTGAGCTGATGGGGCTGGTGGACGTGGCGGTGTCCACGGGCGTGCTGGTGATGGCCTTTGCGGCGCTGCTGCGCTGGCTCCCTGAAAGAAAGCCCAGCCGCCTGGCGGTGTGGGTGGGGGCGATCAGCAGTGCGGTGATGTTCTCGGTGGGCAAGCACCTGATCGGGCTGTACCTGGTCCATGCCAGCGTGGCGTCCAGTTATGGCGCTGCAGGCTCTTTCGTGGTGGTGATGCTGTGGGTGTATTACTCCGCGCAGATCCTGCTGCTGGGGGGCGCTTTGGGGGCCGTGGTGGACGAGCATTACCCATTGGTGCGACCGGCACGTGGATTGCCCCTTCAAGGGCATGAATCCCACTGAAAAAAATCCCCGCCGCAAGGGGATACCTTGCCCAGCGTCAAAGGCAAGTCGTCTCCCCGTTTGCCCCATGAGCATGACGAGTCGGCCGACAGCCAGACCAGCGAGCCCAGGCCCGAGATGAAGCAGGCGCACGCGGACCTTGAGCGTGGTTTGGTGGACACCGATCGGTCGCCCGTGACGGACGAGGTTTACAACCGCACCCTCAAATCGGGAAAACCGACAGGCGGCCAAGCCAAACCCCGGCGTTAGAGCAAAAATCTTGCCCATCGGCAGTTGTTGCGGCAAATCGCACCTGCATTTTGAAATTTGCACGCGCGTCAGAGGGGTTTGAAAGCAGTTTCCCCAGGGAAGTCATTCCGGCACGGGTGTTGCAAAGAGAGTCACTCCCATGACACCTCAGAGAGACGCCCCATGAACTCACCGGCCATTCGCCAGGAACACCGGCAGCATCAGGCTCTGACTCCCCGCTTGCAACAAGCGGTGCGCCTTCTGCAACTGTCATCGTTGGACTTTGCCCAGGAAGTGCGCGATGCGATGGGCAAGAACCCGTTCCTGGAGCCGGAAGATGCAGTCGGTGCCGACCCGGTCGATGCCAGCGAAACCCCCGCGGTGGCCGAGCCGGTGGCCGAGGCCGCCTCCGAATCCATGGATGCCGAAACCCCCTCGGCCATGAGCGATGCCGAGCCCTCCTGGGAGCGCGACAGCTGGCAATCGGCCACGGGCGCGCGCGCAGGTTCAGGTGGCGATTCCGACACCAGCATGATCGACATGGTGGCCGATGACCTGGGCTTGCGCGCCTACCTGCGCAACCAGATGAATGCTTGGCCTTTGAGCGACCGCGAGCGTGTGCTGGTGGTCACGATCATCGAATCCCTGGACGACGACGGCTACCTGCGCACCCCCTTGATGGAGTTGTCAGCGTTGACCGACCTGTCGCCCGTGGCCGACGAGGCCGAGATGGAAGCCGCGCTCAAGCAGGTTCAAACCCTGGATCCGATGGGCGTGGGGGCTCGCAGCGTGTCCGAGTGCCTGCTGCTGCAAGTGCCGTCCATCGAAGACGAACAGATCCGTGATCTGGCCCGCATCATCGTCACGCATTACCTCAGCCGGTTGGCTCAGCGGGACGTGGCTGGCCTGGCCAAGACACTGAGTTGCAAGGCGGCCCACATCGATGCCGCGTGTGAACGAATCCGTCACCTGGATCCACGGCCTGGTTGGCGCTTTGGCACGGCCTCGGACACCCAGTTCGTGACGCCCGATGTCATCGTCAAGCAGGTGCGGGGCGAATGGGTGGCTTCGCTGAACCCGGCGGTGGTGCCGCGCGTGCGCATCAACCAGATGTACGCCGAGCTGTTCCAGAAGCACCGCGATTCCAACCATGCCGAGCTGGCCGCCAACCTGCAGGAAGCCCGCTGGACGGTGCGCAATGTGGAGCAGCGCTTCTCCACCATCCTGACGGTGTCGCAAGCCATCCTGAAGCGCCAGCACCACTTCCTGGAGTTTGGCCCCTTGGCCATGAAGCCCCTGGGCTTGCGTGAAATCGCTGAGGAGGTGGGCTTGCACGAATCGACCGTCTGCCGCGTGACCAACAACAAGTTCATGGCGACGCCCGTGGGTGTGTTCGAGCTGAAGTACTTCTTCTCGCGCGCCATGCCAACGGCCAGTGGCGGTGAGTGTTCGGCCACGGCCATCCGTGGTGTCATCAAGGACATGATCGATGCCGAGAATCTGGCGAATCCTTTGTCAGACGCGGAGATCGCCCGTCAGTTGGCACGCCAGGGTCTTCAGGTGGCACGTCGCACGGTGACCAAGTACCGCCAATTGCTGAAGGTGCCGCCGGTGGACCGCCGACGCAAGCACGTGGCGGCCTGATGTCAGTCGGGCAGGTCGTCCAGGGAGCACGGCTCCTGGATGACTTGGCCATTCCGGCTGGCGCGGAACTGGGCGGACATCTCGTACGCGGCCTTTCGCAGGCGCATGATGGCGCCCAATGGACGGTGCGCAGCCAAGCCATGCCAAGGGCTGAAGGCATAGGTGTCATCGACCACGGCCGAGCGTGCTTCGCTCCACGCGGTTTGAGGCGGCACCGTGATTCGGGCCACGGGCAGGTAAGCGCTGACGGCTTCAGGCCACACGGCCGAGGCATCTTCAATCGGCATCAAGTTGATGTCGGTGCACAACTGCAAGCGCACTTCCCACTCGGCGCTGTGGCTTGAGAAGAAGTCAAGCACCGCATCGCGCAAGCCGTTGGGCTTGCCGTGAAAATCCAGGTGGGCATTCTTCAACAGCAGCATGCCCGGTGAGATGGGCACCACCGACAACTTCGCCATGTAGGGCCCCAGCAGCATGGGCACCTGTGAATAAAACGTTTCGCCCAGGATGTGGGTTTCAGGGTGGCCGCCGATGCTTTTCAGGGTGGTGCTTTCACCGCCCACGCTTTCAATGACTTTTTCAGCCCCACGTGCCACGGCTGAGAACACTTTCTTCAAGCCGGGCGCTTTGTCCGTGGTGCTGGCCAGCAGCTGCAGGCTTTTCAAGAAGCCCTTGCCCGTGGGCGCCGCAAAGCGTGGCGCATTGATCAGCACGAAGTCTTGCGTGACCTGGCCTTCCGAGCCTGGCAAGCGCGCGCCTTCAACCCCCACCACCTTGATCGCCATGCCCCGTGGGGTGGACACGCGGTCGTGCAGCAAGTCACCGGGGATGGTCGACAGGCGCATCACGATGGGGTAGGCCCTGGGGGAGGTGAACAAACCTTGGGCCAGCGCTGGCGGCAAACCTGTGAGCACCCTCAACTCACCGCGCAGCAGGCCATGGCTTTTGGCATGAACACTGCGCAAGCCATGGCCTTCGTCGTCGGCGGTTTTCTCGGAGATGCCGCGCAAGGTTTCCAGCAAGCCGTTCTCGGTCGCGGCTTCGTCATCCTCAAGATGTTCAAACCGCGCCTCGTAGCGCACAGGAAAGGGCGAAACCAGGTTGGCGTTGAACATGATGAAAACTCCTTCAGGGATTTTTTGGCGGGGGCGGCGCCGTGGGCAAGGCCGTCACACGCCAGACCACATTGCCCACGTCATCGGCCACCAGCAGTGCGCCTTGCTTGTCGATGACCACACCCACGGGGCGGCCCAGGGCATCGCCATCCTTGTTCACGAAGTCGGTCAGCACATCCAGAGGTTGTTCGCCGGTGGGCTTGCCTTTGCTGAAGGGCACGAAGATCACCTTGTAGCCACTGCGGGGCTCGCGGTTCCAGGAGCCATGCTGGCCAATGAACACGCCGTTGGAGAACTGCAGCGGCAAGGTGGTGCCTTGCGAGAAGCTCAGGCCCAAGGAGGCGGTGTGCGGCCCCAGCGCATAGTCGGGCACGATGGCCTTGGCAACCAGGCCTGGGTTGGCCGGCTTGACGCGGTCATCCACATGCTGGCCGTAATAGCTGTAGGGCCAGCCGTAAAACCCACCATCGCGGACCGAGGTCATGTAGTCGGGCACCAGGTCGCTGCCCAGTTCATCGCGTTCATTCACGGTGGTCCACAAGGCGCCGCTTTCGGGTTCCCAACCCAATCCATTGGGGTTGCGCAGGCCCGAAGCAAAGATGCGGCGGCTGCCGGTCTTGAGGTCCACTTCCAGGATGGCGGCACGTTCCTTTTCAACGTCCATGCCGTTCTCGGCCACGTTGCTGTTGGAGCCCACCGTCACGTACAGTTTGCTGCCGTCTTTGCTGGCGATCAGGTTCTTGGTCCAGTGGTGGTTGATGGGCCCGCCCGGCAGGTCGACCACCTTGGTGCCGGCTCCGGTGATCTGGCTTTGGCCGGGGGTGTAGGCGTACTTCCAGACCGCGTCGGTGTTGGCGACGTAAAAGTCATTGCCGATCAAAGCCATGCCAAAGGGCGAGTTCAGGCCCTGCAGGAAAACGGTTCGGGTCTCGGCCACGCCATCGGCGTTGGCGTCCCGCAGCAGGGTGATGCGGTTGGCGCTGGGCACGCCGGCACCCGCCTTGTTCATGACCTTCTTCATCACCCAGCCTTTGAGGCCTTTGCCATCTTCCGGTTTGGGCGGCGCGTTGGTTTCTGCCACGAGCACATCGCCATTGGGCAGCACGTACAGCCAGCGAGGGTGGTCCAGCTTGTCGGCAAAGCGCGCCACGGTGGTCCCGCTGGCGGATGACGGCTTGCCCCCGGTGGGCCACCCTTTGGCGGGGGCGATGTTCACCGTGGGGATCAATGACTTGTTGGGCTTGGGCAGTTGCGGGTTCAGCCCGGTGCCGGCCGACACGGGCAATTTGGCGTCAGCCCAGGCCACCGCACTCAAAGAGGTCATCAGCGCGGTCAAAGCCAGGGTGCGGACCGGTCGTGTGTGCAGCATGAAGAGACCTTTTTGACGGATTCAGATACCTGTCACTGTCGTCCCATGTGTGCCGCCTGGCCATAGGCTGTCGCCTAAGACTTTGTCAGACATGTCCGACGTGGATCTGCACCGCTTTGCCTGCGCCCGCAGCCAGACCACTGACCAGGCTGCCCCAGACCACGTCCATGATCGACAGTTTGAGGGGCCAGTCGCGCAAGGTGGCCAGGTTGGTGATGTCGTAGGTGGCGTAGGCAAAGAATCCGAACAGGGCGCCCATCAAGGCGGCTTTGGTCCAGCTTGGATCGTCACCCGTGGGCAGCACGGCAAAGATCACCAAGCCCACGGGAAAGAGCAGGTAAAACAAGGCGCCGATGGCCAAGTTGGGCTGTGAGGCCATCAGGTGCCCGATGCCTTGCTGGTACCAGGCCTTGGCAATGAAGCCCAGCCAAAGTATGTCCAGCACCAGCATCACCCCTGCGGTGCCGCCATAGATTTGCAAGTATTTCATCGTGTTCATGCGGGTTGCTTGTTCAAAATGCGCAGGTCGGACTCCCAGTCGCGCAGGCGTTGCGCGGCTTTTTCTTTCTGCTCTGGCGTGGTCTGTTGATGCAGACTGGACGTCAGCTTGCAGCCAGCCGCGATCCACTGCAAGCGTTGGCTGCGCAAAGGTTCGCGTGGTGGATCGAAGAACTGCTGGAACAACTCGCGCAGCGCCTGTTGGGCTTGCGCCGGGGTGGCTTTTTGGGCGTTGAGCTTGCGGATCAGTTGAACGAACTCGCGCTGGTAGACCTGGCGCTCTTCGTACACATTTTGCGCGTTCAGGTGCAGCGCGGCAATCTCGTTTTTCACGTGGTCGCGTTGCGACTCGTTGAGTCGGCCATAAAAAATCTCGGCCACCTTGAAAACGAACTTGGCGGCAGCCTTGTGGCGATCCTGGATGTCCTCCTCCAGGTAGTCGTCCCGGAAGTCTTCGTTGGTTTTGGCCTGGTGCTTTTCAAGGTGCTTGACCTGATCAGGGCTGAGCGATAGCACCAGATCGGCCATGGCAGGCACGGCCTGGTCAATGGCCTTGCGGCCCCAACCCTCCAGTTCTGTGCGGCGTTCGCAGGCGAGGGCCGGCGACACCGGGGCCAGTGCCTCCTTCTCGGCTCGCGCCAGGAAAGGCGCATACACCGGCAATTGGGTGCGGCGGTGCCACTGGAACCATTGCCTGATCGCGCCCTTCACCTGCACCGACTGCTCATCATTGAAGTCAAAGGCGCGGTTCAACTGCCAGTAAGCCAGGTGGTCGGCCTGGTTGTAAGCCAGTCTGACCACGCTGCAGGCCGTCAAGGCCAGCACGATCATCATGAGGAGCGAGACGCTCAGTGAGCGGGTGACACGCGGTGTGATCGACATGAGTCCTTGGGGGATGTGTTTCATGGACGGGCCACCTGGGCCTTTGGCCGGTCACCTCTGAGTTTCGCCAGGGCTTGTTGACAACCACCATCGGTCTTGTCGCCCAAGTCGATCAGGGGAATGATGCTGGCCAATGGGTTGATGAAGCCCAAGGCTACCGCGGAAATGACCTTCAAGCCCAGGGGCTTGGCCTCCAGCCGGAACTTGGGGTCGGCAAAAGTGCCTTGCACCCTCAAAGGCGAACGCAGGGTCAACGGGCTGAAGTCCTTGGGCTTGGCGGTCATGACCAGGTCCAGGCTTTCATCCACCAGCGACAGTGAGCCCGACACCAGGATGGTGGAGTCCTTGGTGTCGATCACCCCGACCTCCGGCTTCAAGGCGCCTTGCTGCGCTTTCACCCGGACTGCGGCGCAGTGCATGGGCATCAGGTCATCGCCGATCACCACCACACCCAGGGCTTGGGCCACGTCCAGGCCGATGGCCTCCACCACCAGGTGGGAAACGGTGCCATCCTGCACCCAGGCCTGGGCATCGCCATCCATCGTCCCCAGCATTTGAGAGGCCGAATTGCCTTGGCCATGCAGCTTGGCATGGCCGCCCAGCTGGCCGGTCACGTAGCGGTTCTGTTTACCCTTGTCGGGCTCGTCCTTCCCGGCAAACTGGTTGCGCGGGCTCAGCCACTGCTCCAGGCGGATGCCTTTCCAATGCACATCGGCGTCCCAGGAGGGCGGCTTGGGGTTGCCATCCAGGCTGACGCGCCCGCTGACTTGCCCATCGGCGGTGCGGGCCAGCAAGTCCGAGATGGTCAGCACGCCCGATTGCAGCTTCAATTGCCCATCCAGAGGTTCCAGTGGCCGAGCGAACAAGGAGCCCAGCTCGACACGCTTCAAGCGCACCTTCAGGTCGGCGTTCATCGCGTGCAACGAGGGGATGTCGAACGTGCGCTGCGGCACCACTCGGCCGTCGGGGGGGGCGGGATTGTTGGCACCTGGGGCCTGCGCGCCAAAGGCCGGGGCCAGGTCGCTCAAGACAAAGCGTGAGCCTGTCACCTCGCCAGTGAGCAAGGGAACCTTGGGCCGGCGGTCGAAGGTGAATGAGCCACCCAGTTGACTGGTGCCCACCTCCAGGTTGGTTTGCTTGAGCGACCAGACATCACCCTTCTTGCTCAACCGACCCTTCAATGAGAACAGCGTGGTGGTGGGCAAGGTCACGCCCACTGCGTCACCCACGGCTGCCAGGGATGGACCCGACAACGTCAGGGTGCCATCCAGGTCGGACAAGGTGAGCACGTCCACACCTTGGCCATTGAAGCGCAACCTTGACTGCCCGGCACTGGCCTCCACCGTGATGGGCACTGCCATGGCCGACTCCGGCGAGGCCGCCAATGGCAACACGCCACTGGACTTGATGTGCAGATCAAAGGGGCGCTTGAGGTAATGGCCCTTGCCATTGATCAGCAGGCCGCTGGCGCCCTGCGCCTGATCGCCTTCTGTGGTGCTGACCTGAGCGTCCAGGTTCAACTTCATCAAGTCGTCCTGCATCTGCAAGCGGCCCGCTTTGACGACCAGCTTGTCAAAGCGTGGCAGGTCCATGCCTGGCGAATCGGTCGGCTTTGCCGACTTCGGCGCAAATTGCCAGTTGGCTTGACCTTGAGCATCGCGGCTCAAGGTGGCCTCCATGCGGTCCAACTCAAGTGAGGTGATGCGGATGGGCTCGCGGGGACCTGAACCCATCAATCCAAAAATGGTCGAGTAGGGCAGGGCAAGCCGAGGATTCACCGCGTTCAAAAGGTCGGGAGCCGAGCCGGGTGAGCCAATCGTCAACGCGTTGGTGCTCATCCGAACAGAGCCCAGCAGGTGCAGCGAGAACTGGTCGCCCAGCACGATGCGCCTTTGCAGTTTCTGACTGAGGGTGCGCTCCAGTGGTCCTTTCAAGAAGGGCCAGCCTTGGTATTCGCACACGGCCACGGTGGCAATGGTCGCGGTCAGGATTCCCAACACCAGCAGCGTCCCTGTCTTGCCTTGTTTGTTCATCATCTCAAATTACGGCAATCGGCATGCCCGGGATGAAGGCACGCGCTTTGCTGAAGACGGGCATCTGCAACTTTGGAGAATCAAAATGGGTAAGTATGTTTTGGGTTGGCTGTTGGGTGTTCCCACGATCGTGCTGGTCATCCTTTATTTGCTCTTCAATTGATGAGGCGATGAGGTCATCATGAGGAACCCACCATTCATCGCCGAGTCGAGGGCGGACGTCGTCGCCAGCGCAGCCCTTCAATCAGGGCAGTGAAGGGTTCGGGCCCATCTGACTTCCAGTGCGGGGCAGTGCCCCGCCCTCATGTTCCCAAGTTTGCACGGCTTCGGGCTTGGCTTTGGAGCGCAGAGCTGCTTGGCGCTTTTGCTGGCCCTGACGACGCAGTGACCAAACGGTGCCGGTGAACAAAGCTGCCAGTGCAAGGTGGTAGAGGTTGCGGTTCATGCTGAGCTCCTGTTGGTGGTGGGTGAACATCAAACGGTTTGGACGGTGGTGTTGGCCGTGACCAGCATCAATGAACTGGCCAAGCCATGAGAGATGCGGTCACGGCTCACCGTGATGCCACGCACGAAGTACTCGGTGAACACCGTGGTCGCGTCGGTCAGAAGGCGAATGCTTTGCAAGAGCTTGTGCGCAACCAGTGGCTTGAAGATGTGGCCGTCGAGCTGATCGGCATGTGCTCCGGTGGCCAGGGCAACATCGTTGTCCTTCACCTGACGGCATACCATCGCCAATGCATCGCACTGCGTGGCATCTTGTTGAGCCGGTGCCCGGTCGCGCATGGCTTCCGCGATGTTGTTCAAGGCGATGGCCGTCAATTTCAAGGTGCCATGCAGGCCGACCAGCTTGTCCATGGCGCTCACGGGCGTGAGGGTGTCTGCGGCGATGAATGGCAGGCTCAATGTGAGGGTCAGGGCCTTGGCCACTTGCTCGCGCACTGGCCGCGACGTGCCTCGTTGCATGACCAGTTGGTGCGCGCAGGGCAGGGCGGCCGTGATGGTTTCGTGAGCCAGCATCAGTTGGGCCACGAGTTCCAGACCCTTCTTCTGGTTCTTCAAGTTGGCCGTCAGTTCCAGCTCCGCGCGCAGGCCGGCCAAGGCGGGCAAGAGATTGTGGGCAACGCCAACACTGGCGGCCACATGCAAGGCCGCGCACGGGTCCGAGATGATCTTCGAGGTGGCCAGTTCGATGGCCTGGGCCATGCCCGGGTTGACCTGTTCCAGGTCGCGGCTGGCCTTGGCGCAAGCACGTTTGACCATCGCCATGGCCGCGATCAACTCCGACGGCATGTTTTCCGTCGGCTTGGTGAACTCCGACACGGGCCACATTTTCCTGGCGCCAGGGTGGTCGTGCCACTCGACATCGGCGGCGTGCGTGGCGTGTTGTGCTGTCGTTGAGGGCATGACGAGGTCTCCATCGGCCAGGGCCACATGGCCCATGCACTTCAAGAGCAGCAATCAGAGGGCCTGAAGCTACATCCGTTACATCTGGAAGCATTGCCCGCGAGATCGTCAAGGGCTTGCACGCTTTTCCGCAATCTTTTCCGATTCCAGCGAAAGGTGCGCCCTTTGAGCGGCCAAAGCCAAGGTGTTGTGGGGTGGCATATCGCTTGCTGTTCCCAAGTCAATTCAACCTCTCTGAGGAATCGATGTGTCTGCTGCCGATCACGCTCGCCCCCAGGTCCTGTACGTGGAAGACCACCCCGTCAATGTTCAGTTGATGCAGGCTCTATTTGCGCAATTGCCCTCACTGGAGCTCACCATTGCCACCAATGGTGAAGATGGTTACCAGGCCGCGATGAAAAGACCACCAGCCTTGTTGTTGTTGGACCTGAACCTGCCGGATTGCCATGGCACTGACTTGCTGGAGCGCCTGCGCGGGCAACCGGTGTTGTCCTCCGTGCCCGCCATCGCGGTGACGGCGGCCGATGTTCAAAATTTGAATGAATCCACGTTCCTGGAAGTTTGGCAAAAACCGCTGGACATTCCGTCCATCCTCAAAAGGCTTGACCAGTTGTTGCTGGGGCGGTCTTCTGCTTTTTTTGCCGAAGCGCCTTGGGGCATGAAGGTAAAACCGATGAGGGCCATGCCCGCTTTCGCCCGCTGATTTTCTCAATGGAGCTCACGATGAAGTCAACTTCTGACCAACGCCATGCATTGCGTGATGAATTCGAGTCCACCAAAGCGACGCGGGAGGCGTCCAAATCGCGCAAGGGTTGGTATGCAACGCGCAAAGCCCAACTTCAGGTCGAGGCGGCTTTTGCCGAAATTGAAGACGAGGTGGACCCGTTCTACCGCAGGCGGCCTGCCGCGAAGCCGCAGCAGCACATGCTCAGCCAGCGCTGAGCAGCCGCGCGCCGCGGCGCCCTTGCTCAGCGGCCCAGATCGCCCCAGGATGACGAGTCTGGGGGCAGTTCACCATCCATGCTGGCGGGCACGGTGGAGTACTCCTTGAGGCGGTTGTACAAGGTCTTCAGGCTGACGCCTAGCGTGGCCGCCGTTTTCTCCTTATGTCGGCCCAGGTATTCCAAGGTGGCCAGCGTCACCTGACGCTCGATTTCTGCCAGGGTGGTGCCCACGCGGATCGACAGGATGGGCGCGCCGGTCAGCACCGGCAGTGGCGTGTCCGTGGTGGGCAGGCATTCATCAACGATGACGCTGCCCCGGGCCATCACGTAGGCACGGTGAACAATGTTGCGCAACTCTCGAACATTGCCGGGCCAGCCATAGTCTGACAGCCGCATCAAGGCTTCCGGGTCGAAGGTTTTGACCTGGCCTTCGCGGCGCGAAATCTCTTCCAGGAAGTGTTTGGCGATCAAAGGCACGTCTTCCGCGCGCTCGCGCAAGGCGGGCAGGTGGATCGGGAAAACATTCAAGCGGTACAGCAAGTCTTCCCGCAGCTTGCCGTCTTTCACGGCTTGCATGGGCGAGCGGTTGGTGGCCGCGATGATGCGCACGTCGGTCTCTTGAACCTGGGTTGAGCCCACGCGCATGAAGGTGCCTGTTTCCAAAACGCGCAGCAGCTTGACCTGCAGGTCAAGCGGCATCTCGGTGACTTCGTCCAGGAACAGCGTGCCGCCGCTGGCGCGTTCGAAAAAGCCTTGGTGCTGGCGATCGGCGCCGGTGAAGCTGCCTTTCTCGTGACCAAAGATCTCGCTTTCAATCAGGTGGGGCGAGATGGCGCCGCAGTTGACGCCCAGGAAGGGCCGGCCACGCCTGCGGCTCAAGTCGTGAACCGTGCTGGCCACGACTTCCTTGCCGCTGCCGCTTTCGCCGGTGATGAACACCGTCACCGCCGTGCCCGACACGCGCAGGATCTGCTCGTACACATGGCGCATGACGGCCGAGCGGCCCCACAGCAAGCCAAAGTGGCCTTCCTCTTCCAGGCCCGTCTGCAGATCGGCCGCTTCGGCCTTCAAGGCAGAAGGCTTGGTCACGCGCGACAGGATGCCGTGCAACTGCTTCATGTTGACCGGCTTGACCAGGTAGTCCACCGCACCCAGGCGCAGCGCCTGGATGGAGGTCTCCAGGCTGGCATGCCCGGTGATCAAAACGACTTCGGTGTTGGTCAGGTTCTTGCCGTCGTCAAACAACTGCATGCCGCTGCCATCGGGCAGCATCAAATCCAGTAGAACAATGTCGGGTTCTTGCAGCGCGAGTTGCTTGCGTGCGTCCCGGAGCGAGCCTGCGGTCGCGACGGTGAAGCCCTCCATCGCGATCAATGTGGCCATCATCTCAGCCGAGTCGGCTTCGTCATCCACCACCAATGCGTGAGGCATTCCAAGATCCTTGAAAGTGTAAAAACCAGTTCAAAACAATTATGAGCGATCACCCACCGCGTGTCCGCAACTTCCCGGAGTTTTCCAATCTGGCTGGTGGTTAAAACGGCGGCCAGAAAATACAAAAAGGCGCTCCGGGGGAACCCGTGCGCCGATTGTGGCAAAAGAAAGAGGCGGGCGTTGTAGGACGCCGCCGTCAAGTCATGTGCACTTTTTGGTGGTCCCCCAAGTGCTCTGGCTGCTTGCCGGTGATGGCCGCTTGGGCCATCTTGAACAACTGCAACATCTTGCTGCTCTTGATGTCCCAGTATTCAGCCTGGTGGATGTCCACGGCCAGCAAAGCCAGGTCGGGGTCATCAATGCCTCCGGGAAACCATGCCTGCGTCAGGCTTGACCACAGCTCCTGTTTCTTCTGACGATCATTGACCAGGCGAGCACTTGCGCTGACCGACACATAGCGGTCATCCTCCGGGGAGGCGTAAGCCAGATTCACCTTGGGGCGAGCCAGCACATCGCGTGCGATCTCGCTGCGCGCCGAAATGAAGAACCACAAAATGGACCCTTCGTCCTCCTGGCGGTTTTGCGTGGTGAGCGGGTGAGAACGCAAATCGCCCGATTCGGTTTGCGTGGTCAGCATGCCAAAGCGGATGTCGCGGATCAGTTTCCAGAGCGATTGTTCGGGTGTGTTTGAGGACGTCATGGTGTGTCTCCATTTTCAGTTGGATCCAGGTGATGTCGCGCAACGCCATGGGTGTGGGCATCACCGGGGGTTCATGCACCGGGATCTGGATCTCGTCAGGCGGTGGGTCTTGGACTTCCGGTGGCGGAAGATCGGGTCCGGGCGGTGGCGACGGGGTTTGCGGTGGCGCTGGGGTGTGCGGCGGGATCGGGGATGGTGTGGGCGCTGGGCCCAGGTACATCCGCTGGAGAGGGTGGTCGTTCATGGACTGTGCAGGCAGACGGTGCCGTAAAAATGACGCGCGGGCAGGGAGTGACGAGCGCGCCATCACTCCACCGAGGGTTCAGGCCTTGTCGATGGCGTCCTTGACCTTTTCCTTGGCATCCCCGTAGCCAGCCTTGACCTTGCCCGTCAGTTGATCGGCTTTGCCTTGGGCTTTCAGTCGATCGTTGTCGGTTGCCTTGCCCACGGCTTCCTTGATCTTGCCCTTGACTTCTTCGGCTCGGCCGGACACTTGGTCTTTGTTCATGGTCAAACTCCTGATGATGGGTTGGACGAGTTCAACGTGATCTCGCCTCATCACCTGTCAGGCAAATGGCAAGCCCAAACCCCCAAAATCAGTCGGGTTCTGGCATGGGCACAGCCTTTGCTATATAAGCCTGAACTCGATCTGGGTTTGTTTTTTTACGGGGGAATACACATGGGTCTGAAACTTTTAACCGTTGCCATTGCCAGCGTTCTGGCATTCAATGCGCACGCCAACACCACCAATTGGGGAAGCCACGGCACGCTCGAATTGGGTAGCAATCTGTCCGAGCCGGGCGACATCAATGACATCTTCGCTTTTGTGCTGGGCGAAGGCTCCAGCGTGGTGAGCTCTGCGGTGGCTCTGGGCTCGCCTGGTTTGCTGAACATTGAAAACGGCTTGGTCAAGCTGTACAAAGAAACCGGTGTTGAAGATGCCTTCCTGGGCAGCTACGCCTTCGACGGCACAACCGGCAGCACCTTCCACACGTTTGACCTCAGCTCGCCCGGCGCTTACTACTACAACGTGGTCGGTCAGGCCACGGGCGCGTTTGGCGGTTTTTATTCGCTGAGTTCGGCCACCACGGCGGTGCCGGAACCCACCACCCTGGCATTGATGCTGGCGGGCTTGGTGGCCACGGGCAGCATGTACCGTCGTCGCCAACAATCCTGAGTCGCCCACACGCGGCTCAATCACACTTGACGGTGGGAAAGGCGCTCTTCGGAGCGCCTTTTTTTCAGGTCGTCACTCGCCCAGCGGCTTTGTCCAGGGCGGCTTCCAATGTTTGAAGCACCATTTGGGAGTCGATGGGTTTGCCCACATGCTCGTCAAAGCCTGCGGCGAGTGCGCGTTGTCGGTCTTCCTTTCGCGAGAAAGCCGTCAGGGCCAAGGCCACCAGGCGAGGGCGGTGCAGGCGGGCTTCCAGCTCTCGCACGCGGTGGATGAAGGCATAGCCGTCTTCATCCGGCATGGCAATGTCCGAGATCAAGGCATCAGGCTGTTCTTCGGGCGGGGCGTGGGCCAGGTGCTCATAGGCACCGGCGGTGCGGTCAAAGCTGAGCAGCTCGATTTTGGCGTCTCGCAGCAGCAGTTCAAGGATCTCGCGGCCATCAGGGTCATCCTCCACCACGACCACACGTTTGCCCGCCAGCGCGCTCAGTGGCAACGGGTACTGCGGTGCGGTGGGGCTGGGGAGGCTGGGTTGGTCGGGCAACTCGATGGTGAAGGTGGCGCCCAGCCCCACACCCTCGCTGCTGACACGGATGTGGCCGCCGTGCAATTCAATCACCTGTTGGGCCAGTGACAGGCCCAGACCCAGGCCGCTTTGCCGGCGGGTGCTGGAGCTGTCGGCCTGCTGAAAGCGGTTGAACAGAAATGGCAATTGGGTAGGGGCCAGGCCAATGCCGCCGTCCTTCACCTCGATGGCCACGGCTTGGGGCCTGCGCAAGGTGCGCACATGCACGATGCCATCTTCTGGCGAAAACTTGATGGCGTTGGACAGCAGGTTGGTCACCGCCTGCCGCAAGCGGTTCACGTCGGCCGAGACAGCGTCAATGGTGGTGTCGTGGCGCACGTCCAGGGTGATGCGTTTGGCGGTGGCCCGGTCGTGCATGGACGCTGCCGCATCATCGACCAGGGACGCCAGGTTGGCGCGCCCCCATTGCAGCTCAAAGGTGCCGGACAGGATGCGTTGGCTGTCCAGCAGATCATCCACCAGGCGGGCTTGCGCCTGCGTGTTGCGGTCGATGGCGTCCAGGGCTTTTTCCTGCAGCGCATTGAGCGGCCCGGCGCGACGCAGCACGTGGGCCCAGCCGCGCAATGCGTTCAGGGGCGAGCGAAGCTCGTGCGTGACCACAGCCAGGAACTCGTCTTTGGACAAGGCGAGCGCCTCGGCCTCGCTGCGGGCCCTTTGCTCGCATTGCAGCATTTGATCGCGCTGAATCTCGGCTTGCTTGCGCTCGGTGATGTCCTCAGCGATGCCGCCCACACGCACAGCCTTGTCCTGGGCGTTGCGCACGTAGAAGCGCCGATCACGGATCCAATGGCTTTGCCCTCGGGCGTCCACAATCCGGTACTCGCGCACTGAGTTTTCAGACGCGGCCGTGTCCGCGAAGAAGGGGCTGGGCAACAGGTGGGCGTCCGTGTCCACCACGGCTTGATTCCACCGCGTCGGATCCTTCAGCAGTGCGTCGCTGCCAATGCCCCAGAAATGCTCGAAACGGGAGTTGACGTAGACCAACTGCTGAGTGGTCAGGTCGGCCAGCCAGAAAACGTCGTCGCTGCTTTCAGTGAAGCGCTGGAATGGCATTTCACGCATCACAAGCTCAAACGCTTGTGATGGGGGCAAAGAAACCGGTGGGCTTGTCATGACGGACCGCGCTGGCAGTGCTCCTCTTTTGGTATGTGTTGCAGCCCTGAGTGCGGCAGCGCTTACACGGTTCAGAAAATCTTGCCGATTTCCGGCCAAATCCCCGGGCTGTTCATTTGTTTTGTCAATCTCATGCACAAGGCATGCCATTTGCCAGTTTTCATCGTCTTTTCAACTCAGGAGAATCTCGATGAATGACAGAACGCAAACCTTGCTTCAGGACAGCGATGCCTTCAATTCTGGTGATGCTGTGGACCGCGTGGCACAACGAGTCCATGAAGCCATTGACACGGTTGCGGCCAAAGTCAAGCCAGCAGTTGAAGGCGTTCAATCTGCGGCCAACCAGGCGGCAGATGCGTTGCATTCCAAAGCCGATGCCCTGGGCGAATGGGAGAGCGAGTGGCTGAACAGTGCCCGGACTCACATCCGCGAACAGCCCTTGACAGCGATCGCCGTTGGCTTGCTGGCAGGCGTTTTGTTGAGCCGATTGGCACGCTGAGAAAGCGCTGGAAGGACCGTGGCTGGGCAACGCTTGAGCTTGCCCAGCGGCCTTCATGTTGGGGTGTCAGCGCTGATCAGTCTTGGTGTCAGACGGCCTGCGGGTGGCGTGTCCGCCTTGCTGCTGATTGGGCGAGTTCTTTTGATCTGGTTGGTTTTGCTGAGTCATGAAAGTGCTCCTTCGTTGGAGAAACGTGCGGCTTGCATATCCTCATGCCAGCAATGGCCATGCCCAAGTTCAGACCTGGTTCATCAGCTGTTCCAAAGCCACAGGGTCCACCGGCTTGACCAGGTGGGCGTCAAAGCCTGCTTCCAGGGCCTGGGCCACATCCTTGGGTTGACCATAGCCTGACAAGGCCACCAGCTTTCCCTGGTAGCCAGCCTGGCGAATGAGTTGGGCGGCCTCATAGCCGTTCAATTTGGGCAGGCCGATGTCGATCAAGGCGATGTCAGGTTGGGTGTCGATCACCAGTTGGGCGCCGGCCTGACCATCTTCGGCAGTGAACACGCTGTGGCCGGCCAGGGACAGCAGAACCTGCAGGGCTTCGCGGACATCCTCGTTGTCCTCCACCACCACCACATGCCGATTCGGCGTTGACGTGTTCAAGGGGCTGGGCAGGGCGGCGCTTTCCGGCACCACCAGCGGCAGCCGAACGATGAAGGTGCTGCCTTGCTGATGCCCCTCGCTGCGCGCGGCCACATTGCCGCCATGCAACTCGGTCAGGCGGCGGACCAGGGTCAGGCCGATGCCCAGCCCGCCTTGCCGACGGTCCAGTGATCGGTCGCCTTGCACGAACAGGTCAAACACCCGCGACAGCAGCGGCTCGGTCATGCCCACGCCGCTGTCGGAGACCTCCAACACGCCCATGTCGCCTTCCTTGCGCACAGTGGCCTTGATGTGTCCGCCATCGGGGGTGTACTTCAGCGCGTTGGTCAGCAGGTTGTAGATGATTTGCTCGATGCGTGTGCCATCGGCCTGCACCCACACCTCTTCCAGCTCAATCTGAAGCGTGTGGGCCTTCAGCATGCCGGACACCTCCAGCGTGGTCACCAGGCGTTGGGTGGCCTGGGCCAGGTCCAGGGGGTGTCGGGTCAGCATGATCTTGCCGGTGATCACGCGGGCCACGTCCAGCAGGTCGTCCATCAACCTGGCCAGGTGCCGGGTCTGGCGGGCGATGATCTGACGGGCACTCAAGGCCGCAGGGTTTTCCGAGCCCAGGCGGTTGAGCACCTCGGAGGCGGCGGCAATGGCACCCAGGGGGTTGCGCAACTCGTGGCCCAGCATGGCCAGGAACTCGTCCTTGGCGCGGTTGGCGTTCTCGGCCTCCACGCGCGCCGCCTGCTCTCGGGCCACGAACTCGGCCCGGGCCAGTTCCACCGACTTTTGCTGCGTGGCATCGACCATCACGCCGATCATGTGCAAGGGTTGGCCGGAGTCGTCGTACTTCAGCACCACGCGGCCCGACAGCCAGCGCACCGACCGATCTGGCAGGTTGGTGCGGAACTCGAACACGGCCTGCTCCTGCTTTTGGCGCGTGGCGGTTTGCAGGGTGTCCTGCACCTGTTGGCGGTCTTTCTCGTCAATGAGCTTGATCCAGGCGTCCCAGGTGCCCTCGAACTCCGCGAGTTTGATGCCGAAGAGCGGGGCCATGCCCGACGTCCAGGTGGTGCGGTCGGGCACGAACTCGTAGTCGAAAAAGCCCACGTGGCCGGCGGCCTGTGCCAGCTCCACCATGTGCTGGCTTTCGCGCAGGCGGCGTTCGGCCGTGACCAGGGCTTCTTCGGCGTGCTTGCGCTCGGTGATGTCGGTGTAGGCGCCGATCGCCCCGCGAGGGTGGCCGGCGTGGTCGTACAAGGGCACGGCGTGGGCGATCAAACGCAGCGTGCGGCCGTCCTGGTGCACCACGTCCAGCTCGACGTCGCTGGTCTTGGCGCCCGTCAAGGCGGCGTGCTTCAGGGGTTGCTCATCGGGCAGCAGTTCTTGCCCCTCCTTGAGCACCACGTGCGGTGGCAGGTGGCCGTTTTCCTGCTCATTGAACATGGCGGCCAGCGCGGGATTGCGCAAGACGCTGTGGCAGTCCTTGTCCTGCGCGATGGCCAGGCCAATGGGGCTGCTCTGGAACAGGGTTTCAAACTCGTCGGCCTTGGCCTGCAGACGCTCGCGGGCCAGCTCGCGCTGCATTTCCAGCACGCGCAGTGCGCTTTGCAGCAAGGCCAGTTCTCGCACTTCGCTGGGATGCTGCAGGGCCTGAGGTCCGCCCACCGCCAACTGCTGCAAGGGCTTGGTGACGCGCCTGGCCACCAGCATGGCCAGTGCCAGGCCCGCCGCCAGGGACAGCATGCCTGCGCCCAGCGCCGTGGCGATCGACCGGGCATGGTTGCGGTCGATGGGCGCGGCGGGCACGCCCACGCCGATGCCCCAACCTGCCATGGGGATGCGCTTCCAGGCCACGTACACCTCGGTGCCCTGGTCACCCGCGATCTGAGCGCGTTGAATCCCCGCGATCTTGTCGCCCATCACCTGCTGAGCGCCCAGTGGCACAGGTTGGCCGACAAAGTGCTGTGGATCCAGGCTGCGCGCGATGATCTGAAACCGAGAATCAAAAATCGACACGAAGCCCCCGGGCGCGATGGTCACCCCGCTCATCAGCTTTTGCCAGTTGGCTGGCGTGATCCAGGCCCCCAGCGCGTACTTGACCTTGCCTTGAACGAACACGGGCACCAGAACCCCGGTGGTGCGCTGCCCGTTGGGGCCTTCCATCAGGCTGGTCACTTCGGGCTCCCCGGTGCGGATCAGTCGCTCCAGGGCCGATCGGTCGCTGATTTTTTCAAGGGGTTTACCCGGGGGTTGGCGTGTGTTGAAGATCACATCGCCGTTGAGCTCGACCAGGTAGGCGCTGCTCCAGGTGCTGCGCATCTTGGGCAGGGCGGTGAGCGTGGCAAAAAATCCGGCCACGTCATCGCGCTGCAGCGAGTCGGAATACGAGAGGATGGCCAGCGCGTCGACCGAGGACACCATTTCGCGCTCGACCGTGAGCGCAAAGGTGGACGCGGTGCGCAACAAACTGTCCTCCAGCGCCCGGTTGCCGGCCAGTGTTTCCTGGACGACCAGGTAGCAGGCCAGCCCGGACATGGGCACCGTCGCCACGATGATGACGGCAGTGAGGTAGCCACGCAGCGAAGCCAGCGGCCAGTGGAAGAGGCCGTGCAACTTGCTCAGACGAGGCCGCAGATTCTGCAAGAAATGGGGCATGGGGTTTGCGTCAGCCAACAACCCCGCCATGTTGACACAGGCCGATCAAGCCCGCTCCTGGCGGACCCGGCCGGTTGTAGACTGCCAAGGATTCCCTGGCGGTCGGCGTATCGGAGGCAAGGCTTGAGTGTTTCAGCTGAAAAAAAATCCTGGCGTTGGCACGGTGTGGTGCTGGCGGGGGTGGTGGTGGGCATGGGCACGCGGGCCTTGCTGCAGCCTTGGCTGGCCGATGCCGTTCCTTTTGTCCTGGCGTTCACCGCGCTGATTGCGGTGCAGGCCGTGGCCGGGCGGACTGCGGCGATCTGGACGGCCTTGGGCTGTGCGGTGTGGGCGCTGATCCCTGGCCTGAATCCTCACCCCAGCAAGCTCCACGTCGCCATTTTTTTCATCTCGGCCTTGGCGGTGATCTTTTTCCTGGAGCGTTTCATCGGCGTGAGCCGGCCTGACGCTGCGGACGATGACACCGCGCAGCCGTCTGAAGGCTCCCTGTGGTGGCTGCGCGTGTGGATCGCCATGTC
Source organism: uncultured Aquabacterium sp. (assembly GCA_964554655.1). Classification (GTDB taxonomy): domain Bacteria; phylum Pseudomonadota; class Gammaproteobacteria; order Burkholderiales; family Burkholderiaceae_C; genus Aquabacterium. Next base: position 21,306 of record CAZKPN010000017.1, on the reverse strand, counting down.
GCTGGTCCTGCCGGTGGTGTTCTTCTGCAGCATCGCCTGGTACACGCGGGGCCAGACCTTACAGGAAGGGCACGCACGGGTTGACCGAGCGGCCACCATCGTGCGCGAGCACGCCTCGCGCGTCATCGAAACCAACGGCGTCATCGTCAATTTCATCCTGGATGAGTTGGGCTCGCAGCCCGCGTCCGCCATCCGTGCCCGAGAAGAAGTCCTGCATCGCAGGCTGGTGCAGGCAGCCTCCGAAGTGGAGCAGATCCGGTCGATCTGGATATGGGGAGAGGATGGTCGTGCGCTGGTGTCCAATCGACTGTTCCCGGTGCCTCAGGACTTGAACGTTCGCGATCGGGACTACCTGACTGTTTGCGAGCAGCGTTCGGACACTTGGTTTGTCTCCAGTCTGGCCATCGGGCGGACAACGGGCAAGGCATTCTTCAACGTCAGTCGCTGCAGGCGTGGTGAAGACGGCAGCTTTCTGGGCGTGGTGGCCGTGTCTTTGCTGCCGCAGTACTTCACTGATTTCTACCGAAAGATGGCCGAGACCGAACCTGGCCTGAACGTGCGATTGATGCGTGACGATGGCACCGTTCTGGCCCGCTATCCTGCGGTTGACACTGGCATGCGCCAGGCAACCTTGGAAGCGGACATCCTCAAGTTGGTCAAGGACAACGCCAAATCGACGCTTTCGGCCGAAATCGCCGAGCAAACCGGTGATGCTGGGCCGCTGGTGTCGCTCAGGCGGCTGGCGCCCTACTCGGTGTACGTTGCGGCCTCCATTGACCGTGCGGCTTTGTTGGCGCAGTGGCAAAGCCGACTGGCGGTTCTGGCCGCCGCCACCTTTCCCGCTGGGCTGGCGCTGGCTTACGTCGCCTCGGTGGCACTGCGGCGCGCCTCCAGGGAGTTGAACGCCGTGCGGCGCCTGCAGGAAGAGTCCGAGCAAAGGCGGCGAGCCGAAGAAGCACTTCGCCATTCCCAGAAGCTGGAGGCGCTGGGACAGCTCACCGGCGGGGTGGCGCACGACTTCAACAACCTGCTGATGGTAGTCAACACCAACGCCTACCTGGTGGGGCAGTTGTACCCTGAGGTCAAGGACAGCAAGCCTTTGGGGGCCATCAACCGGGCGGTGACGGCAGGTACCAAGCTGACGCGGCAACTGCTGGCCTTTTCGCGTCGTCAGGCCCTCAGGCCTGAAACGGTCTTGCTGCAAGACAGCCTGCCTGCGCTGTCCGATTTGTTCAGAACCACCTTGGGCGGCTCCGTGCAGTTGAGCATCGAGTTGGCCGCCGACACGCATCCGCTGCACGTGGACCCGGCCGAGTTGGAGTTGGCCTTGTTGAACCTGGTCATCAATGCGCGAGATGCCATGCCCAGCGGTGGTCAACTGGTCATCAGCTCCCGCAATCTGGGGCGTGCCGAACTGGTGGCCGAAGGATCGTCGTTGAGTGGCGCCGCCGTTGAGTTGGTGGTGGCCGACACCGGCACGGGCATTCCAGAGGCCATCCGCGAGCGCATTTTCGAGCCCTTCTTCTCGACCAAGGCGCCAGGCGAGGGCACGGGATTGGGCCTCAGTCAGGTCTACGGGTTTTGCGTGCAGGCCAAAGGCGAGGTGGTGGTCAAGTCGATCTACGGTGAAGGCACCAGCGTGGTGATGCGCTTGCCTGTGGACGATGTGACGCCAGTTGAAGCGGTGCCCGAAGACGTGTTGCTCTCGGTGCCGCCCTTGGTGGCCAGGGTGCTGCTGGTCGAGGACAACCCCGAAGTGGCCGAGGCCACTTGTGAGCTGATCCGTGCGCTGGGCTGCCAAGTCACCCACCTGGGCAGTGCCGATGCTGCGCAGCCTTGGCTGTTGACCCATCACCAGAGTGTTGACTTGGTCATCAGCGATGTCATCATGCCGGGGCAGGCCAGTGGCATTGACCTGGCGGCGATGATTCGGCGTGAATACCCCAGCCTGGCGGTGCTGCTGGTGACGGGTTACACGAAAGAGTTGTGCCGAGCCATCGAAGAGGGCATTGCCGTGCTGCCCAAGCCGTTCGGCGTGGAGACGCTGCAGCAAGCCATGCAAGGTGCTTTGAACAAGGCCAGCCGCGCGGTCACCCACCATGAATAGTCAGCTCGACCACATTGACGCCATTTTGTTGTTCGTGGTGGTGCCCGCCATCGTGCTGGCCTCGCTGCTTGAGGCCTGGGTGTTGTCCCGCCGGGCCCGCTACGACTGGCGTGCCTCGGGCATTTCCTTCCTGGACCTGGTGCTGCGCATCACCATCAACCTCACGGTGCCCCTGGCCCTGTCCACCCCCGTCACGCAATGGGCCGTGAACCACCGCTTGACCACCTTGCAACTGGATGGCTGGCAAACCGTGCTGCTGCTGTTCATGGGGCAAGAGTTTTGCTATTACTGGTTTCACCGTGCGGCGCACCGGGTGCGCTGGTTCTGGTGCAACCATTCGGTGCACCACTCGCCCAACGAGTTGAACCTGACCGCCGCCGTGCGCATTGGCCTGTTCGGCAAGCTCACGGGCACGTTCATCTTCTTTTCACCTTTGGTGTGGCTGGGCTTCGAGCCCAGGCTGGTGGCGCAAACCTTGACCTTGAACCTGCTGTACCAATTCTGGATTCACGCCACCTGGATCCCCAAGCTGGGCTGGATGGAGTACGTGTTCAACACACCCTCGGCCCACCGCGTTCACCACGCCAGCAATCCCCAATACCTGGACGCCAACTACGGCGGCGTGCTGATCATCTTTGACCGCCTGTTTGGCACTTACGTGGCCGAGCGCGATGACATCCCCATCCGCTACGGCCTGGTCAAACCCCAGCGCAGCTACAACCCCTTGCGGGTCGAGTTTGACGCGTGGATCGAGTTGGGGCGTGACATGCTCAAGGCCCCCAGCCTCAAGGCAGCCTTGATGCACGTGGTGATGCCGCCGGCCTGGCAGCCACCAGGCCGTGTCGTCCCAGCTCCGCCCTCTTCGATCGACACGGTTCGCGACTGACCCAGCCCTGGGGGGCTTTGTCCATCACCTGTTGGTGTGGCCTGCCGGTGTGCGGTTGACGGCAACAATCGGCGTCTTTCCAGACGCAGCCGCTGAGACCGCTTGATGATCCACGACACCCGCCCACGCCACGCTTGCAGGCCCGCATGAACCTGTGGACGATGGCCATGGCCGCCTGGGTAGCTGGCGTGGCTTTTCAACTGCAGCAATCCAGCTTGGCCGCCTTGGCCTGGGCTCAGGGCGCGTGCGCTTTGGCCGTGCTGATGGTGTTGGTGAGCGTTTGGCTGAGGCGCAGCAAGCCAGCGCAGCGGCGTGCAGTTTGGCCCTTGGTGTGGCTGGCATGTGCCTTGTTGGCCTGGGGCAGCACGACATGGCGGGCCCATGCGCTGATGCAGCAGACCTTGCCAGCCTCCTGGCAGGATCAGGATCTGTTGCTGGAAGGGCAGGTGCTGGGGCTGCCCACCCAGCGGGGTGGCAGCCTGGGATTCGATGTGGCGGTTCAAAGTCTGGTGCTTCAGGGCCAGACTTTGGGCCAAGGCATGCCACGCCGCGTGATGTTGTACTGGCGGATGGGCGATGCCATGCCCCAGGTGCAAGCCGGCCAGGTCTGGCGCTGGACTGTGCGTTTGCAGCCACCCGTGCCCACAGGGAACCCCGGTGGTTTTGACGCAGCACTTTGGTTGCTGGACAAGGGCGTGCGAGCAACCGGCTCGGTCCGCACCAAGCAAGGCCAGACGCCGCAGTTGCTGCAATCGCCCAGCCACTGGTGGTCGGCCGGTGCGGTGGACCGGCTCAGGCAGGCCATCCGCGAATCCATCCAGCGCCAAGTGCCTGATGTACGCTTGGCCGGTGTTCTGGCCGGATTGAGCATCGGCGACCAGTCCGCCATCGACCGGGAAGACTGGGATGTCTTCCGCAAAACTTCCATAGCGCATTTGATCAGCATCAGCGGCTTGCACATTGCCATGGTGGGCTGGATGGGCAGCATGCTGTTGGCCCGGTTGTGGCGGCGCAGCCCTTGGCTGATGCACCGTTGGCCTGCGCCGGTCGTGCAGTTGGTCAGCGGCGTGCTGGTGGCCACGGCTTATTCGCTGCTGGCCGGTTGGGGTGTGCCAGCACAACGCACCGTCTGCATGATGGCCGTGTGGGCACTGTTGCGCATCGGTGGCCGCCCCTGGCCATGGCCCCCGGTCTGGCTGGCTGCGGCGGTGGTGGTCACCTTGATGGACCCCTGGGCCTTTTGCCAAGCGGGCTTCTGGTTGTCATTTGTCGCGGTAGGTGTGCTCATGTCCAGCGGCACGGTGCTTGAGTCGGCCATGCCTGGCGGCCAATCATGGCGCGCACGCGCCTCAACCATGGTCCGGTCGATGGTTCACACGCAGTGGTTGACCACCTTGTCGTTGACGCCCCTGGCGGCTGTGTTTTTCCAGCAAGTGTCGGTGGTGGGCTTTGCCGCCAACTTGCTGGCCATCCCGGTGTTCACCGTGTTGATCACCCCATTGGCGCTGGGCGGTGTCGTCTGGCCTGCCTTGTGGAGTGTGGCTGCGTGGCTCGTGTCCATGACTGTCAAAGTGCTGGCCTGGATGGCCCATTGGTCGTGGGCGTCCGCCCATGTGCCCATGCTACCCACTGGCTTGTCGGTTTTGGTGGTCCTGGCGGCAGCGGCCTTGGTGCTGCCCGTGCCCTGGCGCTGGCGCCTGGCAGGTCTGCCAGCTTTGCTGTTGCTGCTGTTCTTGCCCGGCCAATGGTCACTCGTGCCGCCGCCGGTGCCTGGCCAGTTCAGCGTGGTGGCGGCGGATGTGGGGCAGGGCACCTCGGTGCTGGTGCGCACGGCGCGGCACGCCCTGGTGTTCGATGCCGGCCCCAAGGTGGGCGACCAAAGCGATGCTGGCCAGCGCGTGGTGGTGCCCTTGCTGGTGGCCTTGGGCGTGACCCAGCTCGACGAATTGATCATCAGCCACCGCGATGCCGACCACGTGGGCGGCGCAGCCTCGGTCGTGCGTGAAGTGCCGGTGACGCTGTTGCGCTCATCCCTTGAAGACGAGCATCCCTTGCGCCAGACCATGGTGGACGGCGAGCCTTTGCGTCATCGTCGGTGCGAGGCGGGCCAGCATTGGCAATGGGATGGCGTCGATTTCACCGTTCTGCATCCCCGCGCTGAAGACTATGAGCGCCGTGCTGAGCTTTCGCCCAATGCCTTGTCCTGCGCGGTACGGATTCAGGCCAAAGCCTTGCCCGGGCGCGAGGCCGCCAGCGTGCTCCTGGCCGGTGACATCGAAACCCAGGAAGAAGCCGATGTGGTGGCGCGTGCTCGATCATCGGGGGGAGGGTCTGCTGCAAGTCTGCACAGCACGGTCCTGATCGTGCCCCACCACGGCAGCAAAACCTCCTCCACCGAGGCGTTCCTGCAGGCGGTGCGCCCGACACAGGCCGTGATCCAGGTGGGCCGGCGCAATGGCTACGGCCATCCATCGCCCGAGGTGGTGGCCCGCTACGACGAGCTGGGCTTGTCACGCGTCGCCACGCCCGCCTGTGGTGCATTCTTGTGGAACAGCAGCGAAGCACTGCTGGCACAACCTCACGCGCTCAAGCTGGATACCGCACAGCACCTTCGCCTGGGCGAATGCTGGCGCCAGCGCTCCAGGCACTACTGGGACTGAAGCTCTTCTTCAGGCAGGGGCGACGCCAGCAGCTTGTCGATGCGCTTGCCATCCATGTCCACCACCTCGAAACGCCAGCCGTCCCACTCGACGGTGTCGGTGGTTTGCGGCAAGCGGCCCAGCAGCATCATCACCATGCCGGCCAGCGTGTTGTAGCGGCCCCGGTCCTCATCGGGCAGCGCCTTGAAGCCCAGCCGGTCCTTCAACTCAGGCACCGGGATCAGGCCATCGACCAGCCACGAGCCATCCGCCCGTTGAACCGCCCAGCTGTTCTCGTCTTGCGGCGTGGTGAACTCGCCGGTGATGGCTTCCAGCACATCGCGCAAGGTGATCACGCCTTGCACTTCACCGTACTCGTCCACCACGAACACCATCTGCACCGATGATGCGCGGAAATGATCCAACAGCTCCATGCCCGACAAGGTCTCTGGCACGAACACCGCCGGCTGCAAGCCTTGCGAGAGGTCATTGCTCAAACCCTGGGTGATCTGGTGCAACAACTGCTGCGCGGTGATCACGCCCACCACGTCGTCCAGGCCGCCCCGGCACACTGGGTAGCGTGAATGACCGTGCAGCGCGATGATCGCCAGGTTCTGTTTCATCGACGCTTCGAGGTTCAGCCAGGCGATGTCGCTACGCGGAATCATCATCGAGCCCACTTGCCGGTCGTCCAGGCGGAACACATTGCGCACCATCTGGTGCTCATTGGCTTCGATCACGCCAGCGTCCAGGCCTTCTTCCAGGCTGGCGTTGATTTCTTCTTCGGTCACCCCTCTGCCGCCGGTGTCGTGCACGCCCATCAGCTTCAGCAGGCCTTCGGTGCAGGCAGTCAACAGGTGCACAAAGGGTTTGGTCAGGCGTGAAAGCCACTTCATGGGCCGTGCCACCAAGCGGGCCACGGGCTCCGGGTACATCTGGCCCACACGCTTGGGCACCAACTCGCCAAAAATGATCGTGATGAAGGTGATGATCATCACCACCAGACCGGTGGCGGTGATGGCCGAAACCTTTTCGCTGAGGTGAAACTGGGCTTGCAGCCACACCGACAAGCCACCGGAAAACGCGGCATCACCCACGATACCGTTCAGCACCCCGATCGAGGTGATGCCAATTTGTACAGTCGACAAGAACTGGGTTGGGTTGTCATGCAACTCCATGGCCACCTTGGCGCCGGCATCGCCGGTTTCAGCCATCACCTGCAGCCGTGCCTTGCGGCTGGCGGCCAGGGCCATCTCTGACATGGCAAACAAGCCGTTGAGAATGGTCAGAAAAATTAAAAGCGCAACGTCCATGTGGGGCGCCGGGCATTGCCGGGCCATCAATTTTCATCGCCGAAGCGTAGCAGAATCGGTGCCATGATCTATCTCGTTGGCGACTTGCAAGGCTGTTGTGACCCTCTTGAGCGGTTGCTGGCCACGATTGACTTCTCTCCCTCGCGGGATCGGCTCTACCTTTTGGGCGACTTGGTGAACCGCGGGCCGGACTCCTTGGGGGTGCTGAAAAGGCTGCGCAGCCTGGGTGATTCGGCGGTTTGCCTGCTGGGCAACCACGATCTACACCTGCTGGCCGTGGCGCATGGCGTGCGCAAACCGCACAGAAGCGACACCCTGGACAGTATTTTGTTAGCCCCCGACCGCGATGATTGGCTCAATTGGCTGCGGCTCCAGCGTTTGGCGGTCTGGGAGCACGGGTGGCTGATGGTGCACGCAGGCGTGGTGCCCCAGTGGGATGCGGCCCAAACGGTCGCCTTGGCGGGTGAGGTTGAAGCGATGTTGCAAAGCCCCGACGTTGGCGATTTCTTGAACGTCATGTATGGCGTCCAGCCCAACCGCTGGCAAGACGATTTGCAAGGCCCGGATCGGTGGCGCTGCATTGTCAACAGCCTGACGCGCCTGCGATTCTGCGCGGCCGATGGCACGATGGAATTTGCCACCAAAGACGGGGCGGGCGAGGCGCCGGATGGGTTTTCGCCCTGGTTCAAGTTGCCGGGGCGGCGCACCGAGGGCACACCGGTGGCTTTCGGGCATTGGTCCACGTTGGGCTTGATCAACACCGACACATTGCTGTCGCTGGACACAGGGTGCGTGTGGGGTGGGCAACTGAGTGCGGTGCGCATTGACGGCGCCCGGCGCGAGTTGATCCAGATCGATTGCCCGCAGGCGCAAAAGCCTGGAAAGTAGGGTTTGGCTTGGCTTACAATGCACCCCTCCAAGGAAGTGTGGCCGAGTGGTTTAAGGCTCTAGTCTTGAAAACTAGCGTAGGGGCGACCTTACCGTGAGTTCGAATCTCACCGCTTCCGCCAGGAACCTAGGCTTTATGCGGGTTCCAGGGCGATTTAGAAGCCTTCCCCACATCGATCCCCACAACCCGCAACGTGGTTGCATGAGACGCTGTGATGCAATAGACCCTGACCATTGGTTGGGGTTTTTTGCTTCTGGGGTTCATACCTGCGCGATACCGCCAGCGGTACCGATATTCAAGCCAATAGAAAAACAAGCGATTCCACAGCCCGGGCGAGTGAATCCATCAAGCGAGCGACATCTGTCACCTGTGCGCCGCCGAGAGTCAGAAGTACATGAAGCCTTCTCCCAAGAAGCACAAAGGCAACAACAACCAGGTGATCCTGGGCGAGGATTGGCACCGCTTTGCCTTTCCACGCGATGACCTGGAGTTCCTGGGCACCATCCGGCGCGGCATCGAGATCGGCGCGCTGGCCAAAGACCCGGACGGCAACTACCTGCAGGTCAATGGCGACATGCGCCAGACGCTGAACAAGAGCCGCATCGACAACCTGCTGCGGTCTGCCAAGCCGGCCATAGTGCGGGCGCCGGTGGTGCGCCAGCCGACCACCGAGCAGCGCGCGGCCGTCGTGGTGACGGTCAAGAAGCGGCGTGTTGTTGTACCAGGGGCCTCATGAGCCCCTTCTGAGCGGCCCTTGGGACTCTTGGGGCATTGTCTGGGCCGACTGATGCCTGTCGTTGACTTGAGTAAGCCTTGTGGATTTGGCGCTAACTTCGGCGCTAACCACTGGCGGTCAGGACGTGATAATCCGCATCACGATGCCATCACCTTCAATCCCGTCACCAGATAGTGCAGCGACCCCACTGGCCGAGAACTCACCAGAAGCGCAATTGCGTCGCTTGCAGAATCTGGACTTGGAGCAAAGGCGCGCGCTGGAGGCGCCACTCTTGCGAGATCAGCTGTCCTGCGTGCCCTTCTACGCGAAGAGGGCGGCCCAGCAGGAGGCCGAGACGGGCGATCCGATGGCCTACTGGAACGAATTGTGGGGATCAACTCCCAATTCAGGTCGCAGACCAAGCGCCTCTTCTACCGCACCGATACCAGACCCGGACCTACTTTGATGGACTGGCTCGGAGGGGCGCCATGTCATTTTTTTCAGCGGTGCAAGCATCGCTACCAGCAGTTGACTTGAGAGTTGCCGGTGACTTGGCAGCGCTTGCCATCACGTCGAGTGAGGTTGCCGGTGACGCCGCGGTCATACCTGTTCCCCGCACTGTCCGTGCAAGAAAACTGGTTGCAATGGGTGATGGATTTGGGTCCGCTGTTCATTGCGGCGGCAGCGATCGCGTGGCGGCGCTCCCTCTCGTTTTCCTCATCAGCCGCGCGCTGAGCACGGATCTGCCTGTCGATCAGCATACGGTCCTGTTCGCGATTTGATGATGCGTTCGAGTGAACGGCTTCGGCCGTGGCCCGGGCGGCTTGGCGGCTGCCGGCCGTCAGGTTGCCCTGTGCCGCCTGGCTTTCTTTGACGCGCTGCCAGTCCTGCGAGGTGTAGCTCCCACCTTCTTTGGAGCAAGAACGTGCACGCCGAATTTCTGCTCGCAGAAACTCCAGTTCATCGCGCTTGTCTTTGCTCCGATATGCAATGCTGTTGGCCGAAGTCTCAAGGTTTTTGATGGCCTGCTCGGTTGGGCAAACGGTGCTTTGTCCGTTCTGGGGGTAGTTGCGAGGTGCTGGCTCCGACTGTGACTGGCCATATAGCGCTTCGCCACGTTCCTCTTGAGCCATTCTTACCTGCCTTCGGCCGCCAGAGGCATCAATCGTATTTGACTGAAGCAGCCTGGGATCGACGGACTTGGCCTGAAATTCACAAGGTGAGTCGGAGTAGGCGCTGCGCCCCTGAGCGTCCTTGCATTTGTAGACTTGGGCATTTGCTGCGACTGCAAAAAAGCTCAGTATCAAGATCAGGCTTGCTCTCACTTCCACCCCTTCAAATATTGAGCGGACAGTATGCCCTGCGACTCACTGGGCCAAGAGCGCACGCCGAGCGTTCCAATTCCAGGTCGCCGCAGTGACCCCGCAGGCATTGTTTCTGTGCGTACTTGGTGCGTACCGGCTTTATGCGTACCAAGAAATACAAGCCAAGGATTTGGCTTTGTTGTAGCTCCTGAGGGCCACTCAGAAGCGATGGTTACGGCAATGGTTACGTGTTAACCGGCCTGTTAACCAGGGCCTTGTTAACCAGTTTTTCGGCCTGGTCCCGTGGCTTCGCGATCGCACCCTGAATGTCAGGTTTTGTCAGGTTGTCGCGCGGCGGCTTGGAAGTAGGTTTGTAGCTGTGGGCAGTAGATCACCACACAGCATCAGGCTCATACATGGCGCCCATTTTTTGCAGCCTGCCTACCTATTCTGGGATCCACTGGGTGCCGTCCCAAACAGCCGTATCGCCTTTGACCGTAGATCGCAAGCCTACAGGGCGTTTGGCCTGGGCCTGTTGCGGGCTGTCCAAGCGCTTCACTTCGCCAGTGCGTTCGTTGACAGCGGCCAGCACGCCCTCGGTGCGGTTGCCATTTGCGTCGGTGCCGCCTTGCAGGGCCACGGCCTTCCATGAGCCGCCGGCGTCCTTGCCTGATAGGTCTTGAATGCGCTTGACGATGGCGGCCTTCTGCTCTGGGGTGTTTGCCGCGTCGTACTGCGCTTGCAACTGCTCCTGACGCGCGGCTGCACGGGACTGGAGGCCTTGGGCGGTGCGCTCCAGGTCCAGGCGGCCATTGGCAATCTGGTTGGCAGCACCTGCCCGGCGGTCGTCGCCGGACTCGCGCATGACGGTGCGGGCCGTTTCGCCGGTGTCGCGCATTGCGGTGCGGCCGGTCTCGCCAGCGTCACGGACGTTGGTGCGCTGGTTCTCGCCCGCCTCGCGCATCCCCAAGCCTTCCAGCTGGGTAGCATCGCCTTGCAGCGCGGTCATCGCCTGCATGGCAGCAGCACGCACACGGGAGTTGCCACTGCTCAAGCCGTCGCGGATGGCGGTCTGGGCATTCGACTGGGCAACCTGGGCACGGAACTTGTCCGCGCTGGCCGGGCCACCAACACCACCGCCATTGATGCCGATCGCGCCGCCACCAGGCTGGAAGCCCACGGCCTGCGCACCAGGGTTGGCCTGGGCTTCGGCGGCGTAGCGATCCGACAGGCCCTGGGCCGCAACCTGGCTTTGCGCGCTGGGCTGGCCACCACCAGCACCAGGTGCGCGGCCGTTGACCGTGAAGCCCTGGGTGATGTCCTGGCCAGAATAGGAATTGCCCACCCGGGTGACGTTGTTGGCATCGTTGGGCGCTGGCAGAGCACCGCCGGGCGTGAGGCCGCGTGCTGGGCTGTTGTTCAAGGTGGCGCGCAAGGCATTGAATGATGGGTAGCTGGGGATCTGGCCAGGCGTTGCTGGTCCAGCCGCTACGGACCCAATGGCTGGAGCCGCAGCACTTGGAGGGATTGCGCGATCGGCGGGCGCTCGCGGGTCAGATCCAAGGGCAGCTCGGCCCGACTCGATCATCTTGTCGGCACCAAGATAGCCAGCCAGCCCACCAGCCATGCCGCCAATCGCAGTGCCGACAACTGGAACGACGCTTCCAAGCGTTGCGCCAGCGGCAGCGCCCAGTCCGGCTGCACCCAGGCGCCCGGCGCCTTGAGCTGCTTGAGTTGCGACGTCGAGGCCCGAAGCGTTTGGGTCCAGTGCGACCTTGGCGACGTCAAAGCCTTCGCTGGCCACCGCCAGTGGTGCAGCCAGTCGGCCAGCCTTGCTCAGCGCGCTCGCGCCAACACGACCAACAGCGCCCGCAGCCTTGGATACCGCGCTGGGCGCTCCGGCACCAGCGTCTGGGCTGATACCAGTGAATGCCTTGAATCCCTGCCCCAGGCGACCAGAGGCATTGGCCGCAAAGCCTGCTGGTCTGCCGACGCCAGGGCTCGCGGGCTCAATGGATGGGGGCGCCGTAGCCGGGCCGGCAGCAGCACCGCCAGGTGCCCGCGCTGCGCGAAGTTCAGCAATGCGCTCGGTCGATACGTTGGGATTGCCTTGGCTCGGAATCCGGTTGAATGTTCGCTCATCCTGAGGCATCCAGGGGCGCTCAGAAACATGGAGTCCTGATACCGGGCCGCCATTGGCAAAGAACATTTGCGGCTTGAAGCCTCGGGCATGGTTCTGGTCTGGCACCTGGGTATGTGTGGCGCCCTTCATTTGCTCCAGCGCCTGCACGCCGACCGCATGGACCTGCTCGGGCGGCATGGAGAACTCGCCATTGCTCAGGTTCACCGGCACGTTGGCCTTGCCCATGCCCATGCCCATGCCTTGCAGCGCCTGCTCGCCGATCTGGGCGGTCGAGTCGGCCGGCATGATGAACGTGCCTTCGGGCACTTCGGTTTCGATGGAGTCAGATGTGCCAGTGCCTGGCCCGCGCACGGCGCCAGTCGCTGCCTTGTCCCGCCCTTGGCGTGGGGTGAAGCCGCGCACAGCAGAGTTCTTGGCGGCCTGCTGTAACGCCTGCTGTGCTGCCGCTGAATTGAATCCGTACATGGCTTGTCCTTAAAAATCGCGTACCGCGATTCTTCGTGCCAGGGCCGGTGTCAGCAAACCCTACAGGCCCTGACCTGGATGTGTTTGCCTCTTGCCCCAATGTTAGGTTTTGTAAGGTTGCGGCACTCGATTCAGGGGTTCTCATGCACGCGCTTACTGGGCAAGAAACTATGCCCGTCATGGTCGTTTGCCGGTGGGAATGAACTGTCATCCTTAGAGCTGGTCACGGTCTCTCGACTGGCCTGGATGCCAACAAGGTTGCTTGCGTGGCCGGCCAGTGCTCGTCCGACCGTCTGCGCTTCTGTGGGCGTCAGGTTCAGGATTTCGTCGCCGATCTGCAGCCTCACCCAGCCCCATGGCTGGATGGTCGTGGTGATCGTGCGCGCAGGTGGTGGCGTGTCATTGGGTACGAAGACACCCACCCTTACGCGGTGCACCCGGCCCTCGTCCACCAGGGTGGCAATGCGGTCGTCAACGATGGTCAGTTTGAGCCCCGTAACCTGGACCAATGCTTCTCGGTTGACGGTTTGGTTGGCGGCGTGCAGGTCCACCACGGCGTCGAAGACGATCTGCGAGCTGCTGCGCTTGGGCGGGGTGTTGGTGTTCATTGATTGGCTCCGTTACTGAGGGCGTAGGGCTGTACAGGACTGATGCGGTCATCACAAAAGCGCAGGCTGGCTTCATCGAACCAGAAGCGCAGCCGGCCTTCCCATGCGCCGTTGCGCTGCTTCTCGCAACTGATCAGGGCGTCAGGCTCATCCCGCGTGAGCAGGTCCAAGGGGTTGGCGTCGAGCTTGGCTTTCTTGGCCTTGTTGGCCCAGCACATCATGACGTTGTGGGCCTGGTCAGAGATGGCGCCAGCACCACGGATGTCGTACTTGGTGGGCGGCTTGTCCTCTGAGCCTGTTTGCGGTTTGCGGCAGTGCGTGATCAGGTGCACGTGCAGATCGGTCTCTTGCGCCAGGCGGCACAAATTGGTGACGAACTGCTTTTGCTCGTCCAAGCGCTCTTCGCTGTCGCAGATCATGAGCATGGAGTCGATGAAGACGTGCTGCCCCCGCATCTCCTGCGCAAAGTACCGGCAGAGCGCCAGCATGGTGGTGACATCAAGGCGGCCGACGTGATCGAACAGCCAAAGCCGGTCATCCGTCCAGCGGTGGAAGGCGTCGATGCTTGTGATGTCTGGCGCAGCCCCACCGGTGGCTTGGCGGACCATGCGCGCCATGGTGGCGGCCGGGGCCATCTCCAACGACACGATGAGCACCCGCTGGCGTTGCACCGCCAGGTCAAGGGCCACCTGGCTGGTGAACATGGACTTGCGTGCGCCGTTGTACCCGGCCCAGCAAGTGATCTCACCTGGGCGGAACTCGATCAAGCCATGGGCCTTGGTCGACAGCATGGTTGGATGCCGTGGGCCTGATTTCACAGGGTTCAGGTGCGCCACGACCTCCCCCTTGAAATCCGATGCCGGGCGGATCTTTGGCGCGAAGGCCGGCGCCTTGATGTAGTCGGCCAAGCGGATGGTGTTTTCTGCGATCAGTTTCATGGGGTTGTTTCCGGGAAGAAGTCGCCGACATACCGGCGTGGCCACAGAACGGGCTCAGGCAGAAGGGCACAAACGTAGGACACCTGCTTGCGCTCGATGTCGATCAAGCCCAGCAGCGTTTGGGTGTTGAAGGGGTCGTACAGGCTGTTGATGGCGTCGGTTGCATCGATGCCAGGCTTCACCACCACGTGGATTTCGAGGCCAGCGGCCCAAGACCAGTCGTAGCGTTTGCCGCTTTCCGGGAACACGTGATGGGCGTCCCAAGGGGTAGGGCCTACGAAGCTCACCAAAATGCCGTCAGCGGGCTTTAGGCTTTGCTGGCGAGCCTGTGCGATGGGCCATGCACCTTGCGGTATTGGCAGGTGGGCGCTCATCGGGCGCCATCCCATGGCGTTGCATTGGCAGCAGGCGGTGCACCACGGCGCGATCGGACGCCAGCCCAGTCTTGGCGGATGGCCTCCATGAAGGCCGAGTCCCAATCGACGTAGGCATAGCCGTTGGCTGCCACCTTGGCCTTGAACGATTCGAGGTGGGTGTCGAGGTGGGCAAAGCCTTTCCTGGCCGCCCAAGCCGTTACCGCACCGCTGGCAGCGAAGCCTTCGGGCATCTTGGTCTTGAGCGGCTTCCTAGCCTTTGACGACTTCGGGGCGGCGAGGGATGCGTCAGCCAGAGGCGGCGCGACGCGCGTTGGCGACGCGTCGTCCATCTCCTTCCCTTCCTTTCCTTTCCCTTCCACTGGTGCACGCACAAGAGGCGTGCCTGACGCGTCGGCCACGCGTGCTTCACGCGTTGAATCTCCTGGGGGCGCAGGGAGTTCTGACGCGGCCTCGCGGTTGTTGATGACCTGGTGAACGCGCCATGACGGGATGGCTCCATAAACCTTGCCATCGACCTCGTACTTGATCAAATGACCACGCGCGGCCAACGCGTCCATCACGCGTGAGAAGTCAACTTCATCAAAGGGAAGAGCGTCGAGCTTCAACTGTCGGGGAAGCCATTTGAAGCGGCCTTCCCGGTCGGCGGCAGTCCAGATTCCAGCGAAGGCCATGCGCAATGGCAGGCCGGTTTCGCGCTCGGCTTCGTACAGGCCTTCATGCCTGAAGAAGTCAGGCTTGATTGTGCGAATGCGGGCCATCAGGCACCTCCGCCGATCTGGCGCAACAGCACTTGCGCCGCCCGAAGGTCCTGCAGCGTGCGGCTCATGCCCCACTTGGGAATGGTGACCTGCAGGGCATCGCCGGACAACCGGTCGAGGCGCCAGCCCTTTGCCGCAAACCTTTGCTCAAGGCGCTGGAAGGTGGTCATCTTCTCGCCCAGTGCCCGGGCGGTTTGGTCGAGGGCGGCGCTCATGTGCGCACCTCCGCCGTCTCGCAACCAGGGTGGGCCATGGATGTTCCGAGGAACAGGTCGTGCTGTCGGCTCGGTGATGAGTCCACTTCGGTGGACATGAAATACACGCCAACTCGATGAAGATCGCCGCTTTCCGTGGTGACCCAACGCCAGACCATATCAATGGCATGGCCCAGCTTCTTGAGATTGAGCTTGCGCGCGCGGGGATCGAAAACATCGCCGTACCGCATCGCTTCAAATGTCGAGATGTGGCCGGTCTGCTTGATCATGGCCAGCAACCTCTCGCATTGAACCTGAACGGAGTTGCCGGGGTAGGCATCTCGGATGGCGTGCAGTTCTGCGATGCGCTCGGGGCTTGTGACTTCAATGGCCTTGGCGATTCGCGTCTGGCGCGCTTTGGCAAGAACGGCCGTGCGGGAGTCGATGGTCTTGGCGGCCCTGGGTCGAGGCGCGACCTTTGCAGGCACCGACTGCTTGCCATTTGTCAGGCTGCCGTTATCATGAGCGTGCTTGTTTTTGCGATTGATCTTGAGGGCTCTGGTGTGTCGCGTACCAGGGCCCTCGCCATTTTTAGGCGCAGGGGCGCCGCCCTTGCGGGCGTTCTTGGAGGGCTTCATGGCACTTCTCCATCAAGCCGCTTGCTTGGACTGCAACCAGGCACGC
Source organism: uncultured Aquabacterium sp. (assembly GCA_964554655.1). Classification (GTDB taxonomy): domain Bacteria; phylum Pseudomonadota; class Gammaproteobacteria; order Burkholderiales; family Burkholderiaceae_C; genus Aquabacterium. The sequence continues at coordinate 5,286 of CAZKPN010000017.1, read as the reverse complement.
ACGGCTTCCACGGGCCACGCGGTAACGCCTTCGGAAAGCTTCACGGGTGCAACGAACTCGCGGCGTGAGACCTTGCGCCACAAGGTGGCCGATGACCAAGGGATGATGCCAACGCGGCCCGGGCGAGGGCGGCGGGGGCCCTTGCCGCGCAGTCGGTTGGCTTCGGCCTGTTCAGGCGATACCGCAGGTTCTCCGATCAGTTGAGACTGGCGGAGAAAGCCTGTTGAGGGCAGCCCATTGTGGGTTGAGACGGGGTTGGTGCTCATGGCGTGTCGTTTCTCGAAAAGAAGTGAACGACACGGACTATTCAAAATCGGGATGGTCCCTAGTCAAGTCCCTGATGTTTCAGGGAGTCCATCTCATAGGGCGGGTATCGCACAATTCAGGGAGTTTCAGGGAGTCCCTGAATGCGTTACTGGTTGAAGGCGCTACTGCCTTTGCCCCCTGGAAGCCCGCTTCTTTCATTCATTGCGGCCCGCTTTATGTCCTTGCGCAGGTCGCTGGGATCGCTCATGGGGCGCCCATCAGCTTTTTCTCTTTTGGCCATGGACGCAATGAATCCACGTGCGGAAGTGATGCGCCACTCCCCGGAAACTTCGGTGCAGCTGCCACCCGAGTTTCTCAGCTCTCGCAGCCTGCGCGTGCGACGATCATTCGTCGACTCACTTTTGGCCATCTTCGGCAAATCTTCCTGGCCAGCCTGACCTGTCGTTGGCGCTGGCTGCACCGATTCGGCTTGTACTGGAAGTAATGCTTGCTCGTGGGCTTTGACATTTCCATGTGGCTGGAACTGATAGGCAGATGGAAAGCCCATTGCTTTGACCCAGCGGTGCAGCTCACTACGGCGAATGATTTCGCCCGGAAGTGTTGTGATGGGATTTGGAAGCCTGGGATGCGCTATGCCTGGACCAGTACGCCCCTTAAGCATTGTCGAGCCTGGAGGTAGTACTGGAAAACCACGCTCTCCGTAAGACCGCATCCAAAACACCCATCTTGCATAGGCTTGGACAAGTTCGCGGTATACGGGCCTGGCTTGAGGCGGAAGTTCTGAGGGGTGTGGAAAATTCTTTGATAGCGGAATGACGCCAGCTATTAAGCAAGCAGCTTCATGTAACGGAAAGGTGCTGGCCCAGTCCCAAGGTGAAAAATCCATTGCCGCGCCCACTTCAAGGCACCCTTCAATGAGAAGCTCCAGCAGGCGGGTGAAGGTGTCCCGCTCTTCGGTTCGCGGGCCTAGCTGGGGCAAGGGCATTATGCAGACCCTGTGCTGCGATCAATGGCCGCGGCCTGGACCCAAAACAGCTTTGGGAATGCGGGGTGTGTTTGGAGCCTGGGCGGCGCTCAAGTTGGCGTCCTACCAGCGCTATACACAAGGGTCAGCGAACGAGCTGCAGGGTCACGCGGAATCTCGGTAGTCAACGTGGCCAATTCGGCAATTGCCCCGGCTTTCCAACGCTCGTGAATCTCGATTGCGCTCGCCAATCCAATTCGCGCTTTTTGGGCCAGTTGAAAATCTGGCCATGAAAGCTCTTCCTTGTGGATACCCACGGCCCTGATGTTCGCTTCGATTTCACAGCGCAACTGGAGGGCTCTGGTCGCCGCCGCAGCTTTCTCGCGGTGCTGTGTCTCCAGCGCATATCTGCGTGCGTGCTCTTCAGCCGAAATTGCCACCTTGATTTCGTATCGCTGCCGCCCCTTCTTTCGAATTATTCTGGCGCCAGGGTCCGATGAGTGTGAACCCGGGGTTTCGGATTTGATCGTCACTTGGACTTTTGGTCCTCCCGGCTGGCCAGGGAGTTCATGTGTGCCGGCAAGGCCAGCGTTCACAAGCTCTTCGGCCGTGCCCTGGTAGAAGTCATGCCACCTGTCGGAGGCAACCAGCAGGTGATCAGTGATGTGCTTCTCACCATTTGCCGCCGAGCCGTTTTTGCTCATCATGCTGCCACCTTGTGGCGCTTTCCCAGCGCTGAATAGAGTCCTGACGATTGATCCCACAAGGCATCAGCGGCCACTTTCGCGTCGTCGGCGAGGTCTCTGATCACGGTCCCCAACATTGGCAAGGCCTCATCTGCGAGTTCATGGCCGCTACTCTCTGCATCCGGGTGCCCAAGCACAGTAAGGCAGCTTGCCAGTCCTTGTATTTGGGCTAATCGAGTCGTGAGGCGGTCAATGGCGTCACTGCTGAACTCCGTTTTGCTGGGGTTGTTTGTGGGAAACTTGAAATCAGCCATGGTGCACGTCCTTTCAGGTGTGTGCGTTGTGGTCAGACCCAAGGCAAGGCTCCTACCCCTTGCCTTGAGTCGCTTTACAGCAGGTCCGCCGAGGCGTTCCGGGCCTTACCGACAAGTGATGAAGCGGCCCATATTGCATTGGTGACGATGTCATCGCAGTGCGCTTGCGTGATCCGGCCGGAGTAGCTTTCATCAGCTCGAATAAAGGAGCCCGCCATTGTGATCTTGAGTATTGCCACGGCATCTTCAAGATGGACTTGTGAATCGGCCATCCCGGGCATTTCAAGTTGTTCGATGCAGGTCTCCAAAAGGCGAGTCGTGATCCCCAGAGCTCGGAAGACATCCTGATCTTGGGGCCGATCATTTGCGGCGACTTCACCGCCGTAATTTCGCAGGAGCACATGCAGCAATGCATGTGCTTGCAGAATGCATTCGTTTGAATCGGCGGGCTCTGACTCTGGCAGTTTGTGTACAGTGGCGGAAGCCATATTCACCTCTTTGGTAGGTGGTTGATGGTCAGGGCCCGTTTGGTGTTCCACCACCTTGCGGGTCCGCTATTGCCTCGGAACTGCCGAGGCGCCAGGCCTGGACCTCAGGCGGCGGGTGCCAGCGTCACGCTGGCTTGAACTTCATCCCAAGGCGCCGACAGCTTGCGCCCATCGCGGATCAGCAGGCCCACGGCCTCCAGCGCGGCCACGTCCTGGTGCACGTTCTTGTAATCACGGCCGATGGCGGTGGACAGCTCGCGGGTGTTGGTGGCGCCGTGCTGGCGCACATGGCGCAGCAACTCCAGGCGCCGGGGCGAGAGGGTGGACACCATGGCATCGATGTCCAGGAAGGTGATGTGGGTCTCATGGACGGGCTGGCTTTTCTCGGCACGCTTCCACGCATCGGTAAAGCGCTTGCCCATACCCTGCAGGCTGTCCACGTGCACCTGCACTTTGGCGTTTTGCTGTGTCTTGCTCATGTTCTTGCCTTTTCAACGTCGGCCAGGAAGTCAGCCACCAGCTTTTCCACGCTCACGAAGCGATACAGGCTTTCACGGCCATTGACGTGCTTGTGATCGCCCTTGCCGCGCTCGTTGTCGTACCCCACGATGCGCTCCCCGTCCACGCCATAGAACAACCGGTACTTCAGTCCGTGCGTGGTGGGCGGGACCGGTTGCGGTACCCGCCAGATCACCATTTCGACAATGCCGCCATCGGGCAGCACGGTTTTGTCCGAGAAGATCCGTTCTGCTTTTTGTATGGTCACTTTAGCCATATATTGTTATGGTGTCAACGACCATTATGCTCGACCCCTGTTCATCGGGATCACATCGCCCTTGTTCGCAACGGTTGCGCAGAACTTGGCCCACTCGGCCATCATTCGATGCCGCTTTTCGAACATGTCGCCGCGGCGGTAGGCAGCTTCCACCTTGTCGCCGATGGTGTGTGCCAGTGCCATTTCGGCCAGCTCGCGCGGGTAGTTGGTGCGCTCGGCTGCCCAGTCGCGGAAGGTTGAGCGGAAGCCATGGGGCACGGCATCCACCTTCATGCGCCGAAGCACGGCCGTCAGCGTCATGTCCGACAACTGGCCACCGCGCGGTGCTGTGAACAACAGATTGGACCCGGCGAAGCGGGGCAGGGTCTTGAGCAGGTCAACGGCTTCCTGACAGAGAGGCACGCGATGCTCCTTGCCCGCCTTCATGCGCTCGCCAGGGATGATCCAGGTGGCGGCGTCCAGGTCGATCTCGTCCAGGGTGGCTCCTCGCACTTCGCCAGACCGGGCGGCGGTCAGGATGGTGAACTCCAAAGCTTTGGCACCCATGCCGGCTTGTTTGCGCAGATCTGCCATGAACGCGCCCATGGCCGCGACGGGCAGGGCGGCGTGGTGTTCGGTCTTGGCGATCTTGCCGGGCTTGGCCAAGAGCTTGTCCAGGTGGCCGCGCCAGCGTGCAGGGTTCAGCCCTTCGCGGTAGCCCCGGGCAGTGGCCCAATCCAGCACCGATTCCAGCCGGCCGCGCAAACGGGAGGCGGTTTCCGTCTTGGTCTTCCAAATCGGTTCCAGCACAGCCAGGATGTGGGGAAGCGCAATGCCCCTGACCTGCATTGGCCCGAGGTGAGGGTAAGCGTAGGTCTCCAGGGTGTTGGTCCACTGCTGGGCGTGCTTGGCATTTCGCCAGCCGGACTCGTGCGCCTGGATGTAGGCCTGGCCACACTCCTTGAAGGTCATGGCGGCAAGCTGGGAGCTTCTGAGCAGGCTTTTGGCGGCGCGCGCCTCTTCCAGGGGGTGAATGCCAGCCCTCACCTTGGCCCGGGCCTCGCGGGCGGCGTCCCTTGCGCCAGCCAGGGTGACGGCTGGAAATCCTCCCAAGCCCATGTCGCAGCGCTTGCCCCCGACCATGATCCGCAATACCCAGCTTCGAGCCCCAACGCCGGTGACATCCAGGTGAAGGCCATCGACTACGCCCACGGCGTACCGCCCTGGCTGGGTCAATCGAGACACCTCAAGGGCACTCAGTTCCTTCGCTTTCTTGGGCACTTCTGCCATCTCCCACATTCATCCCCACAACAGTGGTGTGATTGGATGATATTGGGTGATGCATCGTGAGTCAACAGAATCCAGTTTTTCCTATGGGAGCGATTGGTTGTTGATGCGACGTGAGACTACTTGGAGTTCGATTCCGGCGGACACCGCTTCCGCCAGGAACTTAGGCTTTATGCGGGTTCTGCGGCCCAACAACGTGATCCGAGCAAGCGCTGCGACAGAGCCAAACCCGATGAGGTTCTGGCGCCTCAGATCCAGGACGTCTGACAGGCCAATATGCAGGTCTATGGCGCCGACAAGGTGTGGCGACAGCTGGGACGGGAAGGCACGGCCGTGGCACGTTGCACCGTCGAGCGGCTGATGCGACGCAAGGGGCTGCGTGGCGTGATGCGCGGCAAGGTGGTGCGCACGACGATCGGCGACAGCAAGGCGCCATGCCCGCTGGACCGAGTCAATCGGCAGTTCAAGGCCGATCGCCCCAATCAGCTTTGGATGTCGGACTTCACCTATGTCTCGACCTGGCAAG
>CAZKPN010000016.1:0-61335 GCA_964554655.1 uncultured Aquabacterium sp. | reverse complement strand
AACCAGCCGCGTCAGCAGCCCCGGCCCATCCAGCTACGCCAGCCCCCAAGCTCGCAATGGACCCGAGGATCATCAGTTTCTTGTTGCCCGTCACTGCCCCGGCAAGGGTCAGCACCCCGGCTGCCACCTGCAGCCCACCAATCAAGGTGGTAACGCCAGCAGCAACGCCAGCGCTGATGGACATCCCGGCCCCGACAATTGCTATTGCTGGCATGCTTGCTCCTTGCCGAATGGTAGTTCGGCCATCTCGAAATATCGGAACCTGTCATCGGCCCAAGTCTCCTTGAAGCCGAACAGGCGATTGAATCTGCGGTTGGCGGTATCGCCGTGCTGCAGTCGCGTGGTCAGTACGCCGTAGCGCTCAAACAGAGGCCGGGCAAAATCGCGCATTTCCTCGCGGCGCAGTTGAAACTGCGGCAGGGTGAGGCAGTGAAACTCAGTGCCCTTCATGCAGGCCGCCCCGACGAGTTCGCCGTCCTGCTCATAGGGAATGACGTCCCACTCGGAAAGAATTGCCCGGAGTTCCCCTGGCGAAAGGTCGGGATACGCCATTGCAAGCGACTGAAGGACCAATTCACTGGCGGTCATATTCAATCACCACCTGTATCACCTGCCGTAATAGTTGCCGGGGCGGGCGCAGAAGCCGGCGCATTCACACCGCCTGTCTTGCTGCCACTCGCATACGCATCAAGATAGCTCAGATCGCCAACGATGCCATTCATCGAGGCCCAACCCTTGATCACGTTGACTTCAGAGTTGATCATGTTGTTCTTGGCATCGCTGGACAGGTCTTTGTCCATGGTGATGTTGGTCACCTTGGTGATGAAGTTGTCATACCTTGTGTTGAAGGAATCAGTCTTGGCACCAGACACCCTGAAATCGTTGTTCAGCATGGCAATGTCGCGCTGCGTCGATGCGCTGATGCCCGCGGCGGCAAGGCTGTTCTGCCCGTTCGCCATGCTGACTTCCTTGTTGGTGTCCAGTTGTTTGTACTGGAGCTTCAGGTTGTCTGCGAACTGGCGGTCTGCCTGCGACATTGTCTGGTTGAACTGCGTGTCCTTCTGAGCCGTGGTCGTGTCGAACTGCGATTGCTTCTGAGCCAGTTCGCGGCTTGCCAAGTCGTATTGATTCGACTGGCCGGCATTGAACATGCTGGACGTATTGTTCGCGTTGGCGTTGAACTGGGCCGAGTTGGCATAGGTCGCAGCGTCTGGCGTAGCGATTTGCAGCGCGCGGTCCATCACGGCATCCTGGCCGGCCTGCACGGCAAAGCTAGAGTTCACCAACCCACGTTCGTTCATCTGCTGCAAGGCGCGAGCGCGGGCCTGCTGCATCAGCGGACTGTCCTTGTCGATCACGTCATAGGCTTGGCCCTGGACAGTCTGGTTGCGATCCACCGTCCACGGCGTGACGCTTGCCGTAGAAAAGCCTGTGCCGTTGGGCTTCTTGCCTTCCTTGGTCCAGCCCTTCTGCGCATCGTAGGTGTAGTCATAGCGGGCCTTGTCCAGCCCCGCCGAAGTGCCATAGCCACCAATGGCCGAATCCTCGGGCGTCCAACCGTAGATCTGTCCAAGCTGTTTCTGTGTCAGGCCCATGCCAGCGGCTTGCTGGGCGGCCTCCTGGCTCGTCTTGCCTACCGACCATTGCTTGCTGGCGCTGATCTCATCGGCGGTGAGGTCGCGGCCACCCTCCCATCCAGATGAGGCTGGCGCAGGTCCAGCGACCGCAGAGGAGATAATCCCGCCACCGCCTGCAGGAGTGGGGGCTGGCGTAGGGGTGTACGACGATGCGGCCTGACTGAACTGGTCGCCAGAAATGCCAAGTCCCGTGGCGATGCGCGACAGGTCGGCATCCGATGCGCCGTTCCCTCGCTCGGTGGCATACGCGGCGTTGATCTGGTCTTGGGTATAGGTGGCCATGTCAGCCCTCAGATCTTGGAAGCGTCAGCAGCCTTCGTGGTGGCAGGGACCGTCACGATGGTGCATTGGCCAGCCGAGGTTTCCGCCCCGCTTGGCAAATAGCAGAACGCGCCCAGTTTGAAACTGGAGCAACCGGAAATCAGGATTGCGGCGAGGATGATTGCAGTGGTTTTCATGGTGCGTTTCCTTGGGGTAGATTGTCGCTGTTCACGGGGCTTCACGGGTGGTTTCTGGGTTGACACTTGTCGTTTTTTCGGCGTAATATGCGGCCCCGCCGATTCGGACGGCGGCGTACATGGCGAATCGGGTGAAGTCACTGACTTCGTGTTTCAGGGCTTCACGGAAAACGAGGTCCGCAGATTCGCGCGGCCACTTCTCGCCGTACAAATAATCGTGCAAGATGGCGCTGCGCCGGCCCTTGTTTGCGAACAGGAGATAGGCTCCCGGCACGCGGGGCACGCTGGCAAGATCAGTGGTGGTGCCAGCAGGAATGCAGATGTTCCAATCGGCATCGCCACTCTCGCTGCTGATGCGGACGTAGAAGTCGGATAGCAACTCCCACTCATCGCCATTGCCGATAGGCGTCAGGCCGGGGCGGTTGAGGAATTCGACTTCCATCAGTATTTTCCGCCGTAGTTCTCATACTCTGCCTTGGCCTTTTCCATGGTCACCACGGGCTGGCCGTATGGGCTTCCTGGCAGGCTGGCCCATTCCTTGTTGCACTTGCGCACGGCTTCTTCAAACCTGCCGGTGACCACGTCATCGAGCGCCTTGCGCCCCAGGATCAACGCCACAGCGGCCAAGTCCTGGTTCTTCGGGGAGAAGTCCTTGAAGCCGTACTGCTTGACCAGCGCATCCCATGTGCGCGTGAGAAACTGGTAGGCGCCGGCCGCAGAACTGGAGATGAGCGTGCCTCCCAGCTTGCGGGTGATGACCTTGCGCGGGTGGTCGGCGAAGTCGTCCAGCGTGCCGGGCACACCATCGAGCCCCACGAACCGGCCATTGCCGAACATGATGCGATAGCCGTCTTCGCCGGATGTGCCCTCGCCGTGGCGCAGCATCCGCAGAAACGCACGCACGTTGGAGTTCTCCAAAGCGGCCACCAGACGAATCGAGTCCATCGCTACTCCTTGAAGTGAAACTGCGCCGGCACACCATGCCGCCAGAAGTGCGCCGTCACCAGTTGAATGAAGACCATCGTGAAGCCCAGCAGCACGGCATACCAGTCCATCGGCATGCCAGACCACGGCCAGACCATGCCGGCGATGGAGACGTAGCCCAGCATGCAAAAGGCGAATCGCACCAGCGTGCGGGTCTTGTGCTGTGACGTGTGCACCAGTCGGCAGAACACGGTGAAGAACAGCAGCGCACACGACAACTCGTGCAGCCACAGGAAGATCGTGTTGCTCATGGCTTCGGCCCCCCTTGGCGATTGGCGATGATGCCGATCAGACCGGTCATGGCAGAGGCGATGCCGTCGAACACAGGGCGCCAGCCGTTGCCCAGGGCGCCGATGAAGAAGGCTACAACGGACAACGCTTCTTTCGCCGGGATCCCCCAGTGGGTCTGGACGAGAGTGGCGAGCACACCGGTCAACATGATGGCGGTCAAGGTGCAGCGCAGAAGCAACCATGCGCCCGTCGCCTTGCTTGGCGTGGTCGCCGCGCTCAGGGGCCACAACGCACCGGCAAGGGCCGCAAACACGATCAGGGCATACGGCCCCGCCATGGGTCCTAGCAGGGCGATGGAGATGGCAACGAGGCTGACGCCAGCGGATGATGTTGGTTCAGCCATGAGGCCTCTAAGGAAGAGAGTAGACGGCGACATTGCCGAAGAAGCGCCAGAACGACGCTACAGGTACGCCATCGCGGCGGATAGTGACTTGCCAGTCGGCCAGGGTGGATAGGCCTACCTCACCCTGCAACAGTTGGACTGGTTTGTCTGCTTGGTTGTAGCAGCCGTAGGGGCATGCATCGCGGCCTACCCATCCCTGTTCAGGGCTGTACACGATGGTTATGCCATTGGGGTCGGTCGCGGTGTACTCGACTGGGTGGTCCACAGGCGGTGCCGTCAGGATTACTGCCATCAGCGCAGTCAGGACCACATCCATGATCAGCCCAGGTAGATGATGTGGTTCAGGGCGACGTGTGCCGGCGTGGTGTTCACGGCGGTTTGCGTGGCGGAACCAGAGATGAAGCAGCCGCTGGACGGCGCCGTGCTGGTGTAGATGCCAGCAGCTGGTGGGCCGCCAGTGGTAGAGGCCAAGTAGTTCAGGCCAGCGCCAGGAGACACGGAGCCGGGAGAGTTGGAAATCTGGCTGGCTGGCAGGTGGTCGTTTGCCAGAACAGTGGAGTTCTGTCCGCCAGAAGATGCCAAGGCATGCGTATCGTCAGCACCTAGGGCCACCCGGCCGCGCAGGTTTGGGACTCCGAAGGTCGTGGAGCCATCACCACCAAAGCTGTCGCCCAGAAGTGCGCCGGCCACAGGGTGGTCTGCGATGTTCAGGACTTGGCCGTGGCAAAGCGCCCATCCAGCTGGTGTCTGGGAAAGGGGCCAGAGTTTGATTTCGCAGGCAATGGGGTTGCCGAGTTGGGCGAAGATTGCGTTGGTCAGGGCAGCAGTAGAGGTCATAGGTTACTTTGGTTGAGGGTGATTCGGATTTTATGCAATGCCGATTTTCTGGGTTGCAAATGAAAGGCCGGCGTTTGATTCTCTCGTTGACCATTGGGCTTTGAGATCAGCACTCCGGGTGTAGTTGTTGGCGGTTCGAACTGCGCCAGTGACGTTCAATCCAGCAATGCGTGGCTCGAATGCGATGCTACCGGCACTGCAGCGTGTCATGTTCCCGTAGCTACCCAGCGCAGCGATAGAGCACAAAGTACCTTGCAAAACACCTGGCGGAAGGATGTTTTTGCCAACAAATGCATTGCCGACTACAGCGCCGCCATTCGTGGGCTGTGTGGGCCAACCACCAACGTCCTGCGCCACGCTGTCAACTGGACGAACGCTGAGAATGACTGGGTTGTTTCCGCTGATCCCGACGCGCACGTAGTCGCCTGTCACGTTGGTGGCACTGGTCGTCATGTACCAGAGGCTGGTTGCATCGAAGCCCAGCATTGCGGTGTTGGCCCCAACTGCACCATTCCGCGTGATCACTGTTCCGGCCACAGCCGTGCCAGCGTTGTCCGTGAGCACATTGATTTCTCGCGGAGTGCCTGCAGCATCCGACGCCACGATGATCTGCGAGCCAATCACAACAAGCGCTGTGGGGCTGCTGTTTGCCGCACTCAGGGACACAATTGTCGCGCTGGCAACAGTCCCCGTAAGAGTGAAGATCGCACCTTTGATGCCGGAGTCCACCGTGACTACCGCCCATCGGCCAGATGCCAGTGACCGAACGAACCACCGATTTCCAGCGGCTCCGAATGTCACCTCAGTCCCCGCCGTCAAAGTCGTTCCAGACACCGTGAATGGCTTTACATAGCCAGTGCTGCCGGTCGCACTGAATGTCAGTACGCGACTGGTGCCAGCATCGAAAAGTTGTACTGGACAACCCACGATTTGAATCGTTCCAGTAAGCGCGGACTCTGCTCCAATAGACACCGTGGTGCCAGAGATCGTCAATGCACGAATGCCGTTGACGTTGGTTGCGCGTGAATAGGCAACCACGTAGCCCTGCCCGGCAATTGCTACCAGGTCTTGCGAGTCAACAAACGCCCCTGCCAGGGTTGCTGTTGCGGCGGTGTTCACGGTGATGGTCGTTCCAGAGAACGACAGCACGACGGCCGACATGCCAGTCGTGCTGTCGAACGAAGCGCACAACACCTGGTTGGTTGCGCTCTTGATGGCCTGCGCCACAATGACGGGAGAGAACGTCGCGGCGCGGATGAGAACTGGTGTGCCGAATACGCATGCTGAGCTATCCCACACCACTCCATACATGCGAGCGTCGCCGGCATAAATAAGCAGATCACGGGTGGAATCCAGGGCAACGACTGTCCTAAGCCCGCCAGTTCCTGTGCTGCCCAAGGAAAGCGGGAATGTGACCTCATTCGAAGCGAGCACCCCATATGGATAAGCCCCTTGGAGCGTCCACACACCTTCTGCCGTCGAGTTGTCGCTCAAGCCCACAATGGCTGACTCTGCGGGGCGGACAAATCCTCGACGAGCGCCCGAAGTGGTTCTGATTTCCAAGTCGAACCCGCCTTCGTTGCTGAGCATGAAGGCCGGGGTTCCCTTCATCATGGTCGTCGCATCTGGTAGCGTCACTGAATTACCGTTAACGGTAGTCACGATGCGCTGCAAAGCCGAGCTTGCAGACGTTAGAACCACATTGCCGGTGGTACTGGTCGCCCCCATGCCGCGCGGGTCGGCATAGACCAGCGTAGGGCCTGCAGCTACCGTCAAAACACGGCCTACATCGCCGGGCAAAGGCAGTGGAATTGATGCTGTCCATGTGGCATTGGTGCCGTCTGTCGTCAGCAGCTTCCCGGCATTGCCCGCCTGACCAGGGAGCGCAGAGTTCATCGCCCGCTGGTCTACATACAGCCGGGTTGCTGGGCTGGCGTCAACCGTAGGCGCAGCAATTGTCATGGTGGCACCAGTGAAGTCCTGCGCGCCAGTCCATGTGTTGCCACCTGCCAAATTGGCTTTGAGTGCGAGAGATCCGCCAGTTGCTACGCTGGCTGCGTATGCGCTATCAAACCCAATCTGCACCGCCTCGAAGTTCGCATCGATATCCCCCGATCGCGCTTTGGTGGCCGGCAGTAGGTCGATGTTGTTGGTGTACCAAGGATTCGGCATTTTTACCTTTGAAGCCTGCGAGGCGTGAAGTGGATGATGGCTCCTTGTAGGACGTGTCCAAAATCCAGTTTGGTTTTGCTATAGAAGGTCAGAGCGATGTTCATGCCAGAGCCGACAGTGTCCAACTCGGGTTGGTTCACGTCCTGGCTGTCCCAGAAGAACTGATCCCAGTACGCGATATCCCATGAGCCGCCAGATCCAGAGACAGTCAACGATGCCAGCGCCGCTGATGCGATTTCATTGGTGCCGTAGCTGAACTCTGGTTGATAGCGGATGGCCGAATACAGCGTGGCCGACATTTCCACCACCACCTTGCGGTACTGCTTTATGACGCGCGGCGATCGACTGTGGTTGTAGTAAATCTTGATGAAGGCTTCAATGTCTTCGCCATCGAACGTTGATCCAACGCCTAGTTCGTAGACGAAACCATCTGCCGCCCCGACAAAGATGCGCTCTACGCCATCTGCGTCCTCTTGCGAGCACATGCAACTCGGGATGAATGGGTACTGGCCGGTTGTGAAGCCGATCAGCTTCCCATCGCGGATGCCCATGTTCAGGGTGGTACCGTCATTCATGAGCAGGGTGTAGATGTTCTTCTGCCTGCTGACGTAGGCCCCGACGACCTTGTTGCGCAGCGCGTTGATCACGGGCTGGATCTTTCGCGAGAGCGTGGCGTCGTTGAAGTTGCCGTAGCTCAGCGTCGTCTTGAACGACATGACACCGCGATCATCGAGTGAGTAAGTGTCCGACATCGTCTGCACGGTGTACGCTACCGCCCCCACATCGCCGCGAATGATCTGCAGCGACCAGGTAGCAGTGGATGCGCCGGTCAGGGCCTGGCTGCTGTTGCGGCAGTAGATGCCCAGAGCTTCGCCAGGCAGTGATGCAAAGCCGGTGATGGTGTCGCCCACTGCGGTTTCGCCGGCACCATCGGCAGTCACCCATCGGTATGGCTGGCCGACAGAGGAATTCACGACGCTGGAGCCCTTGCCCAGGTATAGGTAGCGGCGATGGCACTTCAGGTAAGTGGGCGTGTCGTCGGTCAGGCCGGACTTGATGGGCGCGAAGACAGAGCCATCGAACTCGAATGCCGGGCCAACACCGTTGACGCCGTACATGCGATAGCCGGACACGGAGCCAATGAAGTTGTAGTTGTCGAACTCATACCGGCCCCCGGGTGGCAGCGTGACGGCTGTCTGCACACCGCTCAGGGTCAGGGCACCCCCTCCTGTGGAGGTTGCTGCGCCTGCGGTGAAGTTACCGCCAGTGCGGCTGGTGATGTACATGCGGCCGGTGTTGGTGCCGCTGGCGAGACTTCCCGTCTCCACGAATAGTCGTGCTACCACGGCAGAGACACCGCCCTGCGTCAGGGTGTCGCCTTCAGCGACAGAGGCATTGGCGTTGCTGAACAGGACTACTTCGCCAAGATTTACCAGCACCCAGCCGGCCGCCGTCGCTGCGAACATCTGCCCGGCTGTCCCTGCAAGGTTGTCCCGGAAACAGTACAGCACACCGTTGTACATGTTGACGCCGCGGATAACCCCAAATGAGGACGGCGGCACGGTGATAAAGGCGCGGTAGACATCCGCCGCGGCCACGCGGTATGTCGCATCTTCTTCTGCGGTCACAGAGGGGAGCACGAGACTCAAGGCGTCGGTGGTCCCAATGACAATTGGCCCAGCGATGGTGATAGGCGTATTGACCTGCACTACACCGGTGATGTTCGTAATGACCATGCCTCCATCGATGGCCATGACAAACGACGCCGTGGCAGTGCCAATGGTCAGCGTAGTTCCCGCAGCAGGAATGATGGTCAGAGTGGCTGCGACGTTCTGATAGGTCGCGTCACTTGGCCTGGCACGGCCATCGTAGCGCTCGAATCCACCAATGCGGGAATAGCCGCCCTCGCTGTCCGGCTCGTAGTTCATCGAGGCGATCAGCGAGCCAGCAGGCACTCGCAGAGCGGGCGTAGTCAAGTCCAGCCCGCCCTGGAAGGCGAAGAACTCGGTCATTGTGTTGACCGGTGGCAGTGGCCTGAACGTCATGCGAGCGCGCTCCCCATCTGCACAGTGGGCAATTGGTCGTTTTGCAGGGCGATCAGCAGCCGCTGGTAGTTCTCAATGGCTTCTTGCTTTTGCTCTGGCGCATTGGCGAACCCGGCGTACTTCATCAGCGCGCGGTAGACGATGATCATGTGGTACTCACTTGGCAACCCGGGCTCGTCGTCGTTGTTGACGAACTCCTGCGGAACCTGCCAGTACCTGCCGCGGATGGTGTAGCCCGTACTGTCCGGCACCAGGGCCAGATTCAGGTTCTTCTGCTGCGGGTCCACCGCAAACATGTAAGGCTTGCCGAATTGCGTCTGGCCGTACAGGTAGATATCGTAGAACTCCAGCCAGTTCCAATACTGCATGTACTCTTCATTGGCGATACCGGCCGTGGTCACGTAGCTGCGCAGGCTATCGAAGTCCAGACGGCGAAGGTCCGGTGCGCCAATCTCGGCCAAGGTGTACGCCTGTTGATTCGTCACCGTGGCGAACGAGAACGGCCGGTACATCCAGTTCCAGCAGGGGGAAATGTTCTGCACGTCGATCCATGAGTTCTTCACCCAGTTCACGATGCGCAGCATTTCCCCCGTCTGGTTTTCAGTCGTGGTGGGGCCGGTGCCAGAGATGCCGCTGAGTTCGCGGACCTGTTGGCAGATCTGCAGGAAGTCCATTAGCCTTCAGCCAAGCAGCGGCTGAACCACTCGCGGCTCTTCGGATTGCGGTCATTAAGAATGCTGATGCCGTTCTTGGCGTAGGTGTCACGGTGCACAAGGTTCATCTCGCGCTCCCGGATATCAGCTTCTGCATCGGCCGTGCGGATGGTGGTCACCTTACTGCGTGCGACAACTTCGGCATACATGCGGCGGGTGGTCACGGGGATGCCAGTTGGCAGCCAGCCGAACTCAGCCCATTTGCCATTGGTGAATACCTCGGCGCCCTTGCCATTGACCCAGCAGGGGATGGTCAGCGGGGCGTGCTTCTCGTTGCCGCGGCTGATCATGATTTCCACAGGCTCACGGTCGAAGGCGAGCGCAGCCATGTATTCCTTGTTCAGCACCTCGGCGCTCACGGGCTCGATCACGGTGTCGTGCATCAGCTCATCTGCAGCAAGGTCGATATCGGGGCGTTGGCCAACCTCCATGTCTTCGGAGTGGAGTTCCTTTTGCTGGCGGCGGCGGACTACTGGGTTATTGATTGCATCGGTCATGTTTTTCCTTTTGAAGAAGAAACCCCCTCCGAAGAGGGGGCGGGATATCAACTCGTTTGCGGACGATCGGGCAAATTGGTGATGTCCTGGAAGAAGTAGCTGACGCCTGTCACGCCGCTCAGGTTGTTGGTCCCAAAGGTCCAATTGGCGACAGCCGTTGGCCCGAGCGTGACCACCACGTAGCCGAAGGGGCAGTAGCCGTCAGGGATCACTGGGAACTGCGGGGCGTTGATGAAGTTGCCATTAACGTCCAGCTGCTCGACAGTGCCTTGAGCGACGAACGCAACAGGCGGGGCGCCCACCACGCCGCGGAAGCAGAACACGAACACCGAGCCCTGGCCACCGACAGTAGCCGAGGCGGGGAATGCCAGTGGCGTGAACGGCAGGCCGTCCGTGATGTCGGTGGTTGGCGTGGCCTGGTTGGCCGCCGCGTTCTTCGTGTAGAACTTGCTGCGCACCGAGAAGATGGTTGCGCCAGTCGTGTTGAATGTCGTGGTAGTGCCAGCCGCCAAGGTAGCCTTGGTGAAGCACATCGTGACCGGGAGAGCTGCGAGATTATCCATGGTGAGTTACCTCAAGAAAGTGCGATGGTCGGGTCGAATGCACCCTGCGTGTTGATGTATGCGACGTTGGGGACGACAGTTGCGTCATCCAGCGCCGTGGTGCCACCGACGAAGTTGCCGGTGCCAGTGGGGTTGACCACGATGAAGCCGAGGATCGCCGAGCCCTGTGGGGTGCTCGGGAAGCGAACGGCTGCCAGCGTCGATGCCGCGGCGCCCATTGCCGATGTCCGCGTGTTCGTTTGGTCCACGTAGAAGACAAAGACGTTGAACGTCGCGTTGACCACAGTGCCCACGAGCGCTGGCATGTCGGTCGAGCCGGCGATGGTCAGCAGTCGCTGGTTGGCGATGGCGTAGGTCGCTGCCGTGCCGGTTTTCACCAAGGGGCTTGCGCCGGCCTTGATGACGAAGCCGGCACTGGACAGCGCCTGCGAGCCCATGCGGTCGCCGATGGCGTTCAGCACGAACTGCAGGTTGTAGCGGTCGGTCGGCGCGTTGAGCGCCTGCAGGTATTGCGAGATGGTGTTGAACATGTTGGTTCCTTGGTGTATGTCTTCGATTCACAGGATGCGCGATGCGAGTGGGTACGGTTATTTCGATTCACATCGACCGTCAACCAGAACGCCAATTCGCGCTTTCCTTATGAATCAGGCACTTATTACAGCGCCTTCACACCCACGTTACCAATTGCTAACCAGCCTGGATTTTCGATCATCACAGCCTTCCACCAGATAGCGCCGGCATAACCGCGCTGACCCAGAGGATCGGCCTTCGACTTCTCGCCGGGTGGCAGGAACGTGGCGTCCATGGATTCCTTGCCACGCACAGCGATCTGGCTCCATGCATCCTGTGCTTCCACGATGAACTGGTACACGTCGATGTTCGTGCCGGTGGTGGACTGCAGTTGCGTGGCACCCACTGCTGCGCCCGCATCCTGGATGGATGGCAGGTCAGGCGACATGACGAAGCGGAAGCGCTCCACCTTGCCGATTTCGTAGGGCATGGGCTTGCCGCTGGCGTACTTCTCCGCGGGGATGAAGTTGGGCAGGTCGCGGATGTCCGGTTCCAGATCGGTCATGCAGTAGACCGTGTAGCCAGGGGCCACAGCGTCGGTGCCGTAGTTGCCCGATGCGTTCAGGACCGTGTTCACCATCTTGCCGTGGTTGGCCATCAGGTTCTTGGCGATCTTGCGCAACAGGTTCAGCGTCAGGCCGCCGTTCACCGTTGCACGCGAGGTGCCGGTGCCGCCGTAATACTGGTTCGTGCTGGACTTCAGCGCGCCGAAAACGATCATCTCGTTCACGAACGTGGTGCGTTCGCCGACCTGGGCGATCATGGCCTTGGGGATGTCATCCTCGTACAGGTCATAGGTCTTGTCGGTGAAGCCGTACAGGCAGGAATACTGCTGCAGCACCACGGTCACATCACGGGGGGTGATGCTGTCCGGGGTAGGCGTCACACCGTCTTGCGTCAGGTGGGCCGTGGTGATCGCGTTGGTGCGGTCGCCAGTGCCGTTCTGGAAGAAGCGGTTGATCGTGTTCTGGTCAGCGTTCGTCGCGCCGTATGGCAGCCACGAGCGGGCGACGTAGGTGTCCGAACTGTTCTTCGGGATCTTCACCTGGCGGCCGCCGCGAGACAGCACCTCGAGGGGCATGGCGTGAGCGAGGAGTTCGCCCTTGAACTTGTTAATGCGCCCGGGGGTGAGCGCAAAGGTTTGCATCGTCATTTGGAATGTCCTTGATGTTTAGCGGTGGGCTTTGATGCCCGCCATGAAGTCGTCGTCATCCGTCTGAACTGGGGCGCGTGCGCCTGTGCTCTTCGGGGTTGTTGCTGCGGCAAGTTGCTGCTTGCGCGCGGAGGTGGTGATGACCTTGGCTGGTGCCACAGCAGCGGACTTGTCCTTCCGGAAGTCGCCTACCAATGCGGCTGCATCGGATGGGCGGTTCGAGAAGTACCGTGCGACGGTGCTCGATGGGTTGGCCTTGATCAGTTTGCTGAGCTCGGAGTCAGGGTCTTGGCGGAGTATGTCCGTGTATCGCGTGTCGGCGTACTGAGGCTTCCAACCTGGCTGCTTCTCGACCCAACTAGCGAATTCTTTGGTCCCAACATCCTCTCTCCATCCCGGAACGACAGTTGCCAGAGTCTCTTCCACCATCTCCTGGCGCTGCAACATCAGGCGCTCGTTCAAGCGCTGGTCAATCGCATCCTGGTCAATGGCGGCTGGTGCACCTGGCACCTTGGCAAACAACTTCTGCAAGTCGGTCGCCAGCTCTGGGTAGTTTTCCTTGAGGTCCTTGAAGTCTTCCTCAGACAGAGCACTGCCACTGCGGGCGCCAAGTTCCTTGAACTGACGCTCCAGTCCGCCGATCTTCCCGAAAGCCGTATCGGCCAACTTACCCTGCGCAGCCTTGAGTTCATCAATGGCAGCGGCGCGGGTCTGCATGGCTTCCCAATCTGCCTTGGTGATCTGCACGAACTCTGGCGCGGCTGTTTCCACAACCTGCGCGGCGGGCTCTGTCTGTGGCTCGGGCTGAGTCTCTTCCTGCGGCGCTTGCTGGCTCGGCGTTTCCGTGGAGCTGTCAATACCTGCGAGGAAGTCGTCATCCGAACCTGTGTCCTCTACCTGACCTTCTTCAACTTGTCCTTCTTCGATGCTCATTCACTCTCTCCGTTAGCGATAGCCCAGTCTCCTAGGCTCAATCAGCAACCGGCGCTTTGATACGTGGGTTGCTACTTTTGCCGTGCCTTGTTACAGGGGCGGCGGGTCTTTTTCCAGTGCCAGCAGCGCGCGGAGCTCTGCGATGCGGCCTCTGTGATTCGCGGTTTCATCTGGCGTCAGCGGGCCTTCCAGCTTGCGCTGCAGGTCACCAATGCGCTCTTTCATATGTTCGGCCAGCTTGAGCCACAGGCTAGATTGCTTGTCGGCCTGCGTCAGAACGATGCGTTCAGGCGGTTGGATGGGCTTGGCGTTCATTGTTGGAATGCCTGCCCATCAGGTGCGTGCTGGCTTGGCTCGCTGGGCGGCGTGATCGTTGGCGGCTTGCTCAGATCCTTCTGGACTTGCAGCTTCATCGCAGTGTCAGCCAGCTTGGCCTTCACGTCCTCGATCTGCATGTCCTTCTTGTTGGCGTACTCCATGGTCGCCAGTTGCAGGCGCAGGTTCAGCTCAGCCATGCGGGCTTCGTGCTCGGCCCGGGTGCGCTCTGTCTCGGCGTTGACGTAGACCATGTCGCGGTCGGTGTCCACTTGGACCTTCTGCAATTGGGCCTGCTGCGCCATCTCGGCGATCTTCTCCTTGCTCTGGAGCTCGGCCACCGTCTTGTTCTTCTGCACCTCGGCGTTCAGCTTGGCCACTTCCAGTTGCGGGATGACAGGCGGCTGCGCGTTGGCCTGCATCTCCTTCATTTCCTCTTCGGTGTACTGCAGCTTGCGTGGGTCCATGCGCTTGGACTTCAGCACTTCCTTGATCCACTTCTTGGGGTTGATCTCGAACGCGGGGTTCAGGACCATCGGCCCCATCTGGATCAGCGTCTGCTCTTGGATGGCACGCTCGACCAGGGCCGTAGAGCCTTGGGCCACGATCTGGAAGTCGCCCTTCTCGTCGGCCGGCACATCCTCATCCAGCAGTAGCCATTCGTAGAAATCATCCACCATGGGCTCTGTGATGTAGTCATCGAAGGACTCAGCGACACTGCGCAGCAAGGCGTGGCCGTTGTTGTTCTGCAGCTCGGTCGCGCCGAAAGTCTCAGGCGTCGTCGGCCCTGGCTGCCCTTGCGTGACCAGCGGGATGTTCGTGGCTTCCTCGGCCATCTTGGCGGCGAGGTTGATGATCTCCATCAGTTGCGGGCCAGTGTTCGGCAGGGTGATTGCCATGAACATCTTGCGCACATCCATGTCCGTGGCGTCTTGCGTCACAAACCACAGCTTGTCGGGGGTGATGTTCCAGCGGCCATCAGCCGGCGTCACGGACTTCTGGTCCACCACGATTTGCGAGCCAGAGGAAACCCCTGCGTTGTCGAACAGCCGGCGCACAGCGGCATTCACGGCGCGCTGCGGCATCTCTAGTTGCTCAGACACCCCCACGCCAGCCCAGTACCCAGCGCGACGGCTCCAGGGCATGGCGCGGTAGCCGAACGAGCCAGAGGCCAGCGGGTTCAGCACGGCCTTGACCACTGTGTCATTGATCATCGTGACCACGGCGCTTACCATGTCGTCGTCTTCAGCGTCTTCGCTCACACCCACAGCGCGGGCCAGCTTCAGGTCTTTGATCTTGACCGTGCCGGTGAAGTACCAGATGCGGTAACGCTTGTCCTTGTTGCCCTTGTTGCTGCTGGCGTCATCTACGTAGCATTTCTCTGGGCCTTCCTTGAGCACCTTGTCCAGCTGCTCGACCATGTAGGTGTCGTCTTCCTTCAGGTCGCGGACGGTCTTCTCGGAGATGAAATCGCACTCCCAGACGTAATCGCCATTGCAGACGTTTTCGCCGCAGGAACCGTCAGGGTAGAAGTTCCATGGATCCACCCAGCGCATACCGGGCACGATCTTGTTGACCATCTCGATGGCGACAGAACCATCAGGGCCGCGGGTGATCGATTTGGCTTTCTTGATGACGGGGTAAGGCCCCTTGGTCACGCCGACCCCAATGCGCGCGGCGTCTTTGATGACCTTGCGCATCTCGGTGGGGTACTTCGATTCCTGCATCCAGTCGTAGATGCGCGTCTCTGCCTTCTCCGCGGCCTCGGTGGCCTTGTCCATCTTGATCTTGGCAAGGTCGCCAACGGTCACGGGCTTCTGCGGTGGCAGGTTGCCGGGCGTCAGTTCAGCATCAGGCGGCAGTTCCTCGGGGCGCGGGTTGCGCATCACAGGCTGCTGATCGGGGCCTAGCACCGGTTCTGCGCTCTCCAGTTGCGCCACAAGCTCAGGGATGGGCGTCGGCTGGATGGAGAACGCCTTGTCGTCAATGGGCAGCAGGACTTCACCCATCTTCGCGGCACCCATGTCCACATAGCGCGAGGTCAGGCGCACGAATGCGGTGGACTTCTCGCCCGTCTTCGGCCCACGATTGGCCGTGACGTGGCCCTGCATGGTCGTGGGCTTGGACCACTTCGCGCCGCCTGCCGACTCTTCGCGGTTGCTATCGTCAATGGCCTGGTACGCTTCCTCACAGCGCGTCCACTCCAGCTCGATGCCAGAGTCCTTGCGCGCATCAATGGCGTCCTTACGCAGGCTGGCCAGGTGCAGGCCCAGCTTCTCAAGCATTTCCTCCTGCTCAAGCGCGCTCGGGCCGGTGACTTGCACCGCGGCCACTCCTTCAACCTCTAGGTCGTCCACCGTTTACGTCCGCAGTGGGGTTGCGCGGCGGGCGATCAGCGTGACCGCTACAGCAGCAGCCGTGCCGGCAGGGCTCAGCAGCGGGCGCACGTAGCGGGTTCGCTCCAGGGTTTCCACAATGCCGACCGCGGAGACTGACACGGGCGTGCCGGTAGCTTGGTTGCTCAGCGTGGCCCAGTTGGTGCCATCGTTACTTCCCTGGGGCAGGAGCACACCAGTGCCGCCGAATGCGCCAGTGACCTGCCAAGTGCGGTCAGGGTAGTTGGAGATATCAGCCGGCGCGCCATCGGTGTCGGCTGTGGTGATTGCCCAGGTGAAGGAGATGACAGAGCCGCCGTCTTTGGCGACATCGTTGTTGACTGTTGGGGGGATCGTTGCCATGGTGTTTCCTGTTTAGCCCAGCATGCCCATGCCGGGGACGCTGGAGCGGAATGATTGAACTCGTGCGGTTTGCTGCACAGCCCGGACTTTTGCCTTGCGCTTCATCATCAAGCCGTAGCGGACGGCGGACAGGATGTCGTCCATCTTCTTGACGACCTTGCCATCCTTGCGGTGGTACATGCGGAACTCTTGAAAGAAGTCGTCGCAGTTGGAGAACACCTTGAACCGCCCTGTCTGCATGCGCTCCAGCATGTCCATCAGGCCGGCCTCTACGCCGTTGCCGCCGTCCTCGAAGGTCGCGCGCTCGGGCAGCATGTTCAATCCAGCCTGCCGGTACTGCGCTGCCAGTTGGTCGCCGCTACCCTTGTCGTGCTGCAAACCATCGTGCGGCCAGGCCACGGGCACCCAATCGCCCCAGGACTTCACGATCACTGCATGGATGGCCGGCACAGCCTCGCGCAGCCTGTGCACCTTCGTGACGTACCAGCAGTCAGCATCACGGTCCCAGGCGGCGTGCGCAGCAGCGGTAGGGTGATCCCAACCGAAGTCGATGGAGCTGATGCGCGGCCAGTGCTCTGGGATAGGGAACGGAAAGATCTTGATTGCAGCCTCTTCAACTGGGAAGATGCGGCCACTGCCCAGCGTTGGCACACCCATCGCGCGGGCTTCGCGCTCGTGGGCTGGGTAGCTGGAGATGATCCGCTCTTTCTCTTCCTTGGTGTAGTGCTCCACATCGTCAATGGTCATGCTCACCACCACGCGGTCGGGGCTCTTCTCAGTCAGGAAGCGGGTCACCACCTCAGACATGCCAAGCAGCGGCGTGAACGTCATGTAAGCCATGCCGCCAGTGGCATTGGTGCGGGTCAGGCCCTCGGTGTAGATGTCTGGTGGTGGTTCCTCATCGAACCACACGATGTCCAGGGTTTCCCCTTGCCACTTCTCGCGGCCCTGCTCGTAACGCTTGAAGTAGAGGCGGGATTCGCCACCGCTCGCATGCTTCACAGCGACACTGTCCAGCAGGTCAGCCACGCCCATCGCGCGCCGTGGGTCGCCAATGATGCATTCGGCGGGGATGAACCCAGTGCCGTACTGCCCAGGCCGGCCCACCAACAGGCGCTGCACGGTGTCGCGTACCGATTCGCCAGTCACTCCAGATGCCCAGGCGGCTACAGGCTTCTCAAATCTGCGGCCTTCCCACCAGTCGGGATAGCGGCCGGTCAGGTGGATTGCCATCTCCGCGGCGCCGGACATCGTTTTGCCAAGCTGGTTGCCGGCCATGAACAGGCGTTCGCGCTTGTCGAACCCCTCGTCGTGGAATTCGATCTGCTTCTTGTACGGCGCGTACTGTTCCAGGCGGCGGCGGGCTAGTTCCTTGTCCAGCTCGGCCAGCATCGCGGCGCGCAGTTTTTCATCCGTCACTTAGGAGCCTCGCGCGCAGTCGCTTCAGTTCGTCGGTGGCAAGGTCGGTCAAGCCGCGTTCCTTGCCACCATCCTTGTCATCGATGTTCAGCACTTCCCGCTCCATCGCAACCAGGTTCTTCTGTGACCGCACGATGGATTCAAACGCAGCCGCTGCCGTAGCTATCTCCTTGATGTCGGCGATCTCATCAGCCAAAGCATCGAACTTCACGGTCAGCGTCTTCAGGCGTTCTGAGTTGGTGCGGATGGTCGCTTGGTGGTCACGCAGCACCCGCAGATTCGTCTCTACCGCGATCTCGATTCCAGACTGCAACGCTGTGTGCGTCTGTGTTGCCTGATCGTGTGCGTCCTGTTGCGCCTGCAGTGCAGCAGCATCCAGCATCCCCTGGACAAGGCCAGCCTTCGTGCGTGCCCTTACCTCGTCGGAGTAGTCCCGCGCCCAGTTCTCTTTCTTGGCTTTGCGTGTGATTGTGGACGGCTCGATGTCATGCCGGCGCGCGAGCTCCCGAATGGAAAGCTGGCCGATACGGTAGTCCCGCTCAATTGCCTCCCAGTCAATGCGTGCGCGCTTTACCTCGGTCATATCTCAGTGCCCAGGCAATGCATGCATGCCGGCAAGATCCATCGCCATGCTCAGGATGCGCCAGGCTCGGAGAGGCCCCATGGGGAAATACTCAACCCCTGCACGCTGACAGGCGCGCGCCACGTTGTCATCCCGACTACCCAAGACAGCGAGCGCAGGGACAACCGGCGCATTGCTGTACTCAGCTTCGGCCATCGCGGCGTACCACTGAACTTGACCGATGCCGGCCACAATGGCGCGCTCGTCAGCAAAGTCCTTCAGCTCGATCAGCGTCAAACGTCCAGAGGGATGGAAGATAGCTCGATCAACCTTTTTGCCGGTGTTCTTGAACCGCAGCTCCCGGCTCATCTTGCCCTCCCCATCATCAATCCGGGTAGGCAGGCAGCCGTTAGAGAAAAGGTGGTCGAACACAGAGCAGGCTCGCTTCTCACCATTCTGCGCATGCATGCGGCGCAAGAATTTAACCTTCTCCAAGTCGTCCAGCATCTCCTGCAGCAACTCCGGTGGGCACGAGGCAATGTCTTCGGGTGTTGATGGAGGACGCGCCTGCAACTGCGTAGCCCACAACTTCAACTCATCCACAAACTGCTGTGGATTGTTGAAATCGAATTTCGGCTGGCACATTGGCTCCAGTTCCATCACAGCCCCACCGTGTGCATGTTCAGCTCGCGGTCAAAAGCTGTAGCCACATGGGCGAACTGCTTTTCCAGCGAAACGGTTGCGCAGTCGTCTGCCAGTCCAGCAACGCCGCACTTCACGAATCCATCATGGCGCACATAGCCATCAGGCACGCCGGCCTGATCCGCTGACACACCACCAATGACTGGCGCTGGCTCCACATCGCACGAATCAAACAGTTGTTCCCGGCCTTGGGGGTTGGTCACCATGTACGCGACCTTGCCGGGGCGGAACACCACGGCTGTGACGATGCTCTCGCCGGTCGAGTAGTCGTGCCACTGGCGTAGATCGGTTATGTCGTCGCTGAAGTATTGATGCTTGCCAGCGATCACCTTGTCACCAATGGCGAACCGCGAGGGCAGTTTGTTGAGGTCCATGGTCTTCTTTCGTGTGGTTAGAAATGGCGCGCAGCCTTGGGGCGGCTGAAGCATGCCCACTCGGTGCCGGTCGCAGCCTCTTGTGCATCGCGCGTCTTGATTGCCTCTGCCTCGGTGCTTGCGAAGTACACCTCATTGGCTACATCAAAGGTTTTTACTTTGGTGATCACCCACTCTGCTGCCACAGCCTCATGCACGATGCCATCGCTGGTAACCACCCGGGCATGCGGCTCAGCGGCCTTGAAGGCCAGGGCAGCGTGGTCTGCATCGCCAGCGTTCTGGAATTCGCCCATCACGCTGGAGCCGACGCAACTGCGCCCACCAGGGTTGTTCTCACTCTCAAAGCGGGTCACAACGTGGCGTGTCACCGGGCGCACCCGGATTTCTACTGTCTTCATGATTTGCCTTCTGGCTCCGCAGAGCCGGTTGATGTGGCGAGATACCGTCTCGCCGGTCGGATTCAGTGCAACTGCAGCGAGCCGTCTTCGTAGGCATCCCGGCCGTCCAGGCTGTTGTGTGCCCAGTTGCAGGGCTCGTCGCCTTCTTCTTCGGGGTGGCACCAGCAGGTTGCGGCTGGCTCGTGCGGGCGCAGGTCGTCAACGGGGACCACATGGATCTCTACGCCGACTTCCAGGAGTGCCCACATTTCAATCTTGCGGCGGCTTCTGCACCAGGAACGAATCCACGCGGCACAGCGGGAAAACCTCGTAAAATCCGCCTTCGCCGTCCGGGATGGCCAAGTCGTACAGGACCTTGCCGCTACCGAAGGTAATGCCCATCACCTTGCATGGGATAGCCGTTTCGTCTGCGATGTTCGTTCGAGCGTCGATGCGGGACAGCATGGGCTGGAAGTAGGCGATCTCCCCGACCTTGTGGTTTGAGTCCATGTCAGTCGCCCGATCCGCCGCCAATGATGTAGCCGTCGCCCTCAATTCCAAGGCCCACACCTTCGCTGCCCAGTCCGTAGCCCTCAATGGCCAGTCCTACGCCTTCACGGCCGCAACGAGTGCTGCCGCCGTTCATCGCTGCAGCCCCGAAGCAAACTGCGCATCCGCCGCGCCCTCGTCCGGCATGGCACCGCCACCCTGGTAGATGCTCATGACGGCCTCCACGGCTTGCTTGATGCCCTGCACGGGGGTGTATTCGCCTTCTTCCTCGGCGTCATCTGCCTCCATGGGCTCGGCGCCCACGCTCATCTGGCCGTCTGGGCTGACGTTGATGCAGATACGGTAGCCTGGGGCGGCGGTGGCTTGCTCTGCGGCTTCTGGTGCCATCGCGGGCGGGGTCATGGGCATGGTGGCCATTGAGTTCCTTCGGTATATATGTGGTGCCATGGCCTGCTGCCTAAACAGACGGTGGTTCACGGAGTCCCGTGAGGTCGCTGGCACCCGCCTTCGCTTATCCCACACGGAGCTTCCCGGAAAGGAGACCCGCTCAGTTATCCCATGAGCAGGGCCGATGTGGGCTATCGGCTATGGCCGGGGTGCGTTGGCGCACTGTGGCTTGATATGGGCGGGGCGCGCTTCCTGTACGGACAAAGCCGATGGAGGGGTGTGAAGCGGCCCCGCGGAAATGAAAGAGCCGCCAGATCTTGCGAAGTGGCGGCCCGGCTTGGCTCTAAGAACCAAGGGTTGAATCTGGCGGAAGCGGTAGGAGTCGAACCCACCTTGCGGTTTACAAGCCACACACTCGGTTTTCAAGACCGGGGCCTTACCAATCAGCCACGCTTCCTTGTCTGGCGGAAAGTGGAGGATTTGAACCTCCGCACCGGTTGCCCAGTGACTACTGCTTAGCAAGCAGATGCATTGCCACTCTGCCAACTTTCCGAATCTGGAGCTGCTACGCAGAATCGAACTGCGCTTGTCGGGCTTCCCGACCAGCTTTCGGGCCATATTTGCCACGTTTAAATGTACGGATGCCGTGACAGTTTCTGCAAACAACCTCGCACAGTGCTATTTCTTTTTGCACTCGCGCCAAGGAGCTCCCAGCCAAAGAGGCCACCGTGCCTAGTTTCCGGTCGGCCACATGGTCAAACTCCAGCGCTGCATGATGACCGTTGTATCCGCAGTCTTTGCACCCCTGCGCAACTTTGTACTCACGGATCCATGTGGATACTTTTTCGTACCGCAGCCTAAAAAACTCTTTCCTGTCTTCTGGGCTTTTGTATGGCACTTTTAGTGTCCTGACCGATAGACGATAGCAGCAAATTCTAGAGGCGACTCTGCTACTGAGGGCGATCCGTGTCGGGCACGTCTCAATTCAGCGAAGAGTCAAGGGGCGAGAAACTAAGCAGATTCTGCCATCCTCGCGCGGATTGTAGTCGAATTCTTACCTGTTGCGCAGTCTTTTGCTGATGCTGTTGCGAGAATGTTGAATCGCCATTTCGACCCAGTTCGCCAGCCTGCGCCCCTCCTGCCCCCTCGGGATCCTCGCCAGCCCTGTCGCATCGCAGCCCTTGCACGCCTTTGCGCTCAGCCGGCCGGTGTTCGGCACCACCTCGTACTTCGTGCCGTTGCACTCATGGCATACCGGGTTCAGCCACCAGCGCAGCACGGCGACGGCGGTTGTCTCGGCGTCCTGGGCGCCCCAGTAGGTGAGCTGGTTGGCCAGCATGGTGCGCGCGCCTGGCAGGGATTTGAGCTTGCCCAGCATCAGCCCTGTTTCGTGCAGGTTGTGCTTGCGCGCCAGGATGCCGGCTTGGTGGCGCCCGGCCTTGTCAGCGCCTTGCACCATGAACTGAGCGGCGGTTGTGATGCGGGGATGCTCGGCGCCATCGTATTCGGTGCGCAGGCGTAGGAGCTGGCCGCCGACGATGTGGGGGGATAGGCCCGCGGCAGCCAGTACATCCACTGCGCCGCGGCGGTCGGCTTCCATCTTCAGATTGGATGAGTGGCCGGCGCTGGCATAGCTCTCGTCCACCGTTTTGCGGTCGTCGTTCAGCATTCAACATCCTTGTAATGGCCTATCGGGCGCCCAGTTTCCTGGGCCTTCTTTGCAGCACGCCTCAATGCCCGCTCCTTGCGGCGATCACCTTCAGTGATTTCTTTTGGGAACATGGCCATGATGCTTTCGCGCCGGCTCATTTCAGATTCCAATTTGGCACTTAGGGCTGAGCGCACTTCAATTGAGTCACGGACAAGGATGCATCGCTCCACCTTTCCCAAGAATTCCAGCCCTTTGGGGATTGCTTTTCGCACATCCACTTCATTGGCTGACTTCCCAGCCGGGATGAAATTAGGCAGGTCAAGAGGATTCCATGTTTCATGCAGCCTGACCATGAAATATGGCCCAGTGTTCAACACCCGTTCCTGCGCCGTCTTCACGGCACGCCGCATGTGGCCTAATGTGAATTCCTCGGGGAATATCTCAATCATAGGGTGGCGTTCGTCATTGAGCATCAGCGGTCTCCAGCATGCCAAGCGGCGCAATCTGCCTCTTTGGGGCTAGGCGCAAGAATCGAGTTCCACCCTCAAAGAACATCAAGACATCCCCGTTGACGATCAGCTCGGCGACTCTAAGACCAGCCTCCATGGCAAACGCAGCAGAGTCTTCTGTGAAGACCATGACATTCAAAAGGCAGGGCCGGATATCCCTGAAGAACGTCAGCGCTGGCCGTGGTCCTCCCCTCAGGGCGTGGAATACAGCATCGTCAAAATAAGGCTGTGGTAGCACTTTCACCCCTTCAGCGCCCGTAGGCGCGTTGATTGTTATTGGCAGGACTCGCAAGTCCCATCACCCGACAGGTCGCAGGCCGGCCCAAGCGGGAAGTCGTCGGGATGCACGGCCGTCTCGACCATTCGGTCGCCGGCCATCTTGCGCTCGATGGTGACCGTGCTGTTCGCGTTGGCCTCCACCTCGGCGGCGGTGAGCGGGCCGCGGCCGGTGGCAGCAATCGCCGCATCGGCGAAGTCCGATGCCTTGGTGTTGGCGGTGGTGTTCACAGCGAATACACCACTGGCTGCTTGCACACAGGGCATATCACTTGATACGCACCAAAAATGCGAGCGGGCGTCGGGCACGCCTCCGACTGCTGCCACTCCAGCACGCTCTGGCAGTTGCCACAGGTGCGCTGGATGGTCTTGTCTTCGGGGATCTTGCCTTGTTCGATGATTTTCATGCTTGCACCTCTTGTTCCACCATCTCCACTCGGCACAGCACAGGCCCGAACTTGCGCGCGTAGGTGTGGCCTATGCCGCACATGTTGGTGATGTACGTGGCGATGTAGCCGATTTCCATGGGCTTGGGCTCGCGGGATTTGTAGTTGGCCACCGCGATGAAGTTCTCGAATGCCTCGATTTCCGGGCGCTGTTCTTCACTGATGAACATCACACGCTCGCCCAGGTCGATGGTTACCGGCCGGACGAACACGAACAGGTCGGCCACGCCAGCCACCTCCATGCCCTCGCCGAAATCCAGATGCTTGACGCTCTGGCGAATGTCCTCGTCTGCCGGGATGAGGCCCTCGATGGCCTCGGGCAGGTAGTCGTATGGCGCCAGGAGCACCACGGGGTACAGGGTGAATTTTTCGGCGTTCTCCTGCGCCCAGCGTTCAGCTAGCGCCTCGCGGCACGCCTCCACGGTCATCGCTTCAGGCTTCAGGGTTTGCCCCAGTCGGGTCAGGCTTTTCTTTTCCATCGTCTTTTCTCCTTTGGTTGGTCAATATTCGCTTTGTTCGAGACTAGGGCCAAGTTCATCAGCGCGCACGGACCAGCTATAGCGGCTCTCTCTGATGAACTTCACAAACGCCTCAAGGTCAGGGAAATCTATTACCCCGATTTTATCGGTTATCAATACTTCTCGCGTCCACCATTCGTCTGTTTTGATGTGGTTTCGGCCTTTTTTGTCAAACCCTTTGGCCCTCTTATCCGCCTCAATTTCATACCCATCATCCCCAGGCCATCGCATTCGATTTTCCCTGAAGCCAAACGGCCTCATCTTCTCAATCTTCCACCGTGACTCCGTGCTTTCTACGGCGCCAGGAATGAACTCAATGTCATCTACGCTCAATCTGAATTTCATTTCTCTCTCCCATCATTTCAGCATTGCGAGGTTGTAAGCGCACACAACTGCGATTGTCCACAGGATGATGAAGATGGTCAAAATGCCCGCCTTCTCCATCCTGCTCATGCCATCGTTGGTTTCATCCAGCATGGCAAAGACCAGGAAGAGGGCGGCGATGCCGGCCAGAATGAATAAGGCGCTCCACATCACAGCACCGCGTATTTGATGGTGAGGTAGGCGCCGGCCGCGCTGGCGAGCAGCACGAACAGGTAGAAGGTGAAGCCGGGCTTCTCTTTCTTGGGGGCTGGCGGCGCGGCTTCGGCTGGTGGCGCCTCCCAGCACTCATTGATATCGCTGTACGTGTAGCCCAGCTCCTGCAGCGTGGCGATGGCGCTTGCGTGCTTCAGGTAAGACTCAAAGGGCAGTTGGTCCAGCGGCGGGAATTCTTGCAGGGCATCGCCGAGGGGTAGGGCGGCCTTGTCCTTAAGCTCCCGGACAGCCAACAGGATGTCATTGAAGTTCGTCACATTCAATGTGTCGGCAATGTCCGACAGCATCCCATGCCACCTCTCGCCGTGGATCCGCTCGTAGTCGATGGCCTTTGCCATGTCGGCATTGGATTGTTCACGCATGGCGGCTTTGAAGTGCTCGATAGGTGGCGCATCCGTCTTCCACCCAGCGTTCGGCTCCGTGACAATGGTTCTGTGCGGGTTCCTGCGCCGCCACTCAGCCGCCACCCACTGCTGGGCCTCTACTCTTTCAATGCATTTGCGTCCCATGATTACCCCTTGATGATAAACATCGCCAGCGCTGACATCACGATACCCAGCGCCGAAAAGATGATTGATAACCAGCCAAGAACCTGATTGCGCCCTTGTGCCCTGGCTGCCCTCAATTGAAGGGCATGGATTCGTTGCTCTTCTTCAGTCATGCTGCGCGCCTCCCCTTCGGCAGATCCATCCCAGCCGCTACCAACCCAGTGAACAGGCCGTTTCCGTATTCCTTCCAGCGGATTCCCTTACGGATCGCCATCACAGTGCACTTGTTGATCCCAAGGCGCGCAGCCTGGGCGCGAACTGTCTCCTTGCTGCAGCGGATTTCCTCGACCAACTCGGGGCTCAGCTTGGAGTTCTCGCGCATGGACTGGGCAATCTTCAGCTTGTGGGCTACGTTGAGCGGCCGGCCACGGGTGTTGTCTGCACGGTCTGCCTTCTCCATGTGGTTGAACTCGATGCAGGCCCAGTTGCCGCACGCTGGCTTGATGGTGTCGTTCCAGCCCAGCTTCACGCCCTTCTTCGTCTCCCAGACCAGGCGGCGCACTGGCGTAGGGATGGCGTCGATGGGCACCATGGGGCCGCGGTCGTCCGATGTGTACTGTGCCCAGACCAAACAGCCGTCTTTGTCACGGCGTGCGCGGGACTCGATGATCTCCAGTTGCATCTGTGGGCTGATCTTCCAGTCGGCCAGCACGTAGTATGGGAAGCGGTCGATCCAAACCAGCTTGATGATCTCTTGCGCGACAAGGCGATCCACGATGGTGCGAAGGGCCTTGCGGTCGTGGTGCTGCTTGGAGCCGCCAGCCAAGTCCACGAACTTGATTGGGGCTGCCGTGATGCGGGCCAGGACTTCTGCGGGATCGTAGTGCTTCAATTTTCTCTTTCTTCCGGCTAGCTTTACTGACACCGGGCCAGCAGGTTGTGTTTTCTTGTACGCCTGGGCGCTTGTTGGGTGGCCGGCTCGCCTGAGCCTCTCGCAGATCGACTGGTGGGACACGCCGAAGTGGTCGGCGATGATTTCCAGCTTTTGGCCGGCGCAGACCATGGCGTAGGCTTCGGCAACATCAATGATGCTTTTGGCTGGCATGGCTAGACCGTCTCTTTGAAAAACGTCAAAGGCTTTGCATCCAGTAGCATCCTGATCTTCATGTCTTGAAGGCGAATAGACGCTTCATAGACATACTGTTCTGTCCGCTGCTTACGCTCTATCACTCCTGGCGCCTCCCTCTGGCAATAAGCGCAGTGGTCTTGCGAGCGAGACAGCGGGGCTCCGCAGCCTTGGCAGTCACAAGTGGTCATGGCCGTACCTTATAGGCAATGATTCGCATTGGGCCATCAGGGATTTTCCAAGCAAGCGCGTTCGCTCGGCTGCAAAACATTGGCTCTCGTCTACCGGCAATGACGTACTCGACACCCTTGTCATACGTCTCTGGCGGCTGTTCGTTGCTGTTGCCGCGGTGGGTGAAGTCTTCTGGGATAGTCATGGCAGATAGCTCCAAGCAAGCATCCCAAGCGAGGCCGTCATCAGGGCAAGGCCGATGACAATGCCCCAGCGTGCAGCGCAGTTCACAAAGAACTTCGGGGTTTCATCCAGCCAGTCGCGCACGTTTGGCATGGTCAGCATTACGATCAGCACGCTGAGCAGAGTGACAACGAGTCCGATGGCAAAGATCATGATTTTTTCCTCAACGTAATCTGGGCAGCGCCCCACATCAGCGCAAACGTCGGACCTGTGAACACGCCAAGCAAGATGGCCGCCAGCAAGTCCAGTAGGGTGTACTCGTCGTTGATGTGCAGCGACAGAGCGATCATCACCGGGACACCGATGGCGGCGGCGCAGGCCCACACAACAAGGGCGGTTTCGTTTCCAGTCATGGCCGGCTCCTTCCGTCAATCTCCTTGACCGCCCGCACGATCAGCTCTTGCGCGCTCTGAATCCCCGACAGCGCCTGTGCCGTCTTGAGGTTGGCATCGGCAAACGCCTGTTGCGCGCGGGCCATGGTGGTCAGCTTGGTGTACATCCAGACCAGGGCGATGCCTTGCAGGATGATGATGAACATGATCAGGTCAATCATTGCGCCCTCCTTCAATCAGAACGAGTACCGGGCCTTGCTCGCCCAGCTCTTCCATGACGCCAGCCGTTTCGACCTGGGCTTGTGTGTAGTCAACGCCTGCGCTTTGCCAAACCGAAAGCACGCCATCAACGCGGGTATAGACGGTCATGATTGCACCAACAGGCTGACGATTCCACAAAGCGCCGTGATGATCACCAGCACCCCGCCGCCCCACAGCAGCAGGTCATCCAGCCACTTCGTGCGCTCCAGTTCGTCTATCTCGGCCTGGACTTCCTCAGGGAGGATCTGGCCGCGGTTGTGGTTCGTGGTCATCGCGGGCCTCTTATCTGAGCTTGATGTCTGGCAGGATTGCGGCCGGCTTGAAATTCACCACGTAGTGGTTTGTTCCGGCTGGCAGCGGCTCCATCTGCTCGATGACGAACGTCACGTTGTCAGACAGGCCGAGGAAGTGCTTCTTGTAAGCTCCGGGGCCGGTCTTGCAGGTGATCGTCACTTCGCGCGCCTTGTCCTGATTGCCCTTGCTGCACAGGCCCTCGATGCTGAGCATGTACTCGCCAGTGATGCCGTTGTAGAACACGATGCGGCGATTCACTTCAAAATTGTCGGCAGCTTTGGAGATATTGGACGACGCGACATCGGCGTCACTGCATCCAACCAGCGCCAGCAAGGCGATAGCGGCGATCTTCAATTTCATGGTGATTCCCTTCATTTGTCTTTCCCCGTCATGAGTGCTTGCAACAGTCGGTTGAGCCACGCTGCCCCGCCTTGGCTCAGATAGAAGTCCCTGATTCGCTGCGACTTGGGGCGCCAGGAGACTGGCTTGGGGCGCGGCGATTTGGGTGGCTTCTCCATCAAAAAAGGCTCCTAGAAAGAGCCTTTATGGTAGCGCAACCGCTGTCTATGTCAATGGGGTGATGCGACTTTATTTGCGCTACAGAAGCGCTTCCTGTTGCGCCCGAATCGAGTAGCCCGGCGTGCCCGTGTTGTTCACCGTTCGCAGCCGCACGTAGTACCCAATCGGCACGAAGCCGCTGAGCACGTTGGTGGTGGGCTGCACGCCTTGCAACGCGATGGCCAGGGTGTAAACCTGCCCGTTGCCCGCGATGGCGACGGTCTGCACGTTGGTCGTGAACCCGGCGTCGCTGGCAATCTCCAAGATCACATCGCCGTTCTGGCCGCCTGCAATGGTAGCCGTCACGGTGATCTGCACGCTGTAGCTGACCATCGCGGCGCGGGTGGTGCTGAGCTGGAAGATCGTGTTCAGGGTGCGCGAGGGCTGCGACTGGGTTGGAGGTACGATTGTCGGTATCGTCGGCTTGCCAGACAGGTCAGCGTATGCGCCTGTGGTGGCAACCGTCGCCAATGTTGGCGTCCCGGTCAAACTGGAGTAGGCCCCAGTGGTTGCAACAGCCGCGAAGGTGGGCTTGTTGAGCAGTTGGCCAATGCCAGACACTGCATTCCAGTCCGTCTGGACCTGTGGCGCCATGCCTGCCGGTTTGCCGGGCAGTTGGTCCCAGCTAAAGTTCCATGCGCGCATGTCAGTCTCCCGTGCCGATGACGACGTGCAGCTTGGCTGTTTTTCCGGTAAGGCATTTAGCAGCCACCACGGTCAGCGAGAACTTGGTGTACACCTCGACAAAGTAGGCCGGCAAATGCAGGTCATCATCTGCTGCAGTGGCCCCAGTGGTGCCGATGGCGATAGAACAGGGGTCCGGCCCCTCGTTCCAGATTCGGACCTGCGGGAAGGACGATAGCACCGTGATGCTGTCCAGTCCCGAGTCCGTGACGTTAATGATCTGCGTCTTGTTCGAACCTATGTTGAATGCCATGGGACACCCCTGTTTTTAAGTACAGGGATTGTCTGTCAGGCGATTGTAAGTTTCAAGGACTATTTGACAGTCGGCTAGATATCCAGCGTGTTCATGAAGCTGGTGATGCCGCTGATCTGGCGGCGCAGGCGGTCATTGATGCCGTCGATCTGCTCAATCACGGGTGCCTGCTGCGGCTTTTCGGCATGCTTCGCGCCATCGCCGATCTCACCAGATGAAACAAGGCGGCCACGGCTCAGGGTTTGCAAGCGCGTCTGCATGGCATCCACTGCCGCCGTCAGCTCTTGCACGATTTCTTCTTGGCGCGCTAGGCGTTGCTCCAGCGGCGATCTGCCTAGCGGATTAGCTGCGCTCTTTTCATGGCCTACCCAGACTGGGCTTGGTTGCCGCTGCGGGGTTGCTACGTTGTAATCGGCAGCATCTACATAGTTCTTCATCTTCACTTCTCCAGGTTATGCGCCACTGGCGCGGGGTTAAGGCTTGACAATTTTTGCTTCGACGCAGAAGGCGTTTCCATAAGGCACTCGTGGTAGATCATTACTGCCTTTATAGATGCTGATGGCGACCACCTTGCAGTCTGCCTCTGTTGCAAAATGGGCTACCGGCAGAAGCGTACCGCCGCTGTTGACCGACCCCATGATCAAAATCCAAACGATCAGCGTATTCATTTCTCTTCCTTCCAAAGTGGCAGGTTAGCGGGCCACAGGCCCAGGTTGATGATGGTGGCGCGGGTTTCGGCTGCCCAGCGCAGTTCCAGTCTGCGCCGTTGCTCTTTGGTGTACATCGCCCCCTGATCGAGGGCCGCATGGCATCCGACCACACCCGGTCGCGGCGCGCATGCGGGAAACAACTCCATGTCCGATGCCTTGAGTCCCATGCCCTTGCCCTGCGAGCCATGAGCGGCTTGGCTGTAGCCCTCAATGCCACAGATGATGCATGGCAGCGCCGCAACCAGCCGACGATAGCCCTCATGCCGTACCGGCGCATCTTTGACCACCGCAACAACCATCCCAGCCTCCACAGGCTTAGGCTCGCGCCATGCACCTGGTACTGGGGTTGGGGTGGATCTGATCCTGTCAGGGTCGCGCGGCGTGTACTTTGGTCGGAAGGCCATCACCAAAGATCCTCGCTGTACAGCTCATCGCCTTGATAGTTCTCGCGGCCGGGTCTGCGCCTTGGCTGACCCTGCCCGCAATCAATGGTGTGCTGGAATGCATCGCGACGGTTCAGGAATTCGCCTTTGTCCGTGATGAAGCCCTGCGTCTCGCCCTCGTAGGTCCAGTGCGGGCGGTCTTCCGGGTCGTACAGCCCAGTGATCTGGCGCAGGATGTCATGATGCCGGCACGGTGCGGCCATGACGATGACGGCATGGTTGATGCGGACTGCTACGGCGACGATCATGGTTTCTCCTTCGGTTGTTTCGGCTCCGCATCAATCATCAACTGGCCTAGCATGTAGCAGAACGCTTCGCCACCAGAGTCGCGCGGGTCCATTCCGGCGCGTTCAAAGACGTGGAAGATGATGTGGCTAAACTCATGGGCAAGCGATGCCGAGCTGTCGGACCACACCAGATAGGCCCACATGCCATCATGGTCCTCGCCGCCAGAGAATCGGCCAGCAGTTGCGCAGGTCAGCACGTCAGGCGTCTTGAACAGGCGCTTGTGCTGGCGTTCGTACTCTTCGCGGTTGGCGGCCAGGTACAGGCGGCCGTGGTAGGGGCGCAGGCTGAGTTGCTTCACTTGAGCCGACCCTCGTAATACTGGGCGCACATCACGTAGAGTCCGCCCAGCATGCACGCTGCCCATGCCCACCAGCCGTAGGATTGCTGGATGGCAGTTGCTGTGACGCCGCAAACCGCCGCGCTGCTCCAATGTAGAAAGTGTTTCATCGCTCTTCCTCCCATGCCTTGAATGTGACGTTGTATTCCGAGCCGATGGCATACAGCCATTCAATGAACGCCCGGGCCAGCTTGATGGTCAGTGAGCGCGTCTGGTTGCCCATCAGCACCACCTCACCACGCAGCCCGCGCCCCATGCGCATGTCGCCGAACTTGGCCCACTCCTGTTTCAGGTCGTCGTCATCGCGCGTGTCGATCTTGAAAGCGCTGAGCAAAATTCTTTTCGCATCATCGACGTCTGCCAAGTCGCCGCCGACCTGCTCGCTGATTTGGCCGATCAAGCTGTGGAAGTGCCGGTTGTGGTTGTCCCGGCGATTCTCTGGCTCCAACTTCACCACCATCCGCGTGCCAGCCATCAGGTGCGGCTTCGCGGTGGTGTAGATAGTGTTCAGCGCCTGCTTGGCTTGCTGCGGGTTGAACAGGGGCATAACAAGGCGGTCAGTCATCACCCTTGCCCGTTCCATAGTGCTCATTGCTGCAGTAGCCCTTGCCTTGGGCCAAGATGTTGGACGGGCGACCGCAGAAGCATTTAGGCAATGGATGTGCGCAGTTGGCATCATAGAAGGCCTGCGCCTCCTTACCCCATGGCTCATCTTCATCAGGAATATGCCCCGGCCCCCACAGCCCGTTGTGCACCCAAGACATAGCCGCTTCGGCGCCCTTGCCGTGCTGCCATTCGATCCAGGCGGCCTGGTTGCCTACGATCATGTCTTGCATGCACTCGCCAAGCATCTTGTACGCCTTGGTGAAGCGCTCGTTTTCAGCGGCGAGTTTCGCGCGTTCCTCGGTCGCAAGTCGCGCAATTGTTCGCTGGCTTTCCCACTGCTGGGTCACCTGCCCAAGCTGCAAACGCACCTCGGCAAGTTCACGATGGAGCGCCAAGTTTTCCTCGTTCAGGTCTTGCGCGCGCGTCTTCATGTCGCAGTAGCTCTGCCAGATGCCCATGAATGGGCCTTGGATAGATTCGCTCACAGCTTCTCCCCCTTCTGCTCTTTGGATGCCTTGGCCAACAGCGCATCCATCTGCTTTTGCAGCCATGCAGAGCCCCCGATGGACAGGAACATTTCCCGCTGCGCCAGGGTCATGGTCGTGTTGACGGCAACCTTGCACAGCGCGGCTGGCTTGGGGCGGCGGCCCGGTGTTTTTTCAATCATACCGATTACGCCGTGTAGCGGGCAAACACACCGGAGCCACCGCAGGTGAAGCACTCGCCGCCCTTGCGGTGCTGGAATTGTGGGATGTTGCCGGAGCCCGAGCACTTTGGGCAGGGCATCGCGTTTACTGGTGCAACCGGAGCGGCTTGCATTGCGGTCAGATGGGCCATAACGCGAGCGGTTTCGGCGTGGTCGGCTTCGGTGAGGTGGCCAAACAATTCGTCAAGGTAGCTCATTTTATTCCCCGGTTGCGTTGTTGATATGGCATAGTATGCGCAGACAAATGCGCAACGTCAAGCTATTTCGCACTCCTGTAGGGCCATGCCACCATAGCCGCGTCACGCTGGTGCTCATTGGATGGCCCGGCCCAGCCCGTCTTTGCTGCAAACGGCTCTGCCTTGAGCTTGGCGCCCTTGCCGGCAGGGCTGATGCCATGCGCTGCAATGCCAAGCCGCGCGCACACTGCAACGATCAGCTTGCACCATGCGTCGATCTCGCCAACGTTGCGGGCCATCTTGAGGGCCGTGGCGCGGTTGCCGGTCCTGGTCCACACAAAACTCTGCAACCGGCTGTCCTCGAACACCACGCGGCTCGGCATGATCTCGCCTAGCACTCGGTCAATGTCCACGGGCTCGATGGTGCGGAGTTCGGTGAGCTGGCCGGCGCGGTAGATGGCTAGGCCGGTGTTGGCGCCAGGGTCTACGCCCACAATAATGCTCATGCGTGACCTCGCGCGCCGACGAATGCCCAATAGTGCGCGTCGTGCCGATATCCGTGGCAAGCGCTCAATGGTACTCCGTACTGGTTGTGCCCGGATTGGCCGGCGTGGGCTCGGGCGTAGTTGATCCAGTCGATGTCGGACATCACCACCCCATCCACTCAGCCACCGCAGGCCAATACATGTTCCACACAATGCACAGCGCAAAGATGAAGTAGGCGACAGAGCTGCCCTGCGCGTAGCCTCGCCAGAATCCTCTGCCAGGCACGAAGCGGCCCAGCAGCAGCGATGAGAAGCACAGGGTTAGCAGGCCGAAGGTGCAGGCCAGGCCCAGGTGGTCGGTGGTGGTCATGATGTCATCCTTTCTTGAGGAGCCAAGTGGTTCTGGCAGTGATTACCGGGTCGGGTGCGGCTACGTGTTTCCGGCATGTGTGCTGCGGCGGGTATGTTGTCCAAGGCTTCCCCAGGCTGCACGCGCCGAAGTGGTGCCGGGCCATGGGGAGTTGGCGGCCGGCTGAGTCGCGGAGCTGCCAGTTGGTGCAGGTTTGGCAGGAGGTCATCGGTTCTGGCCAATCCTGAAGTCGATCAGCCTCGGCTTGCTGACAAGCGCCTCCAGAACGGTGTTCTTGGCCTCAAGTGCCTTGACCCGCTCAAAGAGTGAGCGCAGGACAAGCGCCGTGCCGGATTCCCCCTTCACTGAAAGAATGTCGATTTCCAGTTCGATCCTTTTGTCATGTGCGTTCATGTCAGGTCACCTAGTATGCGCAGAGCCCGCGTTACGTCGCGGTTTAGCGCGGGTTCACCATTGCGCACATCGTCCAATACGGCATGCGCCCAGGCTTGGTCAGTGGTTAGGGATTCACGCATGGTTGATACCAAGTGGGTTGAACTCGATTTCCTCGCCGCTGAACGCATTCCATTGCTCCCAGGCGGTTTCTTGCCGCAGGCTGCTCGTATCGCGCGCGTTTTCCAGCCGTTCGTTTTCCTCGCGGATGCGGTCCATCAGCGCGGCCAAGTCGCCGACCGTTCGGATTTCAATCATGCTTTCCCTTTCGGCGCCGCAATGGCGCGTACAGCGGTGTCCGCTATGTTGTTGAAGGTGATGGCGGTCTTGCCTGCCCCGCCACCGCGATAGACCTCCCGCGCCTTGTCCTGGTCGCCGATGACGGCCGGGCGCGGCAGCTTGAGCCCGTGCTTCTCGTAGACCGAATCCGAGTCGCGGTCCCCGCCCAGTCGCCGGGGATAGTCAAACTCGCCTCGGTTCGCATACGCCTTGTATGCATCCATGAATCGCTTTTGCATGTATCCCAAGCTGTCCAACTCGGTGCGGCAGAGTTTCGGCCAGCCGCCCAGATCGGACACCACGGCATGGATCACGGGGTCATCGAACACAACGTCCGTGTATGCCCCGACTGTGCCCATGGCGTCGTGTGTCTTGCCCCAGGCCAGCGCGGCGCGGTCGGTCGATGTGCCAGCCAGGATCTTCACAAGGTCGGCCACCTTGGGCGCAAACCGGCCTTGTTCTGGATCCTTGGCGTGGCGCTCGAAAGCCTTGCGCACGGTGTCGAAGTCGTGGCCTTCAAAGGCGTTCCAGTACAGGTTGCGCGTGAAGTCCGACACATCCTGCTTGTAGTAGGACATGACCTGCGCGAACAGGGTCACAAATTGCTGGCGGTCAGTGGCGTGCATCAGAGCCCCCTGTGGCCCATTCCATGGCGCCCAGCATGTTGCGCTGCTCTTGCGCCTCTTGGCGGTTCACAGCGATGCCAGGGCCGCGCGTGTCCACCTTGGGCGGGAAGAAGCTGCGCCAACCGTTTTCCAGGGAGTCTTCCAGGCACTTCTGCGCGTCATAGCCTTGGTCGTGAAGCTGCATCAGCTTCTTGATGCCCAGCTTCTGCGCGGCGTCGGTGTACGGCACCTTGGGGATGGCCTTGCGCATTTCGAGGAAGGCGGTCCATGTGTCGGGGTCTATGTAGGCGGGTAGCGCGATCATTTCACTGCCTTTGTAATGGCGCTGATCAGATCATCTACAGCCGTGCATGCCCCTCGCAAACTGGCTTCAGTTCCGCTTTTCGCACGGACCCCCATCAGATTGGTGCGTACGCTTTTCAGTTTTAGAACCACATCGCCCGCATTAGGTATGCCAACGTTGTTTTTCTTGGCAGCATGCACGACCACCACCGCCTGCACCCTGTTTATTGCGTCTTCTTTGGCTGCTTTGCATTGGGCCAGCGTCCCCGTGAATGGCCGATTTTCACGGTCTTTGAACCCGCTGCCGCTGAACGCATATGAGCCCTCGATCTTTGCAAATTCCAGATAGTCGCGGTTCTGTTCGTTGTCTCCCTTGAGGCCATGCTTTTGGCAAAGGTCATGGAATGTGGCAACCATCACATTGCCGATGTTGACCCTGTACAGCTTGCGTTGGTCATGAGTGCTCGGGGCATTCCAAAGCGAGACGATATCGGGATCGCCAGAATTGGTCCGTACCTCCGCGATCTTGGCTTCCACGGGGCTGCGCTCCACCACATCCGGCGCGCGTTTTGGGGTTTTCCACCGCGCCATGAACTTCTTGTATTCGAACTCCGCATCCAGGTCAGGAAAAGTCCATTCGCCAGCTTCCCTAAACGCCCTCCCCAGCAAATTCCCGCGTTGCAGTGCGTGATCTGCCGCCGTGATTTCATTACCTTCGCCGTCTGTGTAACTTACGATCTCGCCGTGTCGAGTGGACACCGCGATGATCTTATCTAGCGACTCGACCACAACGGTCTTGTTGCTCCCGACCTCGATGCCGTCGATTTCGTATGTGCCGCCCCAGCCAAGTTCGACCAGATACGCGCCTTCATCCACCAAATGAATAGCATCCATTTCATGCCCCTTGTTGATTGCTCATTGCCCGCTGCCGGCCCTGTTCTGCCAGTACATCAGCCCGCTCGTTGCCAACGTCACCAGCATGGCCCTTGACCCAGCGGATGTCGGCTTGGCACCGGATCATTTCCTCTTCCAGCTCAAGCCACAGATCGCGGTTCGGCATGTCGCCGGTCTTCTTCATCCATCCCTTGCGCCTCCAGCCGCTGCGCCAAACCGTCAGGCCCTTTACGCAATACTGCGAGTCGCTGTAGATCGTCGCTCGGGCACCGTCTGGCAATTTGCGCAGCGCCATCAAGATCGCTGTCATTTCCATTCGGTTGTTAGTGGTCATGATGTGACCGCCAATTTCCTCGAATCCGTCGCTTCTCGTATAGGCCCAACCGCCCCGGCCTGGGTTGGGCTCGCACGCCCCGTCTGTCCAGATTTCCATGAATTGCCCCTTATGTTTACTAAAGACGTACTACTGCTTAACCATGATCCTGCCTGCCCAGATAAAGCACCCGGGTGGCTTTCAACATGACCCCTTTACCAGCAAACATGGCCTGCCAACCTATTTTGGTCGGGGACCTATCGGGTGTCTACTCCGCTGCCTACAGCCTTGCGAGGAAACCAGGTTGGAGCCGGTTCGTCGTGCCAAAACCCGTTGCCGGGCCTAACGCTGTCTCAACCCTTGCGGGCTGTGGATGTCTCCCCCTCGCGGGGGTGCTGTATATCCGCTCTCCTTTCGGTCGGCGACGGGCGGTTAAACCCGGGGTGATCCTGCGCATCTGCAGGACATGGTGTTCTCTTCCGGGCGGCCCAGCCCTGGCCCCTGCTATCGTGCGGAGTACGGGTGCGCTAGGGCCAGAAACGCCAAAGCCCTCATAGGTGAACGGGCTAAGGCTTGGTGGCCACTTCGGGGCCGCTACAACGGACTCCCTAAGCTTTGTCAAACCCGCTCGCCTATGAGGGCTTACGTGTGCGCCTATTGTAGAGGCTACTAGCGGTTACCAGTCGCTAGACACCTTTACTGTAGCGCATGTCCTACTCGGCTGCAAGCGATTTCCTACACCCCGCCCAACTAAATCGCAGCCTTCGACAACTTCCGCTCCCGGTCATTGCTGCGCTGGCTTTCTTCGCGGTTCTCGATGTGCATGTGCATCGGCCGGCGCTCCAGGGAGATGGTCAGGGAGCCTTTGGAGTCGCGAAGGCGTAGCTGCTGGTGGGGTGGTAGGGGTGCGAGGCTGACGGGGCGCGGTGGCTTGGATGGGGCGTCTTGGCCGCGGGGACGGGCATTTTCAAAGGCATTCATCGCGCGGTCCTTTCAAGCTGAAACTCAAGATCGCTCATTCGCCCGCGAAGGAATTTCCGCTCAATCTCTGCCTGTTCGCGCAGCTCCACAAAACGCATAATGGACCGCGCCAATCTCTGGTCTTCATAGTGCGACTTTGATAGCATCGCCGCGTAGTCCAATAACTCCATGTCATCACCTTCGCTCAGGTGGTATTCGATGCTGCGGCAATCTTCGGCGGTGAGGCTTCTCATTGGGGTTCCTTGTTTGGTGTCAGTCATCTTGCTGCTGTGCAAGGGCTAAATTAGGATGGCCAGCACGAAAGCCGCGACAAGCCCCGCAGCCAGCATGTAGCGGCTCTTTCGTGGTCCGCGCGCCATCGTCCACATGAAAGCCAGTACGATAATGATCCAGCAAAGGATGATGCCGAGGTGTGTGGTGTTCATGGCGCATCCTTTGGCTTGAGCTGGCGGGCCACAAACTCCATCAGGTTTGCTGCGTAGTCTCGATGCTCCTGCGAGGAAACTGGGTGCGTTGCCTTTCGGAGATTGGCGGCCATGCTGGCAACTTCTTCCCAGCACCTGGCACGCTCGCGCTCTACCGCTGCCTCTGCGCACTGGAGGCCGTAGGCGGTCATCTGCTCGATGCTGAACATGTCGCAAAACGCTTTGTCGGCGCCGTCATAGCTGATCTGCTGGCCAGATTTGCGCATGGGCCCTGGAAGATTTGGCAATTGGTGGTTCATAGTCTTTACCCTCCAAACTTCGCGCGCTCTAAAGCACGCCCAAGCCATGCGATTTCCTCGTGCAGGCGTTCAATGTCTTTCGCATGCTTCTTTCGCTCTGACTCTACGCATTGCTCCCCGTAGGCTCGAAGCTGGGACTCAAAACAGATCATGTGCCATTCGCCGTTTTCGTGGTCATAGCCACGCATGCCCTCTGGCAGCGGCGGCAGGTCGTTGGGTTGTGTCATGGCTGGTCCTTGAGAATCTTGATAAGGTCGTAAACCTCGTAGTACGAAAGGCTGTCGCGGTGGTAAGCGGCCTGCAGTCGGTCAAGCCCAACCTCTGCATACTGATCGGCTTTGCGTGAAGCCTCTTGGGCCATCGAGTCAAGCATCGTCATGATCCGCTCGCGCTCCTGCTTCACTGCCTCTGCTGCATAGGCATCGCGCTGGGCTTGGGTGTATGCTGGGTATTTGGTGGCTTCGTGGAGCTTGCTGGATGCCACGTCGAGGCGATCAGATATGTGGTTCATGCGCGAGCGCTCGGTGGATCCAATCGCGAATTTGTGTCTCAAAGTCCGATTTCCGGACATTGCTTCTTCAACACAGCGGCGCGCATCCTTCAGCGTCTCGCGCATCACGTCTACAGCGCTTTCCTCGACCTTGACCACAAAGGCGTCTAGGGATTCGTGCTCTTGGGGGTGGTCGGTCATGGTGCGATCCCTTCGTCATAGTCGTAGGATTCGGGGCCATTCTCTCCGCTGCGCAGGTCGGCTACCCAGGACTTGTACTGGTTGTCCATCAGCACGCGGGCTACCCGATCAATCACCCATGCCTTGTGATGCGCTCCATCCACGCCACCGAACTCCGCGATGATGTTCATGGCCGCTGCGATTCGCCCCCGCAACTCAAGAAGTTGATGCGCGTTCGCAAGGAACGCCTTCTTTTCTTCCATCTTCATCTCATTCTCCTTTCAGTGGCAGGTAGCCCGAAGCTCGGGCACGGCAGCGGGCTTCTGTGATGTCAACCAGCTCATCCCACAGCTTTTCCATAGTCGGCATGTTGTTGTGGGTCATGGCCTGCTTCAGCTTGATCTTCACCTTCTGCTGGTCGTCGTGGCGCTGGGCGTCTACTGCTTGGGGGTTGGTGGAATTCTTGGTCATGACTTTGCCTGTGTGTCAGGGCCGCGAACACGTCCAGGGGCGCATATTGCGTAGCCCTTGCCGATGGACTCCTTGGAGATGCCATCTCTTGCCTGCTCGCAAT
Source organism: uncultured Aquabacterium sp. (assembly GCA_964554655.1). Taxonomy (GTDB): domain Bacteria; phylum Pseudomonadota; class Gammaproteobacteria; order Burkholderiales; family Burkholderiaceae_C; genus Aquabacterium. The sequence continues at coordinate 22,452 of CAZKPN010000016.1, read as the reverse complement.
CTTGCTTGCTGGGAAAGTCCACGTAGCGAATCTGCGTGCACATGCCCCAGGTGATGCCGAGGCAGAGGGTTAGGACGTAGGTCATGCGGGGATCCTGTCTTGTTGGGGGAGTGGGGCGAGCATTTCCAAGATTGCATCAAGGGCGGCTTGGGCCTGTTCGCGTGTGGAGTAAATCAGGCCCAGTCTGAGGTATTGCGAATGCCTTATGGAGTCGAATACGATGTCATCCACGCCACAGAAATCCACAATGGCCACGTCATCGCCGCCGTCGGCCTCCCGCAATGGCCCGACGACTGTGCGTCGGCCAATCGTGATCATTTCGGGCTCATTCACGATTCGCTCCAGTGCTCTTGCGTAGGTCACATAGCCCCATTCTTTGAGGAAACCGCTAGTGCCGTTAGGCATCTCGGCAAATGCGTCGGCAAGCTGTTGCTCGGTGAATCTGACTTTCATATAGCCGCCTTCTTCAGTTTGGAGCGTTTATCGGTACTCTTGCGGCCCTGCGCCTGGCCTTCCAAGTCAATAGCGTTCTTGGCACGGCCTTGCAATGGGGCTTGGAGAAGGCCACGGCAGTTCAATACCAGCCCCATTGGCGCCTTGCTTACGTTCGTTTTGCGGGGTGGCTTGCTGGGCATGTCGATGCCACGCGGACGAGGTACTGGGAAGCTCATCGAGAAACACTCACTTCCGCATCAGGGTACTTACGGCATGCCTTCAGGTAGGTCGCGCACCATGGGACAAAGTCCTCCCATACGCCCCAACCATTCGGGCTGTCCAATGCTTCGTACTTTTCCCCTTCCGTCACCAGCTTTGTCAGCCCTTGCGTCAGCGGTGCAATGATCTGTTTGGCATGAGTGATTCCGTGTTCATCGGGCCGCCAAAGGCACTCATAGATGCCAGCAGCGCCGGCCATCTTGCCGAGGTTGTGCGTGATGTTTGCCGAGAAAAGCTCTTCGCCTTCCGCGTCGATCAAGTTGACATCGAGACTCATGCTTGCTCCTTCTTTGGCTCCTTGGGGCCATGCTTGCGGTACGCCTGATCCAGGGCGATCTGCGTCACAACAGAGACTGCAAAGCCTCGTTTGACACGCTGCAGGGTTCGGAGTGGAATGCCACTCTTGCGCGAGAACTCGGACAAGTTCCCTACTAGGGTGAGGTCAGGTGTGTTCATGACGCTATTATCACGCAATAGCGCCACATGGCATATACCCGACTGCGCCACATGGCCTTTACATTTGCGCCAGTTGTCGCTATTATTCAGTCATCGCAGCAAGAAATTGCAGCAACAGAGGAACCGGCATCGACCGACCTCGCGCCACGAGAATCCAAAGTGGTAAGACGAACGGCACAAGATTGTCGGGCTGAGGCGAAACCCGCAAGGGAGCAAGACGGCAAGATACGAAAGCGCATTCCAACGAGTGCTCTTTCTTATCAACCAAGGAGATGGCCATGTTCACAATTGAAAAGGGGGTCCCAATCCCTGCTGCGAGAAATAACCAGGGGTTGATTCCCGTGTTGAAAGCCATGGAGGCTGGGGATAGCGTATTTATCCCTGGGAAAACATCTGCGCAGGTATCGGGCCACATCAGATACGCAAAAATCGGAGAAGGGGTCGGAAAAACGTTTACGTCGCGCGCCGAAGACGGCGGCTGCAGAATCTGGAGAGTCGCCTAACCCCTTCCCCGCCCCCTTGGGGGTCAATCAACAGGAGAACGAGCATGACACCAATCACATTGAACGACGTCCGCGAAGCTGCTGCAGCCCACGGACTTACGCCGATCAGCGCGCTCTCTGCGATGCAAGTCTGGCGACGAAGCGCTTCTTGAACGCCTTTGCGGGCTCAAGGCAGAGCTGATTGGATTGTGAGATGCCGTCAGTGCGCATAGAGCTTCCCCGCGACCGCCTTTCTCGCGAGATGCGGTCAGCCTTGGACGACTTCATTTCGCGGACTAGCGGGATCTTGACGCCCGCCGATTTCTTTGTGGCTGGGTGCGAATTTGCGCGCGCACCGGTCAGTACCAACCCACCTACTGGAGATAGCGATGGACATGCAAGCACTGATTGACGGCATGAGCGCACAGATGATGCGCGAGCGGGCCGAATCGCAGATGACGCTTGGCGCACTGATTGAGCGCCTGGAATCGTTGCCGGAAAGCACTCTGATCGGCCTTGCCGAGCCACACAGCTACCGGGGCTACTACTCCGATCTGGCCTTTGAGCAGACCGGTACGCGCCCAGTTGCGGCCTTGCTAGCCGAATGCCGCGAGGCCATGGGCAAGAAGTTCGAAGGCTACAAGGGCGGCGACTTCTACATGCACGCCGGTACGCCCGTTTGGGTGGCGCTCTACGGCTGCTGCGGCGACAAGCTGATGCTGATCAATGACGATGGTTCGCTTGGCACTCAGGCCGACGACTGACCACCCCACCCCGCCCATCAGGGCACCAATCCATGCCACCCGACGAGGTGGCTTTCTTTTTCAAGGACCACGATGAGTACCGTCACAGAAAACCAATGCTTCCGCTGCCGCACCGACTGCGTGCCGCTTGCGAACCTTTCCTCTGATTCGGAGGCGAAGTCCTTTGTGTGCGTCGGCGCGAATCAGCCGCAAGACCGCACTGTTCCGCAAGACCGATTCACGCTGTGCTGGAAGAACACCGCCATTGACGAGCGCGGGCACTGGGACAAGCGCGACCTGATCGACACGATGAGCGTCATCGCCCAGGCGCTCAGCACCGACGAGAACATTGCCGTGTCCAACAACTTCACGGAGAAGGACATGCAGCAGGTGAACTTTCTCGGCTAACCCCCAGGCCCCATAGCGGGCCGTCTCTAGGAGGCCCCCATGGACCCACGATATGTAAACCGCGACTACAGCAGCGGCTGGTTGCGCCAGTTGGACAAAGCCCGCAAAGAACGCCAGCGCCTCGACCGGCTGAACAGCCTGCGTCGTGGCAGCACGAAGCCATTGCCGAAGTGGGCCGCAGCGCCCAACCGCTAGGAGCCAGCCATGGACCCATACAAAGCACCTCGCCCGCCAAAGGGCGAACACGAAGTAACGCTGTCCCCGGACTGGGCGAATGACGAGCCGGTGGTTTGCCACTTTGAGTACGTGCCCGGCGAGCCGATGACGCGCGATGACCCTGGCTGCGCAGAGGAACTGAACCTCACTTGCGCCTACATCCGGGGTTGGGACTGCTATCGGATCTTGGACAGCAAACAGATCGCGGAGCTGGAAGAGCAGATTCTGGCAAGGCACAACGAACTGGAGTACGAACCATGAGCGACGTTCGCTGGGTCAAGACCACTGCCGAGGTCTACGACGCCATCTACGGCCAGCACCGCAAGGAACTGTGCCTGCACGGGACCATCACCGACACAAGCGACTACCACGGCGCGCCTCGCATCATGACCGAGTGGGGCCTCCCTGGTGCTGACTACCCGCTCATCAAGTACGACATTCGCGGCGAAGACAAGACGTTTTGGCTTGCGGCTGTGAAACAGGAAGACGAATCATGACCACCGAGCTTTATACCCAGCTGGACGTGCCCGCCGGCTACGTCATCGCAGAGTGCCCGTGCTGCGCAGCCGATGGCCTGCTGTACCAGTTTCAGGCGAAAGAGGACGGCCCGGCCACGAAGGTTGTCATGTGCGCTAACGGCGACGCATTCGGGCCACAACAGGGCGTTGCTCACGAAGGGTGCCCGCTCTACATGCCAGACGACGACCACTACCGCGCCACGATACGCGAGGCCATTGCCTACTGGAACGACTACAGCAAGGCGCTGCAGGCCATCAGGCGCAAGAACGGCTGGGCTCGTCATTCGGCACTGCGCAATCAGGAGGGCGATCTCGCATGACCCCCACCCCACCCACTCGCCGCCAGATAGACGAGATGACGCAGTGGCAACAGCAGCGATGGGGCATGAACCGTGGCGACAACGAGCTAGGCACCAACTGGACCTTTGTGCCATACGCGAAATATTCACCCCAATTTGCCCCAGCCCCGAGCGCCGGCACCTGCATTACCCCATCCCCTCAAGGAGAAACATCATGAGCAGAAGCGGATACAGCGACGATTGCGGCGACGATGATCCACTAGTCCTTGGACGCTGGCGCGGCGCAGTCAAGTCGGCCATCTACGGCAAGCGCGGACAAGCCATGCTGCAGGAGCTGCTGACGGCGCTTGATGACATGCCGAACAAGCGCCTCGCGGCCAATTCGCTGGTCAATGCCGAGGGCGAGTTCTGCACTCTCGGCGTGCTGGGCGCCAAGCGCGGCATCGACCTTGAAAGCCTGGACCCCGAGGACTACGACCAAGTGGCCGCAGCCTTCGGCGTGAATGCCAAGGTGGTGCAGGAAATCGTCTATCACAACGACGAGGGGTATTTCCGATGGGAGTACGTCCGGCGTTTCACCCCGGAAGTCGGCCCCGATGTGCCCATGCACCTTGACCAAGTTCGCATTGAGCTTGACGAAGGCGCGCGCCGCTGGAAAGTGATGCGCGATTGGGTGGCCCGCCACATCAAGCAGCCGCCATGCCCCCATCCCTAGCCGCAGCCCTCTGGCTCCTAACCTGCGCGATCTGTCTTGCGCTGGCTTGGCTGCGGTACTACCCACCCTATTGAAAGAACACCATGAACGCTGTCGTTGAAGTTGATACAGCCAGCATGGTTCCCGCACGAAGCGCGAACCCCACTGCTGAAGTCGTAGCGCACGCCAAGACCGTGCAACAGGTCATGCAGGCGGTGATGAAGCCGAACGTGCACTACGGGACGATCCCCGGCGCGGGCGACAAGCCGACGCTGCTGAAGTCCGGCGCCGAAGTGCTGTGCATGACCTTCCGCATTGCCGACCGCTACGAGGTCACCGACCTGTCGCGCGACGGCTCTATCCGCTACCGCGTGAACTGCGTTGGCGAGCACCAGACCAGCGGCGCAACCCTGGGCTCTGGCCTGGGCGAATGCTCCAGCGACGAAGAGAAGTACCGCTGGCGCAAGGCTGTGTGCGCCGAAGAGTTCGACGCGACTCCAGAGACACACCGGCGCCTCAAGTTCGGCCGCAAGCAGGGCGGGCACTACACCGTGCAGCAGGTCCGAACCGAGTCTGCCGACCTGGCCAACACCGTCCTGAAGATGGCCTGCAAGCGCGCCAAGATCGCGATGGTGCTGAACGTCACCGCAGCGTCTGACATGTTCAGCCAAGACTTGGAAGACCTCGATGCAGAACTTGTGCGCCATCTCGTGGACGACGAGAGAGAGGCGCAGGTGCAGCTTGTCCGAGACGACTGGTGCGCGCGTGCTGCTGCAGCCCCAGACGAAGCCGCCCTGCGCAACGTGATGCAGGCCGGCGTGAAGGTCTTCCAGGGCGCCAAAGACCGCGACGGCTATGCACTGTTCGCCAAGGCCGTGCAGACCCGTGGCGCGGCCCTGAAGCCACCACCACAAGGAGAACCCAATGGACAGCCAGATTCAAAGGTTTGAAGCAAAAGTCCGCAAGACGGCGGGCTGCTGGGAGTGGGTCGCGGCAATGGGAGTAAACGGCTATGGCCATTACTGGTTTGCCGGCAGGCCCAGGCCGGCCCACCAGGCCGCATATCTGCTTTTCAAAGGCCCGATCCCCAACGGGCTGTTAGTCCTGCACGAATGCGACAACAGGCGTTGCGTCAACCCATCACATCTGTTTCTTGGAACCAACGCCGAGAACGTGGCAGACATGGTGCAGAAGGGACGCCAAGCCATCGGCTCAAAGGTCGGGTCATCGAAGTTGACAGAAGACCAGATCGCCGCGATTCGCAGAGACGGAAGAAGCCAACGGCGAATAGGGGCCGACTACGGCGTAAGTCACACAACGATCTGGCAAATCAAAACTGGCCAGATTTGGAGGCATGCATGAAGCCATTTCTATTTAGGGCTTCGTCCATCGGAAAGCTGATGACCGAGCCCAAGACGCAAAAGGAAGGCCCTCTGTCGGTGGGCGCCAAGACATACATCCGCGAGCTTGCCCAGCAGGAAATATTCGGCGTCGAGTTCACGTTCTCAAGCAAGGAAACAGAAAAGGGCATCGAGATGGAGCAGGAGGGCATCAATCTCCTGAACCGGGTCCGCAGGCTCAATCTCGTGAAGAACACCGAACGCCGCAGTAACGAGTATGTGACCGGGGAAGCCGACCTGCACGACGCGCCAGCACGACGAGGCCACGACATCAAGTGCTCATGGTCGGCCAAGACGTTCCCCGCCTGGGCGATGGATGCGGAAGACAAGCTGTATGAGTGGCAGTGCCGCACCTACCAGTGGCTGTGGGACGCCGACGAGTGGGAGGTCAATTACGTGTTGACCGACACACCAGACCGATTGATCGGCTTTGAACCGCTGCAGCTTCATGTTGTCAGCCATATCCCTGAACACATGCGCTTGACATCTTGGGTCATCAAGCGTGATGCCGAAAAAGAAGCCGCTATCCGCGCAAAGGTGGCCGCTGCACGCGACTACCTCCACGAGGTCATCCAAGAGTTCGACCAATACCATCGCCCAAACTGAAAGAACACCATGGCACGCAAGTACGAAGTCACCGCAATCACTGGCAAATACACCGACAACAGCGGGCGAGAGAAGAACCGCTATCAGACCATCGGCGCCGTCATCGAGGGCAAGAACGGGCTGATGCTGAAGCTGGAGGCCGTGCCCATTGGCTGGGATGGCTGGGCCTACCTGAACGATCCGAAGCCGCGTGACGGGCAGCAAGCCCCGCAGCAGCAGCGACAGCCGCAACGGCAGCAGGCGAACCCCGATCCAGGCGGTTTTGAGGGAATGGATGACTCCATACCTTTCGCCAACCCCCTCGCGCGCCGAGGCCTGCACCTGGCTATTTGATACCGACCTCATTGGAGCAAGACAACATGATCATCGACACCACAAAAGAAACCCCAGTGGAGTGGCAAGGCCGAGCAGCAGGCCGGGGAAGGTGGACTCGGATTGACCCGCCAAAGGGCGAAACCATGGCTGAGCGAGTTGCATACCTGCTCAACAGGAAGAACCCCGGAGGCGCGCCGATGTATGAAGTGCGAGCGCTGTACGCGGGGCCGCCCACCCCGGAGGCAGCATGAACCCCGCCCTTGATTCACGCGCGAGATTTGAGGCGTGGGCGAAAGCCCAGCCCGGCTACCAGCCAGGGCACCTTAGCCGGTGGTCTGCAGAAGCCCGAGCCAAGGAAGGCCAGTATTGCGACCCAGTGATGGAGTTTGCTTGGCAAGCTGCCATTGCATCCATGGCGGCCGAGCGCGAGAAGCTGGAGCGGTTCCTGAATGCCGCCGCTGGCGAGGGCTATGTGCTCGACGGCGTTGACGCGGCCGACTTGTATGTCGCTCTGTTCCCGGCTGAGTACCTCGCTGTGTTGAGTGCAGCGCTCGGCGAGCCCACCCCACAACCCCCTATCGCGGCACTGGCCGCCAAGGAGACGACATGAGCAACCCTGACACCATCGCCAACGAACTGGCACTCGTCCAAGTTGTATTGCGCGGTTACCCTGAATCCATGGCACAAGCGGATGCACTGCGCGCGTGCCGCGTGATCGGAAAAGCATTGGGTGTAGGCCGCAACGCCAATGACTGGATCGCCATCGTTGCCGACACGATTGGCTTTGGATTCGAGCCGGGCGAACTGCAGGCCGTCAACGCAAGCGACCTCGAACGGCTCGCAAAGGCGCTGCGATTCCAAGCCGCCCCCACTGAGGCCGCTGCAATGGCGGCAACGGTGCCGGCCGACAGCGTGGCGCTGTGCGCGTCCGATCTGCGAAACAGCGTGAGGTACGACCACATCGACGAATACATCCCCGTCATGCGCGCAATTGCGGACAGGCTTGATGCTCTCGCCTCGCAGGCCCCCGTGGCCGGCCAGCCCGCCGAACCCTCCCCGGCCGATCCCAAGAATCCGCACTGGGACTATCTGGCCCGCTACTGGCAAATGGGGTATGAGGGCACGTCGCTGGTTGCCTGCACGGGCGACGCCCCGATCAAGGCATGGTACGAGGGGAAAGCCGCACGCGACGCTGGAAAGCGGAAGCTGCGCCCTGGCGAACCTGCGCCACCGCCTGGGCCACAAGCTGCGTGGTGCGACTTCTGTGGTGGATGCTACGAGTGGGGCGGAAACGGCCTCTGGCACCACGCAGGCTGCCGGAAGATCCCCGCAGGTCACGGCACAGCCTGGCTTGAGTCCGCCCCCAAGGGAGATAGCAATGGCTGATGCACCCCTGACCCCGTGCGGCGAATGCGGCATGCCAGGCCGTGCAAACGACTACCACCCCTACGCGGCCTGCCTGATGTTCAAGGCTTGCCATTCGAGCGAAGTGGTGCGTGCGAACCTTGATGCTGTGGTTGAGCATGGACGGGCCACCCCCTCGCCACCAGCACCACCAGCCACGCCCGAGCCTTTCGCGTTCGTTCAGGAGATGTGGGACGAGTTGGCGCGGCAGGGTCACAGCGAGCACGACATGCGGCGCTGGTCGAAGGCGCTGACGGCACTTGAATCCGCGCAGCCCCAGCCCCAACCAGCCCAGCCGCTCACGGGGGCGGCCACAGAACCCGTGGAGGAGTGGGTCGTGGTCAAGGAGCACGTCTGGCACCACGAGGATGGCGGACGGCCCACGCTGGCCTACCTGTGGCCCAGCGAGTTTGAGATGAAAGTGCACCCTACTGCCGCAGCCGCCAGCGCATTCATCAAAGAGTGGGAATTGCCGCTTGGATGGGTACGCGCGAAGCTGGCGATTCCCGGCATCACCGCCCCCAGCACCCCTACCCCACCCGAGGTTGCCCCATGAGCACGACACCGACACTGCGGGATGCCGCACAACAAGCACTGGATGCACTGGGCGTTTCCGAATCACTGCTGGCCCAAGACAAGAGCTACCACCACCCCAAGGTGCTCAAGGCATACAACGACCTTCGCGCATCCCTCAACGCCCGGGCCGCAGGCTATTCGGAGGAATGGTGCCGCGCAGCCGCCGAATCCGAAGAGGCTGGCAATGCGTGTTGGGATGCGGGCGCCGCACTCACCCAGGGCGCTGGGGAGGCAGTCGAGCCAGTGGCAGAGATCATATTGTTTGGCCGCGACGCTGACCTGAAAGAGGTGGCTTGGCGAAAAGGCCGTATGCCCAAGGTCGGCACAAAGATGTACGACGCCCAGCAGCTCCAACAGGCAGTGGCGCGCGAGCGGGAGGAATGCGCCGTGCTGATCGAGAACACCCAGGAGTGGCGTTCTCCTGGCTGGCAAAGCACGCTCTGCCCGATAACGAAAAAGGCGATTGCTGCCGCTATCCGCGCGAATTGACACTTCCCCCCTATTTGGCGGGGGCTCCCTCTGCAGGGGTTCTGTGCCCAGAACCGCGCGCAAGAATATTCAGTGCTGCGTTTGTATCCCTGTCATGGGATGTGCCGCAAGCACTGCATATCCAAGCGCGCTCCTTCAGTCCCGAACGCCCTTTCGGGCCGGCGATCACGCCGCATGCGTTTCAAGATCTCTTTGCGCTTTTAGAACCGAAAGTATCGGTCAGGCGATGGCAGGCAACACAGAGCGTTCGGCCATTGGAAACGTCCCACAAAGCGGCGCATTCAACTGCCTCTTCATAGGACATGATCTTGTGGTCATCCATCAAACGACTGAATGCACGGATGTGATCCGCCTCCAGCCTGCCAACGCGGCCGCAGGCCGTGCACTTGTATCCATCTCTTTCAAATACGGATTTCCGCCAGAAACTGTATTTTCCGCTCTTACGAACTCTCAAGACCCAAGTTAACCGGCCGCCCTTCCAATTTGGATTTTTCTCCCCGAGAAGAGATGGCTTGGAAACAGCTCCCAAGAGCTTGTAGTTCTTTCCTTTGTTCCAAGTCGAAATGCCTGTTCGCTTGGACTTTTGGTTCGCAAGGAACTCAGGCTCTTTCCATCGCAGTGAAACGCCATCGGCGATAGGTCGTATCGTCCTCCCATTGCGTCGAAGCATATTCAGGACGGTCTTGGAAGAAACATTGAATTTCTTGGCCACCTGAGAGGCTGACAGCCCTCCTTCGTAGGCGATGCATATAGCGGCCTCATTATTTGCCGCGTTTTCACGGCAAGTTAGCCATTCAGATTTCGGCATCACTTCTGCTTTGCCAGATAGTCAGCAAGGGCGCGGCGCACATGCTCTGCCGCCGACATGTCGGTCTTCTTGACCAGATCGCGAAGCTGCTTCAAAAGTGGTTCTGGGATGAAAAAGTTTGTGCGTATCATGCTACCATTATACACACTCAATTCGCGAAAGGAATCCATGACTGAAACCATCGACACCGCCCAGCCCGAGGCACTGCGCCTGGCTGACCTACTGAATCGCGTTCGGGTGGGTGATAGCTGGCGCAGCATCGGCGGCACCATTGCTAAATCTGCCGTAGAACTCCGCCGCCTCCACGCCGCCCTTGCCGCAGCCGAGGCGAGGAATGCCACGCTGACGGACGATGCGGCACGGTATCGCTGGCTGCGTGACGCCAAGAGCCTGGAGTTGACCTCCGACGGGATGGAGTGGACGCGGGCAGACGGAACGAAATTCTGCGCCTCTCACCGGCTCTGCGCTGGACAGACAGCATTTGCCGCATACCCGTCTTTGGATGAAACCATCGACGCGGCCCGCGCTGCTGCCTCTATCAGCACCAAGGGGGATGGGCCGTGATCTGCGGAATCATGCTGGGCAACGAGGGATCGGCCGGTCCGCTCGACATGGCCGGCTGCCTGCTGCCTGATGGGCACACCGGCCCGCACGAATTCGCCGACGAGCGCGGCAAGCCCTGGCTGTGGGAAACCGACATGGAATGCACTTGCGCGCACTGCATGCGCTGCGAGGGCGACTACTGCACAACGTACTGGCGCAAGGGCGCCGCCACCAAGGAAGGAGATACCCATGCTGACACCTGAGCAGATCGAAGAATGCGCGCGAGCAGCTTCAAAGCACAGCGCCACGCTCGGCAAGGGCGATGTCTTGGCCTGGATGACGCGCGGTGAGTATCTGAGACTCGCCCGCGCAGTCGAGGCCGCCACGCTCGCCACAGTCACCCCTCTGGTGCAGCAGCGCGAACCACTGTTCTACACGGTGTTCTGCCTTGCGGACCACCAGGGCGCGCCGTTGGCGCTGCCGCAATACAGCCACCAGCACGAATCCGGCGTGCTCGATCTGGTGCTGGCCGGCGCGCGGCGCGAGGGGTTCCAGGGCACTGCGCAAGAGCGCATGGCGGAACTGGGCTGGCGCGTAGGACCAGTGTTCGCCAGCGCCTTTCTCAGCGGCGCCACCAAAGGAGATGACCATGGGAATGTTTGATGACCTGCGCTGCGAGTACCCGCTGCCAGTGCCAGGCGCAAATGATCTGAGCTATCAGACAAAGGACACGCCGGCTCAGTGGTGTGACCTCTATGTGATCCGCGAAGACGGCACGCTTTGCCATGAGCAGTACGACGAGGAAGATCATTCCGACCCGAACGCCGAGGGCTTTATGTGGTTTGTCGGATCAGCCGCGCGCGTCAACAAGAGGCTGGTGCTGGTGGAAAACTTCACTGGTGAAATTCGGTTCTATGACCTGCCAGCGCCCGGCGAGTGGATTGAGTTCTCGGCCTACTTTGTCGCCGGCAAGCTGCAATCTGTGAACCTGATAAAGGACACCAGGGCCCAGCCAGCGCAGGCAGGGGCGGACAGGGCGGGCTAGTCAAATCATCAACAGAAACTAGGAAAGAAAATGAGCCGACATCCTTACACGCACGCTTGCGACTTTATCCGGGCACTTGGCCCAGTCGGCGGCAATGGCCTTGTGCTGAGCCGCTCTGACGCATCGCAGATCCGCCAAGGCATCGCCAAGGCCATTGGCATGACTGATGAAGAATTGGCCGAGAAGCTGTCTCTTGCCGAGCAGGCAAAGACCAACGAAGACCATGACGCGCACATCCAGAATGTAATGGCCGCGATGGATCGCTAAACCTCCCGCCGCATGAACTCCCAGAACCACGGTGCCCACACCTTGAACTTCTCCCTGAAGTCCGGGTGCGGGCAGCCGTGGCGCATCCTATGGGCGCAGTTCGTCAGCCACTGAAACGCGCGCATCAGCGCCCAGAACACGCCCAGCAGCAGCAGCTTGCAGGCCATCGATATCCACCACCACATATCCAGCGGCTCGCGCGCCAGGATGGGCAAGGCGCTCAGCCACAGCAGCAGAAGCTGCCGCCAGCACATCAGCCAGAAGAACTGGCGCAGCAGCCACAGCGCACGGATCAGGGTTGTGCCTTTTCCATCTTGCGCACGCGCTCGTTGAGGATGGTGTACAGCTTGTTGCGCTGTGCGTCGATCTTCTTGAGCGCTTCCTTGTCATCGATCTTAGTGGCGGCCAGCTTGTTCAGTTCGGAGATGCTGCGGCGGATGTCGTCGTTCATCTCATACAGCTTGGTCAGCGGTTCCTTCTTCATCAGGGCCGCGGCCTCGTCTTTGCGGCCGGACTTGGCAAAGCCCTTGTACTCGGCCTCCAGCCCCTCGATCTTCTTGGTGTTCTTGAAGAACCGGCTGCGCTGCAGGTCCTGGTCTTCCACCTCACCAGCAAAGCGCCCACCCAGAGGCACTTCACGCGCCTTGAGCGTCTGGCCTTGGGCCATGAGTGCGCTGGCGTTGAATGCCTTTTCCAGCTCGCGGTAGACGCCTCCGCCCACGGTATTGAAGACGTACTTCACATCCTCTGGCGTGGGGCTCGCCAAACCCTTCTTAAAATCGTTACCGCCAGAAATCGAATTGATGGCCTTGCTGATGCCGATGTAGGCTTGGCCCGTTGGCGCGCGCTGCGTGCTCTCTCGGCCCAGTGTGAAGCCGGGGCGAGTGTCCCACGGCATGCGCTCCTTGCTGATCGGCGTGCCGGCGAAGTTGTTGTTGGTCGCCATGTCCACCACTGGGTCAAGGATCGTCGGCGCCACCGTAGCCAGCGCACCGTGCGCCGTGAAGATGTTGCCACCACCCAGAGGGTTGAACGACCCGGCCAGTTCGCCAATGGCGTTGAACGACTTCTCGGCCCAATCCTTGCCGCCGTTCATCAGCAGTTCCGTGATGACGCGGCCGGTGTTGGGCAGTGCGTTCAGGCCGAACTGCAGCGGGATGGCGATGTACTGCTTGCCTGGCAGCGGGATGATGAACGCACGGGCCTTGATGAACTCAGGAATTTCATCGTCCTCAAAGCCTGCCGCGGCGAGCATCAGCGCCTGGATCACGCCCAGCGCCAAGCCGCCGGCCACGATCTTCTTGCCGGCCGGCCCCTTGATGGCTTGCAGCGTGCGCGCCGTGCCCTGGATGCTGGCGTTGAAGAAGGCGTACAGCGGTCCCAGTTCGCGGCCGGTGCGCCCCTTACGGTTGAAATCCAGCGTGAGCTCGCGGGCCAGCCGTGCCGCTTGCGCGCGTGACATGCCATCATCAAGTGCAGCCTTGTACGCCGACAGCCGAACGCCATTCTCCAACGTAGTGTTGAAGTCGTCCAAAAAGTCCAGCACGGCATGCGCGGCCTTGGCTGGCGACAGCTTGCCTTCCTTGCTCAGCTTGTCCAACTCGGATTGCACGGCCTCAGCGCGCTTGTACGGGTCTACGAACAGGTCGCGGTAGCCAGTGCGGCCACCGTCATCCTGGAACTGTTTCCACAGGTCCGACCATGGGGTGCGTTGCGGGTCGCCGCGGAGATCGCGGGCCACACCGACCATGGCCGCAGGAATGTCGCCCAGGATCTTGGCCTGTTTGCCGGCAAGCGCCGTGTTGGTCAGGTTCACTAGCGCACCGCCGATATCACGCACGATGTTCACCATCCCGAAGGCTGGATTGTACTGCGTGTTGATGCTGGCGAAGTAGCGGGTTGCCTTGCCAACGATGCTGCCGGCCAAGTCGATATCCCCGAGGCGGCTGTCCGTGCCCTTCAGGTTCTTCGCCAACCGCACCGCGCGCGGGTTCGACGCATTGAACAGGATCACACGATCTTCCCCACCGACCTTCACCACAATAGCATTGTCCAACCGCTTGTACATCGGATTCGGACGGTCGATGACCTTGCCGGATTGTGGGTCCACACCGCGGATGGTTGGAATGCCCTGCATGCCGGCCTGCGCCTCCACAGGATCAACGCCCATGCGCTGCAATTCCTGCTCGATCTGGTCCGTTGGCATGGATGGCCGTATGGTCGTCCACATTTCCGCGTTCGGGTTGGTCAGCGCCAGCCCGTACAGACTCATGGCGACCTTGTTCTTTTCCGCCCGGGTGATGGCTGATTCGCGCTGCATCAGGACGTGGGCCAGCATGTTCGTGACTTCGCCCGTGCTGCCGGTCGCGCGCTTCGTGGTCTTGCCGGTCACGCTCATCCCGGAACCTATCGGATGGGCCGGCGTCTCCATGGCCTCATCCTTGAACAGCGGGACGTAGTTCTTGTACACGCTGGTCCATGCATCCACCGTGCTCTGGCTTTCCAATCCCGAAGACACCAGCAGGTCGCGCGTGCCCTTGGTGATGTCGTCCACACGCTTCGCGGCCATCTCCAGAATGGTGCGCTTCGGAGCGGGCAGTGCGGCGATGTGGTCCTTCGCGGCCTGCGTGGTCATCAGCACGCCCTGGCTGTTCGTGCCGGCGCCACCGTCCTGCATGTCATCGTTCACCCGGGCGATCTGCGCATTGCGCTCTGGCGCGTGGTGGGCGAGCATGTAGTCCGACAATTCGGCCTGCGTCACGCCGTTCTTCGCCATGAACTCCAGCACGGGCTTGACCTCCACATCGAGGAAGTTTTCCGTCTCGCGGGCCACGCGGCCGGGGAACAGGGTTTCAGCTAGTCGGGCATCGAAGCCTTCGGTGATGTCGCGGCCAGCCTTGGCGATGGCTTGTTGGACACGCTTTAAATCCACGCGCATGTCCGAGAGCTCGAAAATCACCTTGTCCGTGCGGGTGTCTGGTGGGACTTCCCATGCGGATTGGGGCGAAGTTAGGCTGAAGTTTATGTCGGGGTTGTTAGGGTCATATCGGCCGTTGTTGCCTATGGCGCTCTTGATTTGCTCGGGGCTATAGGCAACCAAGTCTCCGATCAAGCCATTTGGCCTGATTTGGATGACACCATCATGGCCGCCAGAAATGGCAACCTCCTTAATTTTGGCGCCGTCTAGGTTTGGCCCAACAAGATCCCTTGTATTTCGCCCATCAGGGAGACGAGTCACTAGATCCTTGCCAGTTTTCAAGATAAGCGGGTTCTTGATAGAAACGTATGCGGGAATAACCCGCGCACCATCACCCTGCCTTAGGGCGTAGCTGTTGGCGTTGTCTACTACAGCAGAAAAATAGTGCCCCCGACCCCATAGGCCTCGGTCGTTCCCACCTGTTTTTGCATTGTCGAAAGAGTCAAAGTCAGCGACTGTCCCGTGGTAAACCACAAGCGGCTTGCCCTCTGCATCCACCACCTTGCTATCGTCAAACCAGCGTTCAAAAGCGGGCGACTCCACTGCCGGCGTTTGGATAGAATCAGCAACCGAAAGCGCAACCCCATCCATCTGGTCCGTCATGGCGCCAACTTCGGCCCCACTGAACTGGCGCATTGCATCTGCCACGGCATTGCGCGCAGCCCTCACATCGCTCATAAATTGGTCAGTGCCAAAGGGCTTGGCCTTCAGGAGCACGTTGTTCAGGAACTGGCGGATCGCCTGGGCAACGCGCTGGAACAGTCGTGGCTGGCTTTCTGCCATCGCAGTCCAGAATTCTGGGTCTGTGAAGTTGTCGCCCACCACGTCTGCAAACAGCTCTTCATCCCAGTTCTGGGGAACTTCCATGCCCTTGGCGCGATACTGGGCCTCAATCCGATCCAGGAATTCGCCGGGGTTCTTGAGCAGGGCCGTGAGGCGATCGTCAAGCTGGCGGTAGATTCCAGGCTGGTTCTTGCGGAGTTGGTGCAGCAACTCATGGCCGAGGATGGCCATCATTGGCTTGTCTGTATCGATGTCGATGAATACCGTGTTGGGGTACGCGTCCGACATCAAGCCATGGAAAACCCGTTCGCTCTGCCTTACAAAAATGACGTTCTGGCCGAAAAGCCGTTTCGCCGTCAGGACAGTTGCAGATTCTTCCTTGTTTCGAGCGCTGGATTCGCCACGTCCCGGAGCAACAACGTCCAGCACAAGAGTGCGCCCAAGGCGTGCGCTGACTCGTTGCGCGATGTCGTCGGCGATTCGTTGCTGCTCACTGGTTCCGGGGCTGCGAGAAACGACAGTTCGGTTTCCAGTTTCTGGAGTGCGGCGGCTTGGTTCATCTGCCTGATTTTGAACTTCAGACCGCGGCCCGTCAATCGCAAACTTGACAGCAATAGAGCCCCCTGGCCGGCCGACGTTGAGCCGGTAGTCTGTGCGTCCATCGGGGAACTCATCATCGATCTGCAGCGCTTCTGGTTTGACGCGGATCGGCACAGCAGTATCGCCATAGCCGGTGTCAGTTTCCTTGCGGGTGGTGACGTACACATCGGGCTCGGCTGCTGCCTTCAGACGGCCGGTGCGCCTGATCTCATCTGCCTTCTCGGCAGACGTATGGTGATAGACCGTGACAGTGCCATCCTCATTCAATGGCAGTCCAGTCGCCTCATCTACTTTCCCTTGGCTGACCTGCGCTGATTCTTCGGGGAAGTAGACGAACTCCGTGGCGTCATTGCCCATCAGCAGATCGCGGACCTTGACCTTTTGCTCAACAATCTTTGCGGCCTGGCCGTCACGCGCGCGAACGTTGGCCAACTCTTTACGCAGCGTGGACTTGTCCACAGCCACAAAGTCATCGGGGCGGATTGCATCGCCGATAGTTGCACGGTAGACCGTCACCTCATCGTTGGGATTCAGGCCGCGCAATGCCGGATTGTTCTCTCGGATGCGCTGCCAGGAGGCGCCATTGGGAGAAAGGTTACTCAGGCGGTTGTCTTCGCTGAAGCGCTGGCTCAGGCTGAACATCACATCGCGACCTTCCCGCCTCGCCCGCGCTTTTTCCATCGCAACCTGCATGGCGCTGGGTGCATCCAGTTCCTGCGCCTCGGATTGCTTCGTGGCCTGTGCGGCTTGTTGGTCGCGCGCTTCTTCGAGGATGCGTTCCTCGTCGGCCGTGCGCTGTTCTTCGCGCTGGCGATAGGCGGCGTCGGTTTCACGGCGGCGCAGTTCTGCTGCCGCGGCGTCTTGAGCCGGTGACGTGGGGTTGCGCGCTTCGTTTAGCAGTTGTGCCGGCGTGGACTGCGCGACCTTGGCCTGTGCTTGCTTTTGCGCCACAGCAGGCGCGGCCAGAACCTCACGCGCTTTGCTGGCTTGGGTCACGCCGACGAGAATGCCACCCTTCGTGGGGGTGAACTTCGTGATGCCACCTTGGCGCAGTTGGCCGGCAATCGCCTTGGCATCACCAGTGACCAGCAAAGTGCCGGATGGCTGCGAAGTCAGACCCGTTATAGCAGGCGCTTGACCGGCTCCACCTCGCGCTGCGGGTACTCCTGCTGCAGTTGCTGGCTCCGTAGCTCGCGCAATGACGGTAGGCGCCGTGGTTCCTGCTGCTGCGGGCGACGGCCCGGGTGCTTGTGCTGCGCTTTCTGGGACACGGGGAGCCTCCTGGCGGGGCGTCACTGGGGGTGGCGCTGGTGGAGTTGGTGCGCGGCCGACTGGCGTTTGCGGTACTGGCATGGTAGCCGGAACCACGGAACTTTGCGAGATCAACGTCTCGGCGCGCGCAGCATTGGCGCGGCCTACCTCGATGCCGCCATTGATGGGCACGGATGGGATTCCAGCTTGGGCCAGTTGCACACGGATGGCAGGCGCACTAGTGCCGGTGATGGCGAGCGTGCCGGATGGGCGGCGCTGGACTTGGGCGTCAAGCTGCTGCTCGGCCTGCAGGATTTCGTTTGCCAAGGGATTGGAGACAGGCGCGGCCGCGGGCTGGGTTGCTTGGGCCGTGCGCGCGTAGCCGGCCAGCCGGTACTTTCCGTCAGGAGTTGGCTCAATGGACCAGTCCAGATCAGGCGCCAGGCGCTCGCGCTCCTTCAGGCCTCGGGCTGCATCTTCGGTCGTGGTGTAGCCATCGCCGCGGCGACCGAACCAGGTCTTGACGGGCTCGGTGGTTTCGCCGGTCTGGATGGCTGATGCCGCTGCAGGAGTTGTGGGCTGCGCCGCTGCAGCCTTCTGTTGTTCAGCAGCAGTCTCGGCGGCCACTTCTGCAGCGGCCTGGGCCTGCACCTGGGCGACAGTATCGGCAGAGGTTTGCGTGGCCACAGCATTCAGGTCAGCAGGGTTCACGCCGGCCGCTTGCAGGGCTTCGTCCACCATCTCCTTGCCGCTCAGGCTGACAGCGTTCTGCGCGGATGCAATGGCCTCGTCCACAGACGTGGCTTTGCCAATGTCGGCGACGGCGCCGGCTTGGATCTCTTCCACTGCGGTGGTGGCTTGCTGCGACAGGGCGCGCGCTTCCAGTTCGCGGGTGGCTGCTGCTTGGGCGGCAGAGATGGACGTTGCCTCGGGCGCGAGAGCTGTGCCGCTGGTGCGCAGGGCTTCGTCCACTGTCACGCCGGCTGCGGGCAATGTGCCCTCATTCATCGCGCGGGCGAACTCGCGGGCGCGGTTGCTTTCGGGACTTGCGATTCCGGCCAGCGCTGGGGCGGACATGGCCCCACCGAATGCAGCGCCTACCAGCGCGTCACGGTCCAGATCTTCGAATAGGCTCTTGGTCTTCTTGTCAACCAGAATATCTATGGCATTGCCGCCGATGTTGGCCGCTGATTCTTCAATGGCTCCAACCAGGGAGTTGGCAGTAACCGCTGTTCCCGCTGCTGCAAGACGCTTCCCGGCCTCTGCAAGTACCTTGTTTCGTGCGCCTGATGGAATGGCAAGCACAATGTCTTTGAGTTTTTCAGCGGCATGCAGCGGCAGCTTTTCGGAGGCAACTTCAACGCCACCTTTAAGCAAAGATGCTAGGCCAGAGTCGCCTTCTGCATATGCGTTACCAGCAGAAACTGCCCCCATCGACCCCAAAATCACCGACTGCGCAGCGGGAGTGAACAGTGCGCCAAGCGACATCGCAGCGCTGTTGGCATTACCGGCTAGCTGAGTCATCATCCAGCGACCAAATTCGCCATCGTCCCATGCTTGGTTTGGAGACTTGCGCTGCAGACTGGATGTGTAATCCCGCGTCATCCCGCGCAGGTCTTCCACTAGCGGCATGTTCGGCACTCGGCCAAAGATGTCTTCACCGCCCATTGCACGGCTCATCCTGTTGGCAGAATCCGTGACGCCACCAGCCACAGCAGATGGCATATTGATGGCGCCGACCAAGGTCTTCCCAGCATCCCCCTTCAGCGCGGCCAAGACAGGGTTTTCCTCGGCATACTGCTGCACCCTTGTCAAAGGGGTGGGAGACTTCATGCTCGGGGAGTTGGCGATGCGCTGGCGCTGCTCTGCTTCTTCGGCATAGCCGCGGCGCGACAACTTCTCGGCCTCGGCCAAATTGTTCGGGTTGACACCGCCAACCACATTGGGGCCGTCAAGCACACTGATGTAAGGGTCTGGTCGCACAGCCTGATTGCGCGGGTCGCTCATCAGCACGCTGCCCACCATGGGATTGGCCGCGCCAGCAAGTACCTTCACCCCGGAATAGGCAGTATTCCCAACGGACTTCGCTTTGTCCACAAAGTCATCCAGGACGCTGCGGTTTTCTGGATTGTCCAGCCGGCGCGGATCTTCAATCGCACTGCGTCCTGCGCCGGCTGTGCTGGGCGTGACGCCTTCTGGCAACTCGCGCTGTGGCGATACGGGCTCGACTACTTCGAAGTTCGACCAATCCGCGTCTGCCGATGGAGTATCGGGAGGAGAATCGACCGCTTCGAATTGTGACCAATCCATTATTGAACCTCCACGGGCTTGCCGTTCCTTACGATGTACTGCTTCCCAGATGCGTCACGAATTCGGGTTCCGTCTGGTGGTGCGGCCTTGAGCGGATTGGAAATCACAGGCGCCGCTACAGGAGCCGCAACAGGCCTGCCAACCGGAGCACTCGCGCCTGGGTTTGGTCCGGCGCCGCGCTGCATGCGTGCGTTCTCTGCCTCGATCATGCGGATAGATTCATCGCGGCTGGCCTGGGTTTCGCCTTGGTTCAGCGGTTGCTTACGCAGCATTTCGATGGAGCGCGTGTTGGCAGCGATGTTGGACCGGATGTCGGACGGCGTAGTGTCGCCGCTGGCTTCGTTGTTCACTATGCCTCGGCCTGCCGATGCCCCGGAGGCGGCAGGTGTACCGCTGCCAGAACCGCCAGCTCCAAGCACATTGCGTACACCGTCAAAGTCGGCGTCTAGCTTTTTGCGCTTGGCGTCAATGTCTTTCAGGGGCGCGGCGTAGCGGTCGCGGATGGCCTTCTTTTCAGCCTCGTCGAACTTGGCATCCTTGAGTTCGGATTCCATCGCGCGGCGCAGGTCGCGGGCTTCTTCGGTCGTGGACTTGCGCTGGCTGTCGATCATGTCCAGCGTGCGCTTGACGCCATCACGGCCTTCACGCCCAGACAGCGCAGCCTCTGTGCGGGCCTGCAGCGCTTCGATGTTCTTGTCCTGGCGGGCATCCTTGCGGTCTTCGCGCTCAAGCTCCATCCGTTCTTTGCGGTCCAGCTTCTGCATCTCCAGCGCACCTTTGCGGCCCTCTGCCTCGCTTTTGGCGGTGTCCTGGTAGTTCTTGCGCAGGTCGTCGCGCAGGGCCTTGGGCGCCCCTCCTTCGCGGGCGGCTTGCATCTGGTTGGCGATGATTCCGGATTCCGTGGTCTTCGGAATCAGGCCCTGCTCTTCGTAGATCTTGCGAGCGGCGGGCGGTAGGCTGGCAATGTCGGCACGCGAGACTGGCGTATTGGCGTAGTCGCCCTCGTTGGGCAGAGCTGCGCGGGCGCCTTGCATGGACGTGGCATCTTTCTCCATGCCGATCTGTTGGCCACGGGTTTCTGCCATATCGGCCGCATCGGTGTACCGCTTCTCAGTGCGCTGCGTCATCTGCTCGTCCAGTTGCAGCTTGCGGTCCATGGCCGCATTGGCCTTCTGCACATCCCATGCAGCCTGGCGGCGGAAGCGATCTTCCTCGGCTTGCGATTTGATGTTCTGGTCTGCAAGCTCACCAACGGCAGTTGCTCCGCCGCCGATGGCTCCAGCGATGATTCCACCGAAGTTCATTGCATCCCCTCAGTCAGTGCGCCTGACATCATCTGCTGGATCTTCTCAGGCGGTAGGCCCATCTTCTCCAGAACGAACGGCACCATCTGAGCCATGGCTTCGCCGATCACTTGGTCATCCAGCGGCAGGCCGGCTTCGCGCCCAACCTCTCCAGCGTGTGCGATCAATTCCAGCCCACACGGGATGATGATCTGCGGTGGCATGGTCTGGTTGCTGTACTCGAAGAGTGCCAGCATGATGGACCCCACGCCCTGTCCGATCTTCGTAGCCTCGTCGCCAGGGCCTTTCATGAAATTCATCGTCTGCTCGCGCACCTTGGGGTCGAACATCATCTTCATGCCAGCCGTCACGGTGCGGTCATAGGCACCCTTGAGGTTGTCCGGCAGGTTCATGTTTGCGCGGATTTCCTCGGGGCTCAGGGCACCTTGTGGCATACCCTCTGGTGCTGGCGCGGCTGGTGGTTGCGCGCCAGTAGCTGCGGATTGGATCAGTCCTGTTGCCATGGTGTGTCCTTATTTGAATCGGTTCAGGCCAGCAATGGAGTTGTTCAGGCGGTCGCGGTCGCGCTGGGCTGATTCTTCCTTGGCCTTGATTGCAGCCTTGGCTGCATTCTGCTGGGCGTAGGCGTTTGCTGCGCCACTGATGATGCCACTGCCGACTTTCACCACACCGGCATTCTTCTTGTCGTTCAGGAAGTCCATCAACGCTGTGGCCTTGCTCTTGAATCCGCCAGCCGTGGAGTCAGCCGCTACGCCACCCTTACCCTTGAGGACAGACGAATCCTTGGCGACTTCGCTGGTCCCGCCGCCACCAGCTTCTGTAGCGGTTTCTTCTGCTGTTTTTTCCAGTGCTGGGTTCGCCAGCTCTTCGGTAGCGGCACCGGTGCCATCTTGGTTCACCGCCTTGGAGATGATGCCTTCTTCAACGACTGGGGTGTCTGCGCCGAAGTAGTCTCCGGCAGCTTTGTCCAAGTTCACAACTCCAGCATCGACACCACCGAGACTAGCCGCATCAGCAGCAGGCGTCATGTAGTCGGTAACTCCTGGAAGACCGCCTGTTTCCAAGAAGTCTGCGGTGGCGCCCAAACCGCTGGTGGATTCCAGTGCGCTGGCAACAGAGTTGGCACCGAAAGATGGGGTGCCATCCAGCGCAGCCTTGCTTAGCGTCTCGCCGGCCGTGCTGACTGCAGAACCAGCCGCGTCAGCAGCCCCGGCCCATCCAGCTACGCCAGCCCCCAAGCTCGC
>CAZKPN010000015.1:53931-64958 GCA_964554655.1 uncultured Aquabacterium sp. | reverse complement strand
GAGCCCGTGGGGGCCCGGCAGGTGGAGATCTTGTTGTGAAATTCGAGCAATTTGCAGCCTCACCCCCCTGGATTGCGGGGGTTTTGGCCTTTGGCGTTAAAGTCGGTGGCGGCCGGGTCGATATCCCGGATGTGACCACTCGGTTCACACCGAGAGCAAGGAGTACATCATGAAAATCGGCAACCCTTCAGACAAAGCTGTCAGCGGCGCCAGCGCCAAGACAGAAGCCACCCCCAGCACCAAGACGACCGGTAAAACGGGCAGCCTTGATGGTGGCGTGAGCGAGAGCGCCAAGGTAACACTGTCCAACGCGGCATCCACCCTCTTATCGGGGGCGGATCCCACTTTCGATGCCAACAAAGTCTCGCAAGTGAAGCAATCGATCGACGACGGGTCTTACAAAGTAGACCCCGAAGCGATCGCGGACAAGTTGATCGCCAATTCGCGCGAATTGCTCGAACGTCAGCACTGATCGAGTCATCGATCATGGCCGCTGTTCAATCGCCCGTGCTGGATCTGACGCCCCACATTGCCGCCATTGAGGCGCAATTGGGGGTGTTGGACGAGGCCTTGGTGTCGCAAGACGCCCAGGCGATCGAGTCCTGCAGCCAGGGCTTGCACCATTCACTGGCCGAGGCCATGGCGGCTTTTCGCCATGCGGGTCCTGATTCATTGACGCCGCAACTGCGTCATCAACTGCTGCTGGCGCAAGCACGCGTCATGGGGCAGCAATCCACCGTCAGGCGCGCGGCTCATTCCATCGAGCGCACCTTGGGCATGCTGTTGCCTCAAGAAGCCTCCGCGACCTATTCGGCGCTGGCGCCCAAATCCGGCCAGATGGCCGTGAACGCCTACCGCGCCTGAGCGCTGGCTGCTCGCCGTCAGGCGTCCGCCAAACCTTCCACCATGATCTGAACGCGTTGGCGCCCCTGGTATTCGTCCAGGCCGATGCGAAATGCCAGATGCACTTTGTCGGGCAGCGGTTCGGTGCGCCCAAACCAGATGCCATCGCGCACCTGGCCTTGCACCCGCAGGCTCAGCTTCATGTGCCGCGTGCCGACCAGCCGCTGGCTGATCACCTCGACCGCGTCGCTGAACACGGGGGCGTCAAAGCCCGGCCCCCACACCGTTTGCTCCAGCGCTGAGGCTGTTTCGGGCGTGAACCACTGCGTGTCCAAAGGGCCGTCGCTGCTGATCTGGCGCGCCAGCAGGCTGGGGTCCAGGCCTTCGTGGGCGACCAGCATGATGGCCTGCTCGAAGGTGTCGAAATCTTCTTCCAGGATGGTGCAACCGGCCGCCATGGCGTGGCCGCCAAACTTTTTCAGCAAACCCGGGTGGCGCTTGCTGACCAGGTCGAGCGCATCGCGCAAATGGAAGCCGGGGATCGAGCGCCCCGAGCCTTTGAGCAGCCCATCCTGGCCCAAGGCGAACACAAAGGTGGGGCGGTGCTGGCGGTCTTTCAGGCGCGAGGCGACGATGCCCACCACGCCTTCGTGAAACTCGGGGTCGAAGATGGCGATGGCGGGCGGTGGTTCGTCTTCGGGCATCAGTGATTCGAGCAGCGCTTCGGCCTGCTCGCGCATGCCGGTTTCCAGCTCGCGGCGTTCGCGGTTGATGGCGTCCAGTTGCTGGGCCAGTTCTTGCGCGCGGCCCACGTCGTCGGTCAGCAGGCATTCGATGCCCAGGCCCATTTCGGCCAGGCGGCCAGCGGCGTTCACGCGGGGGCCCAGCGCAAAGCCAAAGTCTTGGCTGGAGGCCTTGGCCGCGTCTCGTCCGGCGGCGGTGAACAGGGCGGCGATGCCCGGCTGCATGCGGCCCGAGCGGATGCGCTTGAGGCCCAGGCTGACCAGGCGCCGGTTGTTGGCGTCCAGGCGGCCCACGTCGGCCACGGTGCCCAGGGCCACCAGGTCCAGCAGGCTGTCGATGCGGGGCTGGTTGGTGGCATCGAAGGCACCGCGCTGGCGGCGTTCGGCGCGCAAGGCCAGCAGCACGTAGAACATCACGCCCACGCCCACCAGGGCCTTGCTGGCAAAGGGGCAATCGGGCTGGTTGGGGTTCACGATCACGTCGGCCAGCGGCAAGCTGACCTGGCCATCGGCGTTGACCACGGGCAAGTGGTGGTCGGTGATGACCACCTGGATGCCCAGGGCATGGGCGCGGTCCACGGCCTCGTGGCTGGCCATGCCGTTGTCCACGGTCATCAGCACCTTGGCGTGCTTGGCGTGCACCATCTCGACGATGGGTGGCGTCAGGCCATAGCCGTGCAGGGCGCGGTCGGGCACGACGAAGCTGACCTGGTTGGGCAAGGCGCCCAGCATCTTCAAGCCGCGCAGGCCCACGGCGCAGGCGGTGGCGCCATCGCAGTCGTAGTCGGCCACGATGCAGATGTGCTGGTTCTGCTCGATGGCGTCAGCCAGCAGGCGGGCGGCTTCCAGCGCGCCTTTCAGCTCGCTGGGCGGCAGCAGTTTGGAGGGGGCATCGTCCAGCTCGTCGACGTTGCGCACGCCGCGCGAGGCGAACAGGCGCGCCAGCAGCGGGTGCACGCCGGCTTGTTCAAGCGCCCAAGTGGTGCGGGCAGGGACGTCTCTGGCGGTGATTTTCATGGGGCGGGGTGGGGCCAGTTCAAAGTGTGGCGAGCAGGGCAGAGGGCAGGGTGCCGGGACGGCCCAACCAGCGCTGGGCGCTGCTGAGCAGGCGCTGAGAGAAAGAGGGGGTGGCCGGCGCGTTGAGGGTGATGGCGCTGCGCTCGCCGCACAGTGTCAACTCGATGGTCTGGCCGGCATCCAGTGCGGCGCAGGCAGCTTTCAAAACCGTGGCATCCAGCGTTTGCCAGGTGGCGATCCAGTCGGCCAGGTTGCTGGCCAGCAAAGGGGCGCGCAGGTCGGTCAGCAGCTGCGTGCCCTGGGGCAGCGGGGGCGTGGGCTGGCTGGGCAGTTGCCCGGTGCCACTCAACCAGAAGGAGTTGACGGTCAATTGGCCCGCCGCCTCGCGCGGGGCGTTGAGCGGGTGCTCGTACATCAACATCTGCACTTCGTTTTGCAGGCGCTTGATCAGGCGGGCTTGCGGGTGGTCGGGCATCCACACATCGGGATTGCGGCCAATGACCCGGTCCAGCGAGGCGGTGGGCAGGCTGACCAGGGAGGGGTGGGCGGCGTACCAGCGGGTCGGGGTGGCGTAGAGCAGGGTCCAGCCTTCTTCTTCGAACCAGGGGCGCAGTACTTCCAGGAAGGCGCGGGCCTCCACCTCGGTCAGCTGCAATTCGTCGGGGTCGAGCAGGGTCAGGGTTTCGCGGCCCATCAGCCAGTGGCAGGGGTTCAGCAGGCCCCAGGCCTGGTCTTGGGTGTCGATGCCATTGGCCGCCTGCGCCTGCCAGGCCGCCCAGGGCAGGGTGCCG
This sequence comes from uncultured Aquabacterium sp., assembly GCA_964554655.1. Classification (GTDB taxonomy): domain Bacteria; phylum Pseudomonadota; class Gammaproteobacteria; order Burkholderiales; family Burkholderiaceae_C; genus Aquabacterium. The sequence goes on along the minus strand of CAZKPN010000015.1, from coordinate 61,564 downwards.
TCGGCCAGGTCGCTCCAACCCAAAGATTGCGCCAAAACGCGCTCGTGGGGCATGGACAGGGCGTATTCATCGCCGTCAAGGCGCTTGGACTGGCTCAGTCGCTTCAGGAGCTGGTGCAGGTGCGGCAACTGCTGGGCGTCGTCCAGCCGGGGCAGGGCCTGCTGGCAAGGTTCGGACAGGCTGGCCGCGAAAGGCAGGATCAAATGCTGGGAGGAAATCGAGGCGGGCATCCGGGGATTATCAAGTGAGTACACTTCGCGCACCATGAACCTTCCCTATGAATGGCGAGTTGGTTGGCGCTACACCCGCGCCGGCCGAGGTGCCCGCCGCAATGGCTTTATTTCTTTCATCTCGGGTGTGTCCGTCCTGGGCATTGCCCTGGGGGTGGCGGCGCTCATCATCGTTTTGTCGGTGATGAACGGCTTCCAGAAGGAAGTGCGTGACCGCATGCTGTCCGTGATCGCCCACGTCGAGATCTACGATGCACACGGTGGTTCGCTGGGCGACTGGAAGGCGTTGGCCGACAAGGCTCGTCAGAATCCAAAGGTGATTGGCGCTGCGCCGTTCGTGCCGGCCCAGGCCTTGATCGCTCGGGGCGAGAACATGCGCGGCACCATGGTGCGCGGCATCGTGCCCGAGGAAGAGATCACGGTGACGCCTTTGGCGGCGCAGATGAAGTCCACCATGCAGTTGCTGACCCCGGGCGGTTGGGGCGTGGTGATTGGCGCCGAATTGGCCAACAGCATGGACGTGCGCGTGGGTGATCCCATCACCTTGGTGGCGCCCAGCGGCCAGGTCACGCCAGCGGGCGTGGTGCCGCGCATCAAGCAGGTCACCGTGGTGGGCACCTTCAGCGCGGGCCACTATGAATACGACAACGGCCTGGTGCTGATGCACGCGGACGATGCCGCCAAGCTCTTCCGCACTGGCGGGCTCACGGCGGTGCAGCTCAAGCTGACGGATGCGCAAGACGCGCGGGTGGTGGCTGGCGAGTTGGCCGTGTCGCTGGGCAGCGATGTCGTGGTCAACGACTGGACGCGCACCAACCGCAACTGGTTTGAGGCCGTGCAGGTTGAAAAACGCATGATGTTCATCATCCTGACCCTGATCGTGGCCGTGGCCGCGTTCAACCTGGTCTCGACCCTGGTGATGACGGTGACCGACAAGCAGGCCGACATCGCCATCTTGCGCACCCTGGGCGCCACGCCGGGTTCCATCATGGGCATCTTCATGGTGCAGGGAGCGCTGTCGGGCATCTTGGGCACGCTGAGCGGTTTGGGCCTGGGCCTGTTGGTGGCGTTCAATGTGGGCGCCATCGTGCAGTTCATCGAGCACCTGCTGGGCGTGCATTTTCTGCCCAGCAGCATCTACCTGATCAGCCGCATGCCCAGCGATCCGCAATCGGCCGACATCGTGCCCGTCGCCGTGATCTCGCTGGTGCTGTCTTTCCTGGCCACGATCTACCCCAGCTGGCGTGCCAGCCGAGTTCAGCCTGCCGAGGCTTTGCGTTATGAATGAGCCCATGTCGTCGCCAGATTTGATCCTGCACGCGCAGGGCCTGACCAAACGCTTCACCGAAGGCCCGCTGGACGTGACCGTGTTGCAGGGCGTGGACCTGACCATCTCGCGCGGCGAGATCCTGTCCATCGTGGGTGCTTCGGGTTCGGGCAAGAGCACGCTGTTGCATTTGCTGGGCGGGCTTGAAGCGCCGACGTCTGGTCGCGTGCAACTCATGGGCCGCGATTTTTCGCAACTCAACGCGGCTGAGCAGGGCGGTTGGCGCAACCAGCACCTGGGTTTCATCTACCAGTTCCACCACTTGTTGCCGGAGTTCTCGGCGGTGGACAACGTGGCCATGCCGCTGTTGATCCGGCGCCTGTCCGTGCCCGAGGCGCGCAAGCAGGCCATGGCGATGTTGGCGCGCGTGGGCTTGTCATTGCGCGCCGAACACCGTCCTTCGGAGTTGTCGGGCGGCGAGCGCCAACGCGTGGCCGTGGCCCGTGCCTTGGTCAGCCAACCTGCCTGCGTGCTGGCCGACGAGCCCACGGGTAATCTCGACCGAGGCACCGCCGATGGCGTCTTCGACCTGATGCTGCAAGTGGCCAAAGAACAAGGCACAGCCTTTGTCATGGTCACCCACGATGACAGTCTGGCGCACCGCTGCGACCGTTACCTGCGGTTGGTGCAAGGCAAGTTGGCGGCCTGAGCGCACGGTCCGTACTGGCGCTTTCCTTTTTTCAAGAAGTTCTCCACATGACTCAACCCCGGTCTTCCATGCTGGCACCTGCCAGATTGCCTTTGCTCGTCATGCTGGTCTGGGTGGGCGTGTTCACGGCCTTGCGCCTGGGTTTGGCGGTGCTGGTGGGCACGGCCTCCGTGCCTGTGACGCTGTGGCCCGGCATTTTTGCCAAGGGCCTGATGTTCGACCTGGCGGTGGCCGCCATTGCCGTGGCACCAGTGTTCGCGTATGAAGCGGCATTGCCCAACCGCTGGCGGAATCAGGCGTGGCACCGGGTGCTGCGCACCGTGTGGTTGTGGTTTGCCGTGCTGTTGATGCTGTTCGCGGCCGCCTCCGAGATCACCTTCTGGATCGAGTTCTCGACACGCTTCAACTTCATCGCGGTGGATTACCTGATCTACACCCAGGAAGTGATCGGCAACATCCGCCAGTCTTATCCCATACCCGCGATCGTGCTGGGTCTGGCCGCGCTGGCGGCACTGCTGACGTTCTTCCTGCGGCATCCATTGAAGAGGGTGAACGAGCAAGCGCTTTCTGGTCGACAGCGCGCGGCGATGTGGGTGGCCGCCGTCGCTTTGCCTGCCGCCAGCTTGTTGCTGACCAACGTGGATCAAATGCAGGGCCTGGGCAATGCCTATGCCGACGAACTGTCGGGCAATGGCCTGTTCACCCTGGCCGCGGCCATGCGCCGCAATGAGCTGGACTATGACAAGTTCTACCGCACCATGCCGCAGGAGCAGGCCGATGCCATCCTCAAGGCCCTGGACGTGGAGCGCCAACCCTTGAGCGAGGCCATCCACCCGCCAGCGGGCGAAGACCCCGCCGACGATCCCTTGCCCTTCACACGCCGACCGAGGAACGTGGTGCTGATCTCGGTCGAAAGCCTGTCGGCCGTGTTCATGGACACCTATGGATCGACCAAGCACCTCATGCCCAGGCTGGACGCCCTGGCCCGTGAAGGGATGATGTTCGAACGCATGTTCGCCACCGGCACGCGCACCGTGCGAGGTCTGGAGTCCTTGTCACTGGGCACGCCGCCCGTGCCGGGTCAGGCCATCGTGCGCCGGCCCAACAACGAACACCTGGCCACCTTGGGCGAGATCCTCAAGCCGCAGGGCGTGGAGTCGTTCTTCTTCTACGGCGGCTATGGCTACTTCGACAACATGAACGCCTATTTCGACGCCAACGGCTACAAGGTGATCGATCGAACCGACATCCCCAAAGCCGCCGTGGTGTTCGAAAATGTCTGGGGCGTGGCCGACGAAGTGCTCTTCAACCACGCGGTCAAGACCTTGACGGCCGAATCGGCCAGCGGCAAGCCCTTCTTCGCCCACATCATGACCACGTCCAACCACCGGCCCTACACCTACCCGGATGGCCGCATCGACATCAAATCGCCGGGCGGCCGCGACGGTGCGGTCAAGTACACCGACTACGCCATTGGCAAGTTCATCGACGATGCGCGCAGCCAGCCCTGGTTCAAGGACACGCTGTTCATCATCATCGCGGACCACTGTGCCTCGGTGGCGGGCAAGAGCAAGTTGCCGGTCGATGGGTACCACATCCCGCTGATTTTTTACGCGCCAGGCATGGTGCCGCCGGGTGTTTACAAGCCCACCGTGAGCCAGCTGGACCTGGCCCCCACCATCGTTGAGATGATGGGCAAGAGCGGCGATGACCACTTTTTCGGCCGGCCATTTTTTGAAACCGACGAGAACCCCAACCGTGCTTTCATCAGCAACTACCAGGAGCTGGGCTACCTGCGCAACGATGTGTTGACGGTGCTGCTGCCCAAGCGCAAGGTGTTGGCGTACAAGGTGGATCCTGTCACGCTGGCGACCACGCCGACCGAGGTCAATGAGCGCTTGATGAACGAGGCGATTGCTTACTACCAGACGGCCTCACGGGCGTTCAAGGAAGGTGCCTTGAAGATGGAGCCTGCGAAGACGCACTAGCCAAACCATGTGGATCGACACCCATTGCCACCTTGACGCCCCTGAGTTCGACCACGACCGCCAAGCCGTGATCGAGCGTGCGTCTCAAGCGGGCATCGGGATGATCGTGGTGCCGGCCGTCATGCCCGCCACCTTTGAAGCCGCCCGCCAGGCTGCTTTGCAATGCCATGGCACCTATGCCCTTGGCATCCATCCCTTGTTCGCCAAACAAGCCGGTGATGACGCCATCGACCAATTGCGGGCCGCCCTGCAACAGCACCACGCCGACCCGCGCCTGGTGGCCATCGGCGAGATCGGTCTGGACCACTTCGTTGACAGCCTGAAAGACGAGGCCAGCAACGCCCTGCAGGACCGCGTTTATGCCGCGCAACTGGCATTGGCCGTGGAGTTCGAGCTGCCCGTGATCGTGCACGTGCGCCGCAGCGCCGACGACTTGCTCAAGCACTTGCGGCGGCTGAAGCAACAAGGCAAGGCGATACCCGGCGGCATCGCGCACGCCTTCAACGGCAGTGCTCAACAAGCCCAGGCCTTCATCGACCTCGGCTTCAAACTGGGCTTCGGCGGCGCGATGACCTTTGACCGGGCCTTGCAGATTCGTCGCCTGGCCACCGATCTGCCCGCCGAATCCATCGTGCTGGAAACCGATGCGCCAGACATCCCGCCCCATTGGCTGTATGTGCTCGAACAAGACCGCGCCAACGGCCTCACCAGCCGCAACGAACCGGCCGAATTGCCCCGCATTGCGCAGACCCTGGCCACCTTGCGCGGTTGGTCGCTGGAGCAGACCCGCGACCTCACCACGGCCAACGCGCTCCAGGCTTTGCCACGCCTGCAAGCGCTGGTTCGCGCCTGAGCGGACAATACCTGCTTCCCCTGGCGACACCGCCATCCTTCTTCCCCCTTGCCGGGGACACGCACCGCTTCCATGTCCGCCACCGCTCCCGATCCCCGCAGCCTGCCCATCCCCCGCCACGCCAGCCGCGTTCCCCCGCACCTGAGCGCCGAGCAGGTCGGGCGCATCCGCCAGGCCGCCTTCAACCTGCCGCAGGTGGTCAAACCGGCGGATTTCATCCCTGAGAACACGCCGGATTTCGAGGACTACCTGGATGGCCGGGGCCTGATCCTGCTGCAAAAAGCCGTGGTCGGTGCCCGGCCCAGCCGCTGGATCGCGCCCGAGTTGATGGACCACGCCTTGCGCCACCTGGACGCCATCGGGGGTGGCCGCGAAGTGCGCTCGGTCATGCAGGACCGGGGCACGGCGCTGGAGTCGCTCGGGCTGTTTCGGCGCGGCCAGGACTGGGACCGTTTGATCAGCCAGACTTTGCCCGTGCCCGATCAAGGCTGGAAAGTGGTGGTGTCCTTCAAGGCGCCCATCGATGCCGAACCGATCTGGGATTTTTACCGAACCGGCGACAAGCCCACGCTGATCAAGTGCCTGGGCACGCCACCGGCCTACGCGCACGCCGACGAGCTGCTGGCCCACCTGCAAGCCCTGCTGGCCCGCGCCAAGGTGAGCAACCCGCGCCAGATGGCTTCGCTGCTGCCGCGCCTGCAAGCCGAGTGCGGTACGCCCCAGCCGTTCGAGGCCCTCAAAGCGGCTTGCACCCGCGCCCTGGAGCGTTGGGAGCACCACGAGGCCGAGCTCGACACCCTGGACGACCTGAACGATCAACTGGCCTTTGACGGCTACCCCGACACCTTCCAGAAAGCCCGCCACCTGCAGCGCAAGGTGACCCTGTACGTGGGGCCACCCAACAGCGGCAAGACCCACGCCGCCTTTGAGCGCCTGGCCAAGGCCAGCAAGGGGGCTTACCTGGCGCCCTTGCGCTTGCTGGCCCTGGAAGGCCGCGATCGATTGCAAGGGCGTGGCGTGGCCTGCTCGCTGCTGACGGGTGAAGAAAGCGTGCCGGCCGACGGTGCTGCAGTTGTTTCCAGCACCATTGAAATGGTGGGCACCACAGCACTCATCGAGGTCGCCGTCATCGACGAGGCCCAGATGATTTTCGACGCCTTCCGGGGCTGGGCCTGGACCCAGGCCATCGTGGCCGTGCCGGCCGACGAGGTCATCATCATTTGCTCGGCCTACGCGGTGCCCGCCATCCAGAACCTGCTGCGCCTGTGCGGTGAGGACTGCGAGGTCAGGCACTTCGAGCGCAAGCAGCACGTGCAGTTGATGCCCGCGCCCGTGCCGCTCAGTGCGCTGAAAAAGGGCGACGCGGTGGTGGCCTTCAGCCGCCGCGAAGTGCTGATGCTGCGCGACCAGATCGCCGCCAATGGCAAGGCCGTGTCGGTGATCTACGGCGCTTTGCCGCCCGAGGTGCGCCGCCGCGAAGCCGAGCGTTTCGCGCAAGGTGAATCGCATGTGCTGGTCGCCACCGACGCCATCGGCATGGGCCTGAATCTGCCGATCCGGCGTGTGCTGTTCAGCACCATGGTCAAGTACGACGGCCAGACCGACCGGCCGCTCACCGTGTCCGAGGTCCACCAGATCGCGGGCCGGGCCGGGCGTTTCGGCATGCATGACGAGGGCTTTGTCGGTGTGCTCAAGGAGGCCGAGCCCACCGCCTTGCGCATGCTGCGCGACCTGCTGCCCAAGCAACCCAAGGCCCCGATCGATTTCAAGGCCCCCGTGGCGCCCAACTGGTGGCACGTGGAGACCATCGCCACGCGCCTGAAGAAGGATCGCCTGCGCGATGTGCTCGGCATCTTCATGGAGCAGCTGGAGCTGGACGACGCCCACTTCGCCGTGGCCGAGCTGGAGCAGATGCTGGACCTGGCAGAGCAGCTGGACCGCAGCGCCGGCAAGCTGTCATTGCGCGAACGCTTCATCTACGCGCAGGCCCCGGTGGACACGCGCACCGATTCGCAGGTGCAGGAGTTCCTGAACTGGACGCACTATCACGCGCTCACCGGCGAGGCCGGTAGCCCCTGGTTCCTGGAAGACGTGGACGAGCACAGCCGCCTGGAGCGCATGGAGCAAGCCCTGCGGTCCTGCACCTTGTGGCTGTGGCTGGACCTGCGCTTTCCCAATGTCTACGGGCACCTGGACCGGGTGGTGGACCTGCGCGGTCGCCTCAACGATGGCATTGAGCGCCACCTCAAGGGCAAGAAGCCCTTGTGGCAGACGCGGGGTCGTCCGCGCCGGCCTTGAGGATCAGGCTCAGATGCGCAGCAGGGCCTGCACGCGCATTTGCTCGTCGGGCGAGAAGTTGGACTTCACGTAGCTGACGATCTCGGCCTTACGTTGCGCGTCGGACAGGTTGGAGGCCTTTTGCAGGCGCTCCCATTCGCGTTGGGCACCACTCAGGCGAGCTTCCCATTGCGCCCACTCTTCGTCGGCCTTGGCCAGCCGATCGGCCGCAGCTTCGCCGTAACGGGCCACCCGTTCGGCATGCACGGCCGCCGGATCCTTGCCGGGTGCCATCTGGGGCACGGGCTC
>CAZKPN010000015.1:0-53831 GCA_964554655.1 uncultured Aquabacterium sp. | reverse complement strand
GTTCGGCATGCACGGCCGCCGGATCCTTGCCGGGTGCCATCTGGGGCACGGGCTCACCCGGATCGGGTGGTGGCGCTTGTCCTGATTCCAGCTGAGCGTAGTAATCCTGGAAGTGCTTCTCATCTTCCTTGAAGAACGCCTCGGCCCAGGGCGCGCCCAGGAGTTGGCGCCGCACGGAGCGCTGTTCTTCAAACACGGGCATCCACGTGGCGCGGTCGGACTGGACGAACTTATTGCGCCAGTCGTAAGTGCGAACCTGCCAGTACTTGTCCCAGACGGTCATGATCTCGCCGGCCAGTTGGGCGCCGTTCGCGCGTTGGGCTTCGTCCTGGATCAGGCCGCGAATCTCTTCGATGGTGACCTCGCCCAGGCCCAGCACGTAGTACTCGAAACGGCTGCGCAACTCGCCACAAGGTTTGAGCTTCTGGTCGGCCACGCACCAGTTGCCCGCGGCCTCGGTGCCGGCGAACGAGCCTTCTTTGAACAAACGCCGGCGCACCTCTTCGGGCGAGCGCGCGGTGGGGGCGGGTTTGGCTGTTCCCAGGCCGAAAGCGCGACCGGCATCGGTGATGCGCCAAGTGCTTTCACCTTCGGCGTGCGTTGTCAGCGAGCCGGCTTCTGGCGCCGCAGCGCCCTGTTGCCAGAGCAGCCAGGCCGCACCGCCGACCACGGCCACCGCCAGGCCCGCGACCCAAGCTTTGCGTGTTTGCATTGGAGATTCCCTCTGAATTGAAAAAGGGCCAACTTCGATTGAAATTGGCCCCCTGCGCGAATCCGGGGAAATTTACAGGGCCAGGGCCTTCAGGCGGCTGGCTTGCTGCTTGTAGAAGGCCACGGGATCAGGGTCACCCTTGCCGATGGTGCCAAGGACCTGGTTGACTTCGTCCAGGTGGTTCCAGTGGTAGTTGTCCTTGATGACCTTGCCCCAATGGCTGGAGCATTGGCTGACCAGGCCGTCGTTGGGCTCGCCTTTGAAGTAGTCGCCGGTGTAGGCCAGGATGGCGTCGGAGATGTCCCAGCCATTCGTCTTGACGGCCGTGCCGGAGATCGAGTACCAACGGATGCTGTTGCCATTGACGCTGGCCACTTCAGGACCTTGACCGCAATCGCTGGTGGGGGCGCCTGCGGGGAACTTGGTGTTGAAAGCTGCAGCACCAGGCGCGCTCAGGGCACCGAGGGCGGTCAGCAGGTCGGCCTGCTTGTAGGTGCCGTTGCCGGTCAGCCAGCCGATCAGTTGCAGGCCGCCGGTGGCGACCTTGTCAAAAGTGCCGTCAGGCGTGGTGCCGGCCAGGATGTCGTCAGCCACCTTGCTGCCAAAGTGGGTGCCGGCGACCGTGGTCACACTGGCCACCATGGAAGGCACGGTGCCCGCTGCATAGCGAACGGTGGGGCCGCCATGGCTGTGGCCAATCAGGTTGAACTTCTTGACGCCATCAGCGGCCGCCCATTGCTGGAGCTGTCTCACCAGCTCTTCACCACGAAACTCGGTGGTTTGCGAAGGGTTCACCGAAGCCACGTAAACGGTGGCGCCGTCCTTGCGCAGGCTGTTGGGGATGTTGTAGAAATACTGAATGCCCAGGATGTTGTCAAAGCCGATGAAGCCGTGGACCAGCACCAGGGGGTATTTGGTCTTGGAGCCGGTGGTGGTGGCTGCCTGGGCAGCGGGGGCGGCGATCATGGCGGCGCCAGCGACTGCAACGGCGGCGCACACAGCGCGCATGGAGAAAATCGATGTCATGGCCTTGTTCCTTAGGTCGTTATTGATTGGGCGATCTGTGTGACGAATGTCTCGCGGAACGGTGAACGTGCCTCGGGTGGTAACCCTTGAATCTCGGGGTTGTTCCCACCCCGAGAAAGCGGGGGTTCAGGGAGAAGACATGTCAGCGTCCGAACGGATGTCAGACATGTCCTACGGGCAGGCGAGGTCGCGTCCGAATGTCTGGGCACCGCGAGCGACCGACCATGGTCTTTCCCCACACAAAGAGAGAGGCCTTGTATGAAAAAGCTTTCCATCCTCCTCATCGGCTTGCTGTCGTCCGCCGCAGTGTTTGCCCAGGCAGAGCCTGCTGGCCGGGAAATCATCATGAACACCGATCAGGACAAGGTGGCGGAGATCGAGCGCCATGCCCAGGAGCTGAAAGACAAGCAGGATGCGGCCATCAATGCGCCAGCGCCCACGGCAGCAGGGCCGATGCACCAGGGCAAGCGGCATCACAAGCGCATGCACCGGCACGAGATGCCGACCAGGCCCGACATGCCGCCGCCCGCACCCCGGTGAAACAATGGCCGGGTGGCCGCTTTGCTCGGGTAACCTCGGCTTATCCAGCAATCAGCACGGCCATCCATGTCATTCGAGTCCCTAGGTTTGTCCCCAGCCCTGGTTCGCGCCACCCGCGAACGGGCTTATCTTGAGCCCACAGCCATCCAGGCCGAGGCCATCCCCGTCGCCTTGCGTGGTGTGGATGTGCTGGGCTGTGCGCAAACCGGTTCGGGCAAGACGGCGGCGTTCGCCTTGCCCATCCTGCAGCGGCTGGCGGACGCTCGCCGCGAACGGCCTCGCCAAGTGCATGCCCTGATCCTGGTGCCGACCCGCGAGTTGGCCGCCCAGGTGGGTGACACCTTCCGCCACCTGGCCCAGTACCTGCCCGAGCCTTTGAAGGTGGCTGTTCTCTTTGGTGGCGTGTCCATCAATCCGCAAATGATGGGCTTGCGGGGTGGCGCCGACATCGTGGTGGCCACGCCGGGGCGTTTGCTCGATTTGATCGAGCACAACGCGCTGAAGCTGGGTGATGTCCAAACCCTGGTCCTGGACGAGGCCGACCGCCTGCTGGACCTGGGCTTCGCCGACGAGTTGGCCAGTGTGCTGGAAGAGCTGCCTGCTCGACGCCAGAACCTGTTTTTCTCGGCCACCTTTCCTGCGGCGGTCCAAAGCCTGGCGGATCAGTTGCTGCGCGACCCGGTCCGCATTGAGGTGGAGGCCGAACCCGAAGAAAAGCCGGACATCCTGCAACGGGCGATCGAGGTCGATACGGCCAAGCGAACCCCTTTGCTGCGTCACCTGATCAAAGAGCAGGGTTGGACGCGGGTGCTGGTCTTCGTGGCCACCAAGTACGCGACCGAGTTGGTGTCCCACAAGCTGGGCTTGGCCGGCATCCACGCGCAGGCCTTCCATGGTGAGCTCAGCCAGGGCGCGCGCACCCAGGTCTTGTCGGACTTCAAGGCATCGCGCCTGCAGGTGGTGGTGGCCACCGACGTGGCGGCCCGTGGCATCGACGTGGCGCGTTTGCCGGCCGTGGTGAACTACGACCTGCCGCGTTCGGCCGTGGATTACACGCACCGCATTGGCCGCACGGGCCGGGCGGGTCAAAGTGGCGTGGCCATCAGTTTCGTCACGCCCGATGCCGAAGCGCATTTCAGGCTGATTGAAAAGCGCCAGGGCGTGCGTGTGCCGCGTGAGCAGATCCCGGGCTTTGAGCCGGTTGACGTGGCGCCGCTTGTGGCCGACGTCAACGGCGGCATCAAAGGCCAGCGACCGAGCAAGAAGGACAAGCTGCGCGCGGCGGCGGCTCGCGGCGGATCCTCCAGTTGAAGACGCCTCAGTCTTTGCGCGCCGTGCCCAGTCGCCTGGTGGCCAGGTACTCACGCCGGTAGATCTCGAAGGGCATGGTGTCCGCCGCTTCGATGCGGGCCTGCTCTTGAATCGACTCGCGGGCCATCTGCTCGAAATGTGCCTGCTGCTCGGCATCCCAGGGTGCGTCGAGCAAAGCCCGCTGGGCCTGCGCGGATTGGGCGCGCACAAAATCCACGTAGACCTTGTCATGCTGCTGCGTCAAAGCGGCCAGCACGAGGGCCGAGGGCAGGGTCTCGGGGTGGTTCAAACCATCCAGCGCGGTTTGCCAGGCCTTCAGGTGATCAGAGCCACCCTGGGCCGCGTCCAGCGCCTGGGCGATGGGTTCACATTGGCCGATGATCTCGCGGGCCCAATCGGTCAGCAGCACCTCGCGGCCTTGGCGTTCCAGCATCAAGCCAGGTTCGCGGCCGCGTGAGGCGGTGCGGTGCTGGTTGCGCGCCAGTTCGGCGATCTCGGCGGGCGTGTCTGGTGGGCTGTCCAGCAACAGGCAATGCAGCAGGAAGGTGTCCAGAAAGCGCGCCGTGTTGTCGTCGATGCCGACGGGCAGGAAGGGGTTCAGGTCCATGCAGCGCACTTCCACGTACTCCACGCCGCGTTCGCGCAAGGCGTGCAGGGGGCGTTCGCCGGGAAAAATCACGCGCTTGGGCCGGATGGTGCCGTAGAACTCGTTCTCAATCTGCAGCAAGGTGGTGGACAGTTGCCGGTAGTTGCCCTCCGGGCCCTCAATGCCAATGGTCTGATAAGGCGCGTAGCTGCGCGTGAGCGCATCTTGCAGCGAGGCACCATAGCCTTCCAGATCGTTGTAGCTGACCGACAGCGAGGACTGTGCGTCGCTCTGGTAGCCCAGCCGGCCCATGCGCAGCGAGGTCGCGTAGGGCAGGTACAGCGTGCGGTCGCTCAGGGTGTCCAGGCCATGCTGCTGGCCCGCCACAAAGCTGGGGCACACGGCGGGCGAGGCCCCAAACAGCAGCAGCAGCAAGAACGACTGGCGCCGGAAGTTGCGGATCAGCGCGAAGTAATCCTCGTTGGACATGCCCGGCAGCGACCAGTTGTAGTGGATGCCCGAGATGGTCTGCATGCGCGGGCCATAGCGGTTGGCCAGCCCGATGCGGTAAACGCTTTTGGCCTGGCCCACATTGGAGGTGCCATAGCGCCCGATGGGGATGCTCCGGTCGTCCGGCAGGATGCTGGGCATGCTGCTGACCCACAGTTGCTCGTCGCCGGTTTGGGCCAAGGTGCGGTAGACGAACTGGTGGATCTGCGTCAGCTCGGCCAGGGCCGCAGGCGCACTGCGGTGGGCGCCTGTGACCAGTTCGATCTGGGATTCGCTGAAGTCGGTGGTGATGCTGGGGCTGGCCAGGGCCGAGCCCAGGGCGGCCGGGTGCGGCGTCAAGGCCAGGTGGCCATCGGGGTGGACGCGCAGGCTTTCCTTTTCGATGCCTCGGCGGATGCCTTTCAAGCGCTCGGGCGAGAGCGTACGCAAGCGTTCATCAAAGCTGGTCACGCTCGGTCTCCTGAATCGTGTTGGACGCGAAGGTACCAGAGTTGGCAAAAACCTGCTGGCGATGCGTTCGTGGCATATGGTTGCGCCTGAATGTTCTGATTAAGGCGAGAAAAGTCGCGTACTTTACGGTGTCGGCCAAGCCATTTCGTTCCATAGTTGCAGAAGCTTGGCCGACCTGCCTTTTGAACACCCATGTGCCTCATCATCAAGAAGCCCGCCGGGCGCACGATTTGCGCTGATTTTTTGAAGAACGCCTGGGAACGCAATTTCCATGGCTGGGGTGGTTTCTTCGTGCAGAACGGCGAGGTGGTTTGGGCGCGGGGCTTGGCGTTTGACGAGCTGGTGGAATACAACCGCCGCTTGCCCGCCCACGTGGAGGCCTGCATTCACCTGCGCAAAGCCACGTATGGCGAGGTGAACCACGACATGGCGCACCCCTACACCGTCAGGCCTGGCCTGATGTTGATGCACAACGGCAGCATCGCCCACCTGGCGCCGCAAAATCCTGCTTTCAGCGACACCTCCGAGTTGGCTCGCCTGTTGGGCGATTTGCTGAAAGGCCTGTCGGACGAGCAAGCCCGTGACCTGATCCGCACCCACGCTTTTGCCCGATTGACGGCGCCCTTGATCGAGGGATCGATGGTGGTGCTGATGGACAAGGATGGCGTGGTGCGACTGGGCCGCGATTGGCACACCGTCAAGAGTTGCGAGTGGACAGGTGCCATGACGGGCATCGAGGTCTCCAACTCCCACACCTGGGGCGAGAAAGCCCGGGCCTTGTCGCAGCAAGCGCGGCGCGGTGGCTGGCACGGATTGGTCCATGCGCTGCAAGTGCGCTTGGCTCCGGCTGTCCGGGTCATCGACCGGGCGGTGTCTGGCCGCTGATCGGCTGGCATAAGATCTTTCCTGGCCGCACCTGGCGGCCTTCAGGAGAGATCACCTTGAGCAAAAAAGTCTGTGTCGTGACCGGCTCTTCGTCCGGCATTGGCGCCTCCACCGTGCGCCTGTATGCCCGGCATGGCTGGGACGTGGTTGTCAACTTTTCGCGCGATCCGGCGCCGGCTGAAGCTGTGGCGGCAGAGTGCCGCGCCCTGGGCGCCGAGGTGCTGGTCGTCAAGGCCGATGTGGCGCTCAATGAAGACTGCGTGCGCCTGGCCGCCGAGGTTGAGGCCCGCTTTGGCCGGGCCGATGTGCTGGTCAACAACGCGGGCACCACCAAGTTCGTGGGCCTGAAAGACCTGGATGGGCTGGAGGCGGAAGACTTCCACCGCATCTACAGCGTCAACGTGGTCGGCGCCTACCAGATGATCCGGGCCCTGGCACCTTTGTTGAAGAAGAACCCGGGCGCGGGCATTGTGAACATCTCGTCGGTGGCGTCGATGATGGGCGTGGGCTCGTCCATCGCCTACATGGCCTCCAAGGGGGCGTTGAATGCGATGACGGTGGGCCTGGCGCGTGCCTTGGGCCCGGAGATCCGGGTCAATGGCGTGGCCCCGGGGCTGGTGGAAACGCCCTGGCTGCAAAACGGCCTGGGCGAGGCGCGCTATGCCGCGTCGGTGCAGGGCTACAAGGCCCGTGCCGCCCTGGAAAGCGTGCTCAGCCCCGAAGATGTGGCCGACGCCGCGTGGTGGTTGGGCGCAGGCGCGGCCAAGACCACGGGCGAGGTGCTGTTGGTGGACGCGGGCTTGCGGATCACCAAGGCTTGAGGTTGGCGAGTCAGCCCTAGTCAACATCGACCCACACAAATTCGCGGGTCGCGTCCTTGGGTTCGTCCAACGTGCTTTGCGGGTTGGTGGTGAACACCAGCTTGTCGCCCAGGGCCTTGTGTCTGCCGCCAACGGTCCGCTTGAAGCTGGTGGTGCCACCGTTTGCATTTTCGGTGAAGGTGCCCCCCACGGAGTCGGTGCGCGCGGTCACATCCTTGGTGAGCTGCCCGCAATAGCTGGCGAACTTGGCGGCGAACGAGTTCTGGGGCCTCACGGTGAATTGCTCGACGTCGGCGCCAGTGGCGCTGCCTCGGTTGCCTCCGCCATGGCACATGTGCAAGCTGATCCGCTTGATCTTCGTCCCGCCCAGCCAGATGCTGACCACTTCAGCCAGCTTCTTGGCGCTCAGGTTGTTGTTGCCGATGGAGGTGGATTGCGGGTCGCCATGGCCCACGATGACCAGGCGAAAATCTGCCCCGACGCCGCTCAGGGCGCCGCCCGGAGATTGCGTGCTGCTGCCCGAGTAGGGCCCCCACGATGCCGTGGTGTTGCCGGGCTTGTTGGCAATGTGCTTGGCTGTGGGCTCAAGGTCACCATCCAGGTACTTCACGATCTGTGCTGCGTAAGGCATGGTCCCCTCCCCGGGGTTGAACTGGTGAGCTCAGATCCTGCCATGTTCGGCTCGGCAGGTGATGAAATCCCCTACACGCATCACTCCTTCAGCGATCACGCGCGCGTTCATGCCGCCATGCCCCCGCATCGCGTTGTAGCCACCGGGGCCGAGCAGCGCCTCCATCCGCGAGCAAGGCTCACAAGGGCCGGTGATTTCAAGCACGACCTCGTGGCCGATGCACAGCACCATCGGCTCGTTCTTGAACAGTGCGCGGGCGGCCAGCAGGTTCAGGCCCGAGACCACCAGGTTGCGCCTGAGCAGTGTGGGGTCGACCTGGCTCATGCCCATGAAGGCTGCGATCACGGGCAGGTGCTCGGCCTGGATCAAGGTGACCTGGCGTTTGCCACCACCGCCAGCGGCCGATGGTTTGCGCGCCGAGGCGCGGTCGCCCGCCAGACCTCGGTTCATCAGCACCTGAACGCTGTCAACGTGCACCGTGGGCGCGCGCCGCTCGGGCCGCAGGATGATTTGATCGAGCCTGCCCGCACGGGGGAACTGCTGGACCAGATGGTGCAGGTTGCTGGGGTCGGTCGGGTTGGGTGAGGTCATTGGGCTGAATCCCGAATGAGGCCGAACGCTTCAAACACCTCGCGCCAGGCCGCGAGCTTGCGCTCGAACGACCATGATGCGTTGGCCGGGCTGGTCGAGGGCAGCTTGACGACGGGCAAGCCCAAAGCCTGCGTGATGCGCATGTGCCTGGCGGACTCGCCCCCGTTGTGCGCGATGGCTCGCAGGCCCGGTGCCCATTCACGCAAGCGGTGCAGTTCATTGAGCTGCGCCTGCTCGATGGCGCTGTCCAGGCTGCCTTGCCGCTGGCAATGGGCATAGACATCCCAAATGCCCAGGCCATTGGCGCGTGCGGCGTCCAACCGGCGCTCATAAGGTTGATGGCGCAAGTCGTCGGCGCCTGCCAACCCCCACAGGCTGGAGAGGATGGGCCAGAACTGATTGCGCGGGTGCGCGTAGTACTGCTGGTGGGCCATTGAGGCCACGCTGGGGAAACTCCCCAGCACCACGAGCCGGGTGTCGGCCGTGATGATGGGGGGCAGGCCCTGCAAGGTGGGCAGGGCCGAGGGTGATGAAAGGCTCATCACCCGGTTTATAGCGCGTTCAGCTTCCTCAAGGCATGCACGGTGGCCCACACACCGCATTGGTGATCGCGCTCGAACTGCCCAAAGCGCATGGTCGTCACCGCACCTGGTGCCAAGTCTTGAACTGGTGCGCTGAGCTTGTTGAAGCGGGGCCAATGCGGCAGGCCCGGTCCGTTGGGATCGCCCTTGGCCGCAAAATTGGCCCAGTACTTCACCATCTGGTCGGCCAGGGTTTGCTGCGCGGGCGTGAACACCGGCGAAGGCGTTTCGCCCTGGAAGATGTAGGCCAGCTCGGCCGAGTGGTAGGCGTTCCAGGCGAAGTAAGGGTCAGGTGCGGCACCGGGTGCGTTCGGGTCGTTGAACTCGAAGGCATAGGCCTTGGTGAAGCCGGACAAGGTCTTGACGTCGCTGAATGAACTGCAGACGTAGAAGTTGTCGGTCACCGCGGCGGCCAGGGCTTTGTCGAGCGATCCGTACCGGGCGGGCGAGTACAGCACGTCGGTGAACAAGGGCGCCAAGGTGGGGCCCACCATGCCGCGCAAGGCCAGGCTGTGGTCGGCGGCGGTCACGCCCCGTTGTTGCCCAAGGTGGAAGGTCAGCGCCACGAACAGGCGGCCCTCGTCGTGGTTGCCACCGAACATCACCGGCACTTTGTTGATGCGACCTGACTGGATCAGCTTGTCGGCCGCGTCTGGCAAGACCACACCGTCAATGGCGGGCACCCAGGCTGGTTTGCTGTAGATGATGTCCAGGTCGGGCGGAGTGGCGTTCATCAAAGCCACCGTGCTTTTCTGGCGCATGCACGCCACTTGGTTGGCATCGCCCGGGCAGCCCAGGGACTGGGCCAACACCTCGGACTGGTCGCGTATCTGCGCCAGCGGCACATTGCGCAGCAGCACGCATGGGCCGCTTTCAGAGATGGCCCCATTGAACAGCCCGGCAGAGCCTGGCGAGACCACGTGCACGCAGGCGCTGTTGCCGCCGGCAGACTGCCCGAAGACGGTGACGCGGTTTGGGTCGCCCCCCAACCGGCCAGCATGTTGCTTGACCCAGCGCAAGGCCGCTTGCTGGTCCTGGATGCCGTAGTTGGCGGCGGCGTTTTCCGCTTGCAAGCCGGGCAGGGCCATGAAGCCGAACACGCCCAGGCGGTAGTTCACGGTCACGACCACGGCCTTGGCCTGACGGGCCAAGGGCGCGCCGTCATAGTAGGAGCCGGCGCCCAGCACATAGCCGCCACCATGGATCCACACCATCACGGGCAGGGGCTGACCACTGCTGTTGTCCGGCCGGTAAACGTTCAGGTAGAGGCAGTCCTCGGTTTCGGAGCGCCCTGAAAAAGCACTGGGCTCTTGCGGGCAGACGTTGGCGAACTGCGTGGCGTCGCGCTCGCCGGCCCAGGTGGCCGGCGGCTGTGGCGCCTTCCACCGCAGATCGCCCACGGGCGGTGCTGCGAACGGCAGGCCCAGGAAGCGGGATACGCCACTGCTGGCGATCCCGCGCGCCGGGCCCTGGTCGGTGTGGAGGATGGGGTTGGCCGCTTGGGCCAGGGTGTGGGCGCCAATGGCCAGCACCAGGGCCGAAATGCTTCGGCCCAGTGTCGATGTCAGTCGCATGAGTGATCCCTTATGACAAAAGTGGACGCAGTCAAACCTGTCTACCTGGCGGCCTTGGCATTCGCAATCTCCCTGGGTGGGTGGCACCCCGTGCGACACTGATGGCCACGCTCTTGACTGTTTCTACTTATCGACCTGTGAAGCGCAAACTTAAATTGCCCGAAGCCACGCTGTCGGAATCCCGTGGTGTGAGGTGCCTTCACCTGGACACGCCCTGGATCCAGGGCGCCATGCGTGTCAGCAAACCCCTCAAGCTGGAGCTGGAATACATCCAGCGCATGATGTCCTGGTTGCTGTTGCGCGACCTGGCCGCCTTGCCGGACACGCGCTGCGTGCAGCTGGGCCTGGGCGCGGCGGCCATCACCAAACACTGCCATGCCGTGCTGAAAGCGGCCAGCACCACGGCGGTCGAGATCAACCCGACCGTGATCGGCGTGTGCCGAAACTGGTTCAACCTGCCGGACAACGATGAGCGCCTGAACGTGCTCCAGCTTGACGCCGCCAAGTACGTGGCCAACGCCGACCACGCCGCCAGCGCCGATGCCCTGTGCGTGGACCTGTACGACCAGGAAGCGGCCAGCCCCGTGCTGGACGACGAGGCTTTTTACCGCGACTGCTGGCGCCTGCTGGACGACGGCGGCGTGATGAGCGTGAACCTGTTTGGCCGCGATGCCAGCTTTGCGGTCAGCTCGGCCCGCATCGCCGCCGCCTTCGGCCCCGGCCGCACGGCCATGCTCAAACCCACCCGCGAAGGCAACACGGTCGTCCTGGCCTGGAAGGGGTTCGACCTGCCAAGCCGAGAAATACTGGCGGAACGGGCCGAAACTTTACAAAACAGATTCGAGCTGCCAGCCGGAAAATGGCTCAAGCTTTTGTCCACTTTCACCCCCCGACCGACGACATGACCACGTCAAGCCCGTCCGCACCCGCCAAGCCTGCCAAGAAGCGCTCCCTCACGCACAAGGGGCCGCTGGACTGGAAGTGGTTGTTGGCCTGGTTGACCGAGGACGGCATCATCTCCGTCAAGGAGGGCGAGCGCGTGGCCCAGCGCTTTGCGGCGGGCACCAGTGCCCAGCATCCGCTGGTGCGCCTGGGCACCATGGGCCTGAAGCGGGCCGACAACGACCATGTTCTGGAACTGGAAGCCCTGACCGAATGGCTGGCCAAGCACCTGGGCTTGGGCTACCTGCGCATTGATCCCTTGAAGGTGGACGTGGCCCGCGTGGCCGAGGTCATGTCCATCAACTATGCCGAACGGCGCAAGTGCCTGCCGGTGCAGGTGGGCCTGAACGAGATCACCATCGCCACCAGCGAGCCGCTGGACGTGGCCTGGGTGGACGAGATCCTGTCGCACACCAAGAAGAATGTGCGCCTGGTCGTGTCCAGCCCGCTGGACTTGCAGCGTTACCGCACCGAGTTCTACACCCTGGCCAAATCGGTCCGCGACGCCAACAAGAAGACCGGCGACAGCGTGGCCCACAACTTCGAACAGCTGGTTGAGCTGGGCAAGACCAACCGCCAGCTCGACGCCAACGACCAGGGCATCATCCAGGTCGTCGACTGGCTGTGGCAATACGCCTTTGACCAGCGCGCCTCCGACATCCACCTGGAACCCCGCCGTGAGATGGGCGCCATCCGCTTCCGCATCGACGGCGTGCTGCACACGGTGTACCAGGTGCCCTTGTCCGTCATGCAGGCCATGACGGCCCGGATCAAGCTGCTGGGCCGCATGGACGTGGTTGAAAAGCGCCGTCCGCTGGACGGCCGCATCAAGACCCGCAACCCGGCGGGCGACGAAATTGAAATGCGTTTGTCCACCATGCCCACCGCCTTTGGCGAAAAGCTGGTGATGCGGATTTTTGACCCGGACAACACCGTCAAGTCGCTGGAGGCCCTGGGCTTTGCGCCCAGCGAGCAAACGACCTGGGAAGGCCTGGTCTCGCGTCCGCACGGGATCATCCTGGTCACCGGCCCCACGGGCTCGGGCAAGACGACCACGCTGTACTCCACGCTCAAGCGCATCGCCACCGACGACGTCAACGTCTGCACCATTGAAGACCCGATCGAAATGATCGAGGCGTCTTTCAACCAGACGCAGGTGCAGTCCAACATCGACCTGAACTTTGCCGATGGCCTGCGCGCGCTGATGCGTCAGGATCCGGACATCATCATGGTCGGCGAAATTCGAGACCTGGAAACCGCCGAGATGGCCATCCAGGCCGCCTTGACCGGCCACCTGGTGTTCTCGACGCTGCACACCAACGACGCGGTCTCGGCCATCACGCGCCTGACCGACATTGGCGTGGCGCCTTACCTGATCAGCGCCACCGTGATCGGCGTGTTGGCCCAGCGCCTGGTGCGCACCTTGTGCCCCGCGTGCAAGAAGCCCGACGAGGCGTTGGCGCCTGAGACCTTGGCCGCCTCCATCAAGCCCTGGCGCATGAACGGTACCTTGCGGCCGTATCAACCGGTGGGGTGCCTGGAGTGCCGCATGACGGGCTTCAAGGGCCGCGTGGGCCTGTATGAACTGCTGCCCATCACCGAGCCTTTGCGCGCGGCCATGAATCCCACGGTGGACATGGCCAAGCTGCGCCAGGCGGCAGCGCAAGAGGGGCTGCGTCCCTTGCGCTTGTCGGGTGTCATGAAGGTGTCTGAAGGGGTGACCACGCTGGACGAAATTTTGCGCAATACGCCGCAGTGGGAAGGTTAGCTGGAGGGAACCCGCCAGGCTGTACCGTCAGTACCCGAACGCTCTACAAGTCGGACCACCTGGAGGTGTTTCGCCTTGTCTTCCTGGCCGGCAAGGGTTTGCCTGACCACCGCGTGGCGGGTGAACTCACCGTGCAATGCCTTGAAGGGCGCATCGAGATCACGGCCTCGGGTCGCACTGAATCCATGTGGCCTGGCGACCTGATGTGCCTGGCGGGTGGCGTGCCTCATGCGCTCAAGGCGATGGAGGATTCGTCCGTGCTGGTCACCTTGTTGTTGCACACCGCTTTCACCGAGACCTCCTCATGAGCCAATCCAGCAACCTCAAAGAACCCCGCGGGGCCTCGCCCCCCATATCCGGCTTTGCCTTGTGGCAACTCGGCTTTCGGCCGTTCTACCTGTTGGCCAGCACCTTTGCCGCGCTGTCGATTGCCTTGTGGGCTCTGCAGTTCGCCGGCTGGCTGAGCACGCCTTACCTGTCGGGGCCGATGTGGCACGCGCATGAAATGCTGTTCGGTTTCACGCTCGCGGTGGTGGTGGGCTTTCTCTTCACGGCCGGGCGCAACTGGAGCAATCGCCCCACGCCCACGGGCGCCTCGCTCGCCGCCCTGGCCGCGCTGTGGGTGGTGGCCCGCGTGCTCGTGCTGACGCCATTCGGCTGGGCGGCCGCCGTGGCCAATGTCGCGTTCCCGCTCGCATCGGCGATTGCACTGGCCATTCCCTTCATCGCCGCAGGCAATCGCCGCAACTACTTCTTCATCGGGCTGCTGCTGCTGATGGCCGTGGCCGTGGGCATGGTCCACCTGGCGCAGTTGGGCGTGGTGCAGATGCCTGCCTGGGTCGGCATTCAGATGGCGCTTGACGTGATCCTCTTCATCATGGCGGTGATGGCCGGGCGCGTGGTCCCCATGTTCACCAACAACGGCGTGCCCGGTGCAAACGCGACCCGCCAACCCGTGATCGAGAAGCTCGCATTGGGGTCGGTGCTGGCCTTGTTGCTGGCCGATGGACTGCAATGGCATGGCCCGGCGCTCATCGTGCTCGTGGGCCTGGGTGCCCTGGCCCACCTGGCGCGGTGGGTGCTGTGGCAACCCGCGAAGACGCGGCACACCCCCATCGTGTGGGTGCTGCACATCGCCTACCTGTGGATCCCCGTGCACCTGGTGCTTCGTGGCATGGCCGAGCTGGGCTGGGTCCTGCCTTCAGCGGCAACCCATGCACTGACGGTCGGTGCCATCGGCGGGCTCATCATCGGCATGATGACGCGCACGGCGCGGGGCCACACGGGTCGGCCGCTCAAAGCTGATCGCGCTGAAGTCCTGTGCTACGTGCTGGTGCTCCTGGCCGCCTTGGTGCGTGTGTTCGTGCCGCTCGTCGCCCCCGCGCAGCTGGTCCATGCCGTGCTGTGGTCGGCGGCCCTGTGGTCTGGCGCCTTCGGGCTGTATGCCGTGCGCTACTGGCCCGTGCTCACCAGGCCGCGCCTGGACGGCAAGCCGGGTTGAGTGCATGGACTATTTGTTGCTCAAAACCGTCCATCAAACGGCCGTTGCGCTGTCGATCACGGGCTTTTTCGTGCGCGGCCTGGCATCGTTAATGGGGGCTGGTTGGGTGCGCGGTCGCCTGGCCAAAACACTGCCGCACCTCGTCGATTCGGTGCTGCTGGCGGCCGCCTTGATGCTGGCCTGGACGCTGCGGATCACGCCGGGCAACGCCCCCCCGTGGTTGCTGGCCAAGGTGCTTGGCTTGCTGCTCTACATCGCTCTGGGTGTGGTGGCGCTGAGGCCGGGGCAGCCGGTGTCGGTGCGGGCGGGAGCATGGATCGCGGCGCTCGGGGTGTTCGGTTGGATCGTCTCTGTGGCAGTCACCAAAAACCCGCTTGGATTTCTGGCCTGGTCATAGCTCACTGTCTGCTGCTGGCCCTGCCGTGGCTGAGAAGTTTTCAACCACCACCTCGCAGCACACGCCCTTGGGTTCGGCCTCGCTCCAGCGCACCGTGCCGCCCAGTTGCTTGACGCGTTTGCGCACACCGCCCAGTCCCAGGCCATGGGACCAGGTCTCGGGGGCTCGGCCCACGCCGTTGTCGGTCACGGTCAGGGAAAGTCGGTCGTTGGCCAGCACCAGTTGCACCTGCACCTTCGAGGCTTTCGCATGGCTGATCGTGTTGTTGACCAGCTCGCGCAGGATGCGGGTCAGCGCCGACCATTGGCCCATCGACAAGGTCACGTCACAGTCCTGTGTCATCTGCCAGGTCAGCTCGCATTGCGCAAAGCCCAGGCGTTGGTGCAGATCGCGTTTCCATTCGCCCGCTGCTTCGCTCAGGCCATGGCTTTGCGCGGCCAGCCCGCGCGTCAGCGTCTTTAAATCTTGCAAGGTGTGGCGGATGTATTCCTCGATGTTGGCATTGGGTGCCTGGTACATCAGGGTCAGCAGGCGGGCGCCAATGTCGTCGTGCAGGTCTTGCGCGATGCGAACGCGCTCTTCGCTGCGGCCTTGCTCCACGGCCTGGTCAAAGCTCAGCACCCGGTGCAACTGGTCGATGATCCGGTCGGCCAGGCGCGCGTCTTCCGAGGTGAACAGTCTCCGGCCCTTGTTTGAATGCTTCAGCACCAGGGCGTGTTTCGAGGGTGTTGTTTCCCGGTTGGGCCGCAAAGAGGGCAGGCGCACCAGCATCACCGAACCGTTGCCGCGCAACTCGGACGCGAACACTTCGCCCCGAGCCACGGTCACTTCCAACGGGTCGAACAATTCGCGCATCAGGCGGGCCAGCAAATCATCGGTCTTGGCCGGTCGGCGTTCCAGTTCGCGCGCCATGCGGTACAGGCGCTCGAACAGCCGCTCCATCGTGATCGGATCGCGCCCGGGCAGGCGGGTCATCAGCCAGCGCCGCACCGACATGTACACGCCAAAGGACAGGAACAGCGACAAGGTCATCGATGTGAATTGGCCCAGCGAGAACACCGCCACGAACAGCAGGTCCAGTGACGCCGCCACGGTGCTGGATGCGGCCAGCAGCGAGAACTCCTGAAGGATCTGCTTGGAGCGCGAGAGGTAGGGCGCCAACAGCAGTTGCGAGGCGAAGAACACGTGCCACGTCATGACGCCGAACGTGGTGATGTTCAAGAGCATATCGGGGCGCGCGCCACCCTGGGCCACGGCCACGCTCAGCAACACCCAGGTCGCCAGTGTGATGATGGAAAAGCGCTGCAAGACCAGCGTGAAGGGATGTGGCGAGGCGCGGTAGGCCGCTCCCATCAGCATGATGGCCGCCGCCGTCATGAGCGTGCAGCCAACGTGCAGCCACAGCCAGCTGCTGGGGTGGTCCAGGCTCATGGCGGTGACGCCCAGGCCAGCGGCCGCTGCCCAGCCCAAGGCGATGAAATAGGGCCAGCCTTTCAGGCGGCGGGGGTGCAACACGGCCACCTGAATCATGGCCGCCGCCGTGACCAGGTCCAGCCCGCCCCGTGCGCGCATGTCCAAGGCCATGAACCACTCTGGCAGGAACAAGTCCAGGTTGGTCTCGACGGCGATGAACATCAGCTGCCCCGCCTGGCTCAGTGCCAAGGCCAGGTAAGCCAGGTTGCGCAACTGCGGCCCGGCCAGCACCACCACCGCACCCACGGCGAACAGGGTCAGGGCCAGGGCCGACAGCAACCAGAACAAGGGGCTCAAACCCGACCAGCCTCGCGGGGCGATCAGCACGGGTTCATCCGGCGCATTGACCAGCTGCAATTGCAACACCTTGCCGTCGGCGGGCAAGGCCGCCAGCAGCCGGGCCACGCCCAGGTGCAAGTTCACAAAATGCTGGCGTTGCTCGGCATCGCTGATCCAGCGACCAGAGCGTTGCAGGGCCAGCATCTCGATGGGTGTTTCCAAAACCTGGGTACTGCCATGAGGCTGCAGCACCTCGCTGCGCAGTCCCTCCAGGATGTGGCCTTCCAGGCGCTGCATGGCCGGGTTGTCCACCGAGTGCAGCCTGACGGTGCCTTCCGACGTGGCCCGCAATGACACGGGCAAGCGGGGTTGGCTGGACAGCCATTGCCCCACCAGCAACACGAGCACGAAGCCCATCAGCACTGCGCCCACCAGCATGCGCAGACGCCAGCCAATCCAGCGCGGCAGGTCGTGCGAGCCCTGAAGCACCTCGTCCAGCGTGGGGATGTAGCCGGAGCCGCCGATCAGCAAATCAGGCGCAGCGCGGGGCGGCGAGGTGTCCATGGCCGGCATGGCGCGAAACTCAGACCAGGCCTTGTTTGCTGGCCAGCACCGCCGCTTCGGCGCGGCTGGACACGTTCAGTTTTTTGTAGATGGATTTGATGTGGTCATTCACCGTGAACCACTTGATGCCCATCAAGGCGGCGATTTCCTTGATGGTGAAGCCCTTGCTGAGGTAAGTGAGCACTTCGCTTTCACGCGGCGTCAAGCGTTCATGGTCCAGGGGGGCCAAGGGGGCGGGCGCGCTGACCGGCGCCGCGGCAGGCGCCGCCGGTGCATGGCCCGCCAGCAAACCATCGCCAGTGCGGAAATGGGTGAGCAGGCGGCGGGCAATGGCGGGGGACAGGGGCGGCTGCCCGCGCACGATTTTTTGCAGCTCTTCCACCAGGACCTCGAACCGGTCCTCTTTCAGCAGGTAGCCATCGGCGCCGCATTGCAAGGCGGGAAACAAATGTTCGTCATCGGAATACAGCGTGGTCACGATGCGCGTGGCCGGGTAGTTGGCCAGCTCGGTCAGCAACTCCAGGCCGCTGCCGTCGGGCAACTCCAGATCGACCATGATCAATTGGTAGGGATCGTCGCAAGCGGCAGCGCGACCGCCGGCCTTGTGGCCCAGCAGCCGACGCGCGGCTTCGAGATCGCCGGCCTCGGCGATGCTGCTGATGTCGCTGAAGCTTTCGCGCACCACTCGGCACAAAAAGCCCCGGGCGACCGGGTTATCTTCGAGAATCAAAACCTTGACAGCCATGGAGCCCCTCCCGAAGCTTGCTGCCAAAAGCGGCAAGCCGGGGTTGATCTGCGCCCCTGACCACTCGGGGCGAACAATCTTCGATTATCCGCATGTCTTCACATGCCGTCATTCGAAATCGCATCGTTCCAACACCGAGATGGGTGGTCCTCACTCCTACAATTGGCAACATGCACATATTGATCGCCAACGACGACGGCTACCTGGCCCCCGGCCTCCAGGCTTTGGTCGATGCCTGCCAGGGTTTGGGCACCATTGACGTTTTCGCCCCTGAGCGCAACGCCAGCGGTACCTCCAACTCCCTGACCTTGCACCAGCCTTTGAGCGTTCACACCGCCGCCAACGGCTTTCGCTTCGTCACGGGCACCCCTTCCGACAGTGTTCACCTGGCCTTGACGTCGGGTTTGATCGCCAAGCCCGACCTGGTGCTGTCCGGCATCAACAACGGCGCCAACATGGGCGACGACACCTTGTACTCCGGCACCGTGGCTGCGGCCACCGAGGGTTACCTGTTCGGCATCCCCTCCATCGCGTTTTCACTGACCGACAAGGGCTGGGCCCACCTGGACGTGGCCGCCCGCGTGGCCCGCCGCGTGGTGGAGGCCGTGCTGGCCAATCCGCCACAGCAGGGCCACTTTCTGCTCAACGTGAACATCCCCGCCGATGCCAAGGCCGACGCCGCCCCCTGGCGCACCACGCGCCTGGGCCGCCGCCACGCCAGTTTCCCGGCCATCGCGCAGACCAATCCCCGGGGCGAGCCCATTTACTGGATCGGGCCGGCGGGCGAGGCCCGCGATGTGGGCGAAGGCACCGATTTCGAGGCCACCCGCCAGGGCCTGGTGTCCATCACGCCCCTGCAGGTCGACATGACGCACCACGCCGCCCTGCCGCAATGGCAAACCTGGTTGGGCCAGCAGCGGTGAGCGACAAAGCCCCTGACCGCAAAGCCAGCCGATTCCCCTTGCGGCTGGACCAGATGGGCTCTGCGCGCCCTGTGGCCAGCCGCGATAACTTGCTGCTGCGGCCCCAGGCGCCCTTGCAAGCCGCCGAGCGCGACCGCAAAGCCGTCATGGCCCCCCAAGGCCTGGGCCTGGATTCCGTCCACGTGCGCATGCGCATGGTTGATCGGCTGAAAGCCGACGGCTTGCAAAACCCGCGCGTGCTGGCGGCATTTGCCCGCGTGCCGCGCCACCTGTTTGTCGACACCGCCTTGGTCAACCAGTCTTATGAAGACACCAGCCTGCCCATCGGCCTGGGCCAGACCATCTCCAAACCCTCGGTTGTCGGCGCCATGATCGCCTTGCTGTGCACCCGGCCAGGCCTGGCGGCCGATGCCATGCGCCCTTTGGGCATGTGCCTGGAAATTGGCACAGGCTGCGGCTACCAGGCGGCGCTTTTGGCCGACCTGGCTCGCCAGGTGATCTCCATTGAACGCTTGCGCGATCTGCACCTGAAAGCCCGCCATAACCTCGACGCTGTCCGACGCCAGCTGCCTGGTTCACCCGACGTGAGACTGGTGTATGGTGACGGCATGCTGGGCCATGCACCTTCTGCGCCCTATGACACGATCATCGCGGCGGCAGGCGGTCGCAGCCTGCCTCAGGCTTGGCTGGACCAGTTGGCCCCCGGTGGGCGTCTGGTGGCCCCCATGGACGATGGCCGAGGCCAAGGGCAGGTGCTGACCGTGGTCGATCGGCACCTTGATGGCCGACTCCAGCAGACCTCGTCCGGGGCGGTGCTGTTCGTTCCCTTAAAATCCGGCATCACCTGATGCCTTGGCCGTGGCTGACACGCGGCCCGCTTTGAGCCTTCCTCACATGCAAATCATTCTGAATCACCGCTTGTTGGCCAGCGTTGCTGTCGTGTTGTCCTTGGTGGGGTGCGCCACACACAACCAGCGTGCGCCGGTTGAAGACCGCAGCCGTTCTGGCAACACCTCGGGCAGCCCTACCGCGCCTGCTCGCGTGTTGCCGGGTGCCGAGAACGCCGGCAAGCCTGGCTACTACACGGTCAAGCCCAACGACACCCTGATCCGCGTCAGCCTGGAAACAGGGCAGAACTGGCGTGATCTGGCCGCCTGGAACAACCTGGACAACCCCAATTTGATCGAGGTGGGGCAGGTGTTGCGTGTGGTGGCCCCGGATGTCACAGCCAGCGCCGCCAACGGTGCGTCGTCCACCAAGCCCATCGCCTCGCCCAACATCCAGGCTCGGGCCATTGATCCCAAAGCCCCGGCGTCGGCCGCCGCCTCTGGCGTCAAGCCAGGTGCCTCGGCGGCTTCTGGTGCCACGGCGCCGGCCAGCCAGGCGTCCGCAGCGGCAGAGGCCCCCAAGGAGCCGGCCACCAAAGACCCCCGCGAGGCGGACGAACCCAATTGGCAATGGCCGGCCAATGGCCCCTTGCTGGGCAGCTTTGAAGAAGGCAAGCGCAAAGGACTGGTCATTGGGGGCAAGGCCGGCGATGCCGTGTTTGCCTCGGCCGATGGCCGCGTGGTCTACGCCGGCTCAGGCCTGCGTGGCTACGGCAACCTGGTCATCATCAAGCACAACGCCGAGTACCTGACGGCCTACGCCCACAACCAGACCTTGCTGGTCAAGGAAGACCAGGCCGTGCGCAAGGGCCAGAAGATCGCCGAAATGGGATCGACCGACGCCGATCGCGTGCAACTGCATTTTGAAATTCGCAAACAAGGCAAGCCCGTTGACCCGGCGCGTCAGCTGCCCACCCGTTGATCGATTGATCGTTCGTTGATGTCTGAAGCACAAGTTTCCCTTCGCCCCTGTGATGAGTGGCTGAAGGTCGAGTCCCTGGACCTGGAAGCCCAGGGGGTTGCCCACCGTGCCGATGGCAAGGTGGTGTTCATTGAAGGCGCCTTGCCCGGCGAAGAAGTTCGCGCGAATGTGTTTCGCCGCAA
The DNA here is from genome assembly GCA_964554655.1 of uncultured Aquabacterium sp. Classification (GTDB taxonomy): domain Bacteria; phylum Pseudomonadota; class Gammaproteobacteria; order Burkholderiales; family Burkholderiaceae_C; genus Aquabacterium. The sequence continues at coordinate 33,030 of CAZKPN010000015.1, read as the reverse complement.
GAACAACTGGGAGCAGGGCTCGATGACCGAGATGCGCCGCGAAAGTTCGCAGCGCGTCGTGCCCCAATGCGCTCACTTCGGCATGTGCGGCGGCTGCAAGATGCAGCATTTTCACGCGTCCGCCCAAGTGGCCGTCAAGCAACGGGTGCTGGAGGACAACCTCTGGCACCTGGGCAAGGTCAGGTCCGAAACCTTGCTGCGGCCGATCGAAGGTCCGGCCTGGGGCTACCGCTACCGCGCCCGTCTGTCGGTGCGCCACGTGGTCAAGAAGGGCACGGTGCTGGTCGGCTTCCACGAGCGCAAGTCGCGCTATGTGGCCGACATCCAGTCCTGCGAGATCCTGCCGCCGCACGTGTCGCGCCTGTTGTTGCCTTTGCGCGAGCTGATCGCGGCGATGGACCACTGCGATCGCATTCCGCAGATCGAGGTGGCCGTGGGCTCGCTCGTCACGGCCCTGGTGCTGCGCCACCTGGAGGCTCTGAGCTCCCGGGACATCAAGCTGCTGCGCGATTTTGCGGCCAAGCAAAGTGCCCATGACGGCGGGGGCTTTCCGATCGCCTGGTGGCTGCAATCCAAGGGCCCTGAGACCGTCAAGCCGCTGGACGATACCCAGCCTGGCCTGGATTACACGCTGCCCGAGTTCGGCGTCACCATGCCGTTCAAGCCCACTGATTTCACCCAGGTCAACCACGCCATCAACCAGGTGCTGGTCGGCCGGGCCTTGCGCCTGTTGCAAGTGCAGCCGGATGAGCGTGTGATCGACTGGTTCTGCGGCCTGGGCAATTTCACCTTGCCACTGGCCACGCAAGCTCGCGAGGTGCTGGGCATCGAGGGCAGCGAGCAACTGGTGGCCCGCTCACGCGAGAACGCGCTGCTCAACGGCCAGGCTGAGCGCACCAGTTTTGTCGCCCGCAACCTGTTCGAGTTGACGCCAGCCGAGCTGGCCAGTTATGGCCATGCCGACAAGTGGCTGGTGGATCCGCCACGCGAAGGCGCTTTTGCCCTGGCCAAGGCGGTGGCTGATCTGAACCAGGATCCGAGCTTGGCGCCGGATTGGATCGCGCCCAAGCGCATCGTCTACGTCAGCTGCAACCCGGCCACCCTGGCGCGCGATGCCGGCCTGCTGGTGCACCTGGGTGGTTACCGCTGCGTGTCGGCGGGCGCGGTCAACATGTTCCCCCACACTGCGCACGTCGAAAGCATGGCCGTCTTCGAGAAAGACGACGCCGCTGAACCTGCTCAGGCCAGGTAGTCGCCGCCGCAGAAAGTGTGCCGCTCGGTGCGGTTGCGGCCGGTGGCCTTGGCCTGGTACAGGGCCTGGTCGGCACGCGCGATGGTGGCCACGATGGATTCATCCACCTGGTAGGTGGTCAGGCCCGCCGAGAAAGTCACGCGCAGTTCAGGCAAAGCGGCACTCACCACCGTGTTGCTCAGCATCAACCGGATGCGCTCGATCACCACGGTGGCGTCTTCGCAGTCGGTTTCGGTGAACAGCACCAGGAACTCTTCACCCCCCCAACGGGCCACCACGTCGGTTTCGCGCAGGCCGGCCGCGATCACGTTGGACAGCGACCGCAGCACCTCGTCACCCGTGCCATGGCCCCATTCGTCGTTGATGGCCTTGAAGTGGTCCACGTCGATCAGGCACAGGCAGAACCGGCCCTGGCTGCGGTCGGTGCGTTGCCCTTCCGCATTCAGCACGCTGACCATGTGGCGCCGGTTGAACAGGCCGGTCAACTCGTCCCGAATGGCCAGCTCCTTGATCTGCGCCAGCGCGACGGTCAGCTCGCCTTTCTGCCGAGTCAGGCGGGCGCGCAGGCGGGCCATCTCGTTGACCAGCAGGCACACGCTGACCAACATGATCACCGTCACGCTGAAGTACACCATCTGCATCTGAACCTGAATGGGCGAAGCCGATTCCCGCGTTGCCGTGATCAGGAAAACGGTGGCAAACACGCCCCCGGCGAGGATGCTGGAGCGGATCAGTTGGCGAGACGTGGCGGTGAACATGCCGAACATCAGGATGATGAACAGCAGCATCAAGGCCACGGGTGCGCCGGGGCCTCCGATCAGGTAGCCCCAGCCCAGGAAGGCGATGGCTGCCGCCATCTGGGGTTCCGACATGGAGGGGTTGGCCAGTTTCTGGTTCCAGCCGCTGCGCAGCAGCATGTAGAACGTGCCCATGCTCGCCACGGCGGCCCAGGTCAGTTGTCGGCAGGCGTCGGGATCGATCACGCCCACGCTGACGCCATAGTTTAGCGCCAACACACCCGCTGTGCAATTGACCACCCCCACCATGTAGCGCAGTCCCAGTGTTTTTTGCTTGGGGTCTTTGGAGAACAGGAGGTCGCTCAACCAGCCCAGGCTCAGCCAGCGGTGCAACCACTCGGTGTTGCAGCGGATCATGGCGGTCACGCAGACCACGGTGGCGGTGATCAGCACGGCCCACGCAATCAGGTAGTGGGATTGCGGGCTCAGCAAATCGGAGGGGTTTAATTCGGACAGGTATTTCAAGGCAATGTCTGGATCAGCAGGGCCTCAGCTTGTCCGAGGCCCCGTGTTTTCCATTTTGAAATACCTTGACATTCTTTCTGTCAGGGTTGCACCTGCGAAATGAGAACTAGTGCAGCTTGTGCGCCCCTTGTTCGCGGGGAGTCAGCCCTGTTGCTGGATCCAGGCTTGCACCGAGGGGCGTTGCCATTGCCGCGCCACGTAGGTTTTGAGCTTGGGCGGCACCGGGTCGTGGTTGACCACCAGCCGGTTCAGCATCAGCGCCAGTTCGGTGTCCGCAATGGACCAGGCCCCGAACAGGTTGTCGCCCGTGTCATTGACCAGGGATGAGGCTGCCGTGATCAATTGCTGGGCTGCGGCTTGCCCCGAATGCGACAAGGGCAGGGCGCTGGGCTGCTGGAAGATGACGGTGGTGGGCCGGTCTTCGCGAAGCGGCATCAGATCGCTGCGCAGCCAGGCTTGCAGTTGACGCGCCCTGGCCCGGTCGCGCACGGATGCCGGCAGCACGGCCAAGTGGTGGGGCGCGGGAAAGGCATCTTCCAGGTACTCGATGATGGCCGAGGACTCCGACACCGAAAAGTCGCCGTGGACCAGCGTTGGCACACGACCGGTGAGTGACAAGTGCTGGTAACCGCTGGTGTGGTGCGCGTTGTTGACCAGGTCGATTTTCTCGATGGCGAAGGGGATCTTCTTTTCGCTCAGCGCCACGAAGACGAACATGGCGTAGGGGCTGAAGAAGCGACTGTCAACGTACAGCGTGAGGTTCGAGCTCATGAGGCCTCCCGAAGTTGATTTTGGGAAAGCATACGCCCAAGTTTTGACGCCTGCAAAGCAAAAGGCCGGACGTTGCCGCCCGGCCTTTTCTTCATGTCGACTTGGCTTTTTTAGCCGTGGATCAAAGCACCTCGGAGGCAAAGTCCGCCAGGCGCGAGCGTTCGCCACGCGCCAGGGTGACGTGGCCGCTGTGAGGCCAGCCCTTGAACTTGTCCACGGCGTAGGTCAGGCCCGAGCTGCCTTCGGTCAGGTAGGGCGTGTCGATCTGCGCCAAGTTGCCCAGGCAGATGATCTTGGTGCCCGGCCCGGCCCGCGTGATCAAGGTCTTCATCTGCTTGGGCGTCAGGTTCTGCGCCTCGTCGATGATGACGATCTTGTTCAGGAAGGTGCGACCGCGCATGAAGTTCATGCTCTTGATCTTGATCTTGCTGCGCACCAGGTCGTTGGCGGCCGCGCGGCCCCACTCGCCCGCATTGTTGTCGCCACCCTTGGCCAGCACTTCCAGGTTGTCGTCCAGCGCGCCCATCCAGGGCGACATCTTTTCTTCTTCCGTGCCGGGCAGGAAACCGATGTCTTCGCCCACGGGCACCGTCACGCGGGTGACGATGATTTCGGTGTAGCGGCGGTCGTCCAGCACCTGGCTGAGGGCGGCGGCCAGCGTCATCAGCGTTTTGCCGGTGCCGGCCGAACCCGTCAGCGTCACGAAGTCGCATTCCGGGTCCATCAGCAGGTTCAGCGCGAAGTTCTGCTCGCGGTTGCGCGCGGCCACGCCCCACACCGATTGCTTTTGGTGGCTGAAGTCGCGCACCGTTTTGATGACGGCGGTCTTGCCCGTGATCTCGGTGACTTTGCCGTACCAGGGCGAGGCGCCGGGCGTCTCAAGGTAAACGAACTGGTTGATCAACAGCACCGGCACCATGGGCCCGCTGATGCGGTAGAAGGTGATGCCGCCTTGCTGCCAGCTTTCCATGCCCTTGGCGTGGCGTTCCCAGAAGTCGGCGGGCAGAGGCAGCACGCCGGTGTACAGCAGGTCGCCGTCTTCCAGCGTTTTGTCGTTGAAGTAATCCTCGGCCGGCAGGCCCAGGGCGCGGGCCTTGATGCGCATGTTGATGTCCTTGGACACCAGGGCCACATCGCGATCGGGTTGTTGCGTGCGCAAGGCTTGCACCACGCCCAGGATCTGGTTGTCGGCCTTGCCTTGGGGCAGGCCGATGGGCAGTTGTGCGTCCAGGTTCATGGTCTGGAAGTACAGCTTGCCACGGGCATCCTTGTGGCCGGTCTTGGACAGTTCGATGCCCACGGACGGGTCGGACTGGCCGCGCCCCATGTCGGCGGCCAGGGCGTCCAGGTCACGGCTGACCTGGCGGGCATTCCGCGCCACTTCGGTCATGCCCTTTTTGTGCCCATCCAGCTCTTCGAGCGTGATCATGGGCAGGTAAAGGTCGTGCTCGTCAAAGCGGAACAGCGACATCGGATCGTGCAGCAGCACGTTGGTGTCCAGCACGAAAAGCTTGGCGGGACCCGCGGCGCCCTTGCGACGGCGCGTGCCACTCAGCGAAGGGTTGGCGGCGGAGGCCGGGGTGTTGCGCATCGGGAAGGATGGGCTGCCGTCGCTGATCTTCTCGGCCACGACGGGCACGGGGGCCGCGCGTTTGGGGGCGGCTGGCGCGGTGCGCGTTGGCGTGTTCAGGTCATTGACCGTTTGCTGGAAAGCCGGCGTGTTCAAAGGCTCTTTGCCCACCAGTTCCAGCACCGGCGCGCGGGCTGGTTTGGCGGGGGTGGCGCGAGTGCTGCTGCGGGCACTGGTTTTGGCAGGTTTGGGCTGCGACGAGTAGTCATCAGCGTTCAGCATGTCAGCACGTTTGGCAGGCGGCTTGGGCAGGGGCATGGTGTTTCCGTTCCTAGGGTGGGCACAAACAAAAAGGCCGCACAGAACACTGTGCGGCCTCACGCTGATCTTGCAGGCAAGCAGGGCTTGCCATTCGGGGTTCACAAAGGGGGCTGAGTCGGTACAAGCTCAGAAGCATGTCTTGATTATGCACACTCCGTGCGCGACGCGTGACCCTGTCGGAGGCGAGCAACACGCCTCTTTGTCACGCTTTGTGTCGCGGGTGTGCAGCACCCCCAGCGAATCAGGCCGCTTCTTTTTTCAGGTCTTTGACGGCCTTGAGCACCGCTTCGACGTGGTCGGCCACCTTGATGCCGCGCCATTCTTCGCGCAGGATGCCGCTGTCATCGATGAGGAAGGTGCTGCGCTCGATGCCCTTGACCTTCTTGCCGTACATGATCTTGTTCTTGACCACACCAAACATGTGGCAAAGCTTTTCTTCAGTGTCGGCAATGAGTTCGTAAGGCAGTTCAAGGTTTTCCTTGAACTTGTCGTGCGAAACGAGGTTGTCCCGGGAGACGCCAAACACGATCGCGCCAGCCTTGATGAATTCCTTGTGCTTGTCGCGGAATTGCATGGCTTCGGTGGTGCAACCAGGGGTGTGATCCTTGGGGTAGAAGTACAGCACCACGGTCTGGCCGACGAAGGCCTGAGGAGTGAATTTGACTCCACCCGTGGCGACAGCTTCGAATTCTGGCAAAGGTTTGTTGAGGGCGGGTGTCATGTTCTACTATTGATCAGCCTGCGTGAATAACCCGAGATTATAAAGTGCTTATGGCTTCACCCCCAAGGCGCGGGGGGATCTCCCCCAAATTAGGGCCCCCAATGCACTTTTCAAGGGCGTATTCAGGGGTGAACCAGCAGGGCGGCGACCACGCGACGCCCCTCACCGACCAGGATGTTGTATGTGCGGCACGCCGCCGGGGTGTCCATGGTCTCCACGCCAATGCGCTTTTGCATCAGCGCCTTCATCAAGGCGGGCGGGGCGAATTTCAGGGTGGCGCCGCTGCCCAGCACCACCAATTCCGGGTCCATCTGCAGGATTTGCTCGAAATGGGCCTCGGTCAGGTCGGCGATGCTGGTCACGGGCCACGGCACTGGCGCCCCGCTGGGGGGCACGAGCACGCTGCTCAGGTGCGCCTCGCCATTGATCGACACCGACTGGCGGGTGTAGGCATTGATGACATTGACGCCTTCAGGACGGTCGGCTTGGAGTTTCATGGGGGCGCAAAGTGAGGGGGGTGTGGTTAAATTCTATTTCTTTGCCCCCTGCGACCGCGCATTCCCGTTCCGGAGACCCTCGTTTTGAAGCCGATCACCAAGTCCAGCAAGCTCGCCAGCGTCTGTTATGACATCCGTGGGCCGGTCCTGGAAAAGGCCCGGCAGATGGAAGAGGATGGGCACAAGATCATCAAGCTGAACATCGGCAACCTGGCGGTGTTCGGGCTGGAGCCGCCCGACGAGATCGTGCAGGACATGATCCGCAACCTGCCCAACGCGGCCGGTTACACCGATTCCAAGGGCCTGTTCGCGCCGCGCAAGGCCATCGTGCACTACTGCCAGGAAAAGAACATCTCTGGTGTGGCGGTGGACGATGTCTACCTGGGCAATGGCGCCTCCGAGCTGATCGTGATGGCCTTCAACGCCTTGCTGAACGATGGCGACGAGGTGCTGATCCCCGCGCCCGACTACCCGCTGTATACAGCGGCCGTGGCCTTGTCCAGCGGCAAGCCCGTGCACTACCTGTGCGACGAGGCCAACGAGTGGTATCCAGACCTGGCCGACATTCGCGCCAAGATCACGCCGCGTACCAAGGCGATCGTTGTCATCAACCCGAACAACCCGACGGGTGCCCTGTACCCCGACGACATCCTGCAAGGCATTGTCGACATCGCGCGTGAGCACGAGTTGATGGTGTTCGCCGATGAGATCTACGACAAGACATTGTTTGACGGCCACACGCACACCAGCATCGCCTCGCTGGCCGACGACGTGTTCTTCTTGACCTTCAACGGCCTGAGCAAGAACTACCGCTCCTGCGGCTACCGCGCGGGCTGGATGGTGGTGTCGGGCGAGAAAAAGCACGCTGGCGACTACATCGAAGGCCTGAACATGTTGGCCTCGATGCGCCTGTGCGCCAACACGCCGGGCCAACTGGCGATCCAGACCGCGCTGGGGGGCCACCAGAGCATCAAGGAACTGGTGGCGCCCAGTGGCCGACTGTGCCGCCAGCGTGACCTGGCTTACGAGTTGCTGTCCAAGATCCCTGGCGTGAGTGTGGTCAAGCCCAAGGCGGCGCTGTACATGTTCGTGCGCCTGGACGCCAAGATTTACCCCATCACCGACGACCAGCAGTTCGCCTACGAGTTGCTGGCCGAAGAAAAAGTGCTGATCGTGCAGGGCACTGGCTTCAACTGGGAACACCCGGACCACTTCCGCCTGGTGTTCCTGCCCAACAGCGATGACCTGGCCGAGGCCATTGGGCGCATCGCGCGCTTCCTTGAAAATTACCGCAAGCGCCACGCTTGAATAGGTGCCTGATCCGCGCCTGACCTGACAACGTCCAAGACCTTAAAGATTCCATGAGCTCCTCCACTTCGCAAAAACCCGTTCAAGTTGGCCTGCTGGGCATTGGCACCGTTGGCGGCGGCACCTTTGCCGTGCTGCGCCGCAACCAGGCGGAAATCCGCCGCCGTGCCGGCCGTGGCATCGAGATTTCGATGGTGGCCGACCTGAACGTCGAGCGCGCCCGTGAAGTGGCCGGTGAGGGCGTGACCGTGGTCAGCGATGCCCGCCAGATCATTGCCAATCCCGAGATCGATGTGGTGGTTGAGCTGATTGGTGGCTATGGCATCGCCAAGGCCTTGGTGCTGGAAGCGATTGCCGCTGGCAAGCACGTGGTCACGGCCAACAAGGCTTTGCTGGCCGTGCACGGCACCGAAATTTTTGCCGCCGCGCGCGCCAAGGGCGTGATCGTGGCCTTTGAAGCGGCCGTGGCGGGGGGCATCCCCATCATCAAGTCGCTGCGCGAAGGCCTGACGGCCAATCAGATCCAGTGGGTGGCCGGCATCATCAACGGCACCACCAACTTCATCCTGTCCGAGATGCGCGACAAGGGGCTGGACTTTGACGTGGTGCTGAAAGAAGCGCAACGCCTGGGTTATGCCGAAGCCGACCCCACTTTTGACATCGAAGGCGTGGACGCCGCCCACAAGATCACCCTGATGAGCGCCATCGCTTTCGGCGTGCCGGTGCAGTTTGACAAGGCCCACATTGAAGGCATCACCAAGCTGTCGGCCACCGACATCAAGTACGCCGAGCAGATGGGCTACCGCATCAAGCTCTTGGGCATCGCCCGCCGCCAGGCCAATGGCATCGAGCTGCGCGTGCACCCCACGCTGGTGCCGATGCGCAGCCTGATCGCCAATGTGGAAGGCGCCATGAACGCCGTGATGGTGCAGGGCGATGCCGTGGGCACCACGCTGTATTACGGCAAGGGTGCTGGCGCCGAGCCGACCGCCTCCGCCGTGGTGGCTGATTTGGTGGACATCGCCCGCTTGCTGGACGCTGCACCTGCTGCGCGCGTGCCTTCGCTGGCCTTCCAGCCGGATGAGTTGTCGGCCGTGCCGATCCTGCCGATCGAAGAAGTGGTCACTGCCTTCTACCTGCGCTTGCGCGTGGCCGACCAGACCGGCGTGCTGGCCAAGATCACCGGCATCCTGGCCGAGCAGGAAGTGTCGATCGACGCGGTCATCCAACGCGAAGCCGACGAGGTGAGCGGTGAAGGCGGCAACCAGACCGACCTCATCATCCTGACGCACGACACCAAGGAAGGCCGCATGAACCAGGCCCTGGCGCAAGTGCAGGCCTTGCCCACCGTGCTGGCGCCCATCGTTCGCCTGCGCAAGGAAGAGTTGGCATGAAGTACATCAGCACCCGTGGTGACAAAACCGAGCGCGGTTTTTCCGAGATCCTGCTCGAAGGCCTGGCCCCCGATGGCGGCCTGTACCTGCCCACCTCCTATCCCAAGATCGACGATGCCACGTTGACCAAATGGCGCGGCCTGAGCTATGCCGAGTTGGCGTTTGAGATCCTGTCGCTGTACATCGACGACATCCCCTTGAGCGACTTGAAGGCGATCGCGGCCAAGACCTACACCAAGGCGGTGTATGGCTTTGATGCGATCGTGCCTTTGAAGAAGCTGGAAGATGGCGTCTACCTGGAGGCCTTGTCCAACGGCCCCACGCTGGCCTTCAAGGACATGGCCATGCAATTGCTGGGCAACCTGTTCGAATACGAACTGACGCGCCGTGGCGAGCAGCTCAACATCCTGGGTGCCACCTCGGGCGACACGGGCAGCGCGGCCGAGTACGCCATGCGCGGCAAGCACGGCGTGCGCGTGTTCATGCTGTCGCCGCATGGCCGCATGAGTTCTTTCCAACAGGCGCAGATGTTCAGCCTGCAAGACCCCAACATCCACAACCTGGCGGTCGAGGGGGTGTTCGATGATTGCCAGGACATTGTCAAGGCCGTGTCCAACGACCTCGAGTTCAAGCGCAAGTACAAGATCGGCACGGTCAACTCCATCAACTGGGCGCGCTTGCTGGCCCAAGTGGTGTACTACTTCGCCGGTTACTTCCAGGCCACCAAGACCAACGCCGAGAAGGTCAGCTTCACGGTGCCTTCGGGCAACTTTGGCAACATCTGTGCGGGGCACGTGGCGCGCATGATGGGCTTGCCGGTTCACCAGTTGGTGGCCGCCACCAATGAGAACGACGTGCTCGACGAGTTCTTCCGCACTGGCACCTACCGTGTGCGCAAGGGCGCCGAAACGTATGAAACGTCCAGCCCCTCGATGGACATTTCCAAAGCGTCCAACTTCGAGCGATTCGTGTTCGATCTGCTGGGCCGCGATGGTTCGCGCGTGAAGGCTTTGTTCAAGGACGAGATTGAGGTGAAGGGCACCTTCCAGGTCAGCGCCGACGAGTTCAAGCAAGTGCCGCAATACGGTTTCCTGTCAGGCAAGAGCACGCACGCCGACCGCCTCAAGACCATCAAGGACACCTTTGACCGTTTTGACGTGCTGGTGGACACCCACACGGCCGACGGCCTGAAAGTGGCGCGCGAGCACCTGACGCCGGGCGTGCCCATGCTGGTGCTGGAAACCGCCTTGCCCGCCAAGTTTGCCGAGACCATTTTCGAAGCCACGGGTCGCCATCCCGAGCGCCCGCACTGGATCGCCGGGCTGGAAGGCCTGGAAGACCGCCCCAAGCGCTTCACCGTGGTGCCGGCCGATGTGGACATGGTCAAGGACTACGTCATCCGCCATTGCCAGGACTGAAGTAGCGCCATGGCCGCCCACGTGCCCAAACCCCTGATGCCGCTGGACGATGCGCTGCGGGGGCTGCGCGAAGCCCTGCAGGCGCATGAAGGGCCGGCCACCGACATGGTCGACAGCTTCGAAGCCCTGGGCCGCGTGCTGGCCGAGGACTTGGTGTCCCCTGTGGACGTGCCACCGCTGGACAACAGCGCGATGGATGGCTACGCCGTTCGCTGTGCGGACGTGCTCAGCGATGGCGTGGCGCTGCCTCAGTCGCAGCGCGTGGCAGCGGGGCAGTTGGGGTCCGAACTGGTGCCAGGCACCTGCGCCCGCATTTTCACGGGCGCCCCTGTGCCTCAGGGCGCGGATGCGGTGGTCATGCAGGAGCAATGCGAAGCGGGCCCCGAGGGCGTTCGCTTCCTCACCGTGCCCAAGCCGGGGCAGAACATCCGCCGCCGGGGTGAAGACATTGCCCAGGGCGCGATGGTGCTGTCGCGCGGTTTGAGGCTGTCGCCAGCGGCCTTGGGGGTGGCCGCGTCAGTGGGCGCGGCCCACGTGAAGGTGTTCAAGCAGCCCCGCGTGGCGGTGCTCACCACCGGCAATGAATTGGTCATGCCGGGCCAGCCTTTGCCGCCCGGCGCCATCTACAACTCCAACCGCCACACGCTGCGGGGCCTGATCCAGGCGGCGGGTGCGCGCAGCAGTGACTTGGGCATCATCCCCGACGACTTGGCCACCACGCGCGCCAAGCTGCGCCAGGCCGCGCAAGACCACGACCTGATCGTGACCAGCGGCGGCGTGTCGGTGGGCGAGGAGGATCACCTCAAGGCCGCCGTGCAGGCCGAGGGCGAGTTGAACTTCTGGCAGCTGGCCATCAAGCCCGGCAAGCCCTTTGTGTTCGGTCGAATCCGGCGCTCGGATGGTTCTCACGCGCTCTACATGGGCTTGCCCGGCAACCCGGCAGCGAGTTTCGTCACTTTTTTGCTCCTGGTGCGACCCGTATTGGGTGTGCTGGCGGGCGAGCCCTGGTGCTGGCCTGCGCCCACCTTGCTGCACGCCGAGTTTGACTGGCCCAAGGCCGACAAGCGGCGCGAGTTCGTGCGCGCTCGGCGCAATGCGGCCGGTGGCGTCGGCCTGTACCCGCACCAGGGCTCGGGCGTGTTGACCTCGGCGGTCTGGGCGGACGGCCTGGTGGACCTGGCTCCCGGGCAAACCGTTCAGCGTGGTGACCTGGTGTCTTTCGTGGCCTTGTCCGATTGGCTGCAGCCGCCAGCGGCGCAATGCCAAGCCTGAGGCCCCCGCCATGAAAATCACTGTGCGCTATTTCGCCCAGGTCCGGGAGCTGCTGGGCCCAGGTGAAGATCTGCATTGGCCGGCGGACGCTGCCGACGTGCCCGCCACCGTGGGCGAGTTGCGCCAATGGCTGATCGGCCGGTCACCCGCGCATGCCCAGGCGCTGGACGCCACCTTGCCGCTGCGCGCCGCCTGCAATCAGTTGATGTGTTCGGCCCAGGAGCCTTTGCCGGAGGGCGCTGAAATCGCGTTCTTCCCACCGGTGACGGGGGGCTGATGAGCATGGCCGCAGCGCGTGTGTCGGTGCAGACGGATGATTTCGACCTGTCGGGCGAGGTGGCCCGGCTGCGCGCCCAGGATGGCCAGATTGGCGCGGTGGTGAGTTTCGTGGGCACCGTGCGTGAATGGTTGCCGGCCGATGGCGCCGCGCGCAGCCCGGACACTTGTCTGGAGTTGGAGCACTACCCCGGCATGACCGAATCAGCCATCGAAGCCATGATCGATGAAGCCCAGCGCCGGTTTGACCTGCGCGGCGTGCGTGTCATCCACCGGGTGGGGCGCCTGGCCGTGGGCGAGCAGATCGTGCTGGTGGTGACGGCCTCCAGCCACCGGGGACAGGCCTTCGACGCGTGCGAATTCCTGATGGACTGGCTCAAGACCCAGGCGCCATTCTGGAAAAAGGAAATCTCGGCCACCGGCTCGCGATGGGTCGAGGCCAAAGTCAGCGATGACGAAGCGCTGGCCCGCTGGGGCACTTTGCCATGAGTAACTGGCTATTGGGCGCGGCCGTGGCCATGGGCGCGGTGTTGGGGGCCTTGCTCCGCTGGGGCGCCGGTTTGATGCTCAATGCCGTGTGGGCGGGTTTTCCGATCGGGACGCTGGCCGTCAATGCCCTTGGTGGTTTGTTGGCGGGCATGGCCTTCGTCGCCTTTGCCCGTTACCCCAATGAGCCGCTGCGCCTGTTGCTGGTGACGGGTTTTCTCGGTGGTTTGACGACGTTCTCCACTTTTTCAGCCGAATCGCTGTCGTTGCTGGAAAAAGGCCGCTTCGACCTGGCGGCCTTGCACACCACAGCCCACGTGCTGGGCGCCCTGGCCTGTGCCGCAGTCGGTGCGCGTGCCATGCGCTGGTTCCTCGCTTAACGGGCAGTCAACGCCCTGACCGGTATTTCGCCCTCTTTTCACCATTTGGCATTGAAGCCCGGCGCCCAAACTGCCGATATGGTCTGATCTGACTGCTTTCAAGCTGGGCGAATGTTCTCTGTCGATATCTTCAGTTGCTATGCGGTGGCGGGTGTCGGTTCCCTGGTGGGACTGGGCCTCATCTCGCTCATCCAGACCGAGCAGCCGCGTGTGTCCTACGCGCTGTTTTTATACCGCTGCGCTTTCATCTGCCTGGCCGCTTTGGGTGGGGTCATCTTCGCCCCGCCTGATCTGACCCCTTGGGTGACCAAGGCCGCCATCGGCTTTGCCGGCATGGGCGTGACCTTGTTGGCCTGGGCCTTCCGGCAGTTGAACGGGCGCCGCACACCGCCTTGGCTGGGCACCTTGGTCACCGTGTCCGTGGGCGCAGGCCTGTGGGGTTTTGCCTTCGGCAGCGACGAAGTCTATGAGCGGGCCTTGGGCATTGGTTTCACCTTGGTGAGCCTGGGCATGGCGATCGACCAGGGCTGGCTGATCTTGCGCAGCGCGCGGGTCAATGGCAGCGAATTGACCTTGCTGGTGGTCGCCGGTGGTTTTGCCCTGCACTGGGTGTTCTTCCTGGCCAATGTGCTGACGGTGCCGGGGCCTTATCCGCCGCACTGGCTGCACAGCCCCGCCTGGTTGCTGCCGATCAGCGGCATCAGCTTTGCACTGCTGCCCCTCGCGGTCGCTTCGGTGGTGTTCGCGATCATCAATGACCGTTTGAATCAGCAACTGCGTGCGCGCGCCCTGTCTGACGAATTGACGGGGGCCCTGTCGCGCCGTGGCTTGCGCGAATTGGGCGAACGCATGCTGGCCATGCAGGAGCACCAACCCAGCCTGGTGGCAGTGCTGATGCTGGACGTTGATTACTTTAAAGCAGTGAACGACCGCTATGGGCACCTGATTGGCGACGATGTGCTCAAACACATTACCCACGTGGTGCGTGAGCGCCTGCGTGAAGACGCCTTGCTGGCCCGCTATGGCGGTGAAGAGTTCACCATCTTGCTGCCGGTGCACACCATGCAGGAGGCCCATGGCGTGGCCGAGCGCCTGCGCCACGCGATCGAATCCACGCCCTGCGAAACCCGCGTGGGCCCGATCCGGGTCACCATCAGCATTGGGGTGAGTTTTCACTGCCCCAACAGTTCACTGGAAGAAGACCTGTCGCGCGCCGACGTGCGCCTGTACGAGGCCAAGCAGAACGGCCGCAACCGTGTGGTCTTTGGCGACAACGATTGTTGATGTGCATCAAGGTTGACCGGGCGTTCAGACCTTGAAATGAGGTCAGGGCGCCCCATCTGCGTGAGCAATCGGCCCACCCATGCAGGGCCCCAAAGGATTGCCCCATGCGACTTGACAAGCTCACCACCAAATTCCAGGAAGCGCTGACCGACGCCCAGAGCCTGGCCGTCACCCGCGAGAACCCCTACATCGAGCCCGCGCACTTGCTGCTGGCCATGATCCAGCAGGACGACGGCCCCCGCGCGTTGCTGGAACGTGCCAGCGTCAATGTGCCAGGTTTGATCACTGCTCTTGAAAAGCAACTGGCCAAACTGCCCCAGGTGCAGGGCGGCGAACAGGTGCAGGCCGGCCGCGAGACCGTCAGCTTGTTGCAGGGCGCCGAAAAGGAAGCCCACAAACGCGGCGACCCCTACATCGCCAGCGAGATGTTCCTGCTGGCCCTGGCCGACCACAAAGGCGACACCGCCTCCGTGGCGCGCGACTTTGGCCTGAACCGCAAGACGCTGGACGCGGCCGTGCAGGCCGTGCGCGGCGACCAGAAGGTGGACAACCCCGAGGCCGAAGGCCAGCGTGAATCGCTCAAGAAGTACACCCTGGACCTGACTGAGCGGGCTCGTCAAGGCAAGCTCGACCCGGTCATCGGCCGTGACGAAGAAATCCGCCGAACGATCCAGGTGCTGCAACGCCGCTCCAAGAACAACCCTGTGCTGATTGGCGAGCCCGGCGTGGGCAAGACCGCCATCGTCGAAGGCTTGGCGCAGCGCATTGTGGCGGGCGAAGTGCCCGATTCGCTCAAGAACAAGCGCGTGCTGGTGCTCGACATGGCCTTGCTGCTGGCCGGGGCCAAGTACCGTGGCGATTTTGAAGAGCGCCTGAAGGGCGTGTTGAAGGAAGTGGCCAAGGACGAAGGCCAGACCATCATCTTCATCGACGAGTTGCACACCATGGTGGGCGCGGGCAAGGCCGAAGGCGCCATGGACGCGGGCAACATGCTCAAGCCCGCCCTGGCGCGTGGCGAGTTGCATTGCATCGGTGCGACCACGCTGGACGAATACCGCAAGTACATCGAGAAGGACGCCGCGCTGGAGCGCCGCTTCCAGAAGATCTTGGTGGGCGAGCCGACTGTGGAGGCCACCATCGCCATCCTGCGCGGCCTGCAAGAAAAGTACGAAGTGCACCATGGCGTGGAGATCACCGACCCGGCCATCGTGGCCGCGGCCGAGCTGTCCAACCGCTACATCACCGACCGCTTCTTGCCCGACAAAGCCATTGACCTGATCGACGAGGCGGCCGCCAAGATCAAGATCGAGATCGACTCCAAGCCTGAAGCCTTGGACCGCCTGGATCGCCGCGTGATTCAGCTCAAGATCGAGCGCGAAGCCGTGCGTCGTGAGAAGGACGAGGCCTCGGTGCGCCGCATGGGCTTGATCGAGGAAGAGATCGTCAAGCTGGAGCGCGAAGTCGCGGACATGGAAGAGATCTGGAAGGCCGAGAAGGCCCAGGCCCAGGGCTCGGCCCACGTCAAGGAAGAGATCGACAAGATGCGCTTCCAGATCGAGGAGTTCAAGCGCAAGGGCGATTTCAACAAGGTGGCCGAGCTGCAATACGGCAAGCTGCCAGAGCTTGAAAAACGCCTGAAGGAAGCGCAGGACAAGGAAACCGCCAAGGGCAAGGACGGCACGCGCCCAACCTTGCTGCGCACGCAAGTGGGTGCCGAAGAGATCGCTGAAGTGGTGGCGCGTGCCACCGGCATCCCCGTGTCCAAGCTGATGCAGGGCGAGCGCGACAAGCTGCTGGCCATGGAAGACAAACTGCATGACCGCGTGGTGGGCCAGCAAGAGGCCATCGTGGCGGTGTCTGACGCGATCCGCCGCTCGCGCGCTGGGCTGTCTGATCCGAACCGGCCTTATGGTTCCTTCCTGTTCCTGGGCCCCACGGGTGTGGGCAAGACCGAGCTTTGCAAGGCGCTGGCGGGCTTCCTGTTCGACAGCGAGGATCACCTGATCCGCATCGACATGAGCGAGTTCATGGAGAAGCATTCGGTGAGCCGTTTGATCGGTGCGCCCCCCGGCTACGTGGGCTACGAAGAAGGTGGCACGCTGACCGAGGCCGTGCGCCGCAAGCCCTACAGCGTGGTGCTGCTGGACGAGGTCGAGAAGGCCCACCCGGACGTGTTCAACGTGCTGTTGCAGGTGCTGGACGATGGCCGCCTGACCGATGGCCAAGGCCGCACCGTGGACTTCAAGAACACCGTGATCGTGATGACGTCGAACCTGGGTTCGCACCAGATCATGCAAATGGCCGGCGAGCCCTCAAGCGACATCAAGGCTGCGGTGTGGGTCGAGGTGAAGCAGCATTTCCGTCCCGAGTTTTTGAACCGCATCGACGAGGTGGTGGTGTTCCATGCGCTGGACCGCGCCAACATCGCATCGATCGCGCGCATTCAGCTCAAGGGCCTGGAGTCACGCCTGGAGAAGATGGAGATGAAGCTGGACGTGTCGGAGGCGGCGTTGGCCGAGCTGGCCAAGGTGGGGTTCGATCCGGCCTTTGGTGCGCGGCCTTTGAAGCGGGCCATCCAGCAGCAGATCGAGAACCCGGTGGCCAAGCTGATCCTGCAAGGCAAGTTCGGTCCCAAGGACGTGATCCCGGTGGATGTGAACGAGGAAGGCGGCTTCCAGTTCGGGCGCGTGGTGCATTGAGCATGGTTTTCGGACACCCCCCTTAACAAAGGGGGTGTCAGTCTCTGAAACCAATGTAAAAACACGTTGCTGAATTCAGCGTTGTGTTTGCATTCCTTTCAGGGAGATTTCCATGTTCCGTATCTCAACGGCTGCGGTCGCTTGCGCGCTAGCCTTGTCTGCATCAGCCTCCATGGCTGCTTCTCAGTCCTCCGCTGCTATCACTGGCTTGTCGTTCACATTGATCGACCTGAACACGCGTGACGGCATTGACGCCTCGTTCAGTTTTCTGAACACGACCGGTTCGACCGGTTTGTCGGTCTCGCTCACCGATGGCGCTTTTGGCGAGAGCGAAAGCGCTTCGCGCACGCGCGCCGGGACTTTCACGTTCACCAAAGACTACCTGGTCGAGTTGGCCAACGGCAATGCCAAGGCTTCGGTCGGCACGCAAAGCCTGTCGGCCAGCGGTGCGGCTGCCGGCCCGCAAACCTCGTACAACGCCTCGGCCTCGACCGGTGCGAACGTCAATTCGTACTACTACAACCAGGCGTTGAATCTGTCCTTGTCGGCCAATTCACTGTTGTTGATCAATGCCAACATTGAATTGTCCGCATCGGCTGCGAACGCGCCAGCTTGCTCCTATTACTACTATTGCAATGGCACAGAAAGCGGCTCGGCCTCTGCGTCCTTGTACCTGTCCTACAACTACAGCATGCAAGGTGGTTCTACCTCTTACAGCACGCTGCAGAGCAAATCCTTGCAGGCCGTGGCCCAAGGTGGTTCCTCTTATGGCACCAGCGTCTACAACCCGATCACCGGTTGGTACGAGTATGCGGTGGTCACCACGCCTGGCACCGACGAATCCAAGAGCCTGGTCGATGTGTTGACGGGCGTGTTCACGAACTCGTCGTCGCAAACTCAATTGGCTTCGCTGGGTCTGTCTGTGTCAGCCTCTGGTCAAGCAAGCACCGCCTCCGCCGTTCCTGAACCAGCAATTCTGGGTCTGGTCACGGCAGGTGTTCTGATCGTTGGTGGCGCTACCCGCGCCTCCGCCGTGCCTGAGCCACAAAGCTATTTGTTGCTGTTGTCGGGTTTGGGCGTGATGGGTTGGGTGGCACGCCGTCGTCGCCAAAACTGATGAAGTCTTAAGTTAACCGAGCGCCGGCCGCACAGGCAGGTGCCACGTTTGACCAATGGCCAGGACCTGAAAATCCTGGCCATTGATGTTTTGGGCTTTCAACGCTTGGTGCAAGGCCCGAGGTGGTTCGTCCAGCGCTTCATCCGTCAGCTGGAAGGTGCCCCAATGCACGGCCATCGCCCGCTTGCAGCCCAGGTCCTGGAAGATCTGAACCGCCTCAGCCGGGTTGACGTGCTGGTCTTTCATGAACCAACGCGGCTCGTAAGCGCCGATGGGCAGCAGCGCCAGGTCGAAGCCGCCGCCGTGCTCGGGCGTGTGCTCGCGCGCAAAGTGCTGGCGGATGTCGATGAAATCCTTGGAATAAGCCGTGTCGCCGGCGAAGAACAAGTGGCAGTCGGGTGACAACACCGCGAACCCTCCCCACAGGCTGCACAGGGCATCTGTGGCGGTGCGGGCTGACCAGTGCTGGGCGGGCGTCAAAGTCACGGGGATGCGCGCGGACCGGGCGGTGGCTTCCAACACGTGCGTGTCCCACCAGTCAAGCTCGACCACATGGTGGATGCCGCGCCGGGCAAACCACTGCTGGTGCCCCAGCGGCGTGATGAACAGGGGGCTGCCGCCCGATTGCCGGGACAGGGCCAGCAAGGAGGCCTCGTCCATGTGGTCGTAGTGGTTGTGCGAGAGCAGCACCACGTCGATGTGGGGCAACTGGGCCAGCGACAGGCCTGGCGGCGTCTGGCGTTTGGGGCCGGCCCATTGCACGGGAAAGCAGCGGTCTGAAAACACCGGGTCGGTGAGGATGTTCAGCCCGCCGATCTGCGCCAGCACCGTGATGTGCCCAATCCAGGTGGCCGCCGCTTGCATGGCCAGACCGGCCTGCGCATTGGCCTGTATGAAGGCCAGGTCGGGCGCCACGACGGCGATCGGCTCGGACGGAGGGCGGGGATGTCCGGCCTGCCAGGCCCGCCACTTCCAGCGCAGCAGTTCATGCCAGCGCTTGCCCCGAAACGACATGTAGTTGTTCTGGAAGCCACCGGGTCGGTGGTGCTTCTTGGCAGGGTTGAAGTGGGGGTTCTTCTTCATGCCCGCCATCATGCCGGTATCTCAGGCGTTTCATCGTTCGCCAGCCGGGCGTGCAGGCATGGTTTTCAGGTAGGTGTAGAGCGCCTTGGCGTCGGTGTCGCTCAGGTGCTTGAGGGCTTCGAAGGGCATGACCGGGCTGACGGCGCTGCCATCGGGGCGCTGGCCGGTTCGCAACATGGCCACGAAGGTGTCGGCGCTTACGTAGCGCGGCATGGCACTGCCTTCGCCGGGCGTGAGGTTGGCGGCGGCGGGCCACTCCGGTGGGGTGCCGGGGATCTTCCCGCCCGACAGGTGCGCACCATGGCAGCCGATGCACATGTTGGCCACGTAGCGGCCATGCTCGACAGTCACGCCTTCAGGCACCGGTTGCTGAGGCGGCAGGCTGTGATCGATGTTGGCAGCGGCATCCTTGATCATGCCCAGGCCATACAGGGCCTTGACGGGCAGCGGCAGCTGGATCACCGCCTCCGTGCCGCTGACGGGGGCCAATTGGCGCACATAAGCCACCAGCGAGGCCAGGTCATCGTCGGTCAGGCGGCTGTAGTCTTCGGCTGGCATGATCAGCAAGGGGCGACCATCGGGCTTGACGCCGTGGCGGACGGTGCGGTCCCAGTCTTGCGCCTCGTAGTGGCGGACCACGCTGCCTGGGCCTGGGCTGATGTTGGGCCCAGCCACCAGCATGCCCTTGCCGTCGTTGATGAAGGTGCGTCCTTCACCTTTGACGCCGTGGCAATCGGTGCAGCCGCGCGAGTTGAACAGGTAGCGGCCACGCTCGATGCTGGCGGTGTCGCTGCGCAGGGCCACGCCACGGGCGGGCACGTCGAGCTGGCGCCGCATCTTCAAGTCGGCCTGGTGGGTGGCGGCCATCAGGGTGGCGCCGGCGAGCGTGGCCAGTACCCCGAGTGTGACCAGGCTGTGTTTGATCCAGCGCTTCATGCTTGGCTCCTGGCGCCGACCGCGGGGCTGCTCATGCCCAGTGCATTGGCCAGTCGTACCCACCGCACGGCGTCGAGTTCGCCTTGAATGAGCGACACGGTGGCGTTGAAGGCTTCGGCCGGCGCGCCCAGGCGCATGGCCTGCAGGAAGCCGGTGAGCTCGGCGGTGGACAGGCTGACGGCCATCCAGCGCAGGTAGGCCGAGAGCTTTTCGGGGCTGAGTCGGCCCACGATCTGGCCTTCCAGCTGGGCGATCTCTGCATCGGTGAACAGGGACCACAAGGTGGCGTTGTTGGTGGTCTCTTCCACGTGCATGTGTTCAAGATTTTCAGCCACGAACAGGGCCACGTGGCGGTACAGCGCCTGCGCCAAAGGGGCGCGTTGGGCGGCCGGAGCCTGGCGCAGGGCCTGGATGTCGTCGGCCAGGTCGGCCATGCTTTGCAGGTGGTCGATGTGGTCGTCGCTGGTCTTGCGGGCACCTTGTGGGCGGCGCGCCTCGATGGCGGCGTGGATGACCTGGTTCTCGCTGTCGATGTGGCCCGCCAGCAAAGTCAGCATCAGCGAGGTGCGGTCAAGCGTGTCGTGCAGATCGGCCTCGTGGTCGAGGTCGCAGCGGCCCAGTCGGCCGAGCGTGTCGGTCATCAGGGTGCGCAGGGCCTTGTGGATGCCAGCGTAGATGTCGAAACGGGGCGCGGTGGCCGAGGCAGGCCGGGCGGTGATGGGGCGGACGGTGGCGTTGAGGACGGTGGTGGTGGACATGGTTGGACTCCTGGTGTGTGTCGCCAGTGTCCGAATTGCGCGGGGGTGGCACATCGGCCAAAAGAGCCAATGGCCCGATCAAAAACGGGCCAACCCCTTTGGGTGCCCGCTTTGGGGGGTGTCACCCCCATGCGCGGCTCACCCGGTGCTCAGTGGTGCGCGCCGAGGCGGGCCACGGCCTGGCCGCGTGAGCTGACGCCCAGCTTGTCCAGGATGTTGGCCACGTGCCGCTTGATGGTGTGGGGGCTCAGGTCCAGCGATCGGGCGATGAGTTTGTTGCTGTGGCCCGCGCTCATGTGGCGCAGCACTTCCAGCTCCCGCGAGGTCAGTGCGTCATGCCGGCTGATGGAGGGCGGCGTGTTCAGGGGCAGGGCTTCATTCAGCCGCGCATTCAGCAAGATCGGGCCATGCCGGGGCTGCCGGGCCAGCCGTCGCGCCCAATCCTGCAAGGTTTGCTGTTGGGCATGGGTCAGGTGATCCTGCCAGTGGTGGGCGGCCAGGGTGTGCAGCACTTTGGAGCCGGCGAACAAGGCACCACCGATCTGGCCCAGGGATGCCGCCTGGTCCAGGCCCGATTGGGCGGCTTCGGCCGCAGCCTCGGTCTGCCCGCTCATCAGCAGGGCATGGGCCAGGCGCAGGCGGGTTTCCAGGGCCTGGCCGTACAGGTCGATGCCTTGGGCGTCGGTCAGTGCCTGCTGGTACAGCGCGGCGGCTTCGCCCCATCTCTGGCCCATTTCGGCTGTTCGGGCGGGCAGGGTGGCCCGCTCGCGCAGAAAGATCGCGTGCTCGTCGGGCTTGGGGTTGGCCTGGATCAGCGCCACCGCCTCATCAAAGGCGGTCTGGTCTTCAAGGATGCACGCCACGCGTACTTGCGTGAAATAGAAATGGTTCAACCAGGTGGCCTTGCGCCCGCTGGTGCGCTCGTCGTCCAGCGAGGCCAGCCGGGTCTGGGTGGCCGACAGGGCTGCTGAGCCTTGGCCCAACACCGCTTGAGTCAAGGCCTGCACCAGGGACCAGTAGCCCATGAGGTTGGGCGGCTGGTTCAGCCATCGGCAATCCTCTTCCGCAGTTTGCAGGCGCTGGGTGGCCGAGGGGAGGTCGCCCGCCCACAGGTCCAGTGCGGCCTGGAGGATATGGGCCATCACGCTCAAGGGCGTGGGGTCTTCGCCCTGCCAATGCTGCAAGGCGCCATCGATGTAGCGCTGCAAGGGCTCGCGCGTGCCCGGCAAGCCCAGGAAGGTGGTCAGGGGCACGCTTTGCAGCCACAGCATCGGGCTGGCACCGGCCAGCAGCAGCTCGACCATCTGCTTGAGCGGGATGTGGACCTGGTCGAAATGGCTGGCCGCCACCGCGTGCCAACTGCTGGCCTGCGCCGCGATGATTTGGGCGCCGTGGCTCAAGGGCTGCGACTTGAGTTGCTCCAGCAGGGCATACGAGGACAGCACCGATCCGCCCGCGGCCAGGCCCAACACCTGCAGCATGCGCGCCTCTTGCGCAGCGGGGGCCTGGCCCTGTTGGTCGTACAACTCGCCCGCGCGGGTCAGGGCCTGGATCATGGTCACCAAGTCCCAGCGGGCCCAGGCACACAGGCCCAGCAAATGCGAGAGCGGGCCAGAGCGTTCGCGCCATGCGGCGGGGAACTGCTCAACCAGGCGCTGCACTTGCGCGGCATGCCCTCGGGCCAGCATCGCGGGGGCCAAGTCGAACAAGGTGCGCTCGGCCACATCCCAATGCCCGGCCTTGATCAAAAAGCCCATCTTGCGCACGGGATCGGGCTCGGTGTCGGCAGCGCGTTGCAGTAGCGCAGGCCACTCATTGGCGGCCTCCTTGCGCAGCCGGTCTTCCAGAAAGTCCCTGAACAAATCGTGCAGTTGCAGGGTCAGCTCGGCCTCGTCCAGCACGTTGACGAACAGGCCCATGCGTTCGACGTCGTCCAGCCGCTGCAGGGCATGGGCTTGCCCGGACACCACGGCGCAGCGTTCGGCGGTCAGCTCTGGCAAAACCGAGCAGCGCAGCAGGAACTGGCGCAGGCCCGGCTCCAGGCCGTCCAGCACTTCGCTGGCCAGGAAGTCGAACATGTGCCGGTCTTGCACTGGCTTGGCCGCATCGATGCCCAGCGGGCCGCTGCGCATCAGCAGGCTCAGGCCAGCGGCCCAGCCTTGGGTGCGCTGGCTCAGGGCCTGCAACTGCTCGGGCGTCATGCTGCGCCCCAGGTTCTGCAGCAGGTGCGAGGTCTCGTCGGGGGTGAATTGCAGGTGGCTTTGGCGCAGGTCCAGCACATCACCCTGGGCGCGCCAGCGGGCAATGGCCAGGGGCGCTTCAACGCGGCTGCTCAGCAGCAAGGTCCAGTTGGGTGGCAGGCAGTCCACCAAGGCGTCCAGCCATTCGAACACGGCGGTTTGCTGGATGCGGTGGGTGTCGTCGATCACGATCAAACCCTGCGCCAGGCCACTGCTGATCAGCGCCTGGGCGATTTCGCGGGCAACCTGCCGCAGGCCGTGCGAGCCTTGCCGGGCTTGCTCGGCCAGGGTGTCGGGCGCCACGCGCCAGGGCAAATCCCAAGGGTCAAGGGCGGCGGTCAGGCAGGCCAGCAGCCGCGGCAGGTCATCATCGGCATCGGCCGAAATCCAGCACCAGCCGGTGCCGGGGGGCAGTTTCTGCAGCAACTGGGCCAGCACGGCGGTTTTGCCAAACCCCGCCGGCGCCGTCAGCAAGGCCAGCCGGTGGTGCCCGATGCCATCGCTCAGCGCCGACACGATGGCGTGGCGCGGAACCTGACCTGCCCGCTGCCGTGGCGGGCGGATCTTGGTTTGAGCGAACAAGCCGGCGTCGGTTGAAGTGCTGGTCATGCTGACAAATGGCAAGGTCAGGGATCACCAAGGTGCAGCAAAGATCACGCCAAGCGTTGGGCCTGACGTGCCTGTGCTGGCGGCGTGCTCAGGCCACGTTGACAGGAATGTTGGCGATCTTGGCCTGCCATTCCTTGGGGCCGGTGATGTGGGCGCTGGTGCCGCCCGCGTCCACCGCCACCGTCACCGGCATGTCGGTCACGTCGAACTCGTAGATGGCTTCCATGCCCAGGTCGGCAAAGCCCACGACCTGCGCGGTCTTGATGGCCTTGGACACCAGGTAGGCGGCGCCACCCACGGCCATCAGGTAGGCCGACTTGTGGTTCTTGATCGATTCGATGGCCACGGGGCCGCGCTCGGCCTTGCCGATCATGGCGATCAGGCCGGTCTGGGACAGCATCATGTCGGTGAAGCCATCCATGCGCGTGGCCGTGGTGGGGCCGGCGGGGCCCACAGCCTCGTCACGCACCGGATCAACCGGTCCCACGTAATAGATCACGCGGTTGGTGAAATCAACCGGCAGCGATTCGCCCTTGGCGAGCATGTCCTGGATGCGCTTGTGCGCGGCATCGCGGCCGGTCAGCATCTTGCCGTTGAGCAGCAGGGTGTCGCCCGGCTTCCAGGAGGCCACTTCTGCCTTGGTCAGGGTGTTCAGGTCAACGCGCTTGCTCTTGTTGTAGTCGGGCGCCCAGTGCACGTTGGGCCACAGGTCCAGGCTGGGCGGCGTCAGGTAAGACGGGCCGCTGCCATCCAGCACGAAGTGCGCGTGGCGCGTGGCCGCGCAGTTGGGGATCATGGCCACGGGCTTGGAGGCCGCGTGCGTGGGGTAGGTCTTGATCTTGACGTCCAGCACGGTGGTCAGGCCACCCAGGCCTTGCGCGCCAATGCCCAGGGCATTGACCTTTTCATACAGCTCGATGCGCATCTCTTCCAGCTTGTTTTGCGGGCCGCGATCCAGCAGGTCGTGCATGTCGATGTCGTCCATCAACGATTCCTTGGCCAGCAACACAGCCTTCTCGGCCGTGCCACCCACGCCCAGGCCCAGCATGCCCGGCGGGCACCAGCCCGCGCCCATGGTCGGCACGGTCTTGAGCACCCAGTCGACGATGTTGTCGCCCGGGTTCATCATGATCATTTTGCTTTTGTTCTCGGAGCCACCGCCCTTGGCGGCCACGGTCACGTCCACCGTGTTGCCCGGCACCACCTCCATGAAGATCACGGCAGGGGTGTTGTCCTTGGTGTTCTTGCGGGCAAAGATCGGGTCGTCCAGCACCGAGGCGCGCAGCACGTTGTCGGGGTTCAGGTAGCCCTTGCGCACGCCCGCGTTGATCGCATCGGCGATGCTGCCTTGGCCAAAGCCTTCCCACTTCACGTCCATCCCGATCTTCAGGAAGACGTTGATGATGCCGGTGTCCTGGCAAATGGGGCGCTTGCCCTCGGCGCACATGCGGCTGTTGGTCAGGATCTGGGCGATCGCGTCTTTGGCGGCGGCGCTTTGTTCGCGTTCGTAGGCGCGGGCCAGGTGGGCAATGTAGTCGGCCGGGTGGTAGTAGCTGATGTACTGCAGGGCGGCTGCGACGCTTTCAACGAGATCGTCGTGGTGAATGGTCGTCATGGTGGGGGGCTTTGGTGAGGCGGTGGTATGAGACAGACCGCCATTGTGCCAAGGGCTGGCCAGTCCGCAAGCATGGGCCCCAACGAAAAACACCCGCACGGGGCGGGTGTTCTGGGCCGGGCGGACGCTTGTTGAAGCGTCGCGCGCAGGGTCAATCAGGCCTTGCGGCGGCGAGCCACCAAGGCGGCGGTGGCCAGACCGGCCAACAGCAGGGCATAGCTTTCTGGCTCGGGCACGGCGGGCAGGCCGTTGTTGGTGCCGTCGGTCTTGCCGTCGAAGTTGTAGGTCAGGCTGCTGACCGTGCCATAGCCGCCGGTCGAATCAAAGGTCAGGTAGGCAATCAGTTTGCTGCCAGCCGTCAGGGTCTGGGTGCCGGTGCCGGGGGCGGCGGAAAAACTGGCCACTTCAGTGTTGTCGGTGGCGTAGGCGTGGTACGTGGTCGCGTAGATGGCCAGGTAGTCGAAGGTCACGTAATCGGTTTTTTCAGAGAAATCGATGCGACCTGCTTGCCGAGTACCAATGGCGGCCACGGTGCCGTTGGCAATGCCGATGCCGTCAAAAGTGTCGCGGCTGTCCTTGTACAGGTAGGCGTTGCTGATGGTGATGCCGTAGTTGGTGTTGAAGTAGGTGTTAGCGTCAGCATCGACGGTGAATTGCGTGCCGGGGAAGGCGTAGTCTGCAAAGCTGGGTGTGAAGGTTGCGGCCAGTGCAGAGCCGGCGCCGGCCAGCAGCAAGGTTGCGGCAGCAACGCTTTGGATCATTTTCTTCATGACAGATTTCTTTCGACGTTGGTTTAAGGCAGAGAAAACCGGTGGTCAATCAGGGCTCCTACCCTGTTCACCACACTGACGCCATTTTTACCAAGAAATTAGGTCATGCCTAATCCCCTAGGTAGGGGAACTGTTGGTTTCAGGTTTCACATGTCAATACGTTTTGCGTTGCCTGATTCCAATTTGATGAGTGGGCGCGCTCGTCGTTCAGTGAGCCTTGTCGCCGGCGCCGGAGTGGCTCAGCAGGCGGTCGGTGTAAGCAATGGCCAACGCCGACAACAAGAACACGATGTGAATCACCGTTTGAGATATCAAGACCTTTTCTGAATAGTTCTCGGCATTGATGAAGGTCTTGAGCAGGTGGATTGACGAAATCCCGATGATGGCCGTGGCCAGTTTCACTTTCAGCACCGAGGCATTCACGTGGCTCAGCCATTCCGGCTGGTCGGGGTGATTTTCCAGGTTCATGCGCGACACGAAGGTTTCATACCCGCCGATGATCACCATGATCAGCAGATTGGAAATCATCACCACGTCGATCAGCCCCAGCACCACCAACATGATGGTGGTCTCGGTCAGGTGCGTGGGCACGGCTCCGGCATGCTGGCCGGTGGTGGCAAAAATGACCTGAAGGGCTTCCTGGTTGCCAAAAGCGGCCTGCACCAGGTGCACCAGCTCCACCCAGAAGTGCACCACGTACACGCCTTGCGCCAGAATCAAGCCCAGGTACAGCGGCAGTTGCAGCCAGCGGCTGGCAAATATCCAGTTGGGCAAATGGCGCATTTTGTTTTGTTCTGGCGACTGACTCATGAAGGCCTTAAGGGATAGTCCGAAGCCTCAAATTCTAGAGGGCCACGGCTGGTTTTGTTCTGGTAAGGTCTCCACGTATGCATGTGGACCCCTCGGAGCAATGCCATGACAACAGCATCTAACAACACCTCCACCGCCTCAAATCACTACCAGGTGCCGCCCGCCTTTGCCCAGAGTGCGCACATCGGCAGCCGCGAGGCCTATGACCAGTTATGCGCAGAGGCGACTGCCGACCACGCCGGCTACTGGGCCCGATTGGCCCGCGAGTTCCTCTCCTGGAAAAAACCCTTCACCCAGACGCTGGACGACAGCCAGGCCCCTTTCTACAAGTGGTTTGACGACGGCCTGCTGAACGTCTCCTACAACTGTCTGGACCGGCACGTCGAGGCGGGCCTGGGCAACAAGGTCGCCATCATTTTCGAATCCGACGACGGTAAGGTCGCCCGCGTCACCTACAGCGAATTGCTTGAGCGCGTCTGTCGCCTGGCCAATGTGCTGAAGGCACAAGGCGTCAAAAAAGGCGACCGCGTTGTCATCTACCTGCCCATGTCGGTCGAAGGCGTGGTGGCCATGCAGGCCTGTGCGCGCATCGGCGCCACGCACTCGGTGGTGTTCGGCGGCTTCTCGGCCCAAAGCCTGCGCGACCGCATTGAAGGCGCGGGCGCCGTGCTGGTTATCACCGCCGACGAGCAAATGCGCGGCGGCAAAAGCCTGCCGCTCAAGGCCATCGTTGACGAAGCCTTGGCCATGGAAGGCGCGGGCAGCGTCCGCCAGGTCATCGTCTACCAACGCACGGGCGGCCCGGTGGCCTTTCAGGCGGGGCGTGATCTGTGGCTGCACGAAGTCATGGCCGCGCAGCCTGCCACCTGCGAGCCTGAATGGGTCGGTGCCGAGCACCCCCTGTTCCTGCTCTACACCTCGGGCTCCACCGGCAAACCCAAAGGCGTGCAGCACGCCAGCGGCGGCTATTTGCTGCACGCGGCCCTGACCACCAAGTGGACTTTTGACCTCAAGCCCGAAGACGTCTTCTGGTGCACCGCCGACATTGGCTGGGTCACCGGCCACACCTACGTCACCTACGGGCCCCTCGCGATTGCCGCCACGCAAGTGGTCTTCGAAGGCGTGCCCACCTACCCGGATGCCGCGCGCTTCTGGCGCATGATCGAGGCGCTCAAGGTCACGGTGTTCTACACCGCCCCCACGGCCATCCGCGCGCTCATCAAGGCGGCAGAGACCACGCCTGCCGTGCACCCGCGCAACTTCGATTTGAGCAGCCTGCGCCTGCTGGGTTCGGTGGGCGAGCCCATCAATCCCGCCGCCTGGGAGTGGTACCACCGTGAAATCGGTGGCGGCCGCTGCCCCATCGTCGACACCTTCTGGCAGACCGAAACCGGTGGCCACATGATTACGCCCTTGCCTGGCGCCCACGCGCTCACGCCGGGGTCGTGCAGCCTGCCTTTCCCCGGCATTGACGCGGCCGTGGTGGACGAAACCGGCAAAGAAGTGCCGTGGGGGCAGGGCGGCGTGCTGGTGGTGCGCAAACCCTGGCCGTCCATGATCCGCACCATCTGGGGCGACCCGGAACGCTTCAAGAGCAGTTATTACCCGCCCGAGTTCGGTGGCGAGTACTACTTGGCCGGCGACGGCGCCATCCGCGATGTCGACACCGGTTACTTCACCATCACCGGCCGCATCGACGATGTGTTGAACGTCTCAGGCCATCGCATGGGCACCATGGAAGTCGAATCCGCGTTGGTGTCTCACCCCCTGGTGGCCGAAGCGGCCGTGGTGGGGCGCCCCGATGACCTGACCGGCGAGGCCATCTGCGCCTTCGTGGTCCTCAAGCGCACGCGACCCACAGGCGACGAGGCCAAGCAGATTGCCAATGAGTTGCGCAACCATGTGGCTCAGCAGATTGGTGCCATCGCCAAGCCCAAAGACATCCGCTTTGGCGACAATTTGCCCAAAACTCGCTCCGGCAAGATCATGCGGCGCCTTTTGCGCGTGGTGGCCAAGGGCGAGAAAGTGACCCAGGACACCAGCACGCTGGAGAACCCCGCCATCTTGGACCAACTGGCCCAAACCAACTGACCTTGGGGTTGACCTCAGGTGCCACGGCCGTGAACCATGTTGTTTTGTGCAAATAAAAGCCGGTACTAGCATTCCCCCTTATTACAAATCGATACGCCCCCCCCTAGATTGGGGGGTGTAAAGCTCACGAGAGCGGCGATTTTCCAAGGAAGAGGAGATAAACCATGGCTTCAAGCACAGTGGCATCCACGGCCCCCATGACCAAAGAGGAAAGAAAAGTCATCTTTGCCTCCAGTCTGGGCACGGTTTTCGAGTGGTACGACTTCTACCTCTACGGTTCTTTGGCGGCCATCATCGCCAAGCAGTTCTTCACCGGCCTGGACCCTACGTCAGGCTTCATCTTCGCGCTGCTGGCCTTTGCCGCCGGCTTCATCGTGCGGCCGTTCGGCGCCTTGGTCTTTGGCCGTTTGGGCGACATGATCGGGCGCAAGTACACCTTCCTTGTCACCATCTTATTGATGGGCGCGTCCACCTTCATCGTGGGCATTTTGCCCAATTACGCCTCGATTGGCGTGGCCGCTCCGATCATCCTGATCGTCTTGCGCCTGCTGCAAGGTTTGGCGTTGGGCGGTGAGTACGGTGGTGCTGCCACCTACGTGGCCGAACACGCGCCTCACGGCAGGCGGGGTGCCTACACGGCCTGGATCCAGACCACGGCCACGATGGGATTGTTCCTGTCGTTGCTGGTGATCCTGGGCACGCGCACCTTCTTTGGTGAAGAAGCCTTTGGCGAATGGGCCTGGCGCATTCCCTTCCTGGTGTCCCTGGCCTTGCTTGGCGTCAGCGTCTGGATCCGCCTGAGCATGAACGAAAGCCCGGCCTTTCAGAAGATGAAAGCCGAAGGCAAGACGTCCAAGGCACCTTTGTCGGAATCCTTCGGCCAGTGGGGCAACCTCAAGATCGTGATCCTGGCGCTGTTCGGCCTGGTCGCGGGTCAGGCGGTGGTCTGGTATACCGGGCAGTTCTATGCCCTGTTCTTCCTGACCCAGGCGCTGAAGGTGGATGGCGCCACGGCCAACATCATGATCGCGATTGCGCTGTTGCTTGGCACACCGTTCTTCGTCGTGTTCGGCACGCTGTCCGACAGGATCGGCCGCAAGCCCATCATCCTGGCAGGTTGCCTCGTCGCGGCCTTGACCTACTTCCCGCTGTTCAAGGCCTTGACCGAGGCTGCCAACCCCGCTTTGGCCCAGGCCCAAGCGACCGCGCCAGTGACGGTGACGGCGGACCCCAAGGAGTGCTCGTTCCAGTTCAACCCGACGGGCACCGCCAAGTTCACCAGCTCCTGCGACATTGCCAAGCAGTACCTGGCGAACAACTCTGTGAACTACGAGAACCTGGACGCACCGGCCGGCACTCCGGCCGTGATCAAGGTGGGCGAAACCCTCATCAACGTGTACAGCCCTGGCAATCTGGCCGAGTCTGACATTGCCGCAGCCAAGGAAGCCGCGGTCAAAGGCAAGGACACTGCGGCCCAGAAGCTGGAGGCCCTGAAGGCCACTGGTGCCATGGGCAAGGAGGCAGAGGACAAACTCAAGGCGGCCGAAAAGGACGTCAAGGAGTCTGGTGCCACGTTGGCCGCATTTGACAAGGATCCCAAAGCTGCGGCGGTCAAGGTGATCGACGGTCAGTTCAAGAAGACGGTGGGCGGGGCGCTCAAGACGGCGGGTTACCCACCCAAGGCCGACCCTGAGAGGATGAACAAGCCTTTGATCGTCGCCATCCTGACCCTGCTGGTGATCTACGTGACCATGGTCTATGGTCCGATCGCGGCCATGCTGGTTGAGATGTTCCCCACGCGCATCCGCTACACCTCGATGAGTTTGCCGTACCACATCGGCAATGGCTGGTTTGGCGGCTTGCTGCCCACCACCGCTTTTGCGATCGTGGCGCAGACGGGCAACATCTACAACGGCCTGTGGTACCCCGTGATCATTGCCAGTGCCACTTTCGTGATTGGCCTGCTGTTTGTGCGTGAGACGAAAGACGTGGACATCTACGCCAACGATTGATGTTGAAGGTCCGGCTGGCGGTCACACGCCAGCAAAAAGCCCCGCATGGTCGCCATGCGGGGCTTTTTTTCTGGGCGCTGGGCGCCGATGACAGGCTTACTTGAGTGACAAGATCCACTTCACCAATTGCTTGGCTTCGGCTTCATTGACTTGCGCATTGGCCGGCATGGCCATCGTGCCCCACACGCCGCCGCCGCCCTTGAGCACTTTTTGCACCAGTTTGGCTTCGGCGTCTTTCTGGCCTTTGTACTTTTTGGCCACTTCCAGGTAGCCCGGGCCGACGATCTTCTTGTCCATGCCATGGCAGGCCATGCAGGCTTTTTTCTGGGCCAGTTCCTGGTTCGCCAGGGCGGGTGACACGGCGGCCACAGCGAAAGCGGTGCCAGCCAGCAACGAAGGTAGCAATTTCATGGAGGATCCTCGGGCAATCTGTGAAGTAAAGTCTAAGCAGTATTCTAGTAACGCGGACAGGCCTGGTTTTGGTTGACCGCTGCAGGACTATTTTTCAAAGGGGCTTCGCATGTGGTTTATCGTGATCGGCGTGGTCATGCTGCTGATGAATTTTGCCGGCATTGGGCCCGTCGGGGAGTGGACCTGGGCTGATCGCTGGTGGGCCATGTTGCTGCCTTTCGCGCTGGCTGCCGTCTGGTGGGCCTGGGCAGACGCTTCTGGCATGACCAAACGCAAAGCCATGGTCAAGGACGATGCCAGGCGCGATGCTCGACGCCAGAAAAGCCTGGAATCCCTCGGTTTGGGGCCGAAGAAGAAAAAGCGCTGATCTGGCTTGCCGTGAAAGCCCATTGAAAAAGCCACCTCGCGGTGGCTTTGCTCATTCAGGTGGGGTCGTTCATTCAAATTTATCAAGCACGGCGCCTGTGCTGGCACTTGACGCGTTGTGGGCGAACTTGGCCAGCACGCCACGGGTGTAGCGTGGTACGGGGGCCTTCCACAGTGCGCGGCGGCGGGCAATCTCGGCATCGTCCACATTCAGCTGCAGCAGCAATTGGTGCGAGTCGATGGTGATTGAGTCGCCTTCCTGGATCAGGGCGATCAAACCGCCTGCGGCGGCTTCGGGCGCCACGTGGCCCACGACCATGCCCCAGGTGCCGCCCGAGAAGCGGCCGTCGGTGATCAGGCCCACGCTTTCACCCAGGCCAGCACCAATCAGCGCGCCAGTGGGGGCCAGCATTTCGGGCATGCCGGGGCCGCCCTTGGGTCCCAGATAGCGCAGCACCATCACGTCCCCCGCCTTGATCTTGCCGGCCAGGATGGCTTCCAGCGCGGATTGTTCGTCGTCAAACACGCGGGCCGGTCCGGTGATCACGGGGTTCTTCAGGCCCGTGATCTTGGCCACAGCGCCCTCGGGGCTCAGGTTGCCTTTGAGGATGGCCAGGTGGCCTTGGGCGTACATCGGGTTGCTGATGGGGCGGATCACGTCCTGGTCGGCGCGCGGCTCGTCCGGCACATCCTTGAGCACTTCGGCAATCGTCTTGCCTTCGATGGTGATGCAGTCGCCATGCAGCAGGCCTGCGTTCAGCAAGATCTTCATGACCTGCGGGATGCCGCCTGCGCGGTGCAGGTCCACAGCCAGGTATTTGCCGCTGGGCTTGAGGTCGCACAGCACGGGGGTCTTCACGCGCACGCGTTCGAAGTCGTCAATGGTCCATTCCACGCCCGCTGCGTGGGCAATGGCCAGGAAGTGCAGCACCGCGTTGGTGGAGCCACCCGTGGCCATGATGACGGCCACGGCGTTCTCGATGGACTTCTTGGTCACGATGTCTCGCGGCTTCAGGTCCATCTTGATGGCCTCGATCAGCGCCTTGGCCGATTCCTTGGCCGAGTTCATCTTTTCGTCGTGCGGGTTGGCCATGGTGGACGAGTAGGGCAGGCTGATGCCCAGGGCCTCGAACGCGCTGGACATGGTGTTGGCGGTGTACATGCCGCCGCACGAGCCGGTGCCGGGGATGGCGCGCTTTTCGATCTCCTTCAGGTCAAAGTCGCTCATCTTGCCGGCGGCGTTCTCGCCCACGGCCTCGAACACGCTGACGATGTTCAGGTCCTTGCCCTTGTAGTGGCCG
>CAZKPN010000014.1:64722-68504 GCA_964554655.1 uncultured Aquabacterium sp. | reverse complement strand
CAAGGCAGTCCCGCTAACAGCGGGACCACCAAGCTGAAGCCCTGCCGGCAACCGCCCCAGCCCGCGCCCCGCGCTCCATGGCAAGGCGAACAAGCTACAGCGCCTGATTCTTCGCCGCCCCCGCAATCCTGGCCAGCGCATCCTTGGCCGTGCTGTCGCGGCTGTGTTCCATCAGCAAGGCCTCAAAGGCCGGTTCGGCCATTGGGCGGGCCAGGAAATAACCTTGGCATTCGTCGCATCCATGGGCCTTCAAGAACGAGTACTGCGCATCGTTCTCCACGCCCTCGGCCACGATGCCCACTTCCAGGCGGTGCGCCATTGCGATCAGGGCGGCGGCCAGGCGGCTGTCGCCGGGCGAGGTCGGCACATTACTCAAGAAGGAGCGGTCCATCTTGAGCCGGTCCACCGGCAACTCGCGCAGGTAAGAGAAGCTGGAATAGCCCACGCCAAAGTCGTCGATGGCAATGCCCACGCCCAGGCCACGCAGCTGCGTCAGCACAGCGGCCGCCCGCAATGATTCACGCACCACCACGCTTTCGGTGATTTCCAGCTCCAGCGCCGTGGGTGGCAGGCCGGTTTCCTTCAACACGCGGTCCACCACATCGACGATGTCGGGCTGGTCCAGCTGGATGGCCGACAGGTTGACGGCGATGCGCATCGGCCAGCCACTGCGTTCGCGCCAGGCCTGGGCCTTCTGGCAAGCGCGGCGCAGCACCCATTCGCCCATGGGCACGATCAGGCCGGTTTCTTCGGCCAGGGGGATGAAGTCGGCCGGCGGCACCAGCTTGCCGCCATGCTCCCAGCGCACCAGCGCCTCGGCGCCAGTGATGCGGCCGGTCATGCAATCGAACTGGGGCTGGAAATGCAAGCGCAACTCGTCGCGCTCCAGCGCCTTGTACAGGTCGTTTTCCAGGCGCAGGGTGTCCAGCGTGGGCGACTCCATGTGCTCGGTGTACATCTGCACGCGGTTGCGGCCGTGGCTCTTGGCCTGGTACATGGCCAGGTCGGCGTGGCGCATCAGGGTGATCGCATCAAGGCCATGCGCCGGGTAGATCACCAGGCCGATGCTGGGCGTGACGCGCAACTCGTGCGGGCCCACGCGCAAGGGTTCGGCAAAGATGTCCAGCAACTTTTGAGCGACCACGGCGCCGTCTTCGGCCAAGGCAATGCGCGGCAGCATCACCACGAATTCGTCACCGCCCAGCCGGGCCACGATGTCGGAAGTGCGCATCTCGGAGCGCAGGCGCCGCGCCACCTCGATCAGCACGCTGTCGCCAATGTGGTGGCCCAGCGTGTCGTTGATCTTCTTGAAACGGTCCAGGTCCAGGAACATCAGCGCCAGGCTGTTGCCATCGCGCTCGGCCAGCGTCACCGAGGCCTTGAGCTGCTCTTGCAGCATGTTGCGGTTGGGCAGGCCGGTCAGCGAATCGTGCAGGGCCAGGTGTTGCAGCTGGCTTTCGGCTTCGCGGCGCGAGGTCACGTCCGAGGCCATGGCCAGGTAGCCGGTCATCTCGTCCATCTCGTTGCGCAGGATGGTGACGGTGACCTCGGCGGTCAGGTGGCGGCCATCGGTGCGCACCAGGGTCCACTCGCTGGGCAGGCCGGGTGATTCGTGCGCCAGGTGGGCCAGCACCTGCATGTGCTCGACCGGGCGATTCAGACGCAGGGCCAGCATGCGGGCGCGCTCGCCCACCTCGCCGGGCTCGAAGAAGCGCTCGGCGGTGCTCTTGCCGATCAGCT
Source organism: uncultured Aquabacterium sp. (assembly GCA_964554655.1). Lineage (GTDB taxonomy): Bacteria > Pseudomonadota > Gammaproteobacteria > Burkholderiales > Burkholderiaceae_C > Aquabacterium. Next base: position 66,764 of record CAZKPN010000014.1, on the reverse strand, counting down.
CGTTGGATTTGTAGCCCAGCAAGGCCTCACCGGCCGGATTCACGGTCTGGATGATGCCGTGGCGGTTGAGTACGAAGATGGCGTAAGGCGCGTTGTGCACGATGACGCGGCGCATCTCGTCCACCTCATTGAGCTGGCGTTGGGCTTCCTGGATGGATTGCTCGGCCAGGTACTCCGAGCTGAGATCACGCAGGATGCCGACGTATTGCTTCTCGCCATCGACGTCCATGTGGCTGATGGCCAAATCCAGCGGCAAGGTGCGACCGCCCTGGTGCTTGCCCTCCACGCGGTGGCCCACGCCGTCAAAGCTCACCTGCTGCGTCATCAGGAAGTCTTCCATCGGCTGGTCCAGGCCATGGCTGCGGATGCCGGGGATCAGGCGGCTCAAGGGCTGGCCCACCATCTCTTGCGCCTCATGCCCGAAGATGCGGCTGATGGCCGGGTTCACCGTCAGCACGGTGCCGGCCTGGTTCACGGTGACGATGCCATCGACCGTGTTGTCGATCACCGAGCGCAGGTGTTTTTCGCTGGACAAGGCCTGGCTGCTCAGTTTGCGCGCCATGCGCGTGGCCTGCCCGTATTGCGTGGCAAAACCGCGCAGTGCGAGCCACAAACCGGCCGTGACCAACAGGCCGCTGATCAGCAGCGTCAATGGGTAGTGCTGCCAGGGGGCATTGACCGGTGGGCGGACCAGGGTCAGCTCCCAGCGGCGACCGGCCACTTCCACGGTCTGTAGACGGTGATCCTGGTCGGCCACAGCTTGCTTGGGGTTGAAAGCGGTGGCCGACATTTGCGCGGTGTCGAACAACTGCTGCGGCGGCACGGGCGCCACGGTGCGCTCAGCCGGTCCCACGTCGCGCACCACCCATTGGCGTGAGGCCCAGTCGTCGGGGTTGATGATGGTGCCCAGGATGGATTCGGCCTGGAAGGCTGCGCCAATCTGCCCGATGAAGGCCTGGCGGCGTTGCTCGACGGTGTCCAGCGGGCTGTGGGGGCGGTACAGGGGCGCGCGGATCACGAAGCCCAGGGCCTCGCGATCGCCGGACACCAGCGTCAGTGGCGCCGATGCCGAGGGCTTGCCGGAGTCGCGGGCCAGCTCGGTGGTCTCGCGCCGGCTGGCTTCGTGGATCTGGTCATAGCCGAGGATTTTTTCATTGTGGACGGTGGGTTCCACATAGGTCACGGCCATGTACTCCGGGCGCTTGCCGGGAGGGTGAATGGCATAGCCTGGGTTGCCCTTGGCGTCCAGGCTCTTGTCGGCACGCACCGAAGCCTCGAACGCGGCTTTTTGCTCGTGCGGCACCCGCTTGGAAAACTGCACGGCCACCAGGCCCGGGTAGCCGCTGTCCACATCCAGGTTCAGGAAGTGGCGGTGAAATTCATCGCGCGAGACGGTGTCCGTGGCGGTGAACAGCGCCTGAAAACTGCCAATCAGGTTGACGTAGTAGATCAGGGCCTCGCTGAGCCGGTGGGTGCTCTCCATGGAGGCGCGGTTGAACTGGTCGTCCGCGTCGCGCTGCACTTGCCTGGCCGCGTTCTGCCAGGCCAGCAGGCTCAAGCCGATGCCCACGACCAGGGTCACCCGGGACAGCAGTTTCCATCGGTCCGACCAGCGGGTGACTTGATCCAGCGTTTGATCCATGCCCTTGTCCTTGTGACTGACGCAGCCTTTGGGAAGACGAAGGCTCGGTCTAAGGACTATCGGACGGAATCAACGGGCCTTGAATTCAAAACCGGTCGTTCGCCACACCTTGGTGCATGGCGCGTGAACTTAAGCCGCACTGCGCGCCATGGCCATCAAACGTTCAACGCGCTCATCCGTCGAGGGGTGCGTGGAAAACAGGCCCCGCAATCCGCCCCCCGACAGCGGGTTCATGATCATCATCTGGGCGGTTTCGGGGTGGCGCTCGGCGGCCTCCATGGGCATGCCTTGGGCGTAGCGGTGGATTTTTTGCAGGGCGCTGGCCAGGGCGTGCGGATCGCCGCTGATCTCGGCGCCGCCCCGGTCGGCTTCGAACTCGCGCGCCCGGCTGATCGCCATC
>CAZKPN010000014.1:0-64712 GCA_964554655.1 uncultured Aquabacterium sp. | reverse complement strand
CACGGCGATGCCGGCGATCGGGTTGCTGGGGCGGCCTTCAGAGTCGCGCCCGCCAAAAAACATGGCGAAATTGGCCAGCATGGAGATCGCACCGGCCATGGTCGCGCTGACGGTGCTGATCAGGATGTCGCGGTGCTTGACATGCGCCAACTCGTGCGCCATCACGCCGCGCAGTTCACGCTCGGTCAGCACATTGAGGATGCCGGTGGTGGCGGCCACGGCGGCATGGTTGGGGTTGCGGCCGGTCGCGAAGGCGTTGGGGGCCGATTCGTCGATCAGGTAAACGCGGGGCATGGGCAGTTGGGCGCGCTGGGCCAGGTCTTGCACCATGGCGTAAAAGCGCGGCGCGGTGGTGGCGTCCACCTCCCGCGCCTTGTACATCTTCAGCACCATGGTGTCGCTGAACCAGTAGCTGAAGAAGTTCATGCCCACGGCCACCAGCAGCGCCATCATCATGCCGCTGCGTCCGCCGATCATGGCGCCAATGGCCATGAACAGGGCCGTGATGGCGGCCATCAGAACAGCGGTTTTCAGGATGTTGAACATGGTCGGGATACTCCTTTGAGTCCTGTCAGATGCGGGCGGACGAGCAAGGTTCAAGCGCGATACGCCGATTTTTGTGTTTTTTCATCCCCCAAAGCTTAGGGGGAAGGTGATTGTGGCAATGCCGTCCGGAAATCACACTGGGGCCTCAATCAAAGGAGTTCAGGCATGTCTTTCGTCAAAATCTTCGCAGTGGGCGCCACGGCGCTTGCTTCCAGCTTGTGGTTGGCCGGTCCGGCCATGGCCGCCGTCGCCGTGTCCTGGGGCAGCCCCTTGAACAACAGCGTGTTTGACGCCGGTTCGGTGGTGAGCCTGACGGGCTCGGCCAATGCCAGCGGCATCATCGGCGGTACGGGGCTGGACCTGGCACTGGTGCTTGACTCGTCGGGCAGCATGAGCACGGTCAACAGTGGGCAGAGCCGGCAGGCCTGGGTGCGCCAAGCCGCCGCCGCCCTGGTCAATGCCGTGCCCCAGGCCAGCACCTCGGTGGCCGTGGTTGAGTTTGACTCAGACGCCGTCCTGCTGAAGGCCCTCACGCCCCTGGCCACCGGCAAGGCGTCGGTGCTGACGGCCATCAACGCGGTCGACGCTTCGGGCAGCACCAACATTGGCGCGGGCATCACCCGTGCCACGACCGAACTCACCGGGCCCAATGCCACGGCAGGGCGCGTTCAGGTCCAGGTGGTGCTGTCCGACGGCATCAGTTCCGGTAATCCCGCCACCAACGCGGCGGCCGCCTTCCTGGCGGGGGTTGATGCGGTACACGCCGTGGGCATCCCCGGGCATTCGCCGGCCACCATGCAGGCCATTGCCACGGCGGGCCACGGCACCTACACCAACGGCAGTGACCTCACCGCCCTGATCGGGCTGTTCAGCGGCACTGCCGGCAACCTGGTCGGCATCGATTCGGTGGACATCCTCCTGAACGACGGCACCTTGCTGGACAACGTCGCGATCGACGGCCTGGGCAACTTCGTGCTGCCTGCGGTCACGCTGTTCGAGGGCAACAATGTGTTCAAGGCCACCGCTTTTGACACCCTGGGCAACTCCGCCACGGCCGAGCTGACCCTGATCGGTTCCGCTGTGCCCGAGCCCGAAACACTGGCCTTGCTGGTGGCCGGTCTGGCGGTGTTTGGTGCCAGGGCCCGACTGCGCTCTTCAGCCCAGTCGCGCGGGTAAGTCGCCACCCTGGCTGTGCAGGAAGTCCCGGGCGGTGATCCGTTTGCCGCCGGGGCGCTGCAGGGTGTGCAGGGCCAGTGATTGTTCGCCGCAGGCCACCACCAAGCTGTCGGCGTTGGCGTGCAGGACCTGGCCGGGCGGGCCGCTGGCGGGCAGCACCGAAGCCGCCCACAGCTTGATGGTCTCGCCTGCCAGCTGAAACGTGGTGCCCGGGAACGGGTCAAACGCGCGCACGCGGCGGGCGATCTGGCCGGCGGGCTGCGCCCAGTCGATGGCGGCTTCGGCCTTGTCAATCTTGTGGGCGTAGGTCACGCCGGCTTCGGGTTGCTTCACCGGCTTCAGGCCACCGCAGGCGGCCAGTTCCAAGGCCTCCACGATCATCCGCCCGCCCAGGCGCGCCAGGCGGTCGTGCAGGGTGGCCGTGGTGTCATCGGGCCGAATCGCTTCGCGCTCCATCAGCAGCATGTCGCCGGTGTCCAGGCCTTCGTCCATCTGCATGATGGTGATGCCGGTCTCGGCATCGCCGGCCTCGATGGCCCGGTGGATGGGCGCCGCGCCGCGCCAACGGGGCAACAGCGAACCATGGATGTTCAGGCAGCCCAGGCGGGGTAAAGTGAGTGCCCACTTTGGTAGGATCAGGCCATAAGCGGCCACCACCATCAGGTCGGCCTCAACCGCTTGCAGGGTGGCTTGCGCGGCGTGGGCAGCTTCGGCGTGTTTGCCGTCCAACTTCAGGCTGGGAGGCTGCGCCACGGCGATGCCATGGTCCAGCGCAAATTGCTTGACCGGCGAAGCCTGCAATTTCATGCCCCGGCCCGCCGGGCGGTCAGGCTGGGTCAGCACCAAGGGGATCTCGAAACCCGCGGCGTGCAGGGCGGCCAGCGCTTCCCGGGCGAATTCGGGCGTGCCTGCGAAAACGATTTTCATGGGATGGCGATCAGTCCGAGGTGTCGCCGTCTTTGCCGCGCTTTTGCATCTTGGTCTTGATGCGGTTGCGCTTGAGGGGCGACAAATACTCCACAAACACCTTGCCCATCAGGTGGTCCAACTCATGCTGAACGCACACGGCCAGCAACTCGTCGGCGTCAAACTCATAGGTTTGGCCATCGCGGTTCAGGGCGCGCACCCGCACCCGGGCATGGCGTTCCACCTTGTCGTAAATGGCGGGCACCGACAAGCAGCCTTCTTCCCAGATGATCATCTCGTCGCTGGCCCGGATGATCTCGGGGTTGATCAGCACGCGCGGGTCGTCGCGCTCTTCGCTGGTGTCGATGACGACCAGGCGCTCATGCACGTCCACCTGCGTGGCGGCCAGGCCGACCCCCTTGGCGTCGTACATGGTTTCCAGCATGTCGTCGACCAGTTGGCGGACGCGGTCATCGACCGCGGCGATCGGGCGTGCCACCTTGTGCAGGCGGGCGTCGGGGTAGCAAAGGATGGGCAGCAGGGCCATGGTACTTCTCGGCGGGGCAAACGGCCGGTCAAGGACCGGGTCGGACAAGGGCAGGGTGTTCCCGCTCGGATGTGGAAGCGGCGCAACGAACCCCAAGGCACCCGGGCAGATTCAGCGGGCAAGTGAGGACAATTTTCGTTGCGACGGCTCGTCATTTCCGGGCAGAATCAAACGATCATTGACCAGATTTTGCCGGTTATTGGGAATCCTTATTGTCAGGGATCTCATCGGCGGGTGGATTGGAGAGAGTTTTCATGACCCAGCGATTGCTGCCCCTTGCTCATGCCATGGCCTTGTCGGCTGCGGTATCCCTGGGTATTTTGGCCACGACCGCACAAGCAGCCGATGGCCCCAACTTCCCCATCACCAATCAGCAAAAGGCCACGGCCAAGCAGGTGTCGCAAGCCGGGATTCCGCTGTCCGAGCTGTCGCCCAACGCGCCTGATTCGTACGTCGTCAAGCGTGGCGACACGCTGTGGGACATCTCCAAGATCTTCCTGAAAAGCCCTTGGCGTTGGCCCGAGCTGTGGGGCATGAACCTGCAGCAGATCCGCAACCCGCATTTGATCTTCCCGGGGCAAGTGCTGTACCTGGACAAGTCCAATGGCCGGGCGCGCCTGCGCTTGGGTCAACCCGTGGGCACGGGGGGCGATGCCCGCCTGTCGCCGCGCGTGCGTGAAGGCTCGCTGGAAGACGCGATCACGGCCGTGCCTTTGCACCTGATCGAACCCTTCTTCAACGAGGCCGTCATTTTTGACACCAGCCAGGAATTGCTGAACGCACCGCGCGTGGTGGCCACACAAGAAGGCCGCGTGATGTTGTCGCGTGGTGAAACCGCCTATGTGCGCGGTGACCTGGGTGGCCGCCGCGAGTTCCGCATCTTCCGCGAACCCAAGCCCCTGCGTGATCCCACCACCAAGGAAGTGCTGGGCTACGAGGCCGCCTACGTGGGCACCATGAACCTGGTCCGCGAAGGCGTGGAAGGCATGGGCGCCGATGGCCAGCCCATGGTCATCCCCTCCACCTTCACCACCAGCATCCTGCGCCAGGAAGGCATGATTGGCGATCGCCTGGCCCCGGTGCCCCCGCGCGAATTCGACAACCTGGCCCCGCACGCCCCCACTCAAGACCTGAATGGCCAGATCGTGTCCATCTATGGTGAGAGCCTGACGGCTGGCCAGAGCCAGATCGTGTCCCTGAACAAGGGCACCCGCGACGGCATGGAGCGTGGCCATGTGCTGGCCTTGTGGCGCGAGGGCAATACCATCCGCGACATGACTTTGCCCGACAAGCCCACGATCAAGCTGCCTGACGAGCGCCATGGCCTGCTCTTCGTGTTCCGCACCTTTGACCGCATGTCCTACGCCCTGATCCTGAGCGTGAAGGACCCGGTCAAGCCTGGGGACAAGTTCACCCAGCCCTGATTGACGATCCCGTGAGTTGACGATGGAACGCGACGAAATCGGCGCGTGGCTGCGGCTTTTGCTGACGCCACGCGTGGGCCCGACCTCCGCCCGGCGCTTGTTGGCGGCGCTGGGCTCGCCCCAGGCGGTGTTCGCCGCGACCAAGGACACCTTGTTGGGCGTGGTGCCGGGGCGCGAAGCCACCGAATTGCTGAAGGTGCCGGCCGACTGGTCCGATCAGCTGGACGCCACCGTGGCGTGGTTGGACGCTGCCTCACCCGGGCAAAACCGTGCGCTGATCACCCTGGGCGATCAGCGGTATCCCGCTGCGCTGTTGGAAACCGCCGATCCGCCTTTGCTCCTGTTCGCGCAAGGCCGTGTTGAGTTGCTGCAGACCCCCTGTGTGGCCATCGTGGGCAGCCGCAACCCCACCGCGCAAGGCAAGGAAAACGCGTTTGCTTTTGCCCAGGCCTTGAGCCAGGCGGGCATCACCGTGGTGTCGGGCCTGGCCTTGGGGGTGGACGGGGCAGCGCACGAAGGGGCTTTGGCGGGTGGCCGCCTGGGCAGCACCGTGGCGGTGGTGGGCACCGGCCTGGACCGCGTCTACCCCAAAACCCACCGGGACCTGGCGCACCGCATTGCGCAAGACGGCTTGATCATCAGCGAGTTCGCTTTGGGCACGCCGCCTTTGGCCGCCAACTTTCCCAAGCGCAACCGCATCGTGGCGGGCCTGTCGCGCGGCACCTTGGTGGTCGAGGCAGCGGTGCAGTCGGGCTCGCTGATCACCGCGCGCCTGGCCATGGAGATGGGCCGCGAGGTGCTGGCCATTCCGGGCTCCATCCATTCGCCGCAAGCCAAGGGCTGCCACGCCTTGATCAAGCAAGGCGCCAAGCTGGTGGAAACCGCGCAAGACGTGCTGGAAGAAATGAACTGGCGAGTCGCCGCGCCCGCTGGCCAGGGCGGTGGTGACCTGATGGATGACCTTTCTGGCGATGAAGACCCGGTCCTCAGTGCCATGGGTTACGACCCGGTGGGCCAGGACGCCTTGTCCGCTCGCACTGGCCTGGGCCCGGCCGACCTGGGCGCGCGTTTGCTGGAGCTGGAAATGATGGGCCAGGTGGCGCGCTTGCCGGGCGCCTTGTTCCAGCGAGTGGGGCTGGGCTGATGTTGACCAAGCTGCTGGGCCGCGTGGACTACGCCCCCACGGCCCAGGCCATGCAGGCCTTCACCGAAGCCCGCACGCCCGAGACCCCCGATGAACTCTGGGTCTGCGAGCACCCCCCCGTGTTCACGCAAGGCCTGGCCGGCAAGGCCGACCACGTGCTGTTCAACCCGCTCGGCCCTGACCACATCCCCGTGGTGCAGACCAATCGGGGTGGCCAGGTCACGTACCACGGCCCTGGCCAGGTGGTGGGCTACCCGCTGGTGGATCTGAAGCGCCAGGGCATCTACGTCAAGGAATACGTGTTCCGCCTGGAGCAGGCGCTCATCAAGACGCTGGAGGTGCTGGGCGTGACGGGCCACCGCGTGACGGGCGCACCGGGCATCTATGTGCGGCTGGACGACCCCGCCGGCCACGCGGCCCTGACTGCGCCCGCCGACCCGCGCGATCCCTTCAAGGGCCTGGGCAAGGTGGCCGCGCTGGGCATCAAGGTCAGCCGCCATTGCACCTACCACGGGGTGGCGTTGAACGTGGCCATGGACCTGTCGCCCTACAGCCGAATCAACCCTTGTGGCTACACCGGCTTGAAGACGGTGGACCTGGCTTCGCTGGGGGTGAAGGTGTCCTGGGAGGAGGCCGCGGCCTTGCTGGGCGGCAAGCTGGGCACCTGGCTTTCGCCCTGATCGGCTAAAGTGGCGGCATGGCCACCGAATCCACGCCCTACGATCCCACCATCAAGCAAAAAGCCGAGGCCAAAATGGCCCGCATCCCCATCAAGGTGGTGCCCATCGGCGAGGTGCTGAAAAAACCCGACTGGATCCGCGTGCGCGCCGGCTCGCCCAGCACGCGCTTCTACGAGATCAAGCAGATCCTGCGCGAGCACAAGCTGCACACGGTGTGCGAAGAGGCCTCTTGCCCCAACATCGGCGAGTGCTTCGGCAAGGGCGCGGCCACCTTCATGATCATGGGCGACAAGTGCACGCGCCGCTGCCCGTTTTGCGATGTGGGACACGGCCGCCCCGACCCGCTGGACGCGGACGAGCCCGCCAACCTGGCCAAGACCATCGCGGCGCTCAAGCTCAAGTACGTGGTCATCACCAGCGTGGACCGCGACGACCTGCGCGATGGCGGCGCGGCCCACTTCGTGGAATGCATCCGCCAGGTGCGTGCGCTCAGCCCGGCCACGCAGATCGAGATCCTCGTGCCCGATTTCCGTGGCCGTGACGACCGCGCCCTGGAGATCCTCAAGGCGGCACCACCCGACGTGATGAACCACAACCTGGAAACCGCGCCTCGCCTCTACAAGGAAGCGCGCCCAGGTTCCGACTACCAGTTCAGCCTGAATCTGCTCAAGAAGTTCAAGGCCCTGCACCCCGACGTGCCCACCAAAAGCGGCATCATGGTCGGCCTGGGCGAGACCGACGAAGAGATCCTGCAGGTGATGCGCGACATGCGCGCGCACGACATCGACATGATCACCATCGGCCAGTACCTGGCGCCCAGCGGCCACCATTTGCCGGTGCGCCGCTATGTGCACCCGGACACCTTCAAGATGTTTGAGCAAGAGGCGCAGAAGATGGGTTTCAGCCACGCGGCCGTGGGCGCGATGGTGCGCTCGAGCTACCACGCCGATGAACAGGCGGCGAAGGCCGGTGTGATCAACGCCTGAGCCGGCGGGCCATCATTCGGATGGCCTGGCTGACCCTGGTCAGAAGATCATGACGCGGTTGCGCCCTGCGGCCTTGGCCGCGTACAGCGCCTTGTCGGCCCGTTCGATGTTTTCCACGCGGGATTCGTCCGGGCGATAGGCCGTGATGCCAGCAGAGAACGTCACCCGCAGTTCTGGCACTGATGCGCTGACCGGCAGGTTCGCCAGCGCATCACGCAGGCGCTCCAAGCCTTGCTCGGGATTTCTGGGTGGCAACTCAGGCATGAGCACCAGGAATTCCTCACCTCCCCACCGGGCGATCACATCGGTTTCGCGCAGCACGGCGCGAGCCGTGGTGGCAAAACTGCGCAGCACTTCATCGCCCACGCCATGACCATGCGTGTCATTGACGCGCTTGAAAAAATCGAGGTCCAGGATGGCCACCGAAAAATTGATCATGTCCCGTTTGTTGAGTGCGGCATGCTCCGTCAGGACGTCGAGCATGTGACGGCGGTTGAACAAGCCGGTGAGCTCGTCACGGATGGCCATTTCCTGGATGCGGTTCAGGGCTTCGCTGAGCTCCGCTTTCTGCGCTTTCAAACGCGTGCGCATGCTGCTCAGCTGGGCGGCCAGCATGGTGATCATGGGCACGATGGTGGCCACAAAAGCGAAGTAGACCCATTCGATCTTGGCTGGATAGAGGCCGGGATCGTGCCAAGCCTTGTAAGCCATGACCAACCCCAGCGCAAACACCGCATACAAGCCGGAAACCAGCGCGCGCCGCGAGTCCATGTTGAACACGCCGAACACCAGCACCAGGGCGACAAGCATCAAGGTGCCGCCATGCGCTGCATTGGTGGTGCCATAGGCGCCCGCGATCCAGGTCAGGGCCGCCAGGATCTGGGGCAGCGTCAATGAGGGCTCCGCGAAACGCAGGTTCAGGCCACTGCGCAGCACGATGTAGAAGCCGATGTTGGACACCAGGATGCAAGCGGCCAGTGTCCGCCCTTCATGCGGGTCCATGATGCCCAGCCGGATGGCATAGAAAATCAGACCGACACAAATGAAAAATGCCAAGGCCGACAGCATCGAGCGCAGGATGCGGATGCGCTGGAGCGGGTCATTGGTGACCAGCAGCGCGCCGAGCCTCGCACCAGGCAGGCGAGCCTGCGGCCTGGCGCTGCGAAGTGGCCCTTGCGATGGTGACAGAAGGCTGCTCTCGCTCATGCTTGGTTGTCCGATGTGCGTCCTGAATTCTTGATGTGTTCGCCTCTATTCGGATGAAATCCCCTTGCCCTGAGCGTGTGTCAGCCCCAGGTTGCCAATTCGACAATTCCGACACGAAATCTAGGGTACGAACCGATACCCCACGCCCGTCTCGGTGATCAGATGTCGCGGACGTGATGAATCAGCTTCGATCTTTTTGCGCAGCTGGACCATGTAGACGCGAAGGTAGTGGGTGTCCTCGGCATGGCTCGAACCCCACACGGCGGTCAGAATTTGTCGGTGCGTGAGCACGCAGTGAGGGTGCCCGGTGAGGTGCGTCAACAAGCGGTACTCGTTCGGCGTCAGGTGCAAGGCCTGACCACCGCGCTCGACGGTTCGGCGGGCCAGGTCAACCTTGACATCTGAGAACTCGATGACGGTGCTGCCATCGGTCATGCCACTGGCGCGGCGCCGCAGGTGGGCACGCACCCGGGCCACCAGTTCGACGGCACTGAAGGGTTTGACCAGGTAGTCGTCGGCGCCAGCGTCCAACGCGCCCACCTTGTCCTGTTCGGTGGTGCGGGCTGACAGCACCAGCACCGGCACATCCGACCAGGCGCGCAGGTCGCGGATCAGGTCCAGGCCGTCGCCATCGGGCAGCCCCAGGTCAAGCACCACCAGGTCTGGTCTGCGCGTGCCGGCTTCGATCAGCCCGCGTTCGAGGTTGGCCGCCTCATGGACTTCGAACCCGTCGCGCTCCAGTGCAAGGCGAACAAATCGGCGGATCTTGTCCTCGTCCTCGATCAACAACACCCTTGGGGCCGACACACTCATGACCATGCCCCTTTCAGGTTTCTGCGACGTCTTCAATGTCGTCGATGGAAGGCGGCGTGCCGCGTGGCAACTCGATGGTGAACTGAGCGCCACCTTGGGGTCTGGTTTCGCCGTGGATGGTGCCGCTGTGGGCTTCGACGATGGCGCGGCAAATGGCCAGGCCCAAACCCACGCCTGGTGTGGCGCCTTCCTTGCTGCCACGCTCGAACATCTCGAAGATGGCGGCTTCCCGGCCTTTGGGCAAGCCAGGGCCTCGGTCAGAGACGGTCAGCCGCACCCTGTCGCTTGATGCAGATGCGCCAATCTCGATGGGGCTGCCCACGGGGGTGTACTTCACGGCGTTCTCCAGCAGGTTGCACAGCACCCGCTCAAACAATACCGCATCAAGGCGCAGCAAGGGCAAATCCTCCGGCAATGCCACCCGGACTCGCCCTGGCTCCAAAGTGCCCGTCATGGCACGCAAAGCGCTGCCCACCAGCTCTTCCAGCGCTTGCCATTGGAGGTTCAAGTGCACTTGGCCGGATTGAAGGCGGGCCATGTCGAGCAGGTTGTTGACCTGGGCGTTCATCCTCAACGCCGACTCGCGAATGGAGACCAACATTTCGCCTTGCGGATCATCCGGTTTGCGGCTCAAGGCCAAGGTGTCCGCCATGCCCACCAGTGCCGCAAGAGGGGTGCGCAGATCGTGTGAAATGGCGGCCAACAGCGAGTGGCGCAGGCGTTCAGACTCCATCTGAACGGTGGTGCTCTGAGCCACATCGACGTAGTGCACGCGCTCCAACGAGATCGCGAGCAGCGAAGCGCAGGTGTCGAGCAAGCGGCGCTGCTCAGGGCCGATGAGCCGCTCGGGGTTCTTGGGCTCAAGCACCAGGATGCCGCGAACGCGCATCGGTGCCTTGAGCGGCACGTAGAGCAACGGCGATCCCGGCAGCGTGTCGGTGCCATGGCCTGCCGTCTCGGCATGGTCGAAAGCCCATTGCGCGATGCCCGGGTCAATGCCCACGGGCAGGTCGGGCTGCGGCAACGCGGGCATGACGCGGCTTTGCAGGTCGCTCACCATGATGGCCGATTTGGCTTCGAATTCAGAACGCAGAAACCGGGCGGCGATCTCGGCGATCTGCTCGGTCATCAATGCGCCCGACAGGTCCCTGGACATTTTGTACAAGGCGCTGACCCGCTCTTCACGCAAGGTGGCCACCCGTGCCTGAAACTTCAACCCGGCGGTCAATTGACCAATCACCAAAGCCACGACCAGCATCACCGCAAAGGTCAGCAAATATTGGGCGTCGCTGACGCTGAAAGCAAACCTTGGCGCCACATGGAAAAAGTCGAAAGCGCCCACGCTCAGGAAGGCGGCCATGACGGCGGGGCCCCGTCCGAACCTGACGGCCACAAAGACGACGGCCAGCAGGAACAGCATGACGATGTTGGCGGTGTCGAGCACCGAGTGCAGCGGTGCCATCAAGCAGGCAACGAACACGCATGTCGCCGCGCTCCACAGGTAAGCGCGCCACTCCTTTGAGAGCATGGCGGTGTTTTCGCCGGTTCCATGCATCGGAGCGGGCCTGCGGTCATCTCGCTCGCTGGCTGGCAGCGCGATCTGAATCACGTCAAGATCGTTTCCCAGTGCCCCGACGGCATCCGCCAGGATGGGGCGCCAATGGGACTTCTTCCGGCCGGTGCTGCGACCTAATACGACCCTGGACAGGTTGTGCTCATGCGCGTACTTGACAATCGTTCTGGCCATGGCGTTGCCTGCCAAGGTGGCGGTCGTCGCGCCGGCATCCTGAGCCAGCTTCAGCACCCGCATGATCCTGTGCCTGGCCGCGTCTGGAAGTCGCTGTAGCTTGGGGGTTTCAACGTAGATGCAGTGCCAGGGCACGTCCAGCTGAGCGGCCATGCGGGCGGCGCCCCGCACCAGTTTCTCGGAGCGCTCGCCTGGGCCGATGCACACCAGCAAAGACTCGCGCGTTTGCCAGACCGGCTTGGCCGACAAGGTGCTGCGGTATTGCAGCATTTCATCATCGACCCGGTCGGCGGTGCGCCGTAGCGCCAGCTCCCGCAGGGCGATGAGGTTGCCTTTGCGAAAGAAATTGCGCACCGCGCGCTCCGCCTGTTGCGGCAAGTAGACCTTGCCTTCCTTCAAGCGCTTGAGCAACTCGTCGGGCGGCAGGTCAACGATGACGACTTCGTCCGTTTCGTCAAAGACGCGGTCGGGCACGGTCTCCCACACGCGCACGCCGGTGATGCCGGTGATGACGTCATTGAGGCTTTCCAGGTGCTGCACGTTCATGGTCGACCAGACGTCGATGCCCGCGTCCAACAGCTCTTCCACATCCTGCCAACGCTTGGGATGGCGCGAGCCAGGCGCGTTGGAGTGGGCCAGTTCATCGACAAGAATGAGTTGGGGCTTCCGCTTCAGCGCACCGTCGAGATCAAACTCTTTGAGCGTTCGGTTTTTGTGAAGAACCTCCCTGAGGGGAAGCCGATCCAGCCCCTCCACCAATGCCTCGGTCTCCGCTCGGCCGTGGGTCTCGATCACGCCGATGAGCACACCCATGCCTTGCTGCTTCAAACTGCGCGCCGCCGACAGCATGGCGTAGGTCTTGCCAACGCCTGCCGAGGCACCGAAGAAAATCTTCAGCTTGCCTCTTTGAGCTTGTGCTTGTTCCTGCTTCAGGCGCGCCAGCAACTGGTCAGGATCGGGGCGGGTATCGGTCATGGGCTGATGATGATGCATCTTTTTCCAGGCGCCAGTGTTCACACCACTCAACGAGCCGTCATCTGATCAATGTCCAGGTTGAGCTTGAGCACGTTCACGCGGGCTTCACCCAAGAGCCCCAACCATCGACCTTCACTGTGCCGAGTGATCGCGGCATGAACGGCCTCGGTTGAAAGTCCGCGCACGCGAGCCACGCGGGCGGCTTGGTACTGCGCAGCGGCGACGCTGATGTGGGGATCCAGGCCGCTGGCCGACGTGGTGACCAGGTCAACCGGGACGGGCAAGGCATTGCCAGGATCGGCCGCCTTCAAGGCGTCGATGCGGCCTTTGATGGCCTCCACCAAGGCGGGATTCAGTGGCCCCTGGTTGGAGCCGCCGGAACCGCTGGCGTTGTAAGGCATCGGGCTGGTGGCCGATGGGCGGCCCCAAAAGTATTGGGGATCGGTGAAGCTCTGGCCGATCAGCGCGGAGCCGATGGTCTTGCCGTCCTTGACGATCAAGCTGCCAGCCGCCTGCTCAGGAAAAGCCGCCTTGGCGACGCCAGTCACGGCCAGAGGGTAGAGCACGCCGGTGACGACGGTCAGCGCGACGAACAGGCTCACGGCGGGACGAATCATGTTGTGCATGTGGGGCTCCAGGTCAAACCAAACCAGTGGCGGTGATGAACAGATCGATCAGCTTGATGCCGATGAAGGGCACGATCACGCCGCCCAGGCCATAGATCAGCAGATTGCGGCGAAGCAGCGCGGCCGCACCCAGCGCCTGATAAGGCACGCCGTTGAGCGCCAGTGGAATCAGAAAAATGATGATCAGGGCGTTGAAGATCACCGCTGACAAGATGGCCGATGAAGGGCTGCCCAGGTGCATCACGTTCAGCGCGCCCAGCTGCGGGTAGGTGGTGACGAAAGCCGCCGGGATGATGGCGAAATACTTGGCGATGTCGTTGGCGATGCTGAAGGTGGTGAGCGAGCCGCGCGTCATCAGCATCTGCTTGCCGGTCTCGACCACCTCGATCAGCTTGGTGGGGTTGCTGTCCAGGTCCACCATGTTGCCTGCTTCCTTGGCGGCTTGGGTGCCCGAGTTCATCGCCACGGCCACGTCGGCCTGGGCCAAAGCGGGGGCATCGTTGGTGCCGTCGCCCGTCATGGCCACCAGCTTGCCACCGGCCTGGTATTCGCGGATCAGCGCCAGCTTCTGCTCGGGCGTGGCTTCGGCCAGGAAGTCATCGACGCCGGCTTCCGCAGCAATGGCCGCTGCCGTGAGCCGGTTGTCACCGGTGACCATCACCGTCTTGATGCCCATGCGGCGCAGTTCAGCGAATCGCTCCTTGATGCCGCCCTTGACGATGTCCTTGAGTTCGATGATGCCGAGCACTTTCAGGCCATCGGCCACGACCAACGGCGTGCTGCCACGGCGCGAGACTTCGTCAATGGCGGCATTCAGCGCGGCGGGGAAGGTGCCACCCAAGGCCTCGACATGCTGGCGAATCGCCTCGGCCGCACCTTTGCGCACTTGGCGAACCTTTGGCGCCTGGTGCTCGGTATCTGGCAGGTCCACTCCGCTCATGCGGGTCTGTGCCGAGAAGTGCACAAAGGTGGCGTTCAGTGACTGGATGTCCCGTTCGCGCAGGTTGAACTTCTGCTTGGCCAGCACCACGATGCTGCGGCCTTCTGGCGTCTCGTCAGCGAGCGAAGCCAACTGGGCCGCGTCGGCCAGTTCATTGTCCTTCACGCCGGGTGCGGGCAAGAAGGCCGAGGCCTGCCGGTTGCCCAAAGTGATGGTGCCGGTTTTGTCCAGCAGCAGCACATCCACATCGCCAGCGGCTTCCACGGCGCGACCGGAGGTGGCGATCACATTGGCCTGCATCATCCGGCTCATGCCCGCCACGCCGATGGCCGACAGCAAGCCCGCGATGGTGGTGGGGATCAGGCACACCAGCAGTGCGATCAACACCGTGATCGAGATGGGGGCGCCTGCGCCAGCCACCTGAACGCTGAACAATGAGAAAGGCAGCAAGGTGACCGTCACCACCAGGAACACGATGGTCAACGCCACCAGCAGAATCGTCAGCGCGATCTCGTTGGGGGTCTTCTGGCGCTTGGCACTTTCCACCATCGCGATCATGCGGTCCACGAAGGTTTCACCGGGGTTGGCAGTGACGCGAACAATGATCCAGTCCGACAAGACGCGTGTGCCACCGGTGACCGCCGAGAAATCGCCACCGGACTCCCGGATCACCGGGGCGGACTCGCCCGTGATGGCGCTTTCGTCCACCGAGGCCACGCCTTCGATCACTTCGCCATCCGCCGGAACCACATCGCCTGCCAGCACCATCACGGTATCGCCCTTGCGGAGGTCCTGAGATTCAATCGGGTGCCATTGGGCCCCCTGGCGAGGCTCTTCCAATTTCTTGGCCCAGGTCTCCTTCTTGAGGCTGCGCAGCGAGGCGGCTTGGGCCTTGCTGCGGCCCTCGGCCATGGCCTCGGCGAAGTTGGCGAACAGCACCGTGAACCACAGCCACAGGGCCACCGCCAGAACGAAGCCTGCGGGCGCCTCGCCCTGGCCACCCAAGGCCTGAAAGAAGAGCCCCGAGGTGATGATGCTGCCGACGTAGACGACGAACATCACCGGGTTGCGCCATTGGACACGGGGATCCAGCTTTTTGAAGGCGTCCGCGACGGCTGGCTTGAGCAGTGCGGCGTCAAAGAGGGTAAAGGTTTGGCGAGTCATGTTTCACTCACTTCCAGAGCACCAAGTGCTCAATCACAGGACCCAAAGCCAGGGCGGGGACATAGTTCAGCAGGCCGACCAGCAACACCGTGCCAACCAGCAGCACCACAAAGAGCGGGCCATGCGTCGGCATCGTGCCGCTGGTGGCGGCGATGCGCTTCTTGGCCGCCAGCGAGCCGGCCATGGCCAGCACCGGCACGATCACCCCGAAGCGGCCAAACCACATGGCCACGGCCAGCAGCACGTTGTAGAACGGCGTGTTGGCCGACAGCCCGGCGAATGCGCTGCCGTTGTTGTTGCCTGCCGATGTCAAGGCGTACAGGATCTCCGAGAACCCATGCGCGCCCGGGTTGGCGATGCCAGCGCGTCCGGCATCGCTCATCACGGCCACGGCCGTGCCCAGCAAGACCAGCAGCGGCGTGACGAGGATGGCGATGGAGCTCATCTTCATCTCGTGGGCCTCGATCTTCTTGCCCAGGTATTCGGGCGTGCGCCCAATCATCAAACCGGCGATGAACACGGCCAGGATGGCGAACACCAACATGCCGTAGAGCCCGGTGCCAACACCCCCAAAGACGACCTCACCCAGTTGCATGTTCACCAAAGGCACCATGCCACCCAGCGGGGTGAAGGAGTCGTGCATGGCGTTGACCGCGCCGCAAGACGCATCGGTCGTGATGGTGGCAAACAGCGCCGAGTTGGCGATGCCAAAACGAGTCTCCTTGCCTTCCATGTTGCCGCCCGACTGGGTCAGGCTGGCATTTTGGTCAACGCCCAGCGCTGCAATCCGTGGGTTGCCTTGCTGTTCAAAGCTCATGGCCCCGATGGCGCCCGCCACGAACAACAGTGACATCGCGACCAGGACCGCCCACCCCTGACGTCTGTCCTGAACCAGGTGGCCGAACGTGAAGCACAGCGCTGCCGGGATCAGGAAGATCGACAGCATCTGCACGAAGTTCGTCAACGCGGTTGGGTTCTCGAAAGGGTGTGCCGAATTGGCGTTGAAGAAGCCTCCGCCATTGGTGCCCAGCATCTTGATGGCCTCTTGCGAAGCCACCGGCCCCATGGCGAGCGTTTGCTTGTCTGTGCTCTGGTCCTGCATCACTGGTGCCCCCTGGGCGTCCTTCAGTGGCTGACCATCTGGCCCAGGCGCGGGTGTTTGAAACTTGACGACCCCCAAGGTCTGCACATCCTTGTAGGCGTCAAAGTTTTGCACCACGCCCTGCTGCACCAGGAACACGCCGTACAAAAACGAGATGGGCACCAGGATCCACAGCGTGACGCGCGTCAAATCAACCCAGGCATTGCCGATACTCTTGGCGGAGTGGCGCGCAAAGCCGCGGATCAATGCGATGACGACCACGATGCCGGTGGCCGCCGACAGGAAGTTCTGCACGGCCAGGCCCAGCATCTGGGTCAGGTAGCCCATGGTCTGTTCACCGCTGTAGCCCTGCCAATTGGTGTTGGTCACAAAGCTCACTGCGGTGTTGAACGACGAATCAGGCGAGACATTGCCCATGGCCTGCGGGTTCAGCGGCAGCCACACCTGCAGGCGCTGCAATGCATAGACCGCGAGCACGCCAAGAGCGTTGAACAACAGGATGGCCAGCGCATATGGCAACCAGCCCATCTCGGTGTCGGCCTTGATGCCGCAAAGGCGGAACAAGCCATTTTCAACCCGTCCCGTGAAACGAAGCTTGCCTTCCATCACATTGGCGATGTAGCGCCCCGTGGGCAGGGCCAACAGCAACAGCACGGTGCTGAAGGCCGCCAGGAGTAACCAGGCTTGCGTGTTCATGAAAACTTCTCCGGTTGCAGCAATGCGGCCAACAGGTAGACCAGCAGGCCCACCGACACCACGCCACCCAGGATGTAGAGCCAGGTCATTTGGCGGGCCCTCCAAGCTTGGCGCAACCCACTGCCATGCCGGCCAGCACGAGCCAGAATGCAGCGGTGAGCGCTAGAAAAACGAAGTCCATGAAAGCTCTCCTTGATGAGATGGCTGAATCGTAGAAACAAACGCATCAAGATGGCGGTAAGGTTTTTATCCTGCGCATAAAGATTGCGTTAAGACGCGCTCAATGACGCTGAGCGCAGCCTGCCTTGGGTGGAGGGCGCTTACCTTGCGTTGCGTCAATGCTTTGCCGCTTGCTTGTCATTGATGCCGATTTAATGGCTCGGCCTGCAATCTCTATGCGACCTTAGCGTTGCACGGCCTAAATTGGGTGTCATCGCAACAACGGCCCGTCAACTGCGGGTCACGTGTATGAGACCAGTCGCATTGATGCAGCATGACCGCACTCAGCGCCCCGGCGTTTTGCTGGACTACCTGAACGAGGCAGGAGTTCCCTCGGTGATCTTCACGCCGGAGGAGGGCGATGACATTCCTTCCTCCGCACGTGATTTCAGCGGGCTGGTTTTGCTGGGGAGCCCGCACAGCGTGAATGAAAAGCTCGACTGGATCGACCAGGAGCATGCCTTGGTGCGCCAAGCCATGGCCTTGGATATTCCGGTGCTAGGTCACTGCTTCGGTGGGCAGATGATGGCCAAGGTACTCGGCGCCAAGGTTTGCCGCAATGCATGCCCCAACATCGGCTGGAGCCGCTTGCGCGTGACACCACCTGCCCGACGCTTGTTTGCGGCATCGGAGGTCATTGCCTTCAATTGGCACTACGAGACCTTTGGCATTCCGCAGGGTGCTCAGCGCATTTTGTTCGGAGAGCACTGCCTGAACAAGGGGTTTGCCATTGGCAAGCACCTGGCTTTCCAGTGCCATTTTGAAGTTACCGAGGACATCGTGCGCGAGTGGTGCTGCAATTCTTTGGACGAATTTGAAGGCGCAAAGGGGCCGGCTGTACAGCAGTGCCAGGAGATTCTTGCCAGTCTGCCAGACAAGCTTCCCTCGTTGCGGCGCACTGCGCGCCTGATCTATCGGCAGTGGGCACATGGCCTCAGCCGTCCTTGCACGGTGGCCGTGAGAGCCAGAGCAACCGACAGCGGTACCCAGCGATTTGGTTTTGGGGCGGACTAGCCCTGTGGGGCTTTTTTCGCCCAGCGGCCACCGGCACACGCTGGCGTGCGATCCAGCGTTCAGGCAAACGCTTCAGGCGTGGTGCTGCTGAAGGAGGTGCTGCCCGATGCCGTGCAGCTGAGTTTTGATTTTGACACCACGGTCAGCTTTTCACCGGGCACGATGAAAACCACGTTGGAAAGCGCGCCTCAAGGAGGCCGAGTCCGTCGACATGGCCAGCTCGTGCACGTGCCTTGGGGAGACGTTTCAACGGCCTTCCACACCACGGGCATTCCGAATGTCACGGTCTACGTGCCTGCCAGCCTACGTCTGGGGCGAAGCGACCAACGCGAAAGGAGAGCGGCGCACGGCGCGGGTCAAAATCACGCCCATCCCGATTGATGGGTCGCGGCATGCTGGCCGGCATTCCGGGCGGTGGCGAGATCGTCATAGCGTAAAGCTTGGCTTGCCTTTGGCTTCGCAGTCTTGCAGGCAAGCGGATTGCCACCACATGGGTGCAAGGAGCACACCATGACCAAAATCACCCTTTTTCAGCACCACGTGGCCAGGATCCTGCTGGTCCTGGCCGCCCTGCCATGGCTGGCGCCGGCTCACGCCCTGGGTGCTGCTGGCTCCTCGGCGCCTGAACTGCGCGCAAAATTCAGCCAACTGAGCCCTTCTCTGCAAAACAGTGCCTTTTTGCGCCCGCTGGTCATCGATTCCAGCGAGTCTTCAGGCCAGACCAGGGGTGACGTCTATGCGGTGGTGGCGTATCCCTTCACCAAAGTGCAGCAAGCCTTGCGCGATCCGGCCCGGTGGTGCGATGTGATGATCCTGCATCCCAACACCAAGCAGTGCGAGTCGCCCCCGGCGGGCCAATCGGTGCTCAAGGTGGCGATCGGTAAAAAGCTCGAACAGCCGGTGGAGGATGCCTACCCCTTGAACCTGAACTATTCACTGGCGTCCGACGCGCCCGACTATTTCCAGGTGCAACTGCGCGCGGCGCAAGGGCCGCTGGGCACCAGCGATTACCGTTTTGTGGTCGAGGCGGTTTCCTTGGGGGGCAACCGCAGCTTCATCCACCTGTCCTACTCCTACGCGTCCAGCATCGCGGGCCACCTGGCCACCAAAGCTTACCTGGCCACAGCGGGCCGGTCCAAGGTGGGCTTCAGCCAAACGGGCAAGGACGACCGTGGTCAGTCCATTTACATCGACGGTGTGCGCGGTGCGGTTGAGCGCAATGCCATGCGCTATTACCTGGCCATCGACGCCTGCCTGCAAGCGCTGGATGTGCCGGCCGACCAACGCTTCGATCGCCGTCTGACGCGCTTCCTGGCCTCCATGGAGCAGTACCCCCGCCAATTGCACGAGATGGAGGGCAGCACCTTCCTGGAGATCAAGCGGCGTCAGCATGAACGTCAGCGCCAGGCGATGAACGCCCAGGCCTCTGCGGGCTGACCGCTTCAAGGCGGGGTCAATTCGTCAGCGCCCGCACCACCCTGTTGCGGCCGGCGCGCTTGGCCTCGTACATGGCCGCGTCGGCCAGTTCAATGAACTGGAAGGGCTTGGCATCGCCCTGCGGAATGACCGAGGCCACGCCCACGCTGATGGTGACGATGCCCAGGCTTGACTTCAGGTGGGGTGCCATCAGGGTTTCAAGGTCTGCGCGCACGCGCTCGGCCACCCTGTAGCAGCCTTCCTGGTCAGTGTTCGGCAGCAGCAGCACGAACTCCTCGCCGCCATAGCGTGCCGCCAGATCGGAGCCGCCGCGCCGGCCGGTGGCGAGCACCTTGGCCACGAGTTGCAGGCAGGCGTCCCCGCCTTGGTGGCCGTAGTGGTCGTTGTAGAGCTTGAAGAAGTCGATGTCGATGATCGCCAGGCCCAGCGGGCATTGGGTGCGCTTGGCGCGCAGCCATTCGGCGTCCAGTGCTTCATTGAAGCGGCGCCGGTTCGACAGGCCAGTGAGCGCATCGGTCAGGCTCAACTGTTCGAGCTTGCGGTTGGCGTCTTCGAGCGCCGCGGTGCGTTCGGCCACCTTGCGCTCCAGCGAGTCATACAGCAAAGCGTTGTCCAACGACACCGACAACTGGCCGGCGATCAGGGTGACCGAGTCGAGCCGCTCGACGCTGAAAGCGGCCCGGCGCATGCGGTTTTCCAGCACGAGGATGGCGCGCAGTTCGCCATGGCTGAGGATGGGGGCCAACAGCATCGAGCATTGGTCGAGCTTGGCGATGCAGGGGTCGTTGGCAAAGCGGTCGTCATGCGTGGCATCGTCGATCAGCAGGACTTCACGCGTGCGCTCGGCATAGCGGAACACGGACAAAGGCAGCTCGCCGTTCGCGCTCGCCTCTTCGGCGCTGACCGGCCTGGCGCCGTCGCCCAACGAGACCGCCATGAACCAGCCCTGGGCGATGTCGGGACGCACCACCAACTGCACGTTGGTGGCGCCCGTCATCGAGCCCAGCACCTTGGCCAAGCGCGAGGTCAGGCTGGAGATGCTGGTCTCTGAACTCAAGGCCTGAGACACCCTGAGCACGGCCATCATGTCGACCACATCGGTGGCCACAATGGTGCTGCGCGTGGTGCCCTCGGCGCGGCGCAGGCCGGTGCTGCCACTGCGCAGGAAGCCGTGCTCGGCGCGCATCTGCGCGACCTTGCCGGTGGCGCCCCAACCTTCGTACAGGCTGCAGGCCTCGGCCAGCAAGGGGCGGCCGCTGTGCTCTATGCCCTGGCCCAGCTGGAACAGGGCTGCGCGTTCGGTGATCAGGGCGCGGTGCCAGGCGCGCGGGTGCAGGGCGGCCTCTTGCAAGGCCGCATCGAAGGCGGCGCCCACCTCCCACACATTGCCCACAGCCCAGGTGCGTTCGGCCTCGACCCAGCGCAGCAGGTGCAGGAAGTTGTCGGGCGCATCCGCGGCGCGCAGGGCCAGCCAGTTCAGGCAGGTGGTGTCGAGCTCCTCCAGCACCGGTGCGCGCTCTTCGGGCGGCAAGGCGCGGGCGCGCTCGGCCAAGGCCATGGCCTGCAGCACGCGGGCCAAGGCGGTGATGTAGTAGCCCGGCGTGCGCGCCAGGATGGGCATGGCCTGCGTGCCATGCTCGGTCAGCCTGGCGATGTCGCCAAAGATGGCGGCCGAAATCATGCTCACGACGTGGTACATGGCCGAGGTGGTGCCAGGCGCGCCCAGGTTGCGCGCATAGACGGCTTCGTCGAAGCTGTCGTCACTGAAGCGGCCAGGGGTGCTGGTTTCGCCGCGCAGGGCTCGGATCAATTGGCGGCGCGGCAGGTAGCGCTGCGTGTAGTCCACATTGCCGGTGCGCGTGGCGAAGGCCAGGCCGGCGTCTACTTCGGCGGCCGCCGGTTCCAGCGTGCTGGCGCAGTCCAGCAGCAGGTCGCCGGCCAGGTAGGTGTAGGACGCGAAGGGAAAGTCGCCGGCGCGCATCAGGGCTTCGCGCGCATGGCGGTAGGCCTTGACGACGTTCTCGATGGGTTCGACCCAGTGGCCCGCCGCGATCGACAGGATGCAGTGCGCCACCGAGGTGCCGGGTTCAAAGCCGCGTGCCTCGCCCACCGACACCATGTGGCGGCCGGACACGTAGGCCCCACGGTAGTCCTGTGGCAGGCCCACCAGCAGGAAGGGCACGGCCCCAGCGCTGGGCATCAGCTGTGCGCAAGGACCATGCTCGATCCACAGGCGGTTCGCCTCCAGGATCAGCCAGGCGAAGGCGCCCAGGTCGCAGAAGTAGGCAGCGTTGGCCGTCTTGATGATGATCTTGGCCCAGGCCAGCACGCGGGGGTCGTCAACCACGGGGCGCTCGAAGTCGGCCAACTTGTCCTGGCCCCGGTGCCATTGAGCCAGGCGCTGGAAGCCGGCGCCGATCGCGGGGCGCGGGTCGTCCGGTTTGGCCATGCCCAGCTCGCCCAGCAGGCTCAAGCCCAGGTTCATCGATTCGGGGTAGCGGCTGCGGTTGGCCAGGCTGTACATCTGCACACCGGCGGGCTCGACCAAGTCCAGGGGATGGGCGCAGCGCGCCACGATGGAGGCATAGACCTGGTCGCCTTCCTCCAGGCGACCCATGCCGTACAAGGCCTTGTGCTGCTCGCACTCCAGCACGGCCAGCAGGCTGTTGTCTGCGGGCGTGGCGACCGACTTCAACAAGTGGATGGAGGCCCCCAGGAATTTCTCGGTGACCGCGAAGTTCAGCACCCGCGAGCGGGCTGCTGCGTGCTGAAACAGGCCGATGACGCTGCGGCATTCGGCCTCGTCGGTGATGGCCTGTACGGCGGGCAGGTATTGCTCGGCAGCGGCCAGGCCCAGCTCGGGGCGCTGCACCATTCGGCGCGCCAGCTCAAGGTGCAGGTGGCAGCGGCGCGCGGCGTCCATGCGCTCGAACACGGCCTGCTGCACGCGGTCGTGTCGAAAGCGCAGTTCGGTCTTGTTGCCTTGCTCGATGATCAGCAAGCCCTCTTCCAGGGCGGGCGCCATGTGCCGGGTCAAGGCCTCGGCGTCCAGGCCGCAGGCCATCTGCAGGAGGTCGGGGGGCACGTCCCCGCCCAGGCAGGCCATGACCTCCAACAACTGGCGCACCGGCGCTGCCAGCTTGTCAAGGCGCCGGCCCAACAGGTCGACCACGCCGCAGTCGCCCACGTAGCGGCGGATTGCCGAGGCATCCCAGTCCCACAGGCCTTGCCGGGGCGTCAGCAAGCCGTCCTGGCGCAGGGCGTTGATCAGCTCCACTGTGTCGTAAGGATTGCCGTCGGTGCGTTCTTCCAGGGCGGTGGCCAGGGCACCCGCTTCGGTGCCGGGCAGGCGCAGCATTTCGGCGACCAGGGCGCTGATGTCGGCCGGTGGCAGGTTGCTCAGCGCGATTTTGGGCGGGGCCATGCCCAACTGATGCCAGCGTGCCATCAGCACGCTCAGGGGATGGGCCGCGTCGACTTCGTTGGAACGGTAGGCGCCCACCACCAGCAGGCCGGGGATGCGGGTGTTGGCCGTGATGACGGCGTCGAGGAACCTCTGCGAAATCGCTGGGGCCCACTGCACGTCGTCATGCACCATCACCACGGGCCGCTCCGGACTGGCGATGCTGGCCAGCAGGTCCACGGTAGCCTGGATCATGCGGGCCTCGGCCTCGCGCGGGTCGGCCACCTCGATGCGCGGGTGTTTGCCCAGCAGCAGCACGAACTCCGGCAGCAAGGCCGGGCCAAAGCCGACGTTGGCGCCCAGGCCCTTGATGATGCGCTCGCGGTGCTGGACCAGGCGCTCCTCGGGCTCGGCCAGCAGCAGGCGACCCAGGCCGCGCAGGGCTTCCAGCGCGGCGGTCGGCGCGTCCTGCCGGTACTGGTCGAACTTGCCGGAGACGAACCAACCCCGGCGCGCCGTCACCAGCGGGCGCAACTCGTTGATCAAGGCGGTCTTGCCCACGCCGGGGGCGCCGGCCACCAGCAGGCAGGGGCACCGGCCTTCGATGGCCTGGTCGATCGAATCACGCAAGGCGAGGATTTCGGCGCCCCGGCCAATCAGGCGAGAGGGGGGCGACAGGCGCGAGGCAAAGTCGTGCCGACCCAGCGCGAAAGGCTTGGCCAGGGCGCCTGGCGCCAGGCTTTCGCGCACGCGCTGCAGGTCGTGCGCCAGGCCGTCGGCACTTTGGTAGCGGCGATCGGGCTCTTTTTCCAGCAGCCGCATGACGATGTCCGACAGTGCGCGTGGCATGTCGGGCGCCAAGGTGGCGGGCGCCGCCGGCACGCTCACCAGGTGGGCGTGCACCAGCTCCAGCAGGTCTTCGCTGGTGAAGGGTTTGCGTCCGGTGGTCAGCTCGTACAGGGTCACGCCCAGTGAGTACAGGTCGGCGCGCTGGTCCACCGAGCGGCCTGTGCGGCCCGTCTGCTCCGGCGACATGTACGACAAGGTGCCCGCGATGTGGCTTTGGTGGGTGAAGCCCGGGCGCTCTTCCGCCGCACTGCTGGCGATGTTGAAGTCGATGAGCGTGGGCTGGCGTTGTGGCTCCGTCACCAGGATGTTCGACGGGTTGATGTCCTTGTGCACCACGCCCGCACGGTGCACGCCGGCCAGCACGCGGCTCAGTGCGCAGGCCAAGTCCACGGTCTCCGGCAAGGACAGGCGGCGGGTCTTCATCAGTTCGGACAAAGGCACGCCGCCCTCGTCCTGCAGGGTCAGGGTGTCGGTGCGGCTGGCGGTTGGGGCGATCCGCACCACGCCATCGACGTGACTCAGCCTTTGGAGGATGTTGATTTCATGGCGCAGGCGGCGAACCGCTTCGGTCCCGATGGCCTGCTTGAACACCACGGCAGCCTCGTTCCCGTGCCGTGGACGGCGGGTGACCAGCGTGCGTTCGTTTCGGTACAGCACCTCGTCCAGCGTGCCCACCTCCACCGTGTGTTGACCCTTCAGCAACGTGTCGCCCACAGAAGCCATGCCTTAACACCTCGTTTTTCAGGACACGGGACGGCGTGTCCACCGCTCTCGTCAGGGTTTTCGGCGGGAGGGCGGTGAAGTTGAGGTTGATTGCGATTTCAGGTAGGCGATCAGCAAGCGGCGTTCTTCGGCTGAGCGAACCCGCACGTCCATCTCCTGGCCTGGTATGAGCGCTTCGGGATTGCTCAGCCAGCGGTCCAGCATCTCTTCGGTCCACACCACCTTGGACTGCTTGAGCGCGGTGGAATAAACAAAATCAGGCACCGATCCGGCCCGGCGGCCCACCACGTTCTGATGCCGAGGGCCGACCTCATTGGTGCTGACCGAGTGGCATTTCAGGCACTTCGACTCGTGCAAGGCTTGTCCGCGCGCGAGGTCGTTGTCAGCCCGGCCTGTGGCGTGCGATCCCAGCAGTGACACGGCGGTGATGAAGGACAGGGTGATTCTCATCTGGAAACCCTACGCGTCCTATGCACATTCGGATGCTTGAAAAACGGACATATTCACGCTGAGACCCCCGCTGATCGCAGGCCATTTTTCATGGCGGGGTGGTGATGCCGCGCCGGGCCATTTCGATGCAGGCCTTGAAGATGCTCACGCAGTTGTGCAGCACTTCGTCCAGCGGCGTCTTGCATTTCTCAGCCACCCATTGCGTGGCGATGCGGTTGCTGGAGCCCACCAAACCGTCGGCGATGATGGTGGGATTCAGTCCCAGTTCGGCCAGGTTCGGGAAGAACTGGGACACGAAGGCCCCCACCAGCTGGGCGTAGTCCTGGCTGGCCTTGTTCGCCAATGAGTTCATGCCTTCGCCCACATTCAAGGCGTCGATCAAGCCCACGCGCGCGCGCCGTGGGTCTTCCTGGATGAATTCCAAAAAGGCGCGGATGGCGGCTTCTGACAACTTTTCCGGATCGGGCGGGCACTGCGCCAAGGCCACGATGGTGGCCTGCATCAATTGCCGGCTGATCGCGCCATACACCGAGCGGAACAAGGCCTCCATGCTGTCGAAGGATTCGTAGAAATAGCGCGAGGTGAGTTTGGCCTCCTTGCACACGTCCCGCACCGTGGCCGGGTGGAAGCCCTTTTCGCCGAACACCGCCAGCGCGGCCTCGATCAGGCGAGCCTTGCGCTGGCGTTGACGCTCTTCTGGGTCAACCCCCCCATACCGCCGGCCGGCCGCCCCCGAAGTGGAGGGTGGTTCGGGGTTAACCCTGGTTCTGGAAACAGCCATTGTCAAATACTATTTTTGATGTTGACCATTGTCAAAATGGTGCAGTGCGGCAGTGGACACGGAGACAAAAGTATGAGTGAGCGAGCGGGTGTGGTGATTGTGGGCACGGGCTTTTCCGGCCTGTGCATGGCCATCCGATTGAAGCAGTCCGGCGTGGATGATTTTGTCATCCTGGAGCGGGCCGACGATGTGGGCGGTACTTGGCGTGACAACCACTACCCTGGATGCGCCTGCGATGTGCAGTCGCACCTGTATTCGTATTCATTCGAACCCAATCCCGATTGGTCACGGCAGTTCGCTCCCCAGCCCGAAATCTGGGCCTATCTGCGCCGTTGTGCCGAAAAATACGGCATCTTGCCGCACATTCGCTACAACGCCAACGTGGTGGCGTCGCGTTTTGACGAAGCATCCTCCACATGGGTGGTGTCTACCCAGGACGGCCGCCAGTTCCAGGGCCAAGTGCTTGTCTCGGGCGCGGGCGCCTTGAGCAACCCTTCTGTCCCCAAAACCGAAGGCAGCGAGACCTTCGCTGGTGAGATGTTCCACTCGGCCAACTGGCGCCACGACGTGGACCTGCGCGGCAAGCGCGTGGCCGTGATCGGCTCGGGCGCCAGCGCCATCCAGTTCGTGCCCCAGATCGCGCCCAAGGTGGCCCGGCTGGATTACTTCCAGCGCACGGCGCCCTGGGTCATGCCCAAGCCCGACTGGAAGCGCTCGGAGCTGGCCAAGCGCATCACGCGCCTGATCCCCTTCACGCAAAAGCTGCACCGCTGGACCACGTACTGGATCCTGGAAGGCCGTGTCGTGGCCTTCGTGATCTCGCCCAAGATCCTCAAGGTGCTGGAGCTGCTGGGCCGCAGCCACATCAACAAGCATGTGAAAGATCCGGCCAAGCGCAAGGCGCTGACGCCCAACTTCAGCGCCGGCTGCAAGCGCGTGCTGGTGTCCAACGACTATTACCCCGCCCTGGCGCGCGACAACGTCAAGATCGTCTCCGACAACATCCAGCGCATCACCCCCAAGGGCATCGTGACGGCCGATGGCATCGAGCATCCCGCCGACGTCATCATCTGGGGCACGGGCTTCCGCGTGCAGGAGCTGGTGCCGCGTGGCGCCTACACCGGCCTGGGCGGGCGTGACCTGTCCGATGGCTGGGCCAGGCAAGGCGGGCCGGAGGCTTTCCTGGGCATGTCGGTGTCGGGCTTTCCCAACCTGTTCTTCCTGATGGGCCCCAACACCGGCCTGGGCCACAGCTCCATGGTCTACATGATCGAGTCGCAGGTGCAGTACGCTCTGGACGCGATCCTGAAGATGCGCAAGGCAGGCATGGCCGTGGTGGACGTGCGGGCAGAGACGCAGCAAAAGTTCGTCGAGAATATGCAGTCGCGCCTGAAGGGCACCGTGTGGGCCTCGGGCTGCAAGAGCTGGTACGTCAACGACAGCGGCAAGAACACCACGCTGTGGCCGGGCTTCACCTTCCGCTATCGCCAGGCCACCAGCTCCTTCAAGCTGGCCGATTACGTCATCAAAGCCAAATAAGAAGAACACATGAAAAACTTCAAGAACAAAGTGGCGGCCATCACCGGCGCGGCCTCTGGCATGGGCCGCGAACTGGCGGTGGAACTCGCCCTGCGTGGCTGCCACGTTGCCTTGTCCGATGTGAACGAGGCCGGCCTGGCCGAGACCGCCGCGCTGGTCAAGAAGCACGGCGTGAAGGTGTCCACCACCAAGCTCGACGTGTCCAACCGCGAGGCCGTGAACGCCTGGGCCGACCAGGTGGCGGCCGAGTTCGGCCAGGTCAACCTGGTGTTCAACAACGCCGGTGTGGCCTTGGGCGCCACGCTGGACAAGGTCAAGCCCGCCGATTTCGAATGGATCATGGGCATCAATTTCTGGGGCGTGGTGTGGGGCACACAGGCCTTCTTGCCGCACCTCAAGAAGTCGGGCGATGGCCACATCGTCAACACCTCCAGCCTGTTCGGCCTGATGTCGCAGCCCACGCAGGGCACCTACAACGCCAGCAAGTTTGCGGTGCGCGGTTTCACTGAATCGCTGCGCCAGGAGCTTGATGTCGAGAACTGCGGCGTGAGCGCCACCTGCGTGCACCCGGGTGGCATCCGCACCAACATCGCCAAGGCGGCCAAGCTCGACCCGTCGATGGCCAAGCCCGGCACCGACCTCGAACTCGCCCGCCGCCGCTTCGACAAGCTGCTCAACACCACCACGGCCAACAGCGCCGCGCGCACGATGATCCGCGCGGTCGAGAAGAACCAGCGCCGCGTGCTGGTTGGCCCCGATGCCATCTTCCTGGACAAGCTGGTGCGCCTGACCGGCTCGTGGTACCAGCCGCTGGTGACCTTCTTCTTCAAGAAGATGATGGGATGAGCCATGAGCGCTTCTTCCAATGCTTTGAGCTCTGAAAGCCCCGACATGTCCGATGACCACGCTGCCGCTGGCGAGCCCGTGATCCGCCGCTACCCGCCCTTGCCTGGTTTGCACGAATCCGTGACGGCCGGGACCATGCGCTTCGCCTTGCGGGCGCTCTTCAAATCGGTGATGAAGCCGCCGCTGCCGCCCCAGGTGCAGCGCGGTGTGTTGCACATGCTGTCGGTCGTGATGTTGGGCACGGGTGGCGTCACGGTTGAGAAGACCAAAGTGGGCAACATGACGGCCGAGCGCCTGACGCCCAAGGGCCTGAGCAAACCCCAGCATGCCATCTTGTATTTGCACGGCGGCGCTTTTGTGGCGGGCAGCCCGCGCAGCCACCGCAGCATCACCAGCCGCCTGGCCAAGTTCGCCCATTGCCAGGTGCTGGCCATCCACTACCGCCGCGTGCCCGAGGCGCCTTTCCCAGCGCAGATCAACGACGCGGTGGAGGGCTACAAGCAGTTGTTGAAAGACGGCTTCAAGCCCGAGCACATCGCGGTGGCGGGCGATTCGGCCGGTGGCACGCTGACCTTGCTGGTCACCAAGGCGCTGGAGCTGGAAGGCATCCCGGGCCCCAAGTGCCTGGTGATGATGTCACCGGCCTTCGATGCCAAGCTCGACAGCCAGAGCGTGAAGAAGTATCGCAAGCTGGATCCGATGATCAACATCGAGTGGGGCCACCAGGGCTTCACCTGGTACCGCCCGCAGCACGATCACCCGCTGGCCTTCCCCAAGCGCCAGAACCTGGCCACCTTGCCGCCCACGCTGGTGCAGGTGGGCGAGATTGAAGTGCTGCACGATGACTCGGTCTGGCTGGCGCACGCGGCCAAGCGCTTTGACCGCCATGTCGAGCTGGAGATCTATGAACAGCGTTGGCACGTGTTCCAGATCCACGCGGGCCTCATGCCCAGCGCCACACTGGCCTTGCAGCGCCAGGCGGCGTTTTTGAAGAAGCAGTGGGCGGCCTGAGAGGGTTCAGGCTCCGATGAAAAAGGCCGCCGGGTGAGCCCAGGCGGCCTTTTTTTGGGGGTGAATTTTGAGTGAGGCGCTGGCCTCAGGCCGCCTTCTGATCCTTGCGGCGCAGCGCGATGTCGCGGATCGCTTCATCGCGCAGATCTTTGCGCAAGATCTTGCCCACGTTGGTCATGGGCAGGTCTTCGCGGAACTCCACGTACTTGGGGCGCTTGTAGCCGGTGAGTTGCTCTTTGCAGTACTCGGCCACCATCTTCTCGGTCAGGCTGTAGTCCTTGCGCACCACGAACAGCATCACGGCTTCGCCCGCGCGTTCGTCGGGCACGCCCACCACCGCGCACTCGGTCACGCCCGGGTGCAGGTTCACCACCTGTTCGATCTCGTTGGGGTACACGTTGAAGCCCGACACCAGGATCATGTCCTTCTTGCGGTCCACGATCTTGATCTGGCCGGTCTCGTCGAACACGCCGATGTCGCCGGTGCGGAAGAAGCCATCGGCGGTCATGACCTTGGCGGTCTCGTCCTGACGGTTCCAGTAGCCCGACATGACTTGCGGGCCACGCACGCTGATTTCACCGGGCTCGCCGGTGGGCTGCACATTGCCGGCATCGTCCAGCAGCACGATCTCGGTGGAAGGCAGGGGGTAGCCGATGGCCGCGCTGTATGCGGTGATGTCCAGGCGGTTGACGGTGAGCACCGGGGCCGTCTCGGACAGGCCGTAACCTTCGACGATGGGCACGCCGGTGACGCGCTGCCATTCTTCGGCGGTGGACTGCTGCACGGCCATGCCGCCGCCAATGCACATGCGAAGGCGCGAGAAATCGACCGTGGCGAAATCGGGCTCTTCAAGCAGGGCGTTGTACAGGGTGTTGACCGCCGGGAACTGCGTGACCTTGTGCTTCTTCAGGGTCTTGATCAAACCGGGCAGGTCACGCGCATTGGAGATCAGCAGGTTCATCGTGCCCATGCGCGCGCTCAGGAAGAAGCACACCGTGAGCGCGAAGATGTGGTACAGCGGCAGGGCCACGACGTTGATCAGTGGCCCATCGATCTTGTCCAGCTCGGGCTTGAACCAGGCCTCGCACTGCAGGATGTTGGCGACCACATTGCGGTGCGACAAGGTGGCACCCTTGGACACGCCCGTGGTGCCGCCGGTGTACTGCAAAAAGGCCGGGTCGGCGCCCTGGATGGCGGGGCGCACGTACTGGCCGGAGCGGCCCTGGGCCAGGGCGGCCTTCAAGGTGGTCTGCTTGCAACGCTCGTGGTCGGGCAGGGTGAAGGCCACCACGTTCTTTTCAAGGTGGCGCGTGTTGAAGGTGACCAGCGGGCCCTTGATGGCGCCGAAGACGTCGCCCATGGCGCTCAGCACGATGTGCTTGATGGGGGTGCGCTCCACCACCTCTTGCAAGGTCACGGCGAAGTTCTCAAGCACGATGATGACCTCGGCGCCCGAGTCCTTGAGCTGGTGTTCCAGCTCACGCGGGGTGTACATCGGGTTGACGTTGACCACCACCATGCCCGCGCGCAGCACCCCGGCGATCGCCACGGTGTACTGGGGCACGTTGGGCATCATGATGGCCACGCGCGCGCCCTTGGCCAGCTTGAGCGATAGCAACCAGGTGGCCAGGGCCTTGGAGTGGGTATCGATCTCGGCGAAGGTCCAGCGCGAATCCATGAAGGCGGCCATGTCGCGCTTGGCGTGCGTCTTGAAGGCGGCTTCGAGCAGATCAACCAGCGAGGCGTACTCGTCGGGGTTGATCGTGGCGGGCACGCCAGAGCCGTACTGGCTCAACCAAGGTTTGGCAATCGACATGAATTTGTCCTGTGAAAAAAGCCGGGGATCAATCTGAAAACAACTGCTGTCATTTTGCAATAGATCCGGGCTTTTGCCATCCCTCAGTCGAGTAGCGCGCCGCGTCGAGCCTCAGGTTCAGACCTGGCGGCGGTTCACGCTGGCGACGACCAGGGCGCCACCCAGCAGCAGGGCCAGTGAGGTTGGCTCGGGCACCGATGCCAGGTAAGTTCTGCCGTTAGCCTCGAACTGGATGTCCTGCGGCACACTGCTGAAATTGTTGTAGACCACGCTTGCAACACCCGAATAAGTGGGCGAGGCAGATGGAAATTGGCCGTCTTGAACCATCTTGACCGCGAGTTGGCCACCCAAGTCCATGGAGAAGATCGCCCAGCTTTGGCAGATCGGATCATTGAGGTTGCAGCTGGCGTTGGCCGACAGTTCCACGTTGGTCGACACCACCAAGCCTGTGCCGGCGCCCACGCGCAACATGCGGACAAGGGTACCGCCGAAGTCCCTGTGAGTGAAGCCCCAAGTGGACAATTCGCCTTCGCCGCCAAGGGTCATGTGATGTCGATGCTGTCGGGTCCCATCGTCACCTGGGCTTGCGAATTCGGTGACCAATGGCTGGAGGACAGGTCAGCGAGCAGGCCTTCGGCTTTCTTGATCTGGTGCGTCTCGTTGTGGGTGATGAGGATTTCGGTGTTCACGTGGGCGCCGGCCAGGAATTCGAAGGACGGTGCCAGGCCGTCGTCGGGCAGCAGGTCAAGGGCTGTGAATGTCAGCTTGCTCAGGTGGACGGATGCCGAAGAGGCGTGAGCTTGGGCCATTGGCACGCCGATGAGGGCGGCGACGGCTGCGAGGGTGGTCAGATGCTTCAAGGTAATCACCCCTGATGGCTTGATGAATGAAGCATGGAGGCTAGCCAAGTTCCTGTCCAACTCCCCCCATCCCGCCCAACCTTGGAAGTTGAAACGGAGTGTTGGGGCGGCGAACTCCACGCTACATTGCTGAGATTGTCGGAGGCCAGTTCGAACACGCCTGAATAGGTCGGCTGCAGCGTGGCGTTGGTGCCAGCGAAGACGGGGTTACGGGTGATCTTCTTGGCCAACTGGCTCAAGTGCAAGCCAGATGTTAAGAACCTAACTTGCGGCGCTTCGCGATGCCTGCCGCCATCAGGCCGCCGGCCATCAGCAAGGCGTAGGCAGACGGCTCGGGCACGTAGGAGGTCGAATACGCTTGAACACTGCCTCCAATATGTACGTAGACATCCTGGAAGCTGTTGCTGAAGTTGGCGTAAACGCTGCCGACCGGGCCTTGGTAAGATGAGCCACCAGTGATGTACTTGTTGGTGCCGCTCCCGTTGATGAGCACTTGAAGGTTGGCGCTCACGCCGCAAATGGTGGTGTGCGGATCGGCATTGCAGATGGCCGATGTCGACACATCGGCTGTTCCGGACAGCAAGATGCCCGTGCCAGGTGCCACGCGGACGTTCAGGTAATCAGGGCCCCCACCGGTGATGTAGCCGCTATTGGCGATGGTGTAGAGGCCATAGTTCTGGCCCGTGCCTGTGGACGTGATTTCCAGGCTTGTGGAACTGACCAGGGCTGTGGCGTTGTTCTTTGCATCGCTGTAGCTTGTGGACAGCGGTGCGAGGTAGCCATTGACGAATTGCTGATCCAGTGGTGGTTGGTCGATGAACCGCACCGACACGGATGTTTTTGCCGCGCCCGCGATGAATTCGAATGAAGGCTGGTATTGGTCGGTAGAGACCAAGTCGAAGGCTGTGAGCGAGATGTTGCTCACCTTGATCGATGCTTGCCCTGAGTTGGCGTGTGCCACACCGACGCTGGTGGCCAAGGCAGCGGCCAGCCACATTGAGTGATTCATGAAGTTCCCCTGAGGTTGTAAGAGTTCAAAGCCTACCCAGAACCCCACCCGCTCACCATCCCCGTAATCCTGGAAAATTGAAACAACGTATGTCGGTGCCTTCGGGAATCGGACAATGAAAAAGGCCCTCGCGAGAGGGCCTTGGTGTCATGCGCATGAACGCCGGAATCACTGGAACGTGAAGTGCTCTGCGTCCATCGCCATGACGGCGCTGGTGGGCGCCAGGGCGCTCTTCTTGTGGCCATCGGCGCGGGGCAGCAGGCGCTCGAAGTAGAACTCGGCCGTCTGGATCTTGGCCTTGTAGAAATCGGCGGGCTCCTTGCCCTTGCCACTGGCCAGCAGCGCGCTGGCCTTTTGCGCCTGTTGCAGCCAGAAGTGCGCCATCATCAGGTAGCCCGAGTACATCAGGAAGTCAACGCTGGCCGAGCTGACCAGGTCGCGGTCCTTGGCGGCGCGCAGCATGATGCGGGTCGTCAGCACGTTCCACTGGATGGCGCGGCAGGTCAGCTGGCGGGCCATCTTGCCCAGCGGGCCACCCGACAACAGGTTGGGCTTGGCCAGGCTGAACATGTCGCCAGTGAACTCGCGCACGCACTTGCCCTTGGTGGTCAGCAGCACCTTGCGGCCCAGCAGATCGAGTGCCTGGATGCCGGTGGTGCCTTCGTACAGCGTGGCGATGCGCGCGTCGCGGGCGATCTGCTCCATGCCGTGTTCCTTGATGTAGCCGTGGCCACCGAACACCTGCATGCCCAGGTTCGCCGCTTCCAGGCCCATCTCGGTCAGGAAGCCCTTCAGGATGGGGGTGTAGAAGCCCAGCTTGTCGTCGAACGCTTCGTACTTGGCCTTGTTGCCTTCCAGCACGCCGTTGACCATGTTGTCGGCCAGCTTGGCAGCGTGGTAAATCATGGCGCGTCCACCCTCGGCCACGCACTTCTGGATCAGCAGCATGCGGCGCACGTCGGCGTGCCACATCAGCGAGTCAGCGGTGTGCTCGGGGTCTTTCTTGCCAGACAGGGCGCGCATGGAGCGGCGCTCCTTGGCGTAGGGCAGGGCGCCCTGGAACGACAACTCGGCATGGGCCACACCTTGCACGGCGGTGCCGATGCGGGCAGTGTTCATGAAGGTGAACATGGCTTCCAGGCCCTTGTTGGGCTCGGCAATCATGTAGCCCACGGCGCCATCAAAGTTGAGCACGGCGGTGGCCGAGGCGCGGATCCCCATCTTGTGCTCGATCGAGCCGCAGACCACGGGGTTGCGCTCACCGACCGAACCATCGGCGTTCACCAGGAACTTGGGCACGATGAACAGCGAGATGCCACGGGTGCCGCGGGGTGCGTCGGGCAGGCGGGCCAGCACGATGTGGATGATGTTGTCGGCCAGATCATGTTCACCAGCCGAGATGAAGATCTTGGTGCCGGTGAGCTTGTAGCTGCCATCGCCCACGGGTTCGGCTTTGGTCTTGACCTGGCCCAGGTCGGTGCCGCACTGGGGTTCGGTCAGGCACATGGTGCCGGTCCATTCGCCAGACACCAGCGGGGGCATGAACAGGTCTTTTTGCGGCTCGGTGCCGTACTGCATGATGGTGTTCATGCAGCCCAGGCTCAGGCCGGGGTACATGGTGAACGACCAGTTGGCCGTGCCCATCATTTCTGATTTGATCAGGTTCAGCGACATGGGCAGGCCCTGGCCGCCATGCTTGGGATCGTGCGACAGGCCTTGCCAGCCGCCAGCCACGTACTCTTTGTAGGCTTCCTTGAAGCCCTTGGGGGTGGTGACCACGCCATTGTCGAAGTGGCAGCCTTCCTGGTCGCCCGACAAATTCAGGGGGGCCAGCACCTCTTCACAGAAAGTGGCCGCACCTTCCAGAATCGCCTCGACCATGTCGGGCGTGGCCTCGCCGCCGTTGGACAGGCTGGCGTAGTGGCTGGTGTAGTCGAACACGTCGTTCAACAGGAAGCGCATGTCGCGCAAGGGCGCCTTGTACTGCGGCATAGGGAGTCACCTCTTTGTGAGCCGCGTGAACAGCGGCCGGGCCATGGGAGCAATCTTGGATTTTCGAACGACCGTGCTTTTCAAACGATCGTTCGAATTAAGGTCGCATTTATACCGCAGAGTGAAGCGTTCAGGGGGATGTTGTGATGGCAAAGGGGCTAATTTGCCCATTTGGTCAGCCATTTCCGCCCCCTGGAAAGGGGGGTGACTCGGAGATACCCTGGTGGGCTTGGATGCCTTGCGTGCAACGATCGCCTCTGTCACGCGGATCCGAATTGAGGAAGTAGCAGTCATGTTGGTGATCAAAAAACAGCGCTCAAAAACCGTTTGGATGGTGGGCGGGGCCGTGGTGATGGCCATGCTGGGTGGCGCGTACTACGCCAGCCGCACCAACTCGGCCGGGTCCCCGCCCACGCCGCCGCACGAGGAGGCTTACGCCAAGATGTTGGACAGCGAGCCGCCGGCCGCAGCGCCCTCGTCCTCGGGCAGCCACGAGCTGGAGCGCCCGGCCGACATCGACCCCAAGGAATGGCAGCAACTGGTGGACGCCTTGCGCAACCACCCACAGCGCGACCAGGAACTCAAGCGCCTGGTGGGCTACCTGCGTTTCAAGCGCGACATGGACAAGTGGACCGCCTTGAAAGACCAGCCCAATGCGATCGAGCGTGCCCAAGTGGGCCAGCGCATCCTGGATGCCTTGCCCGTGCGTTTTGCCAACCAGGAGGTGACCGGGCCTGAAGCCTTGATGCTGCAGGCCGCCATCTATGCCGACATGATTCCCGACGAGGCCCAGCGCAAGCCGATGGAAGAGGCCGCGCGCCAGGCCCTGATGCGGGCGCTGGAGCACGATGCGGCCATGGATGCCAAGCTCAAGTCCGAGGATGCCCAGACTGCAGAGTACAAGGAGCGGGAGAAGACCATCATGAAGCGCTTCCAGGATCAGCTCATCGACCAGGGGCAAATGGAAAAAGAGCTGGACGCGGCGCGGGTGGCGGCTTTCAAGTGAGTTGAAAGGCCCCCCATGGCCAACGTGGGGGACGAATGGGCATGAATCGTGTACGAAATGATCCTTTGGATTCATGAAGCGTCGGGACACTGGGGGCTCCATTCACCAACCAGGAAGCACCATGTCCCGCATCACTCTTCTCCAAGCCGCCCATGCACCCGTCGCCAGCCAGGCCATCCTGGGCCAGATCCAGCAGGCCTTTGGCGCCACGCCCAACATGTTCAAGGCCGTGGCCAATTCGCCCGTCGCGCTGCAAAGCATGTGGTCGGCCTTTGGCGCCTTGAGCAAGGGCAGCCTGGGGGCCACTTTGGGCGAGCAGCTTGCCGTGGCCATCGCCAACCGCAACGACTGCGAATACTGCCTGGCGGCCCACACAGCGCTGGGCCAGAAAGCCGGTGCATCTGCGCAGCAGATGGCCGACGCGCAAATCGGACAGGCGGCCGATCACCGCACGGCCGCCGCTTTGCGCTTCGCGCTCAAGGTGGTCAGTGAACGTGGTCAGATCACCGATGGCGATGTGGCCAGCTTGCATGAAGTGGGCTTTGGCGATGAGCAGGTGGTGGAGATCCTGGCCCATGTGGCCTTGAACCTCTTCACCAATTACATCAACGTGGCCTTGAACGTGCCCGTCGACTTCCCCAAGGTGGCCTTGCAGCATGGCGACTCCGCCCATTGACCGACTGTCCTCGCTGCTCGAACGCTTCAGCGTTCGGGCACACCTGTTCCACACCGGGCCTTTGTGTGGCGTGACCACTTACGCCGCCAAACCCGGGCGTGGCTTTTTGCACGTGCTGCGGCAAGGCGAGATGGTGGTCACGCACCGGGCCAGCACAGGCTTGCGCAAGCGCATCGAGGTGTGCGAGCCCAGCTTGCTGTTCTACCCCAGACCGCTGGCGCACCAGTTCCACAATGCGCCGGACGATGGCGCCGACTTTGCCTGCGCCACGCTTGATTTCGAGGGCGGCCACACGCACCCGTTGGTGCGGGCCTTGCCGCCCCTCGTGCTCCTGCCTCTGAACAGGGTGGAGGGCCTGGCGCCCGCGCTCGCGCTGCTCTTTGCCGAAACCGATCGCGTTCAATGCGGCCAACGGTTGCTGGCCGATCGCCTGTTTGAAGTCGTCCTGCTGCAAATGCTGCGCTGGCTGCTGGACCACCCCGAGGACGGTGGTGTGCCCGTCGGCATGCTGACAGGGCTGGCCGATCCGCAGTTGGCGCGGGCGCTGGTCGCCATGCACGACCATCCCGGTCAGCCTTGGAGCCTGGACACGCTGGCGCAAGAGGCGGGCATGTCACGCACCGCTTTCGCGGCCAGCTTCAAAAGCGTGGTGGGCAGCACACCGGGCGACTACCTGGCCAACTGGCGCATGAGCCTGGCCCAGGCCGGATTGGGGCAAGGCAAGGCGGTCAAGCTGCTGGCGGCAGAGCTGGGGTATGCCAACGCGTCGGCCTTGTCGAGGGTGTTTGCACAAAGGATGGGCGTGTCGCCAAGGCAGTGGTTGGCGCAGTCGCGCGAAGAGGGCTGATTTTTTCAAAGGTGGGGTGTAAGAACTGGCGGGTGGCCCCGACTACCTCCTTGTCCAGAACGAAAAACAGCGTTCGGGCCTTGTTCACAAACCCATTTTTTGACCCCATCGGAGAATCACCATGACCCAACGCACCACCTCTTCTTCCGCCGCCCTGGCCGCCGCTGCTGCCCTGATCGCCATGTCGGGCGCCGCCTTCGCTGCCGAAGCACCCGCCGGCAGCATGGGCTCGGCCGTGGCCGCCAGCGACAAAGTGCATTGCTACGGCGTGCACTCGTGCAAGGGCAACAGCGATTGCAAGACCACTGAAAGCGCCTGCAAGGGCCAGAACGCCTGCAAGGGCCACGGCTTCAAGGCCATGGACGCCAAGGCTTGCCTGAGCAAGGGCGGCACCATTGGCGACCTGGGCGCCGCCAAGTAATCAAGCACATGACCACGCGGCCTGCCGCGCTGACGCGGCCCTCGCCCGGATTCGGGCTGGGGCTGCGCACCGTGCACTACCCCGACTTCCTGGCCGAACCGCAGAAGGTGGACTGGCTGGAAATCATTTCCGAGAACTACATGGTGCCCGGCGGCAAGCCGCTGCGCATGCTTGATGCCCTGCGCGAGCGCTACCCCATGGCCATGCACGGCGTCTCGCTGTCCATCGGCTCGGTGGCCGGCCCGGACCCTGCTTACCTGAAGAAACTGGCCGCGCTGGTGCAACGCGTCAATCCCCTGTGGGTATCAGACCACCTGTGCTGGACCGGCGTGCATGGCCGCCAGTTGCACGACCTCATGCCCTTGCCCTACACCGACGAAGCGCTGGCGCTGGTGGTGCGCAATGTGCGCCAGGTGCAAGACGCGCTGGGCCGACGCCTGGTGCTGGAGAACGTCTCCAGCTATGTTCAATTTCAAAGCTCGCACATGACGGAGTGGGACTTCATCGCCCGCCTGTGCGAAGACGCCGATTGCCTGCTGCTGCTCGATGTGAACAACATCCACGTCAGCAGCGTGAACCATGGCTTTGATGCCTTGGATTTCATCCAGCACATCCCCGTGGGCCGCGTGCAGCAGATCCACCTGGCGGGCCACACCGACCATGGCGACCACATCATCGACACGCACGACCACCCCGTGGCTGATTCAGTTTGGGCCTTGTACGCCCAGGCCTGCGAGCGCTTTGGCGCTGTGGCCACGATGATCGAGCGCGATGACCACATCCCGCCTTTGCCCGAGCTGATCGCCGAGCTGGACCAGGCGCGCAGCGTGGCCGCCTCGGTGCTGGAAAGGCAGGTCGCGTGATGATGCCGATCGACGCCATGTCATCTTCTCTGGAGGCCTTGCAGTCGCGCATGCAGGGCCATGTGCTGGTGGGCGATGCGGCCGCATTGACCGATGTGCTCAGCGTGGTGCCCGGCAGCGCGGCGCAGCGCCTGGGCGTTTACCACCACGCCTACCGGGCTCGTTTGCAAGAGACCTTGCGCGACAGCTTTGGCCACACCTTGCTGTACCTGGGTGATGAATGGTTCGATGCCTTGTCGGCCGAGTTCATTGAAGCGCACCCTTCTGAGTCGGCCAACCTGCGTTGGTATGGCGGCGCCTACCCTGAATGGCTGGCGCAGCGCTTGAACGATGCCGGCAGTGCCGTGGGCGATCACCCCGAGGTGGCAGAGATCGCCCGCCTGGACTGGACCCTGCGCGCGGCTTTTGATGGGCCCGATGCGCCAGTGTTGACCTTGGCTGATGTGGCCGCGCTGGCACCGCAGGACTGGGCCACGGTGGTGTTCAAACCGCATCCCACTTTGGCCTTGATCAGCCTGCGGTGCAACACGCTGAGCTTGTGGCATGCGCTGGACCAGGATCTTGAGGTGCCACCGGTCGAGGCTTTGCCAGCATCGATGGCCGTGGTGGTGTGGCGCTTTGAAGAGCGGCCGCATTTCAGGAGCGTGCTGCCGATCGAGGCGGCTGCCCTGCAGGCCATGTTGCAAGGCCAGTCCTTCGCGGAGATGTGTGCGTTGCTGGCGGAGTTGTTGCCCGAAGACGAGAACGCAGCGGCCTTGGCCGGTGGCTACTTGCGCCGCTGGATTGATGAGGGCTTGTTGGCCAGGTAGCGCGGCGATAATGCAGGCATGCCACTGCTTTGCCCGGTCTGACACAACGGCCATGCTTTCGAACTCCTCTTCTGCCGATGCCTCCGTGGGAAAGCGCGGAAAAGGCCGTCCCCCTCGCAATGCGGCTGAAACCGAGCGCATCCGCAGCCATATCAAGGAAGCGGCAGCCAGGGTCTTCGCCGAGCACGGCTCCCACGGCGTGTCGGTCGAGCTGATCACGCAGGCGGGCGACATCTCCCGGCCCACGTTCTACCGCTACTTCAAGAACACCGACGAGGTCCTCGAGTTGATCCTTCGGGAGGCCAATGACCGTCTGATCGAGATGGTGGTCTCGGCCATTCGTCAAGCCGACGGGCCCATGCAGAAGGTGGAGGCGGGCCTTCTGGCGTGGAGAGCCTGGGGTGAACAGGCCGGCCCTTTGTTGCGCGCCATCTATGCAGAAATGCA
Source organism: uncultured Aquabacterium sp. (assembly GCA_964554655.1). Lineage (GTDB taxonomy): Bacteria > Pseudomonadota > Gammaproteobacteria > Burkholderiales > Burkholderiaceae_C > Aquabacterium. The sequence goes on along the minus strand of CAZKPN010000014.1, from coordinate 25,016 downwards.
TGACACACGGTCTCCGGCCTCGGCTCACCGCCAGCGTGTGCTGGAGGCCATCGGGATCGAACTCAATCAAATGGCGATCAGCCTGGGGCGGGCACCGTTCGATCCTCTGCAGGTAGAGTCGTTCGTGATTGGTGTCGAGTACCTTGGCTACCGCTTCCACTTTGGTCCTGAAGCGCCGTCCGATGCGTTGTGGCAGCGGACACGGCAAGCCATGATCAGGTTGGCGGTGGGGCTGCTCGGCGGCCCGCTCGAATGGGCGCACGCCATTCAGCTGGCTGAGATGCTTGAGGTGAAGCTGAGCTGAAGTTTGGCGTTGCCCTGGCCAGATCAGCCCTTGCCTGGTTTGAGCACGAATGGGAAGACCATGTGCCTGATCAGGGGCCGATCGACAAACGTCATGCCCAGGATGCTGCCATCGCTGGCCCAGCGCAACTCGTCGGTGACCCAGCACCACGGAGCCCGTGCCGTGCTCGGATAAAGAAGCACCAGCGTGTCTTGACCATCCACTCGGGAAGGCATTCGCGCCAGCGTCATGGGGAAGAGTTGCTGCCTGCCGCCGCTGCAATCGAACAGGTTGACGGCCCGGTTTTCTCCGAGGAACTGCTTGCCCAGCCATCCGCCGAACCCCGTGAAGTCCAGGGTGGGGCCGCTGCTGAGCCGAAACCACCAAGGGCCTGCTGGTTCGCCAGCATAGAAGCCCGCCAACTCATGGGCATCGACCGATCGACCTGCGCGGAAGACCTCTTTGAGTTGCCCGATGGAGCGGGTTGACAGCGGTGGTGTGTTGCGCATGGTGTGGACACATTATTTATCGTTACAATATTGTAATCTTAAATAGGATCAAGAGGGCACGTTTTGACTCAGCTTGCTGGTGCGGTGGTCGTGGTCACAGGAGCCTCAGAAGGCATCGGCAGGGCCATTGCCTTGGAAATCGCGCGGAAAGGCGCCTTCGTGGTGGTGATGGCGCGCTCCCAGGACAAGCTGGCCATGCTGGTCGATGAGATCAAACGCCTGGGCGGCCAGGCCGATTTCGTGGCGGCCGACTTGTGCACACCGCCAGCGGTTCGGGCGGCCATGGCGGAGGCTGTGCGTCGGCATGGCCCGGTCGATGTGCTGGTCAACAACGTGGGGGCGGGCACCTTCAAGCCCTTGCACCTGACCTCTGACGCGGAGTGCGATCTGGCCCTGGCCTTGCCCATCGTGCCCGCCGTGGTGGCCTGCCAGGCCGTCCTGCCGGGCATGCTCCACAAGAAGCGGGGGCACATCGTCAACCTCACCAGCCCGGCTGGGTTGATGCCCATGCCCTACATGGCGCCTTACACCGCTGCTCGCCATGCCATGGTCGCATTGAGCCGGGGGCTGGCCGGTGAGTTGGAGGGCACGGGCATTCAGGTGTCGCTGGTGTGCCCGTCGCAGGTGGACACCACCTACTTCTTGAACAATGGCGCGGACATGCGTTGGTATCCTCCGATCTCCAAAGTGTTCCCAGTGTTGACGCCTGAGCGGGTGGCCAAGGAAGTGGTCGCCGCCATTCGGCATGACAAGCGCGAGGTGGTGTTTCCTTGGCAATTGCGATGGGCCATGCGCCTGTACAGCGTGGCCCCCGCCTCAAGCCAGGTGTTCATGAAAGCCTGCGGCTTGTGGCATCGGGGCCTGGGCCATTCCCCGGCATGAGCTGATCAATGGAGAAGAATATGAACGTGACTGTGATCGGAGGCGGGCTCATCGGCACGTCCTGGGCGGCGTTGTTTCTGGCGCATGGGCACCGCGTGTGCATCCATGACGTGGCGCCAGACGTGGCCTCGCGCGTGCGCACCGAACTGCGGCGCATCCAGCCCTTCATGCTGCAACTGGGGCATTCATTGGACCTGGATGGGCCAAGCTTGTCGTTCGAGGCTGATCTGCCTCGGGCGGTCGGTCAGGCGGATGTGGTGCAGGAGTGCGGCCCGGAGCGCTTGACGTTCAAGCAAGCGCTGTGGGCCACCGTTGAAGCGCATTGCAAGCCTGAAGCCTTGCTGCTGTCGTCGAGTTCGGGGATCACGGCGACCATGCAGTCTCGCAAAATGAAATCACCGCAGCACATGCTGGTGGGGCACCCCTTCAACCCACCGCACCTGGTCCCGCTGGTCGAGGTGGTGCCGGGCAAGCGCACCAGTGAAGACGCCGTGCGGCGCGCCCGTGATTTTTATGCAGCACTGGGCAAGCGGCCCATTGTTCTGCGCAAGGAGATCCCCGGCTTCGTGGCCAACCGCATTCAAGCGGCGGTGATTCGGGAAAGCGTGGCCTTGGTCAGGCAGGGGGTGGTGTCCGTGGAAGATCTGGACATCGCTGTGCAGTCTTCACTGGGCTTGAGGTGGGCCACCGGTGGGCCGTTCAAGTCTGCCCACCTGGGGGGTGGGGCGGGCGGCATCCAGGCCTTCTTCCAGCAATTTGCCACCGGCCTGCAGTTGCTGTGGCTCCACATGCGCCTGCGCCCGGTCTTGCTGACGGGGCGCACGAAGCAAGCGCTGATCGCCCAGGTGACGCAAAGCTACGGTGGCTTGTCCATCGACGAGTTGGCCTCCATCCGGGATCAGCAACAGATCGCGTTGCTGCACGCCTTGCAAGCACCCACAGACAAGGAGTGAATCCATGACACCTCAAGCCAATGAAGTGGTGTTGATCACCGGTTGCGGATCGGGCATCGGCAAGGCGCTGGCGCTGGCCTTCCATCGACAAGGGTTCAGCGTCTGCGCGACCGCGCGGCGCATCGACACCATGAAAGACCTGGCACAGGATGGCATCCTGACCTTGGCCCTGGATGTCACGCGCGGCGAAGACATTCAGCGGGCACTGGACACTTTGAAATCGGCCGGGGCCCACGTTGGCGTCCTGGTGAACAACGCGGGCTATGGCGCCATGGGGCCGCTGCTGGACGTGCCCTCTGAAGAATGGCAACGGCAGTTCGATGTCAACCTGTTTGCACCGATGGCCCTGACCCGCGCTGTGCTGCCCGGCATGATCCAGCACCAACGTGGCACGGTGGTGAACATCAGCAGCGTGTCGGGCGTCATGACCACGCCTTTCGCGGGCGCTTATTGCGCCAGCAAGGCGGCCCTGAACGCGGCCTCGGACGCGCTGCGCATGGAGTTGCGGCCGTTGGGCATCGACGTGGTCACCGTTCAACCCGGTGGCATCCGCTCCTCATTCGGCGACCGCGCCGCCGACCAGGTCAATCTGGCCGTGGAGTCGCCCTACCAGGCCATCCGATCAGGGGTGCTGGCACGCGCCAATGAAAGCCAGGACGATGCGACATCGGCCGATGTGTTCGCCGATGAGCTCGTTCATCAGTTGAAGCGTGCGCGCCCGCCAGCCGTCATCCGAATTGGTAAGAAAAGCACCTTGCTGCCGCTGCTCAAGCAGGTGCTGCCGACCGCGCTGCTTGACCGAATCCTGAGCAGGCGATTCCAGCTGGATCGCCTGGCGCCCGCAAAGGTGCGGTGACATGGACCGACGATCATGGCTGCGCGGGGCACTGGGCACCTCCGGCGTGGTGCTGGCCGGTGGACTGGGATCGCTCGCCCACATCTGGGGGGTGCGTGGGGTGGATGAGGGTGTGTTGACGGCCCGGGGCCAAGAGATCCTTGGGCACATGACACGCGGGGTGCTGGCGGGGTTTCTGGCTGAGAACGCCTCGCAGCGAGAACACCTGCTGCATGCCGCCAGGCAACGCGTCGAAGTTGGCGCGGCCAGACTCCCGCATTTGGTGAAGCTGCAGTTGGGTGGTCTGCTGGGCGCCATGGAAAGCCCTCCGTCCCGGTACTTGTTGACCGGGGTGAGCCAAGCCTGGTCCCGCTTGTCAGACGAGCAGGTTGCTCAGGCACTTGACCGCATGCGCTTGTCTTCTGACCTGCCCACGTTGGTGGCCTACAAATCCTTGCGCAATCTGGTGTGCCTGCAGGTGTTTTCTGACCCGCGCTTGCAGGCCATGACCGCCTACCCTGGCCCGATGGACATCTGACCCCGCATGAGCAAACTACCCGATCCCTTTGCGCAGGGCATGGCCAGCGGCTGGAAAGTCCACGATGCCCGCTACATGAACTCAAGCAAGCTCTCATGCGACGCGGCCATCATCGGCTCGGGGGCGGGCGGAGGTGTCACGGCAGAACTGCTGACGCAGGCTGGCTTGAAGGTGCTCATCATCGAGGAAGGCCCGCTCAAGACCAGCCAGGATTTTCGTCAGAACGAAGCCGAGGCCTACGCCACCTTGTACCAGGAGGGTGGGGCGCGCCAAACGCTGGACCGCACCATTTCCATTTTGCAGGGGCGCTGCGTGGGGGGCTCCACGGTCGTCAACTACACGACCAGCTTTCGCACGCCCGACGACACCCTGGCCCATTGGCGAGATGCGCTGGGGCTGAAGAAGATCACGGCCACCGCTTTGCAGGACAGCTTTGCGGCGATGGAGCAGCGCCTCCACATCGCACCCTGGGAGGTGCCGCTCAACCGCAACAACAGCTTGCTGGAAGATGGGCTCAAGGCGTTGGGTCTGCAATCCCACCGCATCCAGCGGAATGTCAAAGGCTGCTGGAATCTGGGGTCCTGCGGCATGGGTTGCCCCACCAACGCCAAGCAATCCATGCTGGTGACGACCATCCCGGCTGCTTTGCAGGGCGGTGCAACCCTGCTGCATCATTTGCGCGCAGAGCGGTTCGAGTTGGGCCATGGGCGCGTGCAACAGCTGGTGGCCAGGCCTGTGGCCCCGTCAGGTGACCCGGCTGGTTCGCCCATCACCATTCAGGCGCGCCACTATGTGTTGGCGGCGGGCGGCATCAATTCGCCAGCCCTGCTGCTGCGTTCCGACACCCCAGACGCGCCAGGCCTGATCGGGCGCAGAACTTTCCTTCATCCGGTGGCGTTCTCCGCCGCACGCTTCGACGAGAAGGTGGAGGCGTGGGCCGGCGCGCCTCAAACGGTGTACTGCGATGACTTCATTCGCCGCTCCAGCTTGAACCCGGGCATCGGCTTCAAGATTGAGGCCCTGCCGCTTCACCCTGGCCTGGCATCGATCCTGTTCGGTGGTGTGGGGCATGAGTTGATGCAGCGCTTTGAGGGCTATGCTGGAACGCAAATGCTGCATGCCTTGCTGCGCGATGGTTTCGAGCCCGAGTCAAAGGGCGGCCGCGTTCACCTCAACCTGGATGGCTCTGCATTGCTGCACTATCCACTCGATGAGCATGTGACATCGGGCTTCAAGCGTGCCTGGAAAGCCATGGCCGATGTGCAATTTGCATCCGGCGCGCGTGAGGTGCTGCCCCTGCATGAACAGGCCAAGCCTTACCGGAACCCGGCTGAAGCAGCGCAAGCCATCCAGCAGTTCAGTGCAGTGCCTCACCACCAGGGTGCTGGCTCAGCCCACGTCATGGGAGGCTGCCCGATGGGTTCATCGCCAGACCAAGGCGTGGTTGACCAAGGTGGGCGCCATTGGACGCTGGACAACCTCTCCATCCACGACGGATCGGTGCTGCCCACCAGCGTGGGCGCCAATCCTCAATTGAGCATCTATGCCCTGGCGCACCGGTTTTCGTTGGAACTGGCGCAGCATTTGACGCAAATCAAGGCACCACCAACCCGCTCCGAAACTCCTGTCTGAACCTGGGCAGCGCCTTGCACCGGCCTGGCCGCACCGTCATTGGCGTGCGCGGCGGCCCCATGCGATGAGCGGCAACAGGCCAAACAGAACCAGTGACCAGGTGGCGGGCTCGGGCACCGAGGTGGCGAACGAGGCCGATGCAGTGATGGTCATCCATGTGGTCGCTTGCGATGCAATGGCATAGAGCGTGCCCGTCGCGTTGGCGCCATAAAGGCTGGTCAACACAAGGTGTTTGTTGGCCGGGGCCAGTGTGAAGTTGCCGGCCAGCTGATGGGTGACCTGGCCTGCCCCGTCAAGGATCGTCGTGTCCGACGTGTTGCCTTCAAAAACGGTCAGCCTTCCAAGGTCGGTGAATGTGTAGTCAAAACGCTCGTAGCCTCGGTAGTATTCCGCCGACACATCGGCGAGCACCGTGCCGCTGCCGAAGTCGATGGCCAGGTTGCTCAGGTACAAGCTGTGGAAGCTCGCAGGGAGCTCTTCGCCAAATTCGTCCGTATTCCAATACGTATTGCGCAGCTGAATTTGCGCGTTGACGGACTGGACCAAGGTGCCCGACGCAGAGACCTGCCCTCCGCTGAGCGGCATCTGCACCGTTTTGTTGAAGTTGCTGTAGAGCGCAGCATTGACCAGCGTCGATCCTTGTGGGCCAACCGTGGCCGGGGTCCGAATTCTGAGGAGGTTGCCCAGTGCCAGTTCGTTCTGCGAGAAGTCCAGGCTGGCTTGGCCGGACAAAAAGGCGGTCTCGGGTGCGGCGATGGCGGTGCCCATGCCCAGGCAAGCGGCCAGGGCCAGTGTCAATGTGCGCGCGATGTTCATGTGTTCTCTTCTCCCTTGAATGGCCAGCGCAGTCTAGCGGGACTTCGCCTGGCATGCGCCCCTCGCTTCAGGGGTTGGCGGCGCGTTATGCTGACCGGCAAGCCCGGCCACGTCGGGCAGGAGCGATGCCCTGCCTGGACTGGCGGGCATTGCCGGTGCCAGCATTGAAAGATCACCCATGAAGACCGTCTACAACGCCGCCAATGTGCTCGAAGCCCAGATGCTGCTGGACGTGCTCAGGCAAGAGGGCATCACGGCCCACATCCGTGGCGCGCACCTTCAAGGCGCCATGGGCGAGTTGCCTGCCGCCGGTCTCGTGCGGCTGGAGGTGGCGGAAGAAGATCACCTGCGTGCCCGGGAGGCGATTGATCGCTGGGAGGCGGCCAGCCCCGTGGCCGACGCGCCGGTTGGCTCCGCTGCGCCAGCGGGCGAGCGCGCTGGGCGCTCGCGTTGGGCCCTGCCCGCCTTGATGGGCTTGGCCCTGGGCATGGGCCTGTCCTTTGCCTTGATGCGCTTGCCCGCCTCCACCGAAGGCCAAGACAACAACGGCGACGGCATCCTCGATGATCACTGGCAGTTCTCGGCGTCGGGCCGGCACTTGTCGACCGAGATGGATCGCAACTTCGACCAGCGGATCGATGCGATCAGCACGTTCGACGGCCATGGCCAACTGTTGCGATTTGATTCGGACGAGGATTTCGACGGCGTCATGGACACGCACATCCACTACAAGCACAACAACCCCGAGGTGGCCGAGGTGGATCTGGACGGCGATGGCGTGGCCGACGTGCGAACGCTGTACCGCGACGGCGTGGCGCACACGGTGGAGTACCTGGACCCCCTCACGCAGAAAGTGGCGCGCCTTGAGCGTGTGCGCCTGGGCGCTGCCCTCAGCGCCGACGTTGACACCGATGGTGACGGCCGCCTGGACACCACTGAGCATTACTCCCGCGTTGGCGCGGTGACATCTCGCGCGCCCATCACGGACGCCAGGTGACTGGTGGGGGGCGCGTCACGCCCCCCGCCGCTCAAGCCTTGACTTCGACCACCGGTTCGAAGCCGCCGAAGATCATGCGTTTGCCGTCGAAGGGCATGGGTGGGTTGCCGGGTGTGGACGGATCCATGCGCGGGTCTTCCATCATCTTCTTCATGCCGGCGTCGCGCGTGGCCTTGTCCGGCCATTCGACCCACGAAAAGGCCACCGTCTCGTCGGCCGTGGCCTGCACTGCGCGGCGGAAATCGGTGACTTTGCCGTCGGGGACGTCGTCGCCCCAAGCTTCGATCACACGGATCGCGCCCAGCTCGATGAATATCGGGTCGAGCTGGCGCGCGTGCTCGATGAACTTCTGCTTGTTGGCGGTGGGGACTGCGATCACGAAACCATCGATGTATGACATGTCGTCACTCCTGTTAAGTTGAACGGTGGGCGCGCTCGCCTGAGAGCACCCTCGTATTACCACGACGAACGACGGGAGGCCAAATCGACATGGCGTGCTGCAGAATGCCCCACACCCAATACCCCTGTCGCGCGAGCCGTGGATTTAAGGAATCCGATGGCGGTCGCCCCTTGCGGGGCTGGCTGCTGGCAACGGCGGCTTCCCGGAAGCGGGAGCGGTGGGAGGTTCTGGCCATGAGCGGAAGTGCCAGGGATGGCAGTCGATGTCTGCTCCAGGCTGGTCGGCCGACCTGCAGGCGCTGCCCTGGCTGTCGCTCCCCCATCTGCACCAGGACGAGCTCGATCTCCTCCAGCTCGGCACTGGCAAGCGCGAGCGAGTGCGCTTGAGCCCTGGTCTATCCGTGCGCCCGCATCTACCCCGCACGGTTGCGGGCCTTTGCCGATGTCATGCGGCAGGCCCTGCCGGGCATTGTGGGCATGCGGCCGCCAAGGGCTCGGTGAGCGACCGTGCCGGCTCAAGCGGCCTGCTTCAACCGCTCAATGCGCTGCGCCATGGGCGGGTGGGTCGAGAACATCGCCATCAACCCGCTGGGACGGGCGCTGATGCCCATGGACTGCATGGCCTTGGGCATCTCGCCCGGGTCCAGCCCGCCCAAGCGGGCGAGCGCGTCCATCATTGGCTGCTTGCGGCCCATGAGCCGTGCCGCGCCCGCGTCGGCGCGGAACTCCCGCTGTCGCGAAAACCAGGCCACGATCAGCGCCGCCACCACGCCCAGCAAGATGTCCATCACGATGGTGGTGACGTAATAGCCCATGCCCGGCCCGTCGTTCTGGTTGCGCAGAACAACCTTGTCCACGAAATGGCCGATCACGCGCGACAAGAAGACCACGAAGGTGTTCATCACGCCCTGGATCAAGGCCATCGTGACCATGTCGCCATTGGCCACGTGGGCCACCTCATGGCCAATGACGGCTTCAACCTCGTCTCGCGTCATGGACGCCAGCAGCCCGGTTGACACGGCCACCAGGGCCGAGTTCTTGAATGCACCGGTGGCGAATGCGTTGGGCGGCCCTTCGTAGATGCCGACCTCGGGCATCTTCACGCCCGCCTGGTTCGCGAAGCGTTCGACGGTGCTCACCAGCCAGGCATGCGTCGGGTCGGGCGAGCCGTTGATCACTTGCAGCCTGGTGGTCCACTTGGCCATGGGCTTGCTGATCAACAGCGAGATGAAGGCACCGCCAAAACCCATCACCAACGCAAAGCCCAGCAGGCTGCTCAGGTTGAGGCCGTTGGCCGTCAGAAACTGGTTGAGGCCGAGCAGGTTCACCGCCAGCCCGAGAACGAGCATCACACCCAGGTTGGTCAGCAAGAACAATGCAATGCGTTTCATCAGCGGTTTCCCATCCTTCAGTCGGGCGATCGAAACATCTCGCGGTGCAGGCCCCATTGCTCCACCGCGGCGGTCAACACGATCGATTCGCCATCGTCCACTTGCCCGTCGGCCTCGGCGACTTCGATGCACAGGCGCAGCAACCTTCTCCGCAGGGCTGGATCCTCGATCTCGCCCATGAACCCGGCAAGCGTGGCGTCATCCACCGGACACTTGTCGGCCCATCGCAATTGTTCGCTCGACAAGAGGTCTTCGCACAGGCGGTCAAGGACGGCCTGGAAGTTCTGGCGGTCAAGCCCCAGTTGTTCGTGAACGGCCAGGCGGTCCAGCAGGTCGAGCTCGTCCTGGCCGATCTCTCGGTCTGCCAGGACGGTCAGCGCGACGATTCGGGCTGCGGCCTGCGAGCTGTTGCAGGGATAGGTGCGCATGTGGCTCATCCGGGCTGCTCTTCGCCGCTGCTCACGGGGATGGCTCGCTGGCGCGGCCGCTTGTTGTCAGCGCCGCGCCGCCACTGGCGCATCAGGAACCGGGCGGCGCGCGACAAGGCCTTGTCCAACGCCGTCCGCCAGTCGCGGTCCACCGAGGAGACCACGATGTTGCCGGCGATATCGCTCTTGATCTCGATTTGGCAGCGCTTGTCGATGCCGCCGCGCGGGCCATTGACATCGGACAGCTGCACGGTGGCTTTCGGTATCAGCCACTCGATGCGGCGAAACACGAAGCGCATGCGGCGTTGGACCAAGTCCCGAAGTTCGTGGGCTTGGGGATCGCGCGACTTGAACAAAACCTGCATCAGAGCTCTCCATCGGTAGGAATAGACCGAAGGTAGGGCGCGAAGCGGCTTTGAAAAAGCAGCAAATCAGTGACTTCAACATCGGAAAATCCGATGCGTTCACATTCATCAAGTCCGCGCGGCGGCCAGCATTTGCGTCATCAAGGGGTGATGCTGTCCTTGGCGCGACCAGATGGCGTGAACCTCATCCGACACTTCTTCGCAGCGGCCAAGCAGCCGCAAACCGCGCATCATCGCCCTGCCCGAGGCGCCAAGCCGGCCAGCACCACGCCCAGCTGGTGCAAGGCCAGTTCGGCCAGCAATTGCTCGAACTCGCCTTCGTGGCACAGCAAGCGCAACGAGGGCCTGGCCAGGATCGGTTCGAGCAATGCGTGCGCGGCCAGCTTGGAGATCCCGTCCGAGAAGCCAAGGTCATGATCGAACGGGTCGGTCGTGTTCGCGGTCGACTCCGTGCCGGTCATCTTCGCCATCACGACCGACCCGTTCATTGTCTACAGCAGCAACATCTTCGCGATTCTGGGCCTGCGGGCCTTGTACTTCGCACTGGCGGCGATGATCCACCGGTTCAAGTACCTCAAGTACCTCAAGTACGCGCTGGCGCTCGTGCTCGTGTCCATCGGCACGAAGATCTTCCTGGTGGGCTTCCTCGGCAAGCTCCCGCCCGCCATGTCGTTGGCGGTGACATTCGGGCTGATCGCCGACGACGTGGCCAGCTCCGATGGAGATGGCATGACACACCGCATGTCACACGTGCGGCGCCCACCCTTTCGCCGCCTCCGTCAGGTGACGCAGGAACTCGGCGGCGAGGGGCGACAGGCGCCGGCCTTGGGGGAACAGGATTGACCAACTGGAGCGGACCGGGAAGTGCTGCACGGGCAGCACCGCCAATCCATCGTCGGCCGGATCTGCCGCCAACGCATGGCGTGAAAGCACCGACAGCCCGATGCCGGCTGCGACCGACTGCTTGATCGCTTCGTTGCTGCCCAGCTCCAGTCGCACACGGGGCAAGAATTGCCAGGCCTTGAAATGGGCATCGCAGGCCAGGCGGGTGCCAGACCCGGGCTCGCGCAGGATGAAGGGTTCTCGCTGCAACCGCACCAGGGAGACACGGCGTTGCGTGGCCAGATCGTGGGACATGGGCGCCACCACCACGAGCGGGTTGGGCAGGAACACCTGCTGCACCAGCGGCAAGTCGGAGGGCGGCATCGACAGGATGTACAGATCATCACGGTGCTCTCGCATGCGGGCCACCACGCCGTCCCGGTTCAGGACTTGCAGGGAGATGTCGATGTGGGGGTGCGCGGCAAAAAAGCTGCCGAGCATGCGGGGAACGAAATACTTGGCGGTGCTCGCCACCGCGATCCGAAGCCGGCCTTGCTCAAGCCCTTTCATCCTCGCGATAGTCTGGCCGAACGCCTCCCACTCGTCGACCATTGCGCGCGCGGTCTGGGCGAGGGCCTCCCCCGCCTCGGTCAGGCGCAGCGTCCGCCCCAAGGGCTCGTACAAGGGCAACCCGACGGCCTTGGAGAGGTCCCGCAACTGCATCGACACCGTCGGTTGCGTCACATGACAGAGCCGCGCGGCCCGCGTGATGCTGCCGCTCTCGGCGAGGGCGAGCAGGAGCTTCAATTGGCGAAAAGTGGCATGCATAGAGAAATCTCTAAGAAATGGATCAGAAGAATCGATTTTCTTTTAAATCTGCTTGTCTTTAGGATGCGCGCACCATGCAAAACTTCCTTGACCCCGCCATTCTTTTTTTTGTGTTCGGCATCACCGCCGGCCTGCTTCGCTCGAACCTGGAGTTGCCGGCGGCCATCTCCCGTTTCCTGTCCTTGTACCTGCTGATGGCCCTGGGCCTGAAGGGGGGCTTTGCGCTGTCGAAATCGGGCTTGACCGAGGAAGTGGTGACCAGCCTCGCCTGTGCGGTGGCCATGGCGGTTTTCGTTCCGTGCGTTGCTCACGCGTTGCTGCGGCGGCTGGTACCGCCCTTCGACGCGGTCGGCATTGCCGCCACCTACGGCTCCGTCAGCGCGGTCACCTTCATCACCGCGGTGCAGTTCCTGGAATCGCAGGGCACCCCGGCGGGCGGGCACATGGCCGCGGCCATGGCGCTGATGGAGTCGCCGGCCATCATCCTGGCGGTGGTCATGGCCAACCTGCTCAGGCGTCAAGCCGCCAGCATGGTGGTGCAGCGCCCGGGCGCAACGGCCGTGCTGGGTAGCGGTGGCGCAGCCCCGCTGCCCCTGGGCAAGGTGCTGCATGAGGCCTTCACCGACGGCGCTCAGCTGTTGCTGCTGGGTGCCATGGTGATTGGCATGGTGAGCGGGGCACACGGCGAAACGGTGATGAAGCCCTTCATCGGCGATCTCTTCAAAGGACTGTTGGCCTTCTTCCTGCTCGACATGGGCCTGCTCACCGCTCGCCACCTCGCCGGCCTGAAGGCACTGTCACCCTGGCTTCTGGTCTACGCCGTCGTGGCGCCGCTGGTGCACGCCACGGCAGCGCTCGGATTAGCTGCCATGGCGGGGCTGGATGTGGCGAATGCCACGCTGATCGCGGTGTTGTCAGCCAGTGCCTCGTACATCGCCGTGCCGGCCGTGCTGCGCCATGCGGTCCCGGAAGCCCAGCCCGCGCTGTACATGGGCATGTCCCTCGGGCTGACCTTCCCGTTCAACATCTTGGTCGGCATTCCGCTGTATGCCAGCATGGCCAAGGCGTGGCTGGGATAGAAAGACCCACGCACGGCCCTGTCAGCCCGGCCCCCAACTCCGAAAGCTTTGCCAGCCACGTGGCAGTGCCTTGCACGCCAAGCCGCGATGCTGGCGTTGCCCATCGTCACTCAAGACCTGAAACCCCTGTGTGCCCGGCACCGCGAACAGCGCCTCCGGGTGCAGGCCTTTGAAGTCAACGCTCTTCACCAGCACGGGCGCCTGGGCTGGCTCACCCGACCAGCGATACAGCGCAAACGTCCCTGTGTCCGCCGACGGCCCCGCCACGATCAGGTAAGCCGACCCCACCCAGTCAATGCTGCGAATCCCCCGCCGCCCCAGGTCCAGCTGAATAGCCTGGCCCAAGCGAGCGCGTGCGCCGTGGTCGATCACCTCGTTGGGGTTCTCCAGCGGCACCAGCAAGGCGCGCTGCTGCGGCACCGGGTTTCTGAACCCGATGAGCAGGCGCCCGTCAGGCGTGGCGGCCAGGCCTTCAATGTTCAGCCCGTCCTCCGCCTCGGGGGCTTGGGCTGCCGCACCGGCCAGCTTGAACGCCGCCAATGAGGGGGCCGCCAGCAGGTCGTCCAACAAGCCCGAGTACGCCTTGCCCACGGTCACCAGCTTGAACGGGGGCTGCTTTGGCGGCGCAGCGCGGCTGATCACCTCGGTCGCAAAGAAGCGCAAACGTCGATCCTGCCGCTTGCCCTCGCTGTTGCGCCCATGCGAAGACACCCAGTAGGTGCGTTGGCCGATGGACGCCGCGCCTTCGATGTCCGACTCCTTGTCGGGCTTGGTGCCCAGAAAGCTTGAGACGTCCAGCTTGTCCACCGCAGAAGCTTGCCCGCGCCGATACACCACCAGGGTGTTGCGTTCATCGTCGGCCACCACGAAGTGATCGGCATCCAGCGCCACGGCGGCCGATGCATCGCACAGGCCCCGGTAGTTGAAGGTGTCCTGGGCGAAGGCGCAGCTTGATGCGCCCATGACTGCCAGGCAAAGGGCAGTCCCGATCAGCGTGAGTTTGAGTTCCATGGCTTCTCCTGGGCACCGGGCCGTTACAGTGTTGGCATGAACATCATGAGTGATTGGTTGAGCCGCCACGTGGGCATCGAGCCGTGGGTGGCATCCTTGATCGCCATCGCGGTGATCACCATTGTGCTGAACCAGCTTGCCCAAGTGTTGCTGCGCCAAGCCGCGCGGTGGACGGCGAGCACGGCCACGGCCTGGGATGAAGCCGTGGTCAGCACCGCGCGTCGGCCCATCCTGGTGGCCATGTGGGTGGTGGGCTTGAGCTACATGGCGCGCGTGCTGCAGCGGCATGTGGAAGAGCCCTTCCTGGCCGAGGTGCAGTCCTTGCGCGATGTGGCGCTGATCGCCTGCGTGGTCTGGTTTCTGCTGCGCTTCATCGGCAAGGCCGGCCGCCACATCATTGCCGACCGCGAGGCGCGCGGCGAAGAGGTGGATGGCACGACCATCGATGCCCTGGGCAAGCTGGCGCGCCTGGTCACCTTCGTGGTGGCGGTGCTGATGGTGGCGCAAACGCTGGGCTTTCACATCACCGGGCTGTTGGCCCTGGGCGGGGTGGGCGGCATCGCGGTGGGCTTTGCCGCCAAGGACATCCTGGCCAACTTTTTCGGTGGCCTGACCATTTACCTGGACCGCCCCTTCAGCGTGGGCGACTGGATCCGCTCGCCCGACAAGAGCATCGAAGGCACGGTGGAGTACATCAGCTGGCGCCACACGCGCGTGCGCGCCTTCAACAAGAACCCGATCTACGTGCCCAACGCGGTGTTCACCAACATCGTGGTGGAGAACCCCTCGCGCATGAGCCACCGGCGCATCAAGGAGACCATTGGCCTGCGCTACGAAGACATCAACCGCGTGGCGCCCATCGTGGCCGACATCCGAGCGATGCTGGCGGCGCACCCCGACATCGACGCCACGCAGACGCTGATCGTCAATTTCACCCAGTTCGGGGCCTCATCGCTGGACCTGATGGTCTACGCCTTCACCAAAACCGTGGTGTGGGTGGCCTACCAGGAGGTCAAGCAAGACGTGCTGCTGAACATCGGCCGGATCGTGGCGCAGCACGGCGCCCAGGTCGCCTTCCCGACGCAGACGCTGCATTTTCCCCAGCCCTGAGGGGCGCCTTGCACCCCCTTGGGGCGGCATGCATGTTGCTGGTATACAAGCTGGTACATCAACGGTGCATCAAGCCGGTGCAAGGAGAAAACGCATGTCGCTGGATCAATGGAATCGTCGTTCTTGGCTCAAAACGGTGGGCGCCACGGGGGCGGGTGTCGCCATGGCGGGCTGGTCTGACCTGGTGCTGGCGCAAAAGCCCATCACCATTGGCATGATCTACGTGGGCCCCAAGGACGACTTTGGCTACAACCAGTCGCACTATGAAGCGGCCTCCGAGATCAAGAAGATGCCTGGCATCAAGATCGTGGGCGAAGAAAATGTGCCCGAGACCCAATCGGTGCAAAAGACCATGCAGGGCATGATCTCGCAGGATGGCGCCACGCTGCTGTTCCCCACTTCCTTCGGTTACTTCAACCCCCACATCCTGGACGTGGCCAAGAAGAACCCCGACGTGCGCTTCGCCCATTGCGGCGGCATGTGGGACGCGGCCAAGCACCCCAAGAACGTGGGCAGCTTCTTCGGCTACATCGACGAAGCCCAATACCTCAACGGCGTGATCGCCGGCCACGCCACCAAGTCCAAGAAGATCGGCTTCGTGGCGGCCAAGCCCATCCCCCAGGTGCTGCGCAACATCAACGCCTTCACGCTGGGCGCGCGCTCGGTGCACCCGGACATCACCTGCGCCGTCATCTTCACGGGTGACTGGTCCATGCCGGTGAAAGAGGCCGAAGCCACCAACAGCCTGGCCGACCAGGGCGTGGACGTGTTCACCATGCACGTGGACGGCCCCAAGGTCATCGTGGAGACAGCCGCCAAGCGCGGCAAGTTCGTCTGCGGTTACCACGCCTCGCAAGCCAAGCTGGCCCCCAATGCTTACCTCACCGGCGCCGAGTGGAACTGGGTCACGCCCTACAAGCAGATCGTGGATGCCGCGCGCACCGGCAAGCAGCACCCCAACTTCTTGCGTGGTGGCTTGAAGGAAGGCTTCGTCAAGACCTCGCCTTACGGCCCCGCCGTGAGCGAAGGCGCGCGCAAGAACGCCGACGCCATCAAGGCCCTGATGCTGAAAGACGAGTTCGAGATCTTCAAGGGCGAGATCAAGGACAACACCGGCAAGGTGGTGGTGGCCAAGGGCACGACCATGAAGCAGATCGATCCGGCGCTGGAAGGCATGAACTACCTGGTCGAAGGTGTCATCGGCAAGGTCTGAGTTCCGGTTTCTAGCTTGACAAGGCGGTTCACATGAGCGGTTCTTCATCGATGGCGTCGGCTGTGGAAAGCATCGCCTTGCCCATCCTGGCGCTGGCCGGGGCGGTGCTGCTGTTTGGCGGCTTCGTGTGGCTGGGCGGCACCTCGCCCACCGAGACCTGGATCCTGCTGTTCAAGGGCGCGTTTGGCGATGCGTTCTCGTGGCAGAACACCTTGCAGCGCTCGGCGCCTTTGATGTTGACCGCCTTGTGCGTGGCGATTCCGCAGCGGGCGGGGCTGATGGTGATTGGCGGTGAGGGGGCCTTGGTGTTGGGTGGGCTGGCTTGCGCTGGCCTGCCCTACCTGTTCGCGCCACCGGCCTCTGCCGTGGGCACCGTGATGGTGTTGCTGGCCGGTGCGGCGGCGGGTGCCGCGTGGATCGGCATCGTGGGCGCGTTGCGGCAGTACCGGGGTGTGAACGAAACCATCAGTTCCTTGCTGATGGGCTACCTGGCGGTGGCGCTGTTCAAGCACTTTGTGGAAGGGCCCATGCGCGATCCATCCAGCTTGAACAAGCCTTCGACCTTGCCCCTGGACCCCGCGATTCTGATGGGCTTGATCCCTGGTTATGAGGTGCACTGGGGGCTGGTCTGGGGCGTGGCCTGCTGCCTGATCGCGGGCTTCTGGTTGTACGGTTCCACGCACGGTTTTGCCACACGGGTGGTCGGCGGCAATGCCCGGGCCGCGCGCCTGGTGGGCTTGCCCAGCCACCGCTTGGTGATCACGGCCTGCGCCTTGGGCGGGGCTTGTGCGGGCCTGGCAGGTGCCATTGAGGTGTCGGCGGTGCACACCAATGCCAATGCCTCCCTGATTGCGGGCCTGGGCTACACGGGCATCCTGGTGTCCTTCGTGGCGCGCCACAACCCTTGGGCCGTGATCCCGGTGGCCATCCTGTTCGGCGGCTTTGGTTCGGCGGGCAGCTTGCTGCAACGTCGCCTGGATCTGCCCGATGCCTCGGTGCTGGTGCTGCAAGGCTTTGCCTTCGTCATGATTTTGGCCAGCGAGGCCCTGCGGGGCCGCCTGGGTGAATTGCTGGCCCGCCGTCCTGGCATCCCCGCCAACAGCCTGTCACAGGTGCCCGCATGAGTGAATCCTCCATCTGGTTCGACGTGATCATCGCGGTGCTGGGTGGCGCGATCCGGGTCGGCACACCCTTCCTGTTCGTCAGCCTGGGCGAGTGCCTGACGGAGAAATCCGGTCGCATCAACCTGGGCCTGGAGGGCGTGCTGGTGCTGTCGGCCATGGCGGGTTTTGGTGGCAGCTACTTGACGGGCTCGCCTTGGTTGGGCGTGTTGCTCGCGGGGTGTGCTGGCGCTTTGCTGGCCTTGCTGCACGGCCTGCTGTGTTCGCTGAAAGGTGTGAACGACATCGCCACCGGCATCGCCTTGATGCTGTTGGGTGCGGGCCTGGCCTTCTACCTGGGCAAGGGTTTGATCCAGCCACAAGCCGCGCAGATCCCTTCGATTGACCTGGGCGGTTGGAGCGATTCGCAGCAGGTGCAGGCGGCCTTGCGCATCAATGCTTTGTTCCCCATCGGTGTGGCGTTGGCGGCCTTGATGGCCTGGGCCATGGCCAACACGCGCTGGGGCTTGATCGTGCGCATGGCGGGCGATTCGAGCGATGCGTCGCGCGCCTTGGGCTACTCGGTCAACACCGTGCGCGTGCTGGCCACGATGGCGGGCGGCTTCATCGCGGGCTTGGGTGGTGCTTCGCTGTCCTTGTATTACCCGGGCAGCTGGAACGAAGGCTTGTCCAGCGGGCAAGGCCTGATCGCGGTGGCCTTGGTGATCTACGCGGGTTGGCAACCCATGAAGTGCTTGTGGGCCGCCTTGCTGTTCGGTGGTGCGGGCGCCTTGGGCCCGGCCTTGCAATCGGTGGGCATCAGCGCGGGCTACCACCTGTTCAACGCCATGCCCTATGCCTTGACCTTGCTGATCCTGATCTGGACCTGCTCGCCCAAGCGATCGCTGCAAGGCGCCCCGATGGAATTGAACGTGTCACGCTAGACGAAAGAAAGGAGCACAGCATGAGCGGACTCAGTGGACTCAACAAATCGCCCAACGGTGTGGTCGTGGGCCTGGTGCAATTGCAGTTGCCGGTGGTCGAGACCCCGGCGCAACTGGCCTCGCAAACCCAGCGCGTGGTCGACATGGTGGGCAAAGCACGGCGCAGCTACCCGGGCATGGACCTGGTGGTGTTCCCCGAATACTCGCTGCATGGCCTGTCGATGAGCACGGCACCGGAGCTGATGGTGACGTTGGATGGCCCCGAAGTGGCGGCCCTGCGCGCGGCGTGCATTGCGCACAAGATCTGGGGCTGCTTCTCGATCATGGAGCAGAACCCGCATGGCATGCCCTACAACACCGGCCTGATTTTTGACGACCAGGGTGCGCTCAAGCTGTACTACCGCAAGTTCCACCCTTGGGTGCCGGTGGAGCCCTGGGAGCCCGGCAACATGGGCATCCCCGTCATTGATGGGCCCAAGGGCGTGAAGCTGTCGTTGATCATTTGCCACGATGGCATGTTCCCCGAGATGGCGCGCGAGTGCGCTTACAAGGGGGCCGAGTTGATGATCCGCACGGCGGGCTACACCGCGCCGGTGCGCCACGCCTGGAGCATCACCAACCAAGCCAATGCCTTCCACAACCTGATGGCCACGGCCAGCGTGTGCCTGTGCGGCAGCGATGGCACCTTCGATTCGATGGGCGAGGCCATGGTCTGCAACTTCGATGGCACGGTGGCCGTGCAGGGTGGCGGGCGGCCCGATGAAATCATCTGCGCCGAGATCCGGCCCGACCTGATCCGCGAGGCCCGCCTGAACTGGGGTGTCGAGAACAACATCTACCAGCTCTACCGCCGTGGTTACGCCGCTGTGAAGGGTGGGGCGCAGGACTGCCCCTACACCTACATGCAGGACATGGTGTCGGGCCAGTTTTCATTGCGATGGGACGACGACGTGGTGGTGACGGACGGCACCTCCTGCGGCATCCCCGCACCCACCCGCGAGTTCCAGGGCAACGAGCCCAACCTGCTGGACAACAGCAAGCAAGAGTCCTTGTTCAAGGAGGCCGCATGACCATCACGATTGAGTCAAAACCTTACGCCTGGCCGTATGACGGCGACCTGCAGGCCTCGAACACGGCGCTGATCATCATCGACATGCAGACCGACTTCTGCGGCGTGGGCGGTTATGTCGACAAGATGGGCTACGACCTGTCGATGACGCGCGCCCCCATCGAGCCGATCAAGAAGCTGCTCGACGCCTCGCGCAAGGCGGGCATCCTGGTGATCCACACCCGCGAAGGCCACCGGCCCGACCTGACCGACCTGCCGGCCAACAAGCGCTGGCGCTCGCGGCAGATCGGCACCAATGGCGTGGGCATTGGCGACGCGGGCCCGTGCGGCCGCATCCTGGTGCGCGGCGAGCCGGGCTGGGACATCATCCCTGAGCTGTACCCGATCGAAGGCGAGCCCATCATCGACAAGCCGGGCAAGGGCTGCTTCTGCGCCACCGACCTGGAGATGCTGCTGCACACCCAGGGCATCAAGAACATCATCCTCACCGGCATCACCACCGACGTGTGCGTGCACACCACCATGCGCGAGGCCAATGACCGTGGCTTCGAGTGCGTGATCCTGACCGACTGCACCGGCGCCACCGACCCCGCCAACCACGCGGCTGCTTTCAACATGGTGTTGATGCAGGGCGGCGTGTTCGGCACCGTGTCTGATTCCCCCTCCGTCATCAAAGCACTGGAAACCTTGTGAACTCATCCTCTTCGAACAAACCGGGGCGTCGGCAATTTCTGCAGGCCGGTGCGGCCTCGGTGGCCCTGGGCGCCGGGCTCATGACGGCCGGCACCGCGCAGGCCAACGACGACAAGATCCTCATCGGCTACTGGCCCATCGCCTCGGGCCTGCCGCTGTACACCGCGCTGGAGCGGGGCTTCTTCAAGGACGCCGGTTTGAACGTGGAGGGCGTGAAGTTCGCCAGTGCCCAACAGGTGGCCGAGGCCATGATCGCGGGCCGCACGCATGGCTCGGCCAATGGCACGGCCTCGGCCGCGCTGGGCCTGGCCGAGATCGTCTCGCCGGGCTTGTACAAGATCATCTGTTCCAACCCCTCCAACCACAAGCTGATCCTGGACCAGTTCGTGGTGCCCAAGGACAGCCCCATCAAGTCCATCGCCGAGCTCAAGGGCAAGCGCGTGGCCTCGGGCCCCGGCATCCAGAACGTCACGCTGGCCAAGATCATCCTGGAGAAAAACGGCATCGTGGACCCCAAGGTGATCGAGTTGCCGATTGGCCAGCACGTGCCCGCGCTGGCGGCCGATCAGCTCGATGCCGTCTACACGCTGGAGCCCACCGGCACGGCAGGCCGCCTCAAGGGCCTGACGCGCGTGTTGGAGAACGGTGTGATCTCCAAGTATGTGCTGGGCGCGGCCGATGCCCCCTGGTTTGGTGGCTCGGCCAGCGTCACCACCAGCTTCTTGAAAGACCGGCCAGACGCCGCCAAGAAGTACATCGCCGCCTATGCCCGCGCGGTGGATTTCGTGCGCAAGAACCCGCTTGAGGTGCGCAAGCACCTGGATGGGTTCACCTCCATCGATCCCTCGCTGGTCAACGAGGTACCGCTGGCTGGCTTCACGCTTTACAACGAGTTCACGGCCTCGGACTTGGTTTATTTCCAGAAATTCTTCGACGTGTTCACCGAGCGCAAGATCTTCTCGCGCGCCGTGCCGGTCAAGCCCCTCATCTACACAGGTTGAACGCGATGATCCCCAAACAGCTTGACCGTTTGTTCGATGCGCGCTTGCTGCCTCTGATCGGGCCGCTGCTGTTGTTCGGGCTGTGGCAATTGGTCATTGCTGCGCAATGGGTCAAGCCGGTGCTGCTGCCACCGCCGGGCGAAACCTTGTTGCACCTGTGGGACAGCGTGTGGAGTGGTGCGATCAAGGCGGATTTCCTGGCCACCTTGTGGCGCACTTTGGCGGCTTTTGGCATCGCGGTGGCCATTGGGGTGCCGCTGGGGGTGATGCTGGGCAGTTCGGTCAATGCCTACCGCAGCGTTGAGTTTTTGATCGACTTTTTCCGCTCCACGCCTTCGTCGGCGCTGATCCCTTTGTTCCTGCTGATCTTCGGCATCACCGATGCGAACAAGATCGCCATCGCGGCGTTCGCGGCGGTGCTGCTGGTGTTGTTCAATAGTGCTTACGGGGTGATGAATGCGAAGAAGACGCGGGTGATGGCGGCGCAGATCATGGGGGTGTCGCGCTGGCATGTGTTCAAGGATGTGATGCTGATGGAAAGTCTGGCGCAGACCTTTGTGGGCTTGCGCACGGGGGTGTCGATGTCGCTGGTCATCGTGATCGTGGCTGAGATGTTCATTGGGTCGGAGACGGGGCTGGGGCACCGGATCATTGATGCGCAGCAGGTGTTCAATGTCAAGGACATGTACACCTCCATCTTGATCACGGGGGCGTTGGGCTATCTGTTGAACTTGATGTTTCTGTTGATCGAAACCAAGGTTGTTCACTGGAGTGGCAAGGCATGAGGGGCATGGTGTTGCCGTCGCTTGGGGTTGGGACAGAGCGAGGCGGGTGGACAGCTGCGCTCATGTCCCCCGCCCAGGCTGCGCCTGGTCTCCTCCTTTACTTCGCTCCGCTGTCCACCCGCCTCGCTCTGTCTGGCGGCGCTCTGGCAAAGCCTTCGCTTCGCGAAGGCCCGGGGATGGGCGACGGCGAATGCCGCCGCCCATCCCCCTCTCTCCACCGATGCGGTGAAAGAAGCGGGCAGTGGGGTGCACGGCGAAGCGAAGTAAAGGAGGAGGTCGGGCAAAGCCCGGCCGGGGGACATGAGCGCAGCCGTGCGCCCCACTGCCCGCTTCGGTTTCACCGCACGCCCATTAACCACACAACAACCTCTCATCAGCACCCCAGGCCATCAAAGAGGATCACCCCATGAGCGCCGTTCTCCAACCCGATGAACCCGTGGCCATGCCCGCCACCTCCCGTCCTCATGTCACCGTGCGGGGCCTGAGCAAGTCCTTCGCGGGCAAGCCGTTGTACACGGACTTCAACCTCGACCTGCCCCGCAGCAAGATCGTCTCGATCTTCGGCCCCAATGGCTGTGGCAAGTCCACCCTGATGAACATGATCGCCGGCCTGATCCCGCTGGACAAAGGCGAGATCCTGTTCGATGGCAAGACGCTGAAAGAGACCAAGATCGGCTACGTGTTCCAGAACTACCGCGATGCGCTGTTCCCCTGGATCACCGCGCGCGACAACATCGCCTACCCCCTGCGCCGCCACGGCATGAAAGAGGCCGAGGTGCAGGCGCGCGTCGACGAGTTGATCAAGCTCTTCGAGATCCGCTTCGACCTGGCCCGCTACCCGTATGAGCTCTCGGGCGGCCAGATGCAGACGGTGTGCATCATGCGTTCCCTGGCCCCCAACCCCGAGGTCATGTTCCTGGACGAGCCCTTCTCCGCGCTCGACTTCGAGATGACCCTGTTCATCCGCGAAAAATTGCAAGAGGCCCACCTGGCCACCGGCGTGACCATGGTCATCGTCTCGCACGACCTGGAGGATGCCGTGTTCCTGGCCGACGAGATCCTGCTGCTGACGCGCCGCCCCACGCGCATTGCCGAGATCGTGCCCTTCAACCTGCCCAGGCCACGCCAGCCGGAGTCGATGTCTGACCCCGAGTTCGTTCGCGTCAAAGCCCACACCTTGGCGGTGTTCAAGCGCGAGATGAAAGCCTGATCGGAGCACCCCCACCATGACCGCCCCCCTCGACCCCGTCCCCGCCAAAACCGGCGCATTGGCCTTGTCCACCTACAAGTTGACCAAGCGCTTTGGCAGCTTCGTCGCCATGGACGGCGTCTCCATCGACGTGCGCCCAGGCACCGTGCATGCCCTGCTCGGGGAAAACGGCGCGGGCAAGAGCACCCTGGTCAAGGCCGTGGTCGGCTACCACCAGCCTGAAGAAGGCTCGGTGCTGATCGATGGCCGCGAGCAAGCCATCACCTCGCCGGTGGTCGCCCGCAACCTGGGCATCGGTATGGTCTACCAGCACTTCACCGTGGTGCCCGGCATGACGGTGGCCGAGAACCTGCTGCTGGCGCGCGGCACGCTGCCCACCATCATCCCCTGGCACAAGGTGCGCCAGGAGTTGAAGGCCTTCCTCGACACCACGCCCTTCAAGCTCGACCTGGACGCGCGGCCCATGGACCTGTCGGCGGGCGAGAAGCAGAAGCTGGAGATCCTCAAGCAGCTCTACCTCAAGCCACGCCTGCTGATCCTGGACGAACCCACCTCGGTGCTGACACCGCAAGAGGCCGACGAAGTGCTGGGCCTGCTGCGCGATCGGGCGCACGCGGGCGAGGTCTCCATCATCATGATCACGCACAAGTTCCGCGAGGTGATGGACATCGCCGATGACGTGAGCGTGCTGCACCGAGGCCGCCTGGTGGGCAGCCACCGCGTTGCCGACACCAACCCCACCTTGCTGGGCGCCGAGATGGTGGGCGAAAGCCACGCGCGCAAAGCCCCCAGCAAGGCGGCCGATGACGTGATCGAACTGGTGCCCGAGGCCGTGCTGGAAGAGGTGGTCTCCACCGCGCCCCTGCACCGCGTGCTGCTCAACCCCACCGCGCCCCTGCGCCTGGAAGTCGACAAGCTTGATGTGCAGGGCGATCGGGGCGAGCGCGCCGTGCACAAGCTGAGCTTGAACGTGCGCGCTGGCGAGATCCTGGGCATCGCTGGTGTCTCCGGCAATGGCCAGCGTGAGTTGATGGAATCGCTGGTGGGCCAGCGCGACCGCGAATCCGGCCAGGTGAAGATCGCCAATGAATCGTACCAAGCGCGTCGCGAGCAGAACCAGCGCCTCAATGTGCGCAGCCTGCCCGAAGAGCCCTTGCGCAATGCCTGCGTGGGCGACCTGAGCGTGGCCCTGAACATCGGCCTGCGCCGCTTTGACCAAGCCCCGGCCGCGCGCAGTGGCTGGATCCGGGGTGGCGTGCTGCGCGACCAGGCCCGACAGTTGATCGCCGAGTACCGCGTCAAGACGCAAGGCGAGAACGCGCCCATCAAATCCTTGTCGGGCGGCAATGTGCAACGCGCCGTGCTGGCCCGCGAGCTGGATGGCCAGGTCGATGTGCTGCTGGTGTCCAACCCCGTGTTCGGCCTGGACTTCGCCGCCGTGGCCGAGATCCACTCGCGCATCATGGGTGTGCGCAACAAGGGGGGCGCCGTGCTGCTGGTCAGCGAAGACCTGGACGAGCTGCTGAAGCTGGCCGACCGCATCGTGGTGATGAGCGAAGGCCGCATCGTCCATGAATGCCAAGCAGCCGATGCCGACCGCCGTGTGCTGGGCGCCTTCATGGGCGGCGGCCACCACGAAGAAACCGCCCCTTTGGAGCAAGCCGCATGAGCACCGAGACCCTTGAAACCCAGACGCTGTTGACGTTGGACGCCCAACCTTTCGAGTACAGCTTCAGCATGGCGCACGCGGCCCTGCTCATCATCGACATGCAGCGCGACTTCATCGAGCCGGGCGGCTTTGGTGAAACGCTGGGCAATGACGTGTCACTGCTGGCCGCCATCGTGCCCACCGTCAAGCGCGTGCTCGAGGCCTGGCGCGCCAGCGGCGGCTACGTCATCCACACCCGCGAAGGCCACGCCCCCGACCTGTCCGACTGCCCCCCCGCCAAACGCCTGCGCGGAGAACCCAAGCTGCGCATCGGCGACGAGGGCCCCATGGGCCGCATCCTGATCCACGGCGAGCCTGGCCACGGCATCATCCCCGAGCTGGCGCCCATCGCGGGTGAGCTGGTCATCGACAAGCCCGGCAAAGGCGCCTTCTACGACACCGCCCTGGGCGAGGT
>CAZKPN010000013.1:0-70233 GCA_964554655.1 uncultured Aquabacterium sp. | reverse complement strand
TGAAGGCTTCGTGGCCGTGAGCGCTGATGCCCGCAAGAAATTCTGGGCCGACCGCAAGCGCACTGCGGCGATTGCCAAGCACACCAACGCCTTCAAGGTGAACGAAGACGTGGTGATCCCGCTGCCGCGCATGGGCGAGTACACCCTGGGCATCGAGCGCATCAACATCGAGTTGAGCCTGCGCAACAAGCTGGCCTTGGTCGACAAGCTCAAGGCCTTCATGTCCAACGGCCACCTGCCCTTGGGCAAGGTCGAAGACACCAGCGAGCTGCCCAGCCCCGAGCAACTGGAAGAGCGCGTGCAACGCGCCCTGGCCCTGCTGGACGAAACCCACGCCAAGTGGCAGTTCCTGCACGAGCGCATTGACGCGCCTTTGGCCGACGTCGGTGATCAACTCGCCGCACTGGGCTACGAACAACACCGCAACGGCACCTACGCCCCGCAAGACGGCGACACGGTGTTCAACCTGCTGCAGACCTGGTCGATCCGCGTGAGCTGGAAGCGCGAGTTGCGCGACGAGTTCGCCAAGATCTTCAGCGGCTCGGCGATGGAGCCCATCCTGGCCGAAGCCAAGCGCATCCACAAGGAAGTGCTGCGCGGCCGCGTGTGGGCCGCCCTGCACATGCATGCCGGCGACGGCAA
Organism: uncultured Aquabacterium sp.; assembly: GCA_964554655.1. GTDB lineage: Bacteria > Pseudomonadota > Gammaproteobacteria > Burkholderiales > Burkholderiaceae_C > Aquabacterium. Next base: position 69,591 of record CAZKPN010000013.1, on the reverse strand, counting down.
TGTGCACACCAATCTGCCGGTCAACAGCGACAACTACGAGATGCTGCAGACGGCGCACGAAGCCGTGGCCCGCATCATGAAACTGGCACGTTCACTGGACGGCGTGATCTCGGGCGAGCATGGCATCGGCATCACCAAGCTCGAATTCATGAGCGATGCAGAGCTGGCCGATTTCACCGCCTACAAGGCCAAAGTCGACCCGCATGGCCGCTTCAACAAGGGCAAGCTGCTGCGCGGCGCCGCCTTGAAGGGCCTGGGTGACGACGTGCACAACGCCGACCTGAGCGAGGCCTACACGCCCAGCTTCGGCCTGATGGGGCACGAGTCCCTGATCATGCAGCAGTCGGACATCGGCGAGATCGCCACGTCCGTCAAGGACTGCCTGCGCTGCGGCAAGTGCAAGCCGGTGTGCGCCACCCACGTGCCGCGCGCCAACCTGCTCTACAGCCCGCGCAACAAGATCCTGGCCACCTCATTGCTGGTCGAGGCCTTCCTGTACGAAGAGCAGACGCGCCGGGGCGTGTCGATCAAGCACTGGGAAGAGTTCGAGGACGTGGCCGACCACTGCACGGTCTGCCACAAGTGCCTGTCGCCCTGCCCGGTCAACATCGATTTCGGTGACGTGTCGATGAACATGCGCAACCTGCTGCGCAAGATGGGCAAGAAGAGTTTCAGGCCCGGCAATGCCGCCGCCATGTTCATGCTCAACGCCACCAACCCCGAGACCATCAAGCTGGCCCGTTCGGCCATGGTGGGCGTGGGCATGAAGGCGCAACGCGTGGCCCATGACGTGATGAAGGTGATGGCGCGCAAGCAAACCAGCGCACCGCCGGCGTCGGTCGGCTCCGCGCCGATCAAAGCGCAGATCATCCACTTCATCAACAAGAAGCTGCCCGGCGGCCTGCCCAAGAAAACCGCACGCGCCCTGCTCGACATCGAGGACAAGGACTACGTCCCCATCATCCGCAACCCCAAGCAGGCGGCGGACACCGAGGCGGTTTTCTATTTCCCCGGCTGCGGCTCCGAGCGCTTGTTCTCGCAAGTGGGCCTGGCCACGCAGGCCATGCTGTGGCATGCCGGTGTGCAAACCGTGCTGCCGCCGGGCTACCTGTGCTGCGGTTACCCGCAACGCGGATCCGGCCAGTTCGACAAGGCCGAGAAGATGATCACCGACAACCGGGTGCTGTTCCACCGCGTGGCCAACACGCTGAACTACCTGGACATCAAGACGGTGGTCGTGAGCTGCGGCACCTGCTACGACCAGTTGCAGGGCTACCAGTTCGACAAGATCTTCCCGGGCTGCCGCATCATCGACATCCACGAATACCTGCTGGAAAAGGGCATCACCCTGGCTGGCAAGAACTCGTACCTGTACCACGACCCCTGCCACAGCCCGATGAAGCTGCAAGAGCCGATGAAGACGGTCAAGGCGCTGGTGGGCGACAACGTGCTCGAATCCAAACGCTGCTGCGGTGAATCAGGCACCCTGGGCGTCACACGCCCCGACATCTCCACGCAGATCCGCTTCCGCAAGGAAGAAGAGATCCTCAAGGGTGAGGCGCAATTGCGCGCCGAGGGCAAGGTGGGCGCCAAGGAAAACGTCAAGATCCTGACCTCGTGCCCCAGTTGCCTGCAAGGCCTGAGCCGCTACGAAGACGACCTGCAGAACGGCTTGCTCGAGGCCGACTACATCGTGGTCGAGATGGCGCGCCAGATCCTGGGCGAAAACTGGATGCCCGACTACGTCAAGCGTGCCAATGATGGCGGCATCGAGCGCGTGCTGGTCTGATGGGGCAGTTGGACCTCACCCGCAAGCCGGGCTGCGAGTTGTGCGTGACCGACGGGGGGTTCCTGGTCATGCGCAATCTGAAGCTTCGGGTGATCCGCGTGCTGGACGTGGACTACCCCGGCTTTTACCGGGTGATCTGGAACGACCACGCTGCCGAGTTCACCGACCTGCCAACGGCCGACCGCGTCTACCTGATGGAAGCCTTGTCCAAAGTGGAATCGCTGGTGCGAGAGCACCTGCACCCCACCAAGGTGAACTTGGCCAGCTTGGGCAATGTGGTGCCCCACCTGCATTGGCATGTCATCGCGCGCTTTGCCGATGACAAACACTTTCCTCAGCCCATCTGGGGATCGGCGCAACGCGAGGTGGCTTCAAGCCATTGGGACGGCATGCGCGCCGAATTGAAGGCGCTGGACATCGCCATCCAGGCCGCGCTGAACTGAGACGTTCACTTCACTTGCGAACGTGATCCAGCTCGGTGGGAAAGGGGTGGTTCAAGGCCACCGCCATGGCCTCGTATTGCGATGCCACAGCGGGTTGATCCTGCTGGCGGAAATACACCGCCAGATCGTAAGCAGCCTGGTCATTGCCCAGCACGGCAGCGTATTGCAGCCACCCAAGCGTCAACCGCTCGTCCTTGGCCGCGCCGCGTTCACCGCGCTGATGCGCCTGCGACATGCGCATGGCAGCCACATGATCACCCAAGGCAGCCCGGTGGATGTCTGGCGCCAACTCGGGCTTTGACTCGGCCAACGCGAAAGCCCGGCGGTACAGGCGAACATCGGTGCGGGCCAGCACGGCCTCGGGTTTGGCTGCCTGGTCTTTCAGGCGGCGCGCCGTGGCGGCCCCTGCAGCCAATGGATAGCGTTCCAGGTAGTTGGTGGCCAGTTGGGTGATGTCGGCGGGCCAGGTGGCCTCGACCAGAGCCTGGCTCAAAGCCTGTTCAGAATCGCCGGGCTGGAACGTGGTGGAGGCCATCACCTGGCTGCACCACAACACCAAACCCACCGCACTCATCGAGATTATCTTGACCATGCCGCACCTCATCACCATCACATGGCTCCCAGTGTTGCAGGACACCCTGTAAGCAGGGGTGATGCGCGCGGCACTAATGCCGCATTTGGCGGGCAGCTTGAGGGCGATGGATCAGCTTTTCGCCAAGCGAAACTGGCTGACCACCTCGGTCAAAGTGTGCGACTGCGATTTGAGGCTTTCAGCGGCCGCCGCCGATTGCTCGACAAGCGCCGCATTCTGCTGAGTCATCTGGTCAAGCTGCGTGACCGCCATGCTGACCTGCGTGATGCCTTGCGACTCCTGTTCGGCCGCCAGCGTGATCTCACCAATGATCTGCGTGACCCGCTGAACGCCTTCAACGATGTCGTGCATGGACTTGCCCGCCTCGTTCACCAGCCGCGCACCGGTTTCAACCCGTTCCGACGAAGCGCTGATCAGCGTCTTGATCTCACGCGCAGCGCCTGCACTGCGTTGCGCCAGCGAGCGCACCTCGGTGGCCACGACCGCGAAGCCACGGCCTTGTTCGCCAGCCCGCGCGGCTTCAACGGCCGCGTTCAAGGCCAGGATGTTGGTCTGGAAAGCGATGCCATCGATCACGCTGATGATCTCGTTGATCTTGCGCGAAGCGGTGTCGATCTCGGCCATGTTGGACACGACCTGCGACATCACCTCGCCGCCCCGACGCGCGGAATCTGCCGCCGCGTTGGCCAGCGAGTCCGCCGAACGGGCCGACTCGGCCGTGTGACGCACCGTGGTGGTCAGCTGGGCCATGGACGATGCGGTCTCTTGCAAGCTGGACGCGGTGTTCTCGGTCCGCTGGCTCAAGTCCTGATTGCCGGCCGCGATTTCGCTGGAGGCCGTGCCGATGGAATTGGCCGCCAGGCGCACCGTGTTGATCGAGCGGGACAACTGCGACACCATGCGGCCCAGCGCCTTCAGCAACTGGCCAATCTCGTCGTCGTTGCGGCTTTCCAGCACAAGGTCGAAGCGCCCTTCGGCCACTTCGTCGGCGGCCTTCACGGCCATCTGCAAGTCACGGACCACGCGGCCCTGGCTGCTCCACGCGACCAGCAACGAGCACAGGCCCGCCAGACCGGCCACGGTCGCGATGACGATCTGGGTGGCTCGGGACTTGGCCTCCAACGCCTCGACTTGGCCTTCCGCATTCTTTTGAACCCGCGTGACCAAAGCAGACATCTGCTCGGCTGACTTCCTGAAATAGCCGTCCGCCGTTTGCAAGGCGGCCACGCCAGTGTTGGGGTCCATGGTGGACAGGTCGATGGCGTTGTCGGCCGCCTTGACGTAGTCCGTCAGGGACTGCTCGAATGCCTTGGTCGATTCCGCATCCAGCTCGCCGGCCTTGAAACTGTTGGCCACCGCTTTCTGAATGGCCGCCACCGCGACAGGCAAGGCCTGCCGACGCTGTTTGACGTCGTCCTCGCTGAGCGAGGCAATCAAGGCAATCGTGCGGTACAGCGACACGTGAACATCGGAGAGCTTGCCGGCCACCCCCACGATGGCCAGCTGCTGCCGCAGGCTGCTGTCGTGCGTGCCTTGGCTGTTCTGGCGATCATTGGACAGCACCCACACAAAGCCCAGCAAAGCCAGGAACAAGACGACGCTGGCGAGTGCCGGCGCCGCCATCAGTTTGGTACGCAGTTTCATACTAGATTCCTGCGCCCAACCCAGACGCTGAGTGAGGGAAACCGCCGTTATTTATAGATGCCGCCGCAAACCACGGTGTCTTCAAGCTTCTCGCAATACATGCTCTTGGGCTCGATCTTCTTGGTTTCGGGGTTGGTGAACTTGTAGTCCTGCCAGAAGGTGGCATTGGTTTTGGCCATGTCCACACGCTCTTTCACGAAGGCCTTGCCGTCGATGTCTTTGAGCTCGATCAGGTTCTTGCCGATCATCTTGGCATTGGCGCCGTGCGCCTTCACCGTGCCGTCCAGCGCATACACCGTGAGGTACAGGTCCTGGTGGTGAAACTCGGCATTGGCCTTGTCGCTGATGTCGGCGTAGGCCTTGTCCTTGCCGGCCGACTTGACGTAAGCCACGCCCTTCTTGACCATGGCCACCGCATCATCCTTGTTGGCGCCACCTTCAGCGGCCTGGACGCTGAACGCCCCCACCGAAAGAGCCAGAGACAACATCAGCGCGAGTTTGGTTTTCATGTCAGTTTCCAATCAGTCGTGAGGGGTGAGGCGAAAGTCAAGGTCAGTCGGCCAAGCCCATGTCCGGGCTCATCAACAGGCCTTCGATGTCCAGCAGGATCACCATGCGCTCGCCCACCTGGGCCAGGCCACGGATGAAGCTGGCGTCGATGGCCGAATGCATTTCAGGCGCGGGTCGCACGGACTCGGCCGGGATCTCCATCACGTCGCTCACCGAATCGACCACCGTGCCGATGGTTCGGTGGCCGATGTGCAAGACGATGGACACCGTGAAGGCGTTGTACTCCGCCGAGGCGCAGCCAAAGCGCAAACGCAGGTCAACGATAGGGACAATCGTGCCGCGCAGGTTGACAACGCCCTTGAGGAAGTGCGATGCATTGGCGATGCGGGTCGGGTTCTCGTAGCCGCGGATCTCCTGCACCTTCAGGATGTCGATGCCGTACTCTTCATCGCCCAGTCGAAAGGTCAGGTACTCGCGCGCCAGGTCGGTCTGCAGGTCCAGTTTTTCCATCATGCCCATGGCTTGTGCTCCAAGGTATCTATTGCTTGCGGGTGGTTCAGCTCAATGGCGCGAACGACGCACCAAGCTGCCCACGTCCAGAATCAGCGCCACGCGGCCATCACCCATGATGGTGGCCCCCGAGACATCATTGACTTTGCGGTAATTGCTTTCCAGGTTCTTGACGACCACCTGCTGTTGGCCCAGCAGCTCGTCCACCAGCAGCGCCACGCGCCCACCTTCGGCTTCCACCACGACCATGATCCCGCTGGTGTGTTCCCAGTCGAATCGGGGCACGCCAAAGACCTTCTCCAGCTCGATCACCGGCATGTACTCTTCGCGCACCTCGACGACGCGGCCCGAGCCACCGATGGTCTTGACCATCTCCTCGTTGACCTGGAAGCTCTCCACCACCGACGACAGCGGCAGGATGTAGACCTCTTCGCCCACGCCCACGCTCATGCCGTCCATGATGGCCAGGGTCAGCGGCAAGCGCACCGAGACGCGCATGCCGTAGCCTTCGGCAGAGTCGATCTCGACCGTGCCTCCCAGCGAGGTGATGTTGCGCTTGACCACGTCCATGCCCACGCCTCGGCCCGACACGTCGGTGACTTCGTCGGCGGTTGAGAAACCTGGCGCGAAGATGAGGTTCCAGCAGTCGCTGTCGGACATGGTGTCCGGCGCATCGATGCCTTTTTCGCGCGCCTTGCTGATCAGTTTTTCGCGGTTCAGGCCACGGCCGTCATCACGCACTTCAATGACGATCGAGCCGCCTTGGTGCGATGCTGCCAGGGTGATGGTGCCCACTTCGGGCTTGCCCCTGGCCAGACGATCGGCCGGCATTTCCACGCCGTGGTCACAGGAGTTGCGCACCAAGTGGGTCAAGGGGTCGGTGATCTTCTCGACCAGCCCCTTGTCCAGCTCGGTGGATTCACCTTGCATGACCAGCTCGACCTTCTTGCCCAGCTTGTTGGCCAGGTCGCGCAGCATGCGCGGGAAGCGGCTGAACACCGTCGACATCGGAATCATCCGGATCGACATGACCGCTTCCTGCAGATCGCGGGTGTTGCGGTCCAGGTCGGTCAGGCCGCTGACCAGTTGCTGGTACAGCACCGGGTCCAGACCACGGCTGTTTTGCGCCAGCATGGCTTGTGTGATGACCAACTCGCCCACCAGGTTGATGAGCTGGTCGACCTTCTCGACCGACACGCGGATGGTCGACGACTCCAGCCCGCCGGCTGCAGGCTTGTCGGCCTTGGCCGCAGGTTTGGCGGCCGCAGAAGACGCCTGCACCACTTCGGCAGAGGCCGATGAGGCGGAGGCAACGCCACTCAAGGGCGCGCCAGGTGCGTTGTCAAAGAATCCGTAGCCCGGCTCTTCGTGAGCAGCCGCAGCCCCCCCCTCGAACAGGCCCTTGTCAGGATCGACTTGCACACCGCCTTCGCTCCACGGCAGGAAGACGACCTCTTCGCGCGACACGTGGAAGGTGAACAGGTCCAGCAGGTCCGATTCGGCCGATGCCGTTTCCAGCTTGAACCGACGGGTGTTGGCTTGGTCCGGGAAGCTGGGCAAATCCTCGATCGTGCCCAGGCCTTCGATTTCCTTGAACAGATCACGCAATTCGTCAGCCTGAGCCAGGTTGCTCAACGGCCCGACGCGCAGCTCAACCAGGCGCTTGCCCTTGGCAGGTGCCGCAGCGGCAACTTGTGCCACCACGGCCGGCGCAGCCGCCACGGCCGTTGGCGCTTGACCCGCGACCAGCGCGCGAACATTGGCCAGCAAATCCGTGGTGTCGATCGCATCGCCACCATTGCCTTGGTGGCGCGCCAGTTGCGCCTTGAGCGCATCGCCCGAGGCCAGCAGCACATCGACCATGCTCGCATTGGGGGCCAACTCGTGGCGACGCAGCTTGTCCAGCAGCGTCTCCATTTGGTGGGTCAATTCGGCCACGTCGCTGAAACCAAAGGTGGCCGCGCCGCCCTTGATCGAATGCGCGCAGCGGAAGATGGCGTTCAGTTCTTCATCATCCGCCTGGGTGATGTCCAGGCCGAGCAGGAGCCGCTCCATGTTGTCCAGGTTCTCACCGGCTTCTTCAAAGAAGACTTGGTAAAACTGGCTAAGGTCAATCCCTGCGGATTGGCTGTTGTCGGTGTTCATCTCTGCCATGTCCGGCTCCTGAATATCTTGTGCGTGATCACTGCTTCAATCAATGCCTGGTCGACTCGCCTCAGCGAATCACCTTCTTGATGACTTCCAGCAATTTGTTGGGGTCAAAAGGTTTGACCAGCCAGCCCGTGGCGCCAGCGGAGCGACCCGCCATCTTCATCTGGTCGCTGGACTCGGTCGTCAGGATCAGGATCGGCGTGGCTTTGAATTGCGGGTTCTCGCGCAGCTTTTTGGTCAGGCTGATGCCGTCCATGCGGGGCATGTTCTGGTCGGTCAGCACGAGGTCAAAACTGCGGCCCCCCGCCTTTTCCCAGGCGTCCTGGCCATCAACGGCTTCGACGACGTTGTAACCGGCGCTCTTGAGCGTGAAAGAAACCATCTGCCGCATTGAGGCTGAATCGTCGACGGCAAGGATTGAATGCATGTCGCTCTCCGGGGGGCTTGAATAAAAACAAAACAGGTCAGGGGGCCAGAAAAAAGCCAATCAACATCGATCGGTATTTCGGCAGGTGAGACGAAATCTTTAAAACAACTCCACAGACCCAGCGTCCATTTCGTCCTGGGTCACGGGATTGGGCTTGAGGGGTCCTTCATCCACGATCGCTTCGCCATCGGGGTCATCGCCCATGGCATCCCTGGCAATCTGGTCGGCGCAACTGCGAAGGCGCCGGTTGGTGTGAACGATCAATTGGGTCGCCATGTCCTGGAATTGCAGCGCCGTCACCGTTCGGTACAGCGTCTGCAGTGTTTCCTGCAAGGCGGGGGGCAGCTCTTTGCCGCCCTGGTCAATCACCGCGCCCAATTGGCTGGCCGCGCCGTGAAAACCGTCAATCAGGGCACCGCAGGCGTCGTCCAGCAAACGCTGAAGCCGCTCCAAGTCATTGGCCGCCGTCATCAGGTGGTCCTGCAAAGCAGCCGCGGCCAACAGAGACATCTCTGCAGGGGGGGCGCTCACTTCGCTCTCTTCGTTGGTCAGCATCCGTGACTCCACTGAACCTGGTTTCGGGGCCCCAAACTGCGGGACTGGCATGTCGGTGCGCATGTCACACCGAGGTCATTCCCTATATCGGCAGGAAATGCGCGGGACTTGCGCGATTGTTAGAATTTTTCACTTATTCGGCCGCCGAGTAGTCACAATGACGCGGGAAAACTTGGCGCAAATCGAAGGATTGAAGGCCCCCTGTGTCCGACCATTTCACGCCCCCTTCCTTTCCACGGCCGCCTGCGGCCCCCGCCCACGCGACCGCCGAATCGCCCGTTCGGCTCCGGGTCCTGCACCTGGAAGACAGCGAACCCGACCATGACCTGGTGATGATTCACCTGCGCCGGGGCGGCATCCTGGCCGAGGTGCTGCGCGTGGAAAACGAGGCCAGCCTGGCCGAAGCCCTCGAGCAGGAATGGGATTTGATCCTGTCGGACTACAACCTGCCCGGCTACTCCGGCCTGGCCGCGCTGGACAAGGTGCGCTCGCTGGGCAAGCTGGTGCCCTTCATCCTGGTGTCCGGCGAGATCGGCGAAGACATCGCCGTGCAAGCCATGCGCAACGGCGCCAACGATTACCTGCTGAAAAGCAATCTGGCCCGCCTGGCCCCGGCCGCGCTGCTGGCCATCGAGGCCAACCGCACCCGCATCGCGAAACAGTATGCCGACCTGGCCCTGACCCGTTCACGCCAGCAAATCCGCGAACTCGCCCAGCATTTGCAGACCACCATCGAGCAGGAGCGCGCCGCCATCGCGCGTGAGATCCACGACGACGTGGGTGGCGCGCTCACCGCCGTCAAGTTCGACCTGGCCTGGATCGCCCGGCATGCCACCACGCCCGACATCGCCGAGCACGCGCAGCAGGCCATGGAGGCCGTCACCATGGCCCATGAGGCCACGCAGCGCATCATGCACAACCTGCGGCCCGCCATCCTGGAGCAAGGCCTGGTGGCCGCCCTGCAATGGATGAGCGATCGATTCGCCAAACGCACTGGCATCGCCACCGAGTTCCGCACCAGCCACGAGCAGATGGTGCTGTCGGCCGGGGTGCCGCTGGTGGCCTACCGTTTCGCGCAAGAGGCGCTCACCAACGTGTCCAAACATGCGCAAGCCACGCGCGTCAGCGTGGACCTGGCCCAGGCTGGCGGCGTGCTGTCACTTGAAATGAGCGACAACGGCAAAGGCCTCAGCCCCGAAGACCTGGCCAAGGCCAAATCCTTCGGCATCCGGGGCTTGCATGAGCGGGCCGAAACCGTGGGCGGCTGGGTGGACATCAGCAGTGGCGCCAATGGCACAACCTTGATTCTGTCGGTGCCTTTGTCCGGCCCTGAAAACGGTTTCCTGGATGCAATTGCGCCAGAATTGAGCATCGATACCGTCGGTACCGAAGGCGACCCTGACGACCCCACCGCATGGGGTACCCAATGATCAAAGTGATTCTGTGTGACGACCACGCCTTGATCCGTCGCGGCATCCGCGACACGCTGGCCGATGCTGATGACATCGACGTCGTCGGCGAGGCTGGCGACTACGGCGAACTGCGCGAATTGCTGCGTTCGAAATCCTGCGATGTGCTGGTGCTGGACATCAACCTGCCCGGCCGCAGCGGCCTTGACGTGCTGCATGTGCTGAAGGAAGAAGGCACCACCTTGAAGGTGCTGGTCGTGTCCATGTACCCCGAAGACCAATACGCCATGCGCGCTTTGAAAGCGGGTGCGGCGGGCTACTTGAACAAAGGCAGCGACGCCGCCCAGATCGTGGCCGCCGTGCGCACCGTGTCGCAGGGCAAGAAGTACGTGACGCCCGAGATGGCGCAGATGCTGGTCGACAACCTGACCACGCCCGCGCCTGAAGACGCCCATCAAAAGCTGTCCGACCGCGAGTTGCAGACCCTGGTGATGATCGCCTCGGGCAAGAAGCTGTCAGACATCGCCGAAAAGCTCCTGCTCAGCCCCAAGACCGTCAGCGTCTACCGCGCCCGCGTGCTGGAGAAGCTGGGCCTGGCCAACAACTCCGAGCTCACGGTCTACGCCATCCGCAACGGCCTGGTGTAAGGCCCCGCGTCATTCATTCGATCGGGGTCAGCTTGGCCATGCTCAGCATCAACCACTTGGTGCCATGGCGCCCAAAGTTGACCTGCACGCGCGCATCCGCGCCATTGCCTTCCAGCGTCAACACCACACCTTCGCCAAACTTGTTGTGGAACACGCTCTGACCTGATCGGAAGCCACCCTCGCTCTTGGCCTGGGCCATCTTGTTGGGCAAAGGCGCGGTCAGGTCCTTGAAGTCGTCTTCCTTCTTGGCGCCGTGGTAATTGCCGCCAGACCGGTAAGGCAGGGCACCCGCCCCCACCACCGAGCCCATGCCCTTGCCACTGCTCCAGGCCTCCTGGTATGACTTGGCAAAGCCCGAACCAAAGCCCTGGTTGCGCGGCGTCAACCACTTCAAGGACTCCTCGGGCAACTCATCCAGGAAACGGCTCTTGATGTTGTAGCGCGTTTGGCCATGCAGCATGCGCGTCTGGCTGAAGCTGATGTGCAAGCGCCTGCGCGCCCGCGTGATCGCCACGTACATCAGGCGGCGCTCTTCTTCCAGGCCATCCGTGTCGGTCATCGAGTTCTCGTGCGGGAACAAGCCCTCCTCCAGGCCCGTGATGAACACGCTGTCGAACTCCAGGCCCTTGGCCGCGTGGATGCTCATCAACTGCACCGCATCCTGGCCCGCTTGCGCCTGGTTGTCGCCCGCCTCCAGGGCCGCGTGCGTCAAGAAGGCCACCAGGGGCGAGATGATCTCGCCGGTCTCAGCGTCGGGCAGCGTCTCGGCCAATGCCACCGCGCGGGGCAAGCCCTCGGCGATCGTGCCGGGCAACTCGTCCACCGGCAAACCCACGGCGTCCTTGCCAAAGCCCTCCAGGGTCACGAAAGCTTCAGCGGCGTTGACCAGCTCGGCCAAGTTTTCCAGGCGATCCTGGCCTTCCTTCTCAAGCCGGTAAAAGTCGGCCAGGCCACTGGCCTCCACCACGTGCTCGATGATCTCGCGCAAGGTCAGTCCCTGGGTCGCGGCGCGCATGGCATCGATCAAGGCATTGAACGCCTGCAGGTTGCCGCCCGCCTTGCCTGGCACCGCCGTCACGCTTTGCCAAAGGCTGCGGGCGCTGCCACGGGCGGCATCCTGCAATTGCTCCAGCGTGCGCGCGCCAATGCCCCGCGCCGGAAAGTTGACCACGCGCAGGTAGCTGGTGTCGTCGTTCGGGTTCTCCAACAAGCGCAAGTAGGCCAGCGCGTGCTTGACTTCAGCCCGCTCAAAAAAGCGCAGCCCGCCATACACCTTGTAAGGCACGCTGGCATTGAACAGTGCCGACTCGATCACGCGTGATTGCGCATTGCTCCGGTACAGCACCGCCAGCTCTTTCAAGGCATGGCCCTCGCGCACCATCAGGCGGGCTTCCTCCACCAGCCACTGGGCTTCGGCGTAGTCGCTGCTGGCCTCGTAGATGCGGATGGGTTCGCCCTGCCCGGCATCTGTGCGCAGGTTCTTGCCCAGGCGGCGCGTGTTGCTCGAGATCAGCTTGTTGGCCGAATCCAGGATGTGCCCGAAGCTGCGGTAGTTCTGCTCCAGCTTGATGACGTGAGGCACGCGGAACTCGCGCTCGAAGTCCGCCATGTTGCCCACCTGCGCACCACGAAAAGCATAAATGCTCTGGTCGTCATCACCCACCGCGAACACACTGTTGCCCGTTTCCTCTGGCCGTCCAGCGAACATCTTCAACCAGGCGTACTGCAAGCGGTTGGTGTCCTGGAACTCATCCACCAGGATGTGCTTGAAGCGGCGTTGGTAGTGGTCGCGCAACTCGGCATGGTCACGCATCAACTCGTAGGTGCGCAGCATCAGCTCGGCAAAATCAACCACACCTTCGCGTTGGCATTGGTCCTCATAGGCCTGGTAGACCTCCAACTGCATGCGCCCAACCTCGTCACGCGGCGTGATGTCTTTCGGCCGCTTGCCATCGTCCTTGGCATTGGCGATGAAGTAACTCGTCTGCTTGGGAATGCACTTTTCTTCGTCGAACTTCAGCCCCTTGATGATGCGCTTGACGGCCGACAACTGATCTTGCGTGTCTAGGATCTGGAAGGATTGCGGCAAACCCGCCAATTTGTAGTGCGCCCGCAAGAAGCGATTGCACAGCCCGTGGAAGGTGCCAATCCACAAACCCCGCGTGTTGATCGGCAGCATCGCCGACAAGCGCGTCAGCATTTCCTTGGCCGCCTTGTTGGTGAACGTGACGGCCAAGACACCTGCTGGCGACACCTGCCCCGTCTGCATCAACCAGGCAATGCGTGTGGTCAGCACGCGGGTTTTGCCCGACCCGGCGCCTGCCAGGATGAGCAGCGGCCCGGGCGGTGCGGTCACCGCCGCCAGTTGCTCGGCATTGAGACCCACCAACAAGGGGGAATTGCCCTGCGGGCCGGTTTGGGGAAAGAATCCTGGGTCAGACGAATTTGAAATCATCTAAAAATTGTAGGCGGCATCCGCCACAGCTCAGGGAAATAACATGTCGGCCACTTTTCCGCCTGGAGCATCACTGCTTTCGGGCTCGTCTGCATTCATGGCACAAGCCTGGGTTGACCACCCATGAACACGCCCCACACCGACCCCACCCGATTGACCATGGATTACCACGATGGCCGCAGCGACCAGGCCCAAGCCGTGAGCATCTGGGTATCCCAAGGCATGCTTGAGCTGGCTGGCCACGGCGTCTTGCGGCAGATTCCCCTCCACCAGGTGCAATGGCCAAACCTGTCAGAGCCAGGGGTGTGCGTCGTCAAATTGCCAGGGGGTGGCACCCTGCGCACCGTGGACCACCTCGCTTGGGCGGCGTGGCAGCAACAACAGAACCTGATCCCAACCAAAGCCCTCAAAACCCGCCAAAGTTGGCGCTGGAGCCTGACCGCAACGCTGTTGCTGCTGGCCATCTGTGCCGCCAGCTATGTGTTTGCTTTGCCCACCAACAGCGGCTGAAGCTGGCGCCAGGTGCGCCAAATCCACATGGCGCGAGTGCCCCAAGCCAACAGTCTTTGAGGACGACGCCTGAACAGCCAAACACCCACGGCCACCACCACGACGGGATGCGCTGCCAACCAACGACCACCCTGGTGGACACGATCAACCATCCGCAAAGCGGGTGCCAAAGTGGCAGATGATTGGCGCGCCAAGCTGTAGCGCAACACCGCACTACGATGCTGCAAAAGCTGTTTCTTGAGTGCAAGCTCCTGCAAACGCTTGGCAGTCATGGTGCGTCAGCCTCCTGCTGCTTCGCCTGCCCGAGAGACATCAGGGCCTGACGATCGTGGTCCAACTCGGCCAAAGTGGCGCTCAGCAACCCCGTCGCGACCTGCCAATGGGTATTCGCGCGCCATGCCGCAGCCACACAGGCCACGACAAAAAAAGCCGCCATCAACCCCAGCGCCAGCAGGCGGTGCTCATCCCAAAACAACACCGTGATGAAGGCCGCCACAAACAGCATGCCCATGCCGCCCAGCAGAAGGGCCACCGCCCCCCATGCCAGCACCTTGAGCAAGCGCAGTTTTTCTTCTTCGAACTCAGTGGCCAATAACTCCAGCCGAGTTTGAAAAATGGCCAACAACGTGGCCAACAAACCTTGCAGGGACGACAGCAAACCGCTTGACGGAGATGCTGGCGGTGTGGTCGATTCAGCCATCAGGCCCGCCCCCTCACCATCATGTCAACGCCGGCCAATCAGCATGCCCAGCAGCAAGCCCACGCCCGCCGCCACACCCACCGATTTCCAGGGATTTTCGTGGACATAACCGTCGGTCGCTTTGGCCGCAGCCTTGGCCTTGTCGATCACGGCCCCCTGGGCGTCCAGCAACCCATCCTTGGCCCGCGCCAACGTAGCCTGTGCCTTGGCACGCAACTCAACCACGCCAGCACTCGCATCGTGGGCCGTGGCGGCCAACAAAGCTTCAGCATCCACCAGCACGGCTTTCAAGTCGGCCATCAATTTATCTTTTTGGGCTGCGCTCAGTTCAGACATCGTTTTCTCCTGGAGTGAATTAATTTCATCAATGGATGATCAGCAAGGGCAACTTGCTGTGGGACAACACGCTCTTGGTCAGCGAGCCATGGATCAGCGCATCGAAGCCATGGCGGCCATGGGAGGCCATCACAATCAAGTCGCACTTCTGGCGCACAGCCACGTCAACGATCGCTTGCTGGATGCCTTCGGTCACCATGAACTGGCCGTCGAAATGAACGCCGGCTTCCACCGCCCGGTCAGCAAAACGCTTCAGCACCTTGCGGGCATGCGCCTCGCAACTGACCTGGTGGTCCTGGATGGTCGCCGCCGTATAAGCAATGGCCACCTGCTCCATCACCATGGGCGGCAATGGCGGCTCCACGGTGAATCCGGTGATGGACGCTCCCAGCAGTTTGGCCAGTCCCACGCTGGTTTCGATCGCCTTGTCGGACAACTCACTGTCATCCACCGGTACCAATAAGTGCTCGTACATTTGAACTCCTCCAGATTTTCAAGCTTCCATTCATTCATTCCATCGTAGGACCATTGCGCGCCCCTTACAAGCCAATGGCCCGCTGACACGGCCAATAACCTTGATCCAGCGCAGGATTTACCAGCAATTGGCTTGCCCGCTGAAAAGACCGTCCGCCCGCCTAAAATCGGGGCAACGCCGAGACCGCCGGGCTTTTCCGCACACAGCACACTCCCACCATGACCGAACTTGCCAAATCCTTCGACCCCGCTCCGATTGAAGCCCAATGGGGCCCGCTGTGGGAGCAACGCGGCCTGTACACGCCCACCCTGGACCCCAGCAAGCCTTCGTTCTCGATCCAGCTGCCGCCGCCCAACGTGACCGGCACGCTGCACATGGGGCACGCCTTCAACCAGACCATCATGGACTCGTTGACGCGCTACCACCGCATGCTGGGGCACAACACCCTGTGGGTGCCCGGCACCGACCACGCCGGCATCGCCACCCAGATCGTGGTGGAGCGCCAGCTGCAAGAGCAAAAGCTGACACGCCACCTGCTGGGCCGCAAGAATTTCGTGGCCCGCATCTGGGAATGGAAGGAAGAAAGCGGCACCACCATCACGCGCCAGATGCGCCGCATGGGCGCCAGCGTGAGTTGGGAGCACGAATACTTCACCATGGACGAGAAGCTGTCCAAGGTGGTCACCGATACCTTCGTCACGCTGTTCGAGCAAGGCCTGATCTACCGCGGCAAGCGCCTGGTCAATTGGGATCCGATCCTCAAGTCCGCCGTGTCTGACCTCGAAGTCGAGAGCGAGGAAGAAGAAGGCTCGATGTGGCACATCAGCTATCCGCTGGAAGACGGCAGCGCGTCGCTGGTCGTGGCCACCACCCGCCCCGAAACCATGCTGGGCGACACCGCCGTGATGGTTCACCCTGAGGACGAACGCTACCAAGCCTTGATCGGCAAGAACGTCAAGCTGCCCTTGAGCGGCCGCCTGGTGCCCATCATCGCCGACGACTACGTCGACAAGGACTTCGGCACCGGTGTGGTCAAGGTCACGCCCGCGCACGACAACAACGACTACGCGGTCGGACAGCGCCATGGCCTGCCCATGATCACCATCTTCACGCTGGATGCGAAGGTGAACGACGAAGCGCCGGCGGCCTATCGGGGCATGGACCGTTTCGTGGCCCGCAAGGAGATCGTCGCCGACCTGGAGGCGCAAGGCCTGCTGGTCGAGGTCAAGAAGCACAAGCTGATGGTGCCTCGCTGCACCCGCACCGGACAGATCATCGAGCCCATGCTCACCAACCAATGGTTCGTGGCCATGAACAAGTCAGGCCCCTCGGTCGACGGCAAGCCTGGCCAAAGCATCGCGCAAAAAGCCATCGACGTGGTCCAGAGCGGCGAGGTCAAGTTCGTGCCCGAGCAGTGGGTCAACACCTACAACCAGTGGATGAACAACATCCAGGACTGGTGCATCAGTCGCCAGCTGTGGTGGGGCCACCAGATCCCCGCCTGGTACGGCAACAACGGCGAAATCTTCGTGGCGCACAACGACGTGGAAGCCAAGGCCAAGGCGGCGGCCGCCGGCTACACCGGCAGCCTGCAGCGCGACGAGGACGTGCTCGACACCTGGTACTCATCGGCCCTGGTGCCCTTCTCGACCCTGGGCTGGCCTGAGAAGACCATCGAGCAGGACTTGTTCCTGCCCTCCAGCGTGCTGGTCACCGGCTACGACATCATCTTCTTCTGGGTCGCCCGGATGATCATGATGACCAAGCACTTCACCGGCAAAGTGCCCTTCAAGCACGTCTACATCCACGGCCTGGTGCGCGACGCCCAGGGCCAGAAGATGTCCAAGTCCGAAGGCAATGTGCTCGACCCGGTCGACCTGATCGACGGCATCGAACTGGCGCCTCTGCTGGACAAGCGCACCACCGGCCTGCGCAAGCCCGAAACCGCGCCCAAAGTCCGCAAGAACACCGAGAAGGAATTCCCGGACGGCATCCCCGGCTACGGTGCCGATGCCCTGCGTTTCACATTCGCCGCCCTGGCCAGCCTGGGCCGCAGCATCAACTTCGACAGCAAGCGCTGCGAGGGTTACCGCAATTTTTGCAACAAGCTCTGGAACGCCAGCAAGTTCGTGCTGATGAACTGCGAAGGCCAGGATTGCGGCCTCGTCAAGCACGAGCCCGGCCAGTGCGCGGCCAACGGCTACCTGGATTTCAGCCCGGCCGACCGCTGGATCGTCAGCGAACTGCAGCGCCTGGAGGCCACCGTTGAGCAAGGCTTCGCCGACTTCCGCCTGGACAACGTCGCCACGGCCATTTACCAATTCGTCTGGGACGAGTACTGCGACTGGTACATCGAGATCGCCAAAGCGCAGCTCAACGCCGCCAAAGACACCGGCAACGAGGCTCAGCAACGGGCCACCCGCCGCACCTTGATCCGCGTGCTGGAAACCATCCTGCGCCTGATGCACCCCATCACGCCCTTCATCACCGAAGAGCTGTGGCAAACCGTGGCCCCCGTGGCGGGCCGCAAAACCGCTGGCTCCGATGAATCCATCGTGCTGGCCCCCTACCCCACACCAGACCTGAGCCGCGTTGACCCCGAGTCCGACGCCTGGGTCGCCAAGCTCAAGGCCCTGGTGGGCGCCTGCCGCAACCTGCGCAGCGAAATGAGCCTGTCACCCGCCGAGCGCGTGCCCTTGCTGACCGTGGGGGACACCGCCTTCGTCACCCAGGCTGCGCCGCTGATCAAGGCCTTGGCCAAGCTCAGCGAGGTCAAGGTGCTGGACGAGGTAGCCTTCACCGAGGCCACCAGCCTGGCCCCCGTGGCGGTTCAAGGCGAAACCCGCTTGGCACTCCATGTCGAGATCGACGTGGAAGCCGAGCGCAAACGCCTGGACAAGGAAATCCAGCGCCTGCAGGGCGAAATCACCAAGGTCCACGGCAAATTGGGCAATGAAAGCTTCGTCGCGCGGGCCCCGGCCGCCGTGGTTGAACAAGAAAAGCAACGCCTGGCCGATTTCACCGCCACCCTGGAGAGGGTGCGTGAGCAGTTCCAACGACTAGGGTGATCCCCTTGGTGAGGGAACTATCCGTGCACAAGGGGCTCCATGGCTGACAACATTGAGCGCTGCACTGAGGAATCCAAAAAATGCAAATCACCAAGGCCATATTCCCGGTTGCCGGACTGGGCACCCGGTTCCTTCCTGCCACCAAGGCGCAGCCCAAGGAAATGCTGCCGGTGGTGGACAAGCCGCTGATCCAATACGCGGTTGAAGAGGCCTACGAGGCCGGCATCCGCGAGATGATCTTCGTGACCGGGCGGCACAAACGCCCCATCGAAGACCATTTCGACACCGCGTTTGAACTGGAATACGAGCTGGAGCAGGCCGGCAAGCTTGAACTGCTGAACGTCGTTCAATCCATCAAACCTGCGGACATGGAGTGCGTCTTTGTGCGCCAACCCAAAAGTCTGGGCCTGGGGCATGCCGTGCTGTGTGGTGAACGGTTGGTCCGGGGCGAACCCTTCGCGGTCCTGCTGGCCGACGACTTGATGGTGGGCGAAACGCCTGTGCTGCGCCAGATGGTTGAGCAATTCGAGCAATGGCGTTCGTCCATCCTGGCCGTGCAGGAAGTGCCCCAAGAGCAGACCAAGCGCTACGGCATCGTGGCGGGCACCCAGGTCACCCCAGATTTGATGGATGTGTCGCGCATCGTCGAAAAACCAAGCCCTGAGCAAGCGCCTTCACGCCTGGGCGTGGCCGGTCGCTACATCCTGACGCCAGGGATTTTTGAGCAAATTCGTTCGCAACCTCGGGGCGTGGGCAATGAAATTCAGCTCACCGACGGTATCGCGGGTTTGTTACGCCGAGAAAAGGTCTTTGCCTTTCAATACCAGGGCAAGCGCTATGACTGCGGCAGCAAGGAAGGGTTTCTGGAGGCCAACATTGAGTTGGGCTTGCAACACAGCCAAGTTGGCCCGTGGCTCAAGCAATACCTGAAACAGCTCCAGTTGGACTGATGGGTCAAACCTCTGGCGGACTCAACTCCGCCAGGCCCAATTGCGTCACGATCATGTTCACCAAGGCTCCGACCGAAGGACGCCCGGTGTCGATGCAATGGTGCGCGGTCTCCTCATAAAGAGGATGGCGCTGTTCGTAGAGCTCACGCAATTTAGCCATCGGGTCCTTGACCTGCAGCAAGGGCCTTTGCGTGTCATGCCTCAAACGCCGAAACAGCTCCTCCGGCGTTGAACGCAGGTAGATCACCGTGGCCCGCTCTCTGAGGCGCCGGCGGTTGGCCGGACGCAGCACGACACCACCGCCGGTGGCAATCACCAGGGGCGACCCTGCTGCGGCTTGGCTCGTCAGCTCATCAATGACCGCCTCTTCTCGGTCACGGAATAGATCCTCACCATGCTGCTCAAAAAACAAACGGATAGGCATGCCTATCCGTTCTTCCAGCACGACGTCTGAATCGATGAAGCGAGCCTTGATTCGCTTGGCCAGTTGCCGCCCGACGGTTGATTTACCTCCGCCCGGCAGCCCCACGAGTGCAATCACGGCATCCAAAAGTCTCGCTCAGCGCAAAGCGCCCTTCTCGGAAACCACTTTGGGGGTCAGGAAAATCAGCAGTTCAGAACGCTTGGATTGCCTTGAATTGTTCTTGAACAACACGCCCAGGTAGGGGATGTCGCCCAGCAAAGGCACTTTCTGTTCGTTGTTGGTCTCTTGCTGCAAGAAAATACCGCCAATCACCACCGTACCACCGTTCTCGACCAAGACCTGCGTCTGAACATGCTTGGTGTCGATCGCATAACCTGCCGTCGTCACCTGGCCCACGCTGTCCTTGTTGACGTCCACGTCCAGGATGATGCTGCCCTCAGGCGTGATCTGCGGCGTCACTTCCAGCTTCAGATTCGCCTTGCGGAAAGAGATCGCCGTCGCCCCGCTGGACGTTGCCGTTTGATAAGGCAACTCCGTACCTTGCTCGATCAAAGCCTTCACCTGGTCAGCCGTGATCACGCGAGGGCTGGACACGATCTTGCCGCGACCATCGGCTTCCAGGGCCGACAACTCCAGGTTCAGGAAACGCGTACCGCCCGAGTTGAACAGGGAAATGCCCAAGGTGGCAGGGTTATAGCCATTCAGCGCGGTGGCCGGCAAGCTCAAGAACTGCGAGTTCGGGATGAAATCCACCTCGTCAGAGACCTGCCCACTCAAACGACCTGCGCCCAGATAGCTCCCTGTGATCACTGAGCCAATTTTGCCGGTGCCATAAGAACCATCTCGGCCATTCGAGGCCCCCAGCTTGACGCCCAAGGAGCGACCAAAACTGTCATCGGCCTCCACAATCCGAGCCTCGATCAAAACCTGGCGGACCGGGATGTCGATCTTGCTGATCAACTGCTGTATTTCTTCCAGCTTGGAGGGAATGTCATTGACGAAGATCTGGTTGGTGCGGGTTTCATAGATAACACTGCCACGCGGCGACAGGATCTTGGTGGCTGTACTACCACCGCCACCCGAACTACTGCCCGACTGCGTCCCCGTCAAACCCTTGGCGATTTCTGCCGCCTTGGTGTAGTTCAGCTGGAAAGACTGTGTGCGCAAGGGCTCCAGCGCCGCCACTTGAGCCTTGGCTTCCAGGTCCAGTTTTTCTTTGGCGTTGATTTCATCCTTGGGTGCAATCCACAGCACATTGCCGCTCTTGCGCACACCCAAGCCCTTGGCTTGCAGGATGATGTCCAAAGCCTGATCCCAAGGTACATCTTTCAAACGCAAGGTCACGTTGCCGGTGACCGTGTCACTGGTCACCACGTTGAAGTTGGTGAAGTCGGCAATGACTTGCAGCAAGGCGCGCACTTCAATGTTCTGAAAGTTCAGCGACAGCTTCTCACCCGAATAGCCTGGCCCTTGGGTCAGTTTGTTCGGATCGATCTTCCGGCGGCGTACTTCCAGCACGAATTGGTTGTCGCTTTGGTAGGCCGAATGCTCCCAATCGCCACGGGCGTCCACCAGCAGTTTGACGCGCTCGCCGGTTTGCGTAGCACTGACGGTTTGCACTGGCGTGCCAAAGTCCGCCACGTCAAAGCGACGCTTCAAGCGCTCAGGCAGGGTGGCGCGCACAAACTCAACCACCAGGTTTTGTCCCTGCTGCTTGATGTCCACGCCCACCTGGTTGTTGGGCAGGTCCACAACCACCCGACCCGCACCATCCTGGCCACGGCGGAAGTCGATGTCCTTGAGCGCCAAAGGCGCTGCATTCTTGGCTTCAGCGAAATGCACAGTCTCCGGCGACGTGGCCGTGCCAGTCTTGGCCTCGGTCACTGGAGCCGGGGACGAAGCGGGCGAGGGGTCGAGCACCAGGATCAAGGTTTTGCCCTGCAACTGCGCCTTGTAGGTGGTGGGCTGGCGCAAGTTCAAGACCAGGCGGGTCCGCTCGCCGGCTTGGGCCACATTCACGGTGCGCAGATTGCCTTGATTGAGGTCCACCATGTTGCGACCCAGAGCACTGGTCACACCAGGCAAATCGATCGCAATGCGCGGCGGGGCCTGAACAACAAAGCCTGCGGGCACCAAGGCTAAGGGCTCGGACAACTCAATGCGGACCACATCAGAGCCAGCCTGCTGGCTGCTGGTGATCGACTGAATGGCCGCTGCAGCCCAGGTCATGGGAGACACCAAAGCCAGCGACAGCCCAGCCAGCAAGACGCGCCACGGTTTCATAGTCAAATTCTCCTGCATGTGTTTCATCGCGCGGTCTCCTGGAGTTGCAGCGTGGTCGGGCGTTCAGTCCATTCGCCTGCGGCGTCCTGAACGATTTCGCGCAACTCGATTTCGGTCTCGGTGATCTTCATGATCTTTCCGTAGTTCTGGCCAAGGTAGTCCCCAGCCTTGACTTGATAAAGCAAGTTATCGACTCTGAGCAGTGCATAAGGAGCACCTTTACGATTCACGCTGCCAACCATGCTCATGGAATCCAGGGGATAGGCTTCCAAAGGCTCCTTGCGACGGTTCAATTCAGCGGAAATGGCCGAGTTCGGCTGACGGGCTTCCTGTTTGAGGGCCACCGTCAGCTTTTGTGTGCTGAACGGCTCCACGCCATCCGCACCGACATACGCGCGAGGGTTGAATTTTTGCGGTGGCTTGAGTGGCGGCACACTGGGTTGCACCTCATGCCGCTGCTGGTCCATCCAGGCTTTCAATTCATCCTGCTCGGACGCGCAGCCCGCCAGCAGAGTCATCACGGTCAAGGCCAACACGGCCAGATGAGGGCGACAGGTCATTTCTTGTCCCCTTTGCTGGCTTTGGCCTTGTCTACGCGCTGAGCTTCCACCTCTGCGGGATCCAGGTAACGGTATGTCCGGGCGGTGGCTTCCATGAACAGAGATCCGCTGGAACCAGTGGCTACAGTGGCCGGCGCGCCAATTGTCAGGTTGTGCAATGTCACGATCCGCGAGAGGTTGGCGATGTCGGCGGTGAAGGCGCCGATGTCGTGGTATCGGCCCGTCACTCGGATCGAAATCGGCAGCTCGGCGTAGTAGTCCTTGACCGACACCTGCCCAGGGCGGAACAGCTCAAACTCCAGGCCACGGCCCAAGCCTGCCTGGTTGATGTCAGACAACAAGGCGTCCATTTCGGCCTTGCCAGGCAGTTGCTTTTCAAGCTGCGTCACATATTCCTGCACCTGCGTGCGTTGCTTGCGCAACTCGTTCAGGTTGATGGCCTGCGCCAGCTTGCTGCGGAACTCCTGCTTGAGTGCTGGTTCCTTGTCTCGCTCGGCGGTCAGTGCCTCGTCCTGGCTTTGGAGCAAGCCGAACCAGCCCAGCACCAGCACCACCACGCCAGCGAGCAGGAACGCGGCCAGTTTTGGCAGGATGGGCCACTGACCAGGTTCGTTGGGGTTGAGCCCCCTGAACTGATCCTGCGCATCGGCAAACCAGGCGTTGAAGTCAATGTTGAAATTTGGATTCGCCATGATGTGCCCGCCTCAAGACTTCGGGGCCGCGGATGCAGCCGGACTAGGTGCAGACGCACCCGATGCCGCCGGCGAGACATCCTGAGGACGCTTCAAACTCAGACGAATGGAGAAGTCGAACAAGCGCTTGGGCTCGCGCACGTCCTTCGTCTGCTGTGCAGAGGCCTTGATTTCCTGCAGTTCAGGCTTTTCAAGCCACTCGGACTTGTAGGCCGTGTTGCGCAAGAACTCGGACACCCGCTCATTGGTCTGGGCAATGCCGGACACCATCACCGTCTGACCATCTTGCTTGATGGTCTTGAGGTAGATGCCTTCCGGCGTCTGACGAACCAACTCGTTGAGCAAGTGCACCGGCATGTTCCGGTCGATCTGCAAATCTTCCACGGCCTTTTGGCGTGCTTTCAGGGACTCGATTTCTGCCTTCAGGCCGGAGACATCCTTGATGTCTTCTTCAAGCTTGTGGATCTCTGCGCTGAGGAACTCGTTGCGAGCCTGCTGAGCAGAAATCATTTGCTGCAGAACTGCGTAGCCCATAGCGACCAAGACGGCACCGGCGACCAAAGACAGGCCCAGGCCCACGAAGAAAGCCTGCTTGCGCAGCTTTCGCTTTTCCTCGCGATGAGGCAACAGGTTGATCAAAATCATGCGAGGAACCTCCGCATGGCCAGTCCGCACGCCGTGAGATAAGACGGTGCTTCACGGCGAAGTTTGCTTTCGCGAATGGCAGAGCCCAACTTCATGCCATCGAAGGGGTTGACCACCATGGAGGCAAAACCTGTCAACTCGGTCACCCTGTCCTTCAAGCCCGGCAAAGAAGCCGTTCCGCCGGCCAGCATCACGTAGTGCACCTTGTGGTGCGGTGTGCTGGTGAAGAAATATTGCAAGGCTCGGCCAATTTCTTGAGACAGGCTGTCCACGAAGGGACCCAGGATCGTGCTTTGAAAATCTTCAGGCAGATCACCCGCCAGTTTCTTGGTCTCGGCCTCTTCAAACGAAAAACCGTACTGGCGCGAGATGAGCTGCGTCAATTGGGCGCCACCAAAAGCCTGGTCTCGGTCGTAAAGCAACTCGTTGTCGCGCAAAACCTTCAGACTGGTGTTTTCTGCCCCAATCTCGAACAAAGCCACCAAGGCATCCTTGCCCTCACCGGGCAGGTTTTCAACCAGGCGCTGCACAGCCAGGCGCGAGGCATACGACTCGATGTCCAGAATGGCCGGCTTGAGGCCCGCTGATTCGGCCAGGCCCTGGCGGTCCTGCACTCGGTCTTTGCGCGACGCGGCAATCATGACCTCGACATCCCCCGCCGAGGTCGGGCTGGGCCCGACCACGCAGAAATCCAGGCTGACTTCGTCCAGAGAGAATGGGATGTACTGGTTGGCCTCGGCCTCCACCTGCATTTCCATTTCTTCTTCACGCAGGCCTGCCGGCAACATGATTTTCTTCGTGATGACGGCCGACTGCGGCATCGCCATGGCCACGTGCTTGGTGCGGGTGCCGCTTTTGACGACGACCTTGCGCACGGCTTCCGCGACCTCGTCGAATTTTTCGATTTGACCGTCGGCGATCCAACCCTTTTCAAAAGGCTCGGACGCAAATCGTTCCAGAATGTATTCGCCAGACTGTGTCTGGCTTAGCTCGACCAGCTTCACGCTTGATGAACTGATGTCCAGTCCAATCATTGGCGGATGCTTGCGGCCCAAGAGCGTGTCAAGAAAGCTCACACCGTCCCCCACGCACCAACTACGGCGCTGGAAAGTTAATAAAAACCACTTCAATGCTATCAGTAAAGGTTTTGTGTTTGAACGAAGTTAAAGCAGGGCAAATCCCAACCACGTTGCTATATGCACACGCCTTACAGACAGTTGCAAATCCGACCAAGATGTGAATCAGCTCAAAGTGTGCCATGGTGTACAGGGGTTCAAGCTTCACGAGTTCCTATAATCCGGGCAGTGTCACAGGCCTGCCTCCATGAGCGATTCCGTTTCTTCCAAAGCCCCTTCCCGACCCAGCCCCTGGTGGGCAACCTGGCTTGTCAAACCTCTACTTGCCCTGATTGGACTGGGGCTGGCGGCGGCTTTGGGTGGCGCTTTGCTGGCAGGCATCGGGCTGGTGGTCGCATACCCTCAATTACCCGAGGTTGGCGGATTATCCGACTACCAGCCCAAAATGCCGATGCGCGTTTATTCGGCAGATAACGTGCTAATTGGAGAGTTTGGCGAAGAAAAGCGTGATTTTCTGCCCATCAAACAAATTCCCAAGGTCATGCGGGAAGCGGTTTTGGCGATCGAAGACGCTCGTTTCTACAAACATGGCGGTGTGGACTACATCGGCGTGCTGCGTGCCGGCCTGGCCAATTTTGGCGAAGCCCGCAGCCAGGGGGCCTCAACCATCACCATGCAGGTGGCTCGCAATTTCTACCTGCCCACCGAGAAAACCTTCACCCGCAAGATCTACGAGATGTTGCTGGCTCTGAAGATCGAAAGCCTGTTGAGCAAGGATCAGATCCTGGAGCTCTACATGAATCAGATCTACCTGGGACAACGCGCTTATGGCTTTTCCGCCGCATGCGACACTTATTTTGGCAAGCCCATCAAGGACATCACAGTGGCAGAAGCCGCCATGCTGGCCGGCCTGCCCAAGGCGCCCTCCGCCTACAACCCGGTTCGCAACCCCAAGCGCGCGACGATTCGCCAGCAGTACATCATCGACCGCATGTTCGACAATGGCTTCATCACCCAGGAACAACGTGATGAAGCCAAGGATGAGGAGCTGGCCTACCGAACCAAGGCCCCTGTCTCCGCGCACGCTGAATACGCGGCCGAGGCCGCACGCGCCCTCATGCACGACCAGTACGGCCCCGACGCTTACACGCGAGGCTTGAACGTCTACACCTCCGTTCGCATGCCAGAGCAGACCGCAGCCTACAAGGCCTTGCGCAAAGGTTTGATGGATTTTGACCGCCGCCAGGCCTGGCGTGGCCCGGAGGCCTACATCGATTTGCCGGCCGACCCCAAGCAAGTGGATGTCCGTGTGGCCGAAGCCCTGGAAGAGCACCCGGACAGCGAGGCCATCCATGCGGGCGTCGTCATGTCGGCCGACCCCAAAAAGTTGGTGGTGGCATTGCAATCCGGTGAGCAGATCACCATCGGGCCTGATGGCCTGCGCGCCGTGGGCAATGCCCTGACCGACAAGGCCAACCCCAAAGTGCAAATTCGCCGTGGTGCCGTGGTGCGCTTGATGCAAAACGCCTCGGAGCAATGGACCGTGGTGCAACTGCCCGAAGTTGAAGGCGCTTTTGTTTCCATGGACCCCACCACCGGGCTGATCAAGGCCATGGTCGGCGGCTTTGACTTTGGCCGCAACAAGTTCAACCATGTCACCCAGGCATGGCGCCAGCCGGGCTCCAGCTTCAAGCCATTCATCTACTCGGCGGCCCTGGAAAAGGGCTTCACGCCCGCCACCACGGTCAACGATGCCCCCTTGTTTTTTGATGCAGACGTCACCGGGGGCCAGCCTTGGGAGCCCAAGAACTACGACGGCAAGTTCGAAGGACCCATGACCTTGCGCCGAGGCCTGGCCAAATCAAAGAACATGATTTCGATCCGGGTGCTGCGCTCGATCGGCACCAAGTATGCGCAGGACTGGGTCACCCGCTTTGGCTTCGATGCCGACAAGCACCCGGCTTACCTGACCATGGCCTTGGGCGCAGGTTCGGTCACGCCCATGCAGATGGCAGATGGCTTTGCGGTGTTTGCCAATGGCGGCTACCGCGTCAACCCCATGTTGGTGCTGAAGGTGACTGACTCTCGGGGCCATGCGCTGGCGCAGTACCGGCCTGCCGTGCTGAATGAATCCATGCGCGCCATTGATGCGCGCAACGCCTTCATGATGAGCAGCCTGCTGCAAGAGGTGACCCGATCGGGCACGGCGGCCAAGGCCCAGGCCACACTGAAACGCCCCGATTTGTATGGCAAGACTGGTACCACCAACGATTCGATGGACGCCTGGTTCGCGGGCTACACGGCCCACACGGTGGCCGTGGTGTGGATCGGCCACGACCAGCCTCGCAAATTGGGCGACAAGGAAACCGGCGGCGGCCTGGCCCTGCCGATCTGGATCGACTACATGGGCACTGCCTTGCGCGGCGTGCCGGTTGAAGAACCCCCGCAACCTGACGGCTTGGTCAACATCGGTGGTGAATGGTTCTACGAGGAATACACCTCGGGCACCGGTGTTCGTGAATTGGCCGCCGAGCCGGAAGATCTGGCCCCAGCCGCGCCCGAACCGACCTCCCCTGATGAAAAGAAAGACATCCTGGACATGTTCGGCAACGGCAAACCGCAATGAGCGGCTTAAAAGCTCAGTGGCAAACCGGCTTGCTCGCTGGCGCAAGCAGACAACAGCGCAAAGAACTCATCGCCTGAGCGGGTGTCCAGCCACCGGCCCTCGCCCAACGCGTGGCGAAAGTGAAAACCACCGCGCTTGGCCGCCAGCCACAGCTCCTGCAAGGGCGGCTGGGCGTTGACGATGAGCTGGGTGCGGTTGGGCAAAGTCAGCGTCAGCATGCCGCCAGAACGCGCGGAATCGATGTCCGCGACATCACCCTCCAGCCAACGATCCACCGTGGTTTCGATGCGCGTCAGCACGGCCTGAATGGCATCGTTGTACTGCGCATCGGTCAGACCTGAAGGCGTGTTGAGGGCGTCCATCGGGGAATCCTTAGAATGTCGGCATGAAGAAACAGTCTCTGATTTTAGGCAGCATCGCAAAACCCCTGCCCGTGCTCGCCCTGCTGGGCACTTTGCTGCTGGGCGCCTGCGGCCAAAAAGGCCCCTTGTACCTGCCCTCGCCCGACCAAAGCGCCCCCTCTGTATCCTCTGGCACCAAGGCTAAGCCCACACCATGACCCTGCCCGGCTCCCCCTTTCTGGCCTACCGTGGCCCTGATCTGTTTTTAGACGACCTCAAGCTGAGCGACCTGGCGCGCGAGCATGGCAGCCCCCTGTACGTGTATTCGCGCCGCGCCATGCTGGCCGCGCTGGCACCGTATCAAAAGGCGCTGAAGGGCCGGGCTCACCTGGTGTGCTACGCCATCAAGGCCAACTCCAATTTGGCCGTGCTGCAAACCTTTGCCGAGGCAGGGTGTGGTTTTGACATCGTCTCGGCGGGTGAACTGGCACGGGTGCTGGCCGCTGGCGGTGATCCTGGCAAGGTCGTGTTTTCGGGCGTGGGCAAAACCCGGGCAGAAATGAAGCTGGGCATTGAGGCTGGCGTGCGCTGTTTCAATGTTGAAAGCACGGCCGAACTGGAAGTACTGTCGGCCGTGGCCAGCGGACTGGGGCGCCAAGCACGGGTGAGCTTGCGCGTGAACCCGGATGTGGATGCCGGGACGCATCCCTACATCTCAACGGGCCTGAAAGGCAACAAGTTTGGCATTGCCCATGAGGAAGCCGTGGCCACTTACCAGCGTGCAGCCGCGCTGCCTGGCCTGGACGTGGTGGGCATTGATTGCCACATCGGCTCACAAATCACCGAAGTGGCGCCGTACCTGGATGCGCTGGACCGCGTGCTGGACCTGGTCGAGGCCCTTGAAGCGGTGGGCGTGACCATTCATCACATGGACCTGGGTGGCGGCTTGGGCATCACTTATACCGACGAAACGCCACCAGCGGCGGATATTCTGATTGGCCAGCTATTGGCGAAGATCGATGCCCGAGGCCACGGCCACCGCGAAATCCTGTTTGAGCCAGGCCGCTCTCTCGTCGGCAACGCGGGTGTGCTGCTGACCGAAGTCTTGTTCCTCAAGCCGGGTGAGCAGAAGAACTTCTGTGTGGTGGATGCCGCCATGAACGATCTGATGCGCCCAGCGCTGTACGAGGCCTACATGGGCATCGTCAACGTTCAGACGCGCGCTGAGACTGCCTCGCATGTTTGGGATGTGGTCGGGCCGGTCTGCGAATCAGGTGACTGGCTGGGCCGTGACCGCACATTGGCCGTGCAAGCCGGTGACGTGTTGGCGGTGCTATCGGCCGGTGCTTATGGCATGACCATGGCCAGCAACTACAACACGCGTGGACGGGCTGCGGAGTTGATGGTGGATGGGGAGCAGGTGTGGGTGATTCGGGACCGGGAGGTTGTGGGCGACTTGTTCCAGCTGGAGCACCGAATTACATGACTCGTTAAAAGCATCGCCCCTCAGCGCGCAAAGCCGACTTGTTCACCACTTGTTTGGAAGGCGCTGCGATGAATGAAACACTCGCAGCACTTCGACAGTGCCCCCACGCACCCTGTAGGGCACCACGTATCTCGTCTTGGCGACGATCAATTCACGTGTGCCAGGTACTCGACCTGGGCGACCAAGCCCTGGCTGGTCAGCCAGCATGGCCACCGCTGCCATCACTCGCTGAACAACCAAGCGTGCAGCGCCGGGATCGTCCTGAGCAATGTAGGTCGCTTCTTCGTCGAGGTTTTGCAGCGCCTTGCGCAGCCACCTAACCTGCATTGACCTGCCACTTTTTGGCCAAGGCTTCTAAAGCCTGCTCGCTGGCGAAATCGCCTGCGTCGGTCTCGCGCAGTGCCGCCTGTATCTCACCAATTTGCCACTCGTTGGTTTCGACAAACTCACGGATGGCCTCAGATGCCAAGAAAGACTTGCTTCGGTGGGTGGCTTGGGCCAGTTGGTCAAGCCGATCTTTAACGTCATCTTCGAGACGAACAGTCATCGTGGTAGACATGGTGTGGTACGTTGCAGTGTTTTGTACACATCATAGCGCACCGCTTTCTGTATGGCCAAGAGCGGGCGATAAGAAGCTATTCAGATCAAAACGAAAAAACCGCCCCGAAGGGCGGTTTTGACATTCTGCAGAACCCTGTCAGAACGTGTGGCGAACACCAAATCCGACGTAGGTCGTTTTGCCATCTGGATTGAGGCCTGCACCCGCAAAAATTGGAGTTTCGCGGAAACCAAAATTCACACCGACGACATCAGGTCCGCCCACGATAGTGGGGCCGCCGCCAGTGTAAGCATCCCCCATGGAGTCCTTGATCTGACCCACGCGGGTGAACAATGAAGTGCGCTTGGACAAGGCGTAATCTGCACCCAGCATCACGCCCGTGTCCTTACCCTTGGTGAAATTGCGGAATCGGGTGTGCGACAACTGCGCCACCAAAGACCACTCGCCCACAGGAATGCGTGTGCCAATGGCCAAGAAGTCCAGCTTCAAGTCCCGGCCGTCGACCAAGTCGTACTTACCTTGGCCAAATACGCCATTGAAAGAGATACCAGATCCAGGCAGCGTGAACTTTGCACCAAGGTTAAAAGCCGCGTACTTGTCCAGAATGAAATTGGTTGGGGAGGTGCCATAGACGACGTTATAGCCGCTGGTATTGAGCACGTCGTTAAAGTAGTTGAGGTGGTACCCGCCCGTAAAAACCAGCGCATCTGCGGCATACGCACCGAACAGCCCGAATGAACGGCCTGTCTTAGTTCCATCTTCGCCACCCGCGGTTGCACCACCAAGGATCTGCCCCGTGGCTGCTGATGGAGGAGTTGTGGCACGTGCTGGACTGGTTGTCGCAGCCACACCTGCATTAGGCGAATAGGAGACCTCGCCGGTGAAGCCACCAGCTTTGAGCCAGTAGCTGATCTGGTTGTCTTGGCGCACGTGCAGGTTGTTGGTGGCGCCGCCTTCAATGAACAGGTCGGTGGCACCAAAACGCTCGGTCGTGACCAAGGCTGTGGAATAGAAGATAGGGGCGTATTGGCGACCCAAACGGAACTCACCGAAGTTGGTGGTCAAACCAACGTAGCTTTGACGACCAAAGATCCGACCATCCTGGCTCAGGGCGCCGGTGTCATGGTTCAACTGACCTTCCAGGACGAAGCTGGCCTTCATGCCGCCGCCCAGGTCTTCCACGCCCTTGAAACCAAACGACGTTTGCGATGTCGCACTGGGAGAGACACGTGTCGCACTGTATTTGGCAGATGCTGCAGCGGCACCTTGGGACTTACTGACGTGATCAACGCTCACATCGACATTGCCGTAGAGGGTCACGCTGGATTGAGCCATGGCGCCGCCGGCACCCAGGGTTGCCAGAGCCACCGCGACGGCTTTGGTCAGAACGTTCTTTTGCATGGATATCTCCTAGATATCCCCCTGAATCGGGGGTCGAACCAGATTGTTGCGCAACCTGCCACTGCCCATTTAGAGGTTTGTGCTAGGTGTCGCGAAAGGGCAACATCAAGTTCAAACGGACATGAAAAAAGGGGCCGAAGC
Source organism: uncultured Aquabacterium sp. (assembly GCA_964554655.1). Lineage (GTDB taxonomy): Bacteria > Pseudomonadota > Gammaproteobacteria > Burkholderiales > Burkholderiaceae_C > Aquabacterium. The sequence goes on along the minus strand of CAZKPN010000013.1, from coordinate 38,186 downwards.
CCCTTTCCATCAGATCAATCAAGCCTTGATCAGAAGGCGTGAGCGACGCCGAAGGCGATGCCGCGGGAGCTTTTGCCCACAGCGGTAGTGGCGCCAGAAACGTTCAGGTTGGACAGGGACTCGTTGTTCACGTTGGTCGCCAGGCCGTACACCGAAGTGCGCTTGGACAGGTTGTACACGGCCTTGATGGCAGCGATGGTGGCATCGTCATGGTCAGAATTAGACGGGGCAAAGCCAACGTTGCTGGCTTGAGCCAGGCTGGCTTGCACGCTGAAGTTCGCAGTGATGGGCACGCCAACACGGATACCAGCCAGGCTCAAACGATCCGCACCAGTCACTTGGCTTTCGGTGTCGTAATAGCCAGTCAACTTGAGCACGCCAAAGTCGTAGCCAACGTAAACCAGAGTTGCGTTGCCCTTGTTGCCAACGTTACCAACAGCGGTGGCGCTGGCAACAATGCTGGCGGTCTCATCCTTGGCCGACAAATAGCCCAGGCCAGCCGAGAAAGGACCAGCAGCGTACTTGACGCTCAAGCCATAGGCCTTGCCAGCATCAACGCCGGACAACTCGGTGCCAGTGGCTGCCGAAGTGCCGACTGCGGTCGAGTACTGCAACTGAGCCGACAGGCCAGGCAAGAAAGTGGGCAACACATACGTGATGGCATTGTCCAAGCGGCGATAGCTGTCGCCAGCGCGGGTCTTGGCGATCTTGAAATCGTCATAGGCTTGGGCGCCCAGGATCTTGGTGTCACCGGCCAAAGCGCCGATCGACGAGTCGATGCGACCCAGGCGCAGTTCGCCGAAGCCACCTTGCAGGCCAACCCAGGCAGCGCGGTCGAAGAAGCGAGCGGTGTTGCCTTGAGCACCCGTGTCGGTTTTCACGTTGGTTTCGAGATTGAAGTTGGCGCGCAGACCGCCGCCCAGATCTTCAGAGCCCTTGAAACCCAAGCGAGAACTGAGGAAATTATCGGACGCAACACGGGTCACGCCATCGTTGCCCTTAACGTTTTCGATTGAAGCTTCAACCACGCCATACAGAGTGACGGAAGATTGGGCGAAAGCGCCCGAGGTAGCAGCCAGAGCAGCGATCGCCAGCAAAGTCTTATTCATTGAATTCTCCAAATGTTTGAACCAGAGGCCTCAGCGACGGTGCCAAACAGCAGCCCGCCGAAACTCCTCGAATTGCAACAGACTTTTGCAGGTGGCGTGATGACAGGGTTGTCATAAACCCCAATCCGAACGGCCTATCGTTGCTAAAAGGCAACACACACAAGAAGCCGGATAATCAACGCCCATGAGCATTCAAACCGATGACTTCGGAAGTTCGGCCCGCCCCAAAGCCAAGACGGCTCCAGCATTCGATGCCCCCAGGGTGGTTGCTGCGGCAGTGACCTCTCCGCATGAAGACGCGCAGGAGCGCGCCTTGCGGCCCAAGGATCTGCACGAATACATTGGCCAGACCAAGGCGCGCGAGCAACTGGAGATCTTCATTGGTGCGGCGCGCAAACGCGGTGAGGCGCTGGACCATGTGCTGCTGTTCGGCCCACCCGGGCTGGGCAAGACCACGCTCAGCCACATCATCGCCACGGAGTTGGGCGTGAACCTGCGCCAGACCTCGGGGCCGGTGCTGGAAAAGCCCAAGGACCTGGCGGCCATCCTGACCAATCTGGAGCGGCACGACGTGCTGTTCATCGACGAGATCCACCGCCTGAGCCCGGTCGTCGAGGAAATCCTCTACCCGGCGCTGGAGGACTACCAGATCGACATCATGATTGGCGACGGGCCAGCCGCGCGGTCGATCAAGCTGGACCTGCAACCCTTCACGCTGGTGGGTGCCACCACGCGCGCCGGCATGTTGACCAATCCACTGCGGGACCGTTTCGGGATCGTGGCGCGGCTGGAGTTCTACACGGCCGAAGAGTTGCAGCGCATCGTAACGCGATCGGCCCGGCTGTTGAATGCTCCCATTGATGAGCAAGGCGCGTTGGAATTGGCCCGCCGCTCACGTGGCACACCGCGGATCGCCAACCGCTTGCTGCGCCGCGTGCGCGACTATGCGGAGGTGAAGGGCGATGGCCGGATCACCCGCCAGGTGGCCGACCTGGCCTTGGCGATGCTGGACGTGGACCCCTTGGGCCTGGACGTGATGGACCGCAAGCTGCTGGAGGCCATCATTCACCGCTTTGATGGTGGGCCAGTGGGCCTGGACAACCTGGCGGCGGCCATTGGCGAAGAGCGGGAAACGATCGAGGATGTGATCGAACCCTACCTGATCCAGCAAGGCTTTTTACAGCGCACGCCACGTGGGCGCATGGCCACGGCGTCGGCATTCAGGCACCTGGGCTTGAATCCACCCGCAGGGCCTGAGTTGCTGCTTTAGCGTTGGGGTTCAGCGGCGGCGCAGGAAGTGGGTGTATTCCTCTTGGTCGCCGTTGAGCTTGGTTTGCTGATCGACCAGGTCGTTGCCAGTCTGGCGGGCAAAGGCCTGGAAGTCACGCACCGAGCCGGGGTCGGTGGCCCAGACCTTGAGCACCTCGCCGCTGTGCATGTCCGACAAGGCTTTCTTGGCCTTGAGGATGGGCAGCGGGCAGGTCAGGCCTCGGGCGTCAAGTTCCTTGTTGATGTCCATGAATGAATGGTACCTCAGGCGGGGAACACGCCGGTGGACAGATAACGGTCACCGCGGTCGCACACCACGAACACGATGGTGGCGTTGCTCACGGTTTGCGCCAATTGCAGCGCAACCCAGCAGGCACCGGCCGCCGAGATGCCGCCGAACAGGCCTTCTTCGCGGGCCAGGCGGCGGGCCATGTCTTCGGCGTCGGCCTGGCTGACGTTGATGGTGTCGTCCACACGGGTGGGATCGAATATCTTGGGCAGGTAGGCCTCGGGCCATTTGCGGATGCCGGGGATGCGCGAGCCTTCGCTGGGTTGCGCGCCGACGATGCGCACGCCGGGGTTCTTTTCTTTCAGAAACTGCGATACGCCAGTGATGGTGCCAGTGGTGCCCATGGCACTGACGAAGTGGGTGACTTTGCCTTGCGTGTCGGCCCAGATTTCGGGGCCGGTGGTCTCGTAATGGATGCGGGGGTTGTCGGCGTTGGCGAACTGGTCGAGGACCAGGCCTTTGCCCTCGCGCACCATCTGGTCGGCCAGGTCACGCGCGTATTCCATGCCACCGCTTTTGGGCGTGAGGATGAGTTCGGCGCCGAAGGCCTTCATGGTTTGGGCGCGCTCCACGCTGAGGTCTTCCGGCATGATCAAAATCATGCGGTAGCCGCGGATGGCGGCGGCCATGGCCAGGGCGATGCCGGTGTTGCCGGAGGTGGCTTCGATCAGCGTGTCGCCGGGCTTGATCTGGCCGCGTTCTTCGGCGCGGCGGATCATGCTGATGGCGGGGCGGTCTTTGACGGAGCCGGCGGGGTTGTTGCCTTCCAGCTTGGCCAGGATGACGTTGCCGCGCGCGTCGTTGTCGGCGCCGGGAATGCGTTGCAGGCGGACCATGGGGGTCTTGCCAATGACGTCTTCGAGCGTGGGGTAGTTCATCGTCGTGTCAAACAGGTTCAGCGGTGTGCATTGAACCAGCATTGTCGCAGGCGATGATCAGGCGCGGGCTGGACAACAAAAAACCCGCCATGCTTGGTCAAGCATGCGGGTTTTGATTGTGTGGTGCCCCGGGCCGGAATCGAACCGGCACCCCTTTCGGGACCGGATTTTGAATCCGGCGCGTCTACCAATTTCACCACCAGGGCGCTGATGTGAGGGGTCGGAGTTTAGCATAGAAAGCTGACGCTTCCTGGGCGGCCAGGCAAGGTCAAGGCGGCCACGCTGGGGGGTGTTTGGGCCACGATCCGGCCCTGGCGAATGACGTGCAAACGGGTGGCGCGCAAGCGGATGGCTTCCACGGGGTTGCGGGCTTGCAGCACGACCAGGTCAGCGTTGCAGCCCACCTCTAGTCCGTAGCTTTGCAAGCCCAGGATCCTGGCCGGCGTGCTGGTGACCGCCTCGAAGCATTGGTGCATCGCGGCCTGGCTGGTCATCTGCGCGACGTGCAAGCCCATGTGCGCCACTTCCAGCATGTCGCCGCTGCCCATGCCGTACCACGGGTCCATCACGCAGTCGTGGCCAAAGGCCACATCGATGCCTTGGGCCAGCAGTTCGGGCACGCGGGTCATGCCGCGGCGTTTGGGGTAGGTGTCGTGCCGGCCTTGCAAAGTGATGTTGATCAGCGGGTTGGCGATGGCGGCCACGCCCGCCTCTTTGATCAGGGGCAAGAGCTTGCTGACGTAGTAGTTGTCCATGCTGTGCATGGAGGTGAGGTGCGAGCCGGCCACCCTGCCCTGCAGGCCCAGGCGTTGCGCATGAAAGGCCAGGGTTTCGATGTGGCGAGACATGGGGTCATCGGTTTCGTCGCAGTGCATGTCCACGCGCAGACCCCGTTCGGCGGCCAGTTCGCACAGCAGGCGGACGGACTCGGCGCCGTCCTGCATGGTGCGCTCGAAGTGGGGAATGCCGCCGACCACGTCCACACCCATGTCGAGGGCGCGCTCTAGTTGGGCCAAAGCATTGGGGCCGCGCAGGACGCCGTCTTGCGGGAAGGCCACCAGTTGCAGATCAAGGTAAGGCTTGACGCGCTCGCGCACGTGCAGCAGGGCCTCGACCGCCAGCAGCTTGGGGTCGCACACATCCACATGGGAACGGATGGCGAGCAGGCCTTTGGCCACGGCCCAGTCGCAATAGGCCATCGCGCGGTCGACCAAAGCATCTTGGGTGAGCTGCGGTTTGAGCTCGCCCCACAAGGCGATGCCCTCCAGCAAGGTGCCCGATTGGTTGATGCGGGGTTGGCCGTAGCTGAGGGTCGAGTCCATGTGGAAATGGGCATCGACGAAAGGGGGGCTGATGAGTTGCCCGGCCACGTCGATCTCTTGCGCTGCGGGCGTGGACAGCGCGGGCTGCACGGCCACGATCTGGCCGCCCAGGATACCGATGTCTTGATCGGCGCGGCCATCAGGCAAGTTGCCATGTCGAAGGATGAGGTCCAGCACAAAAGCTCCTGGGCAATGACTTGCCAAGGAGCCTAGCAGGCTTCACGCCATGCGTTGAGGCGCTTTTTAGAAGGTTTCCCAGTCGTCGGCATGGGCCGGCACGGCTTTGGCCAGGGATGGCTCGGAGCTTGGTGCGGTTAGCACCAGCGGGGCGGCCTTGGAATGCGCCTTGCTGGGGGTCACTTTGGCGACGTCCGAGGTACGGACGACCTTGGACAAAGCTTTGACGAAGGGCTTGGCGGGCGCGCTATTTTGGTGCGCCAATGGGGACGATGCAGGGGTGTCGGGCTTGGCACCCGACTGCTGCGCCGATGCGCTGGTCTTGAAGGCCGCCACCGAATGCGCCAAAGCCTGGGCTTGGGTGCTCAGGCTTTCGGCCGCCGCCGTGCTTTGCTCCACCAGAGCCGCGTTTTGCTGCGTGGCCTGGTCAAGCTGGCCGATGGCTTGGTTGATCTGGGCAATGCCTTGGCTTTGCTCGGTGCTGGCGTGGGCGATTTCGCCGACCAGATCGGTGACCTTGCGCACCTGCAGGACCACGTCGCTCATGGTGGCCCCAGCCGCGCTGACCAGGTTGCTGCCGGCGTTGACTTGTTCGACGCTGTCGCTGATCAAGGTTTTGATCTCTCGCGCGGCCTGGGCACTGCGTTGCGCCAGCGAGCGAACCTCGCCAGCCACGACGGCAAAGCCTCGGCCCTGTTCGCCAGCACGCGCGGCTTCAACCGCCGCATTCAGCGCCAGGATGTTGGTCTGGAAGGCGATGCCATCGATCACGCCAATGATGTCGGCGATCTTCTTGCTGGAGGCCTGGATGCCGCTCATGGTGTTGACCACCTGGCTGACAACCTCACCGCCACGCACAGCCACCTCGGAAGCGGCGCTGGCCAGTTGATTGGCTTGCCGGGCGTTGTCGGCGTTGGTGCGCACGGTGCCGGACATCTGCTCGACCGAGGCCGCGGTTTCTTCCAGGCTGGAGGCCTGGCTTTCGGTGCGGGCGCTCAGGTCCAGGTTGCCATGGGCGATCTGGGCCGAGGCGGTGGCCACGGAGTCGGCGCCAGCGCGCACTTTGGAGACGGTGCCCGCGAAGCTTTCGATCATTTGCGCCAAGGCGCGCTGCATGGCGCCCACTTCATCGCGGCGGTCGGAGTGGATGGTCTGGGTCAGGTCGCCCTCGGCCACCGATTGCAACACCTGGGCGGTTTCACGAACCGGCACGGAGATGATCTGCGCGACGTACAAGGCCATGGCCATGCCCAGCACCACGGCGGTGATCACGACACCCAGGATGGCCCACCGCGCGTTGTTGTAGATGCCATCGACTTGTGCACCGGCCTCATTGCCCCCTTTGACGTTGAGTTGAACCAACTTGTCCAGTTTTTCGTTGGCCTGCACAAAGAGCTGATGACTGCGCCCGAGCAGCCGCGACTTGGCGGCGTCGTTTTGCCCGGCCTTGACCTGGGCGATGATCTCCTGGTGCTCGGCCACGTAGGCGCTCCAGTCCTGCTTGAAGGCTTCCCACAGGGTTTTTTCCTCGGGGCTGGAGATCAGCTTGGCGTACTCGGACTCGCTCTTGGCCAACTCCGCCGTGGCTTGCACGATGTCTTTTTCAGCCTGTTGGACTTCTGGCGCATCCACGGCCGACACCAGCTGAAAGTCGCCAAGGCGCAAGTCAGCCACACCTGCGCTGTGCGCCGAGATGGCCTGGATGCTGGGCATCCAGTTGCGGACCACCTCGGTGGACTGGTCGTTGACAGCGGCCAGCTTGAGCACAGAAAACACGCCCAGCAGCATGGTCATGGTCAAGACCACGGCGAAAGACAGCATCAGCTTGGCACGCAAGCGCAAATTGGCAAACCACGACATCGCAACATTCCCCAAAAAAAGGTTTTCGGCAGTTTGGCCAAAAACCTGTTCAGCGAAGGCGCAATGCAGGCCCGATTTCGCGCTTAATTCCCGCAATCAAACGGTGCCAAAGATCCGATCTCCGGCGTCGCCCAGGCCAGGCACGATGTAACCATGGTCGTTGAGGTGGCTGTCCAGCGAGGCCGTGATGATGGGCACGTCAGGGTGGTGTTTGAGCATGTTGGCCACGCCTTCTGGCGCGGTCAGCAGGCACAGCAATTTGATGCTGGCACAGCCACATTCCTTGATGCGGTCGATGGCGGCGACGGCAGAGTTGCCGGTGGCCAGCATGGGATCGACCACGATGACTTGCCGCTCAGCGATGTCGGTGGGCACCTTGAAGTAGTACTCGACGGGCTCCAGCGTGCCGGGGTCGCGGTACAGGCCGATGTGGCCCACGCGCGCCAGCGGCAGCAGTGACAGCAGGCCGTCGACCATGCCGTTGCCAGCGCGCAGGATGGACACCAAACACAGCTTCTTGCCGCTGATCACAGGTGAGTCGAATGTGGTGATGGGCGTGTTGGTGGACAGCAGCTCGGTCGGCAAATCACGCGTGGCCTCGTAGGCCAGCATCTGGCTGACTTCGCGCAGCAGGCTGCGAAAGCTCTCGGTGTTGGTGTCCTTGTTGCGCAGCCAGGTGAGCTTGTGCTGCACCAGGGGGTGGTCGATCACTGAGAGGTTGGGGAAGTTGTGGGCCATGTCTCGTCCTTAAAAAACGGTGCCGTCGCTTTCGATGTGCACTGGCGGCACCCCACCGGGGCGCTTGGCTTGAGCGATTTTGCGCCCCGCCGCCCAGGTGCCACCTTCCAGCACACGGGCCAGGGGGAATTGCTCGATGCTCAGGCCCAACTCGCCGCGCACGGCTTCGGCCAGGTGGTCGAGCACGGCCACGGTCAGGGCACGCCATTCGACGATGGGTTCGGCATCGACGGTCCAGCGCTGGGTGTGGAAGGACCGATCGCGGGCCTGCAGAACACCCAGGTCCAGCAGCAGGCCGCCGTTGCGGTACTCGGGCAGGCCGGTCAACTCATCCAGGTCGGTGATGGTCAGGCCGGCGTCTTCCAGAGGCTCCAGCAGGGAGTAAGTCAACCATTGACTGAGTTTGTGGAAGGGCACCCAGCCGTCAGGGGCCTGAGGGTGGCGCCAGCAATCGCCCAGGTTGACACCATTGAGTTGATGGCGGCCGGACCAGATGTCGCCCAGGGTGTTGAGCAGCACGGCCAGCACGGCCGAGGCCTTGATCTTGCCGGTGGGGGCATGGCGGAACAGCGTATCAACCAAATGGCCGGGACGCAGCAGGCCAGGCGCATCAGGGCGGCCGTAGACATCGGGGTGCTGCTCCAGCGCCAGCGAAAGGCGGTGCAGCAGATCAGCGCGGCCTTCCAGGCCGACCAGGGGGTTGTCGGTGCGGACTTGCAAGGCGCGCCCCACCGCCTGCGCGTCCACCTGGGCCAAGGCCTGGGCGTCGGACCGTGTCGGGTGCAGCGGACTGCTGGACAAGGCGCCCTTGGCCCACCAACGCAAACTGGCCACACCCAGGCCTTCGGATCGGGTCAGGGTCTGCCCTGTCTCCATGTCGGCATAGCTCCAGGCAGCCCCGGCGCCGGCATCCAGCAAGACGCTGATGACGACCAGGTCGACCCTGGCCCTGGCGCGCTCCAGGCGCGCCGTGTGGCCATCCAGCCCGTGCTGGTGGGCGACCATGGCCCAGCGGTCCAGGCCGCCGGCTTCGAAGTGGCGCCAACGGCTGTGGTACGGCACCTGCAGGTCCGGGTAGCGCTCGCGAATCACGCCGGCCACGTAGGCGGCGGCCACCGCCACGCGTTCGGGATGCCAGGTGAAGTGGGCGGATTGCCCGGCCTGGGCGGCTGCCATCAAGGCCGAGGCACTGCGCCGAACCGCTTGCGCGGTCAGCAATGATTCAGGCGTGAGCAAGGGCGGGATGCCACCCTGCCCTGCCACGCGAACTGGTGCGTTCATGTTCATGACGGTCATTCCATCAACCCGCGCCCCTTGGGCAGGGCCAGTTCGGTCGCATCGGGCGTGTAGTGAGAGAAGTAGCCGGCGGCTTTCTTGGCATCCATCTCGACCTGCGCATCGGCCGGGATCAACTCTTCAGGGATGGGCACGCGCTCGACCACCTCAATGCCCTGCTCGACCAGGGCGCCATGCTTCATGTCGCTCATCGAGGCCCAGCGGTCGATGCGCTTGATGCCCAGCCAATGGAACACATCGGGCATCAGTTGCTGGAAGCGCATGTCTTGCACGCCGGCCACGCATTCGGTGCGGGCGAAGTAAGTTTCAGCACGGTCGCCGCCCACCTGGCGCTTGCGGGCGTTGTAGACCAGGAACTTGGTGACCTCGCCCAGGGCGCGGCCTTCCTTGCGGTTGTAGATGACCAGGCCGACGCCGCCCTGCTGCGCCATCTCGATGCAGACCTCGATGCCGTGGGCCAGGTAAGGACGGCAGGTGCAGATGTCGGAGCCGAACACGTCCGAGCCATTGCATTCATCGTGGACCCGGCAAGCCACCTTGGTGGACGCCTGCCCCAGTTTGGACACATCGCCAAAAAAGTACAGCGTCATGCCCCCAATGGGCGGTAGAAAAACTTTGAGGTCGGGCCGCGTGACCAGTTCGGGGAACATGCCAGCCGTTTGCTCGAACAGGTTGCGGCGCAAGGCACTTTCCTTGATGCCGAAGCGCTCGGCCAGTCCCGGCAGGTGCCAGACCGGGTCGATGGCGGCCTTGGTGACCTTGACATCCCCATTGGCCGCCAGGATGTCGCCATCGGGCTTGAGCCGACCGGCGGCGATGGAGGCCACCAGCTCGGGCATGTTGATGTGGGCCTTGGTGATGGCGATGGTGGGCCGCACGTCCATGCCGGCGGCGATCTGCTCGGCGAAGGCCACGGAGACCAGGTGACCCCAAGGATCGAGCGACACAATTTTTTGCGGGTCGGCCCATTGGGGGTGCGGGCCGATGGTTTCGACGGGGGCCGTGTTGGTGAAATCGGGCTTGTGGTCGCGCTGCAAGGCCCCCGATGCGACAGCCAGGGCTCGGTAAACGGAATAGGCGCCCGAGTGGGTACCGATGACGTTGCGCTGCGCCGGGCTGCCCACGCTGGCTACCAGAGGCCCTCGTTCGGCCGCCGTGGGCGCCCCCCAGTGGACGGCGGCGGGGCTGCCAGGTCCGCCGCCATGGCGGGCGGGGTGCGACGTGAGCACGATGTGGGCGGACATGGTCGTGGTCTCCAGCGGTGGTGGCGCCGTCGATGTGCGGTGCCTGGTTCAAACCATAGCGAGTTACGTGCCAGCATGCTGTGACCGATTGCCGACACAAGCCCGAAATTGAGCTTCCGCCCACGATCAATCACGGCGAATGAGGTTGTTCAAGGGGCTCTATGATGCGGATCTGTTCAGCCCCCACCTTTCGTGACCGCATGCCTCCTCTGCCACCGATCACCCAGGCGCTGTTGCTCATCAACGTTGCGCTGTTTTGCATTGACGAAGCCCTGGGACATGTTTTGTCCTACTGGCTGGCCCTGTGGCCGCTGGAGTCTTCCCAGTTCTATCCCTGGCAGGTGCTCACCTACGGCCTCATGCACGGCTCGTTCACCCATCTGTTCTTCAACATGATGGGCATCTGGATGTTCGGCGCCGAATTGGAGCGCGTCTGGGGCCCCAAGCGCTACAGCCAATTCATGGTGGCCAGCATCTTCACGGCGGCCTTGACGCAATTGCTGATGTCGCAGCTGAACGGCTCGCTCAACCCCACGGTGGGCATCTCAGGGGGCTTGTTTGGCTTGTTGCTGGCCTTCGGGATGATGTTTCCCAACCGCATCATCATGCCGCTGATCCCGCCCATCCCGATGAAGGCCAAGTACTTCGTGGCACTTTTTGGCGGCCTGGAATTGCTGTTTGGCGTGACCGGCACACAAGCCGGCGTGGCCCACTTTGCCCACCTGGGCGGCATGCTCGGCGGCTGGCTGATGATCCGCTATTGGCGCGGCCAACCGCCCTTCCCGCCCAAGCGCCGGGGCGGTCCGCCACCGGGACAGCGAACTCACTGAGTTTTTTGTCGGGAGGAGGACAGCGCGATGCCGCCCACGATGAGCAGCAAAGCGCAAGGGTGATACCAGCGGGGGTGTTGCCCCAGCAGAACAGCCGCCCACACGGCCGCGAAGATCGGGGTGAGGTTGATGAAGAAAGCCGCCAGGGTCGGCCCCACAGCTTGCACCCCCAGGCCCCAGCAGCGGTAAGCCAGGATCGATGGGCCCAAGGCCACGAAGGCCAGGCCCACGGCCAGCCTCACCATGGGCGGCCAGGCGTTGATGGCCTCAATGGCCGAAGCCACTGGAACGGGTGGCGAGGCCGTGGGCACCAACCATTCCAGTCCGCTGCACAACACGGCCCACACCAGGCCAAACAACACTTGCAGCCACAGGAACTCGGCCCAATCCCAGCGGGGCTTTTGCGGCGCGACCATGGACTGCGGGGGCTTGGCCAGCAGCCAGCTGTAGAAGGCCCAGGCCAGGCTGGCCAGCAGCATCAACAAGTCACCCGGCACCAATTGCACCTGCAACAAGGTGCGCCACTGGCCTTGCGCAATGACCAGCACCACGCCGGCCGTGGACAAGGCGGCACCGCCCCATTGCCGGCCACTGATGGGCTGGCCAAAGCACACCGCCCCCACCAGCATCATCCACACCGGGATGCTGGCGCCAATCAGGGTGACATTCAGTGGTGACGAGGTTTGCAGCGCCAGGTACTGCAATGCGTTGTAGGTGCCCACGCCCAGGGCGCCGATCAAGGCCAGGTAGCGCCAGCGGGCACGCACCTCGCTCGGCCGGCGCCAGACCTTCCAGGCCATGGGCGCCATCAGCACGGCCACCAGGGCCCAGCGCACGGCGTTCATCTGCACAGGAGGCATCAGCCCGACCAGCAAGCGGCCGACCACGGCATTGCCCGCCCACATCATGGGCGGCAGGATCAGGAACAGCAGCGTGCGGGCATCAAGTTTCAAGGCGGGCCACCAAGGGTAGCCCGCCATTAGATCAGAGCGCCATCAGGCTTGGCGACGACGGCGCGTGACCATCGGCACCAGTGCCAGGCCAGCCAGCATCAAAGCCCAGGCCGAGGGTTCCGGCACGGGGGACAGGGCTGTCAGCCCGATGATGGAACTCACCGGGGCGCCCGCCACGCCGAACTCGCCGATCCAGGTGGCCAGGTTGGCGCCAGGGGTCAGCGAGATCGAGTACAAGCCGGTTTCGCCCGTGTCGCCGTTGGTCAGCGCGGCAAAGGCCTTGCCCGAGGCCGTGATATCAAAGCCGGCCACGGCGCTGGTGTTCACGCCCAGCGAGCCGATCAGCGTCTGGATGCCGCTGGTGGGCAAGCCCTGCTGGTACAGGCTGTCCGAGCTTGCATCAATGCCGTAGAGCGCGGTGCCCGTGGCCGGATTGGTGTCGTTGTTGGTGTAGGCCGAGGCCACGATCTGCAAGGTGCCGCCACGGATGGTGTTGTCAGTGATGACCTTGCCGATGTTCGGGCCACTCACCGCGATGCGCAGATTCTCGGAGGCATTGCTGACCACGCGCAGCGAAGGCACGCCGTTGAGGTCGGCCACCGGGTTGAAGTCGAAACCGAAGGCGGTGCCGCGCAAGCCGGTGAAGGTGTCGCTGGTGTCGGTGGCATCAGCCGAGAGCGAGGCCACCAGGCTGGCAACGCCCGTGCTGGCATTCAGGGTGTACAGCGTGCTGTTGGTGCCCAGGGCATAGACGATGCCCGTGGTGGGCCGCAGGTCGATCGCCCGCAAGCGATCGTTGCCAATGAGGCCCGAGATGGCGGTGAGGCTGCCCAGGGAGGGCGCAGAGGTGTCGAAGGTGAGGAGCTTCTGGTCCGAGGTCAGGGCCAGCATGGATTCGGCCAACGCCGCCTGCCCCATGAAGGCTGACGACAGAAACACCGCGGCCGACGCCGTCAGGTTTGATTTCAATTTCATGATGATTCACTCCTAGCTGTGTTGCAAAGGCCAGCCGATGTTGTGGAATATCGGACTGGCCTGAGAACTGGCCACGAGCAAAGCAAATAGATGCAGTTGCGTGAATTTTTTCGCACCCACCCCCGTGTTCAGGGGGCTCAGGGGCCTGCCTAGCTTTTGCGCACCCGGCGCAGCTCATCCAGGATCAGCAGGCCCGCGCCAATGGTGATGGCGCAGTCGGCCACGTTGAAAGCGGGAAAGTGGCCACCCGGGAACAGCGGCGACATCCAGGACCAGTGGAAATCCAGGAAATCGACCACGTAGCCGTAGACCAGGCGGTCCACCACATTGCCGACCGCACCGGCCAGGATCAGCGACAGGGCCCAGGCAAACAGCTTCTGCTGCCCGTGCTGGCGCAGCATGTAGACGATGAAACCTGCGGCCACCGCACCCAGCCCCACGAAGAACCAGCGCTGCCAACCGCCCGCGTTGGCCAGGAAGGAGAAGGCCGCGCCCGAGTTGTGCGCCCGCACGATGTTGAAGAAGCCGGTGACGTGGCGGCTGTCGCCGTGCTGGAAGAAGCCCACGATCAAGGTTTTGGTGAACTGGTCCAGCAAGAAGATGACCAGGGCGATGCCCAGCCAGGGCAGGAGACCGCCAGCGGTGCTGCTTGATTTGCGCGTGGCCATGCGTCAGGCCACCTGGCGGGCTTCGCCCTCGCCAAACAAATTGCTGACGCAGCGGCCGCAAATGGTGGCGTATTTGGGATCGCTGCCCACGTCGTCGCGGTAGTGCCAGCAACGCTCGCACTTGGTCGACAGCGAGGGCGTGACCGACACGGCCAGCGCATCGCCCGAAGCCAGGTTGGCTTTGGACGTGATCAGCACGAACTTCAGGTCCTCGCCCAACGAGGCCAGCAAGGCATGGTCGGCCGCGCCAACCGTCACCGTGACATCGGCCTGCAGAGAGGCACCGACCAGGCCTTGCGTGCGCACGGCTTCAATGTCCTTGTTGACCAGCTCGCGGATTTCTTTGACGCGCGACCACTTGGGCAGCAACGCGGCCTCGGTGTCACCAAAGTCCCAGTAGGTTTCGGTGAAGATGGTCTCGCCTTGCTTGAGCACTTGCCAGGCTTCTTCAGCCGTGAAGCTGAGGAAGGGCGCCATCCAGCGCAGCATCGCTTGCGTGATCTGGTACAGCGCCGTTTGCGCGCTGCGGCGGGCCAGCGATTTGGGCGCGGTCGTGTAGAGGCGGTCTTTCAGCACGTCGAGGTAGAAGGCGCCCAGGTCTTCGGAGCAGTAGACCTGCAGCTTGCCGACCACGGGGTGGAACTCGTAGCGCTCGTAGTGGGCCAGGATGTCGGTCTGCAGCTCGGACGCGCGCGCCAGGGCGTAGCGGTCGATCTCCAGCAGTTCGCTGGCGGGCACGGCGTCCTTGGCAAAGTCGAAGTCGGACGTGTTGGCCAGCAGGAAGCGCAAGGTATTGCGGATGCGGCGGTAGCCGTCCACCACGCGCGCCAGGATCTTCTCGTCACCGGCGATGTCGCCCGAGTAGTCGCTGGAGGCGACCCAAAGGCGGATGATCTCGGCGCCCAGCTTCTTGCTGGTCTCTTGCGGATCGACGCCATTGCCGAGCGACTTGCTCATCTTGCGGCCCTGGCTGTCCACCGTGAAACCGTGGGTGAGCAGGCCTTTGTAGGGTGCGCGGCCATACAGGGCGCTGGCCACCAGCAGCGAGCTGTGGAACCAGCCGCGGTGCTGGTCGTGGCCTTCCAGGTACAGGTCGGCCTCGGGGCCTTGGGCGTGGCCGGCGTTGGGGTGGCTACCGAACTCGGGGTTCAGCACGTGGAAGAAGGACGAGCCCGAGTCGAACCACACGTCGAGGATGTCGGTGCTCTTGCTGTAGTTTTCAGCTTCGGCCCCGAGCCACTCGGCCGGATCCAGCTTGGCCCAGGCTTCGACGCCACCGGCCTGCACCAAGTCAACGGCGCGATCGACGAAGGCCATGGTGTCGGGGTGCAACTCGCCCGTCACCTTGTGCAGGAAGAAAGGCAGCGGCACGCCCCAGTTTCGCTGGCGGCTGATGCACCAATCGGGCCGGTTGGCGATCATGTCGCGCAGGCGCACGCGGCCGTTCTCAGGGTAAAACGCGGTCTGGTCGATGGCGTCCAGCGCGATCTGGCGCAGGGTCTTGTCGGCCTTGTTCGAGGTGAACACGCCCTCGCCTTCGTCCATGCGCACGAACCACTGCGCGGCGGCGCGGAAGATCACCGGCTTCTTGTGGCGCCAGCAATGCGGGTAGCTGTGGGTGATGTCGCTGGAGGCCAGCAGGCGGCCGTGTTCGCGCAGCTTCTCGATGATGACGGGTGCGGCCTTCCAGATGTGCTGGCCGCCGAACAGGGGCAGCTCGGCCTCATACACGCCGTGGCCTTGCACGGGGTTCAGGATGTCGTCGAAGCTCAGGCCGTGGGCCAGGCAGGATTGGAAGTCGTCCACGCCATAGGCGGGCGCGGCGTGCACGATGCCGGTGCCGTCTTCGGCGCTGACGTAGTCGGCCAGGTAGATCGGGGCTTCGCGGTCATAGCCCTTGTCCACATGGGCCAGCGGGTGCTTGAACTTGAGACCTTCCAGCTTGGCGCCCGTGGTGGTGGCGATCACCTTGACCTGGTCCGGCTCGAAGCCGAAACGGGCCGAGGCTTTCTCGACCAGCGATTCGGCCAGGATCAGCAGGCCGCGCGGCGTGTCGATCAGGGCGTAGCTCAACTCGGGATGAACGTTCAGCGCCTGATTGGCAGGGATGGTCCAGGCGGTGGTCGTCCAGATCACCGCATAGATAGGCTGATCCGACAATTTGGCTTTTGTCGCACGCGCTTCAGCCCCTGTATCCCATGCCCCGAATGCAGCCCAGACGCTGCCCAAGTCAGCGGCCAGGAACTGCACATCCAACGTCTGCGACTTCTTGTCGGCGTATTCGATCTCGAACTCGGCCAGCGATGAGCCGCAGTCAAAGCACCAGTACACGGGCTTGAGGCCACGGTAGACAAAACCGCGCTCGATCAGCTTCTTCAGCGCGCGGATCTCGCCCGCCTCGTTGCCGAAGTCCATCGTGCGGTAGGGGTGGTCCCAGTCGGCCAGCACGCCCAGGCGCTTGAAATCGGCGCGCTGCAGATCAACCTGCTCGCCAGCGTAGGCGCGTGCCTTGGCCTGCACATCGTCGCGGCTCAGGTTGCGGCCAAAGGTTTTCTCGATCTGGTTTTCGATGGGCAGGCCATGGCAATCCCAGCCGGGCACGAGCATGGCGTCCATGCCCTTGAGCTGGCGCGCCTTCACGATCATGTCTTTCAGGATCTTGTTGACGGCGTGTCCCATGTGGATCTGGCCATTGGCGTAAGGCGGGCCGTCGTGCAGCACGAACTTGGGCGCACCGCAGCGGGCGTCGCGCAGCTTCTTGTAGATGCCCTGGTCTTCCCACTGCTGGGCCCAGCCCGGCTCCCGCTTGGGCAGGTCGCCGCGCATCGGGAAGGGGGTGTCGGGCATGTTCAGCGTGGCGCGGTAGGCGCTGCCGGCTTGGCTTTTATCGTCTTGGCTCATGGGGAATTTCTGGCTGCGCGGGCGCTCTTTTGGAGAGGCGAGCCCCGCGGACGGTTGTTCGGCTGGCGACAGGAGGGACGTGCAGCAACCGTCAAATTCGGTCGCGGGTCGTCTGGCGACCCTGGGATTCGAAGAACACGCGCGCGCCTGCAATGTCCTGGTGGATGGCCGCCTGCAACGCCTCCAGCCCGTCATAGCGGGCTTCGTCGCGAAGTTTGTGCAGCAGTTCCACCCGGACGATTTTACCGTAGCCGCCCTCAAGGCCCAGATGGGAGGGCCAATCGAAGCAATGAACCTCCAGCAGCACCCGGCCGGCGTCTTCCACCGTGGGGCGCACGCCCAGGCTGGCAACACCGTCCAGCGGGTGCGGGGCCAGGCCATGGGTGCGGACGGCGAAGATGCCTTGAGTGGCGGGTTTCTGGTGGCCAAAGCGCACGTTCATCGTCCGGCAACCCAGGTCGCGGCCCAGTTTCTGGCCGTGGATGACGTGGCCACTGATGCTGTAGGGGCGCCCCAGCAGGGCAGCGACCTGGTTCATGTCGCCCGCGCCCAAAGCATCGCGCACGACCGAACTGGACACGCGCGTGCCGTGGACCTCGTAGCTGAGCATGCGGGCAACGTCAAAGCCTCGTTGGCTGCCAGCGGCGTCCAGGAAGTCGTAATCGCCGGCCCGCTTGGCGCCGAAACGGAAGTCGTCGCCCACCAGCACATATTGGGCGTGCAGGCCGTTCACCAGCACCTGGTCGATGAATTCATCGGGCGTGAGGCTGGCCAAGCGGCGGTCAAACGGCAGCACCACGACCTGGTCGATGCCGCAACGCTCCAGCTCGGACAGCTTGTCGCGCAGGGTGGCGATGCGCGCGGGGGCCAACTCGGGCTTGCCGGCCAGCGCGGCGAAATAATCGCGGGGATGCGGCTCAAACGTCATCACGGCACTGGGCAGACTGCGGTGCTGGGCTTCGTTGCGCAGCAGGGCCAGCATGGCCTGATGACCCCGGTGCACGCCATCGAAATTGCCGATGGTCAGGGCACAGGCCGGCGCCAGGGCTGCATGGTGGAATCCGCGAAAGACTTGCATAAGCGCTTGATTATCAAGGCAACACGACGGCCGGATCCTCGATCCAGCGCCACTGGCCGGGCGCCAGGTCGTCGGGCAAGGTCAGTTGGCCGATGGAACTGCGGTGCAAGGCCTCGACCCGGTTGCCGACAGCCGCCACCATGCGCTTGACCTGGTGGTACTTGCCTTGGGTCAGAGACATGCGCAGGTGGAACTCGGACACCATCTCGGCATGTTCGGCCAGGACCGGCGTCGGGTCGTCGTCCAGCACCACGCCCGACATGAGCGACTGAATTTGCTTGTCCGTCAGGGGGTGCTTGACCGTCGTTTCGTACACCTTGGGCACGTTGTGCTTGGGTGAGGTGAGCTTGTGCAGCAAGGCACCATCGTCGGTCATCAAGAGCAGGCCGGTGGTGTCCTGGTCCAGGCGCCCCACGGGTTGCAGGCCCCGGCGGCGCAGCGGCGGCGCCAGCAGGTTGTGCACGCCGGGCCAGGCGCCGGGCTTGAGCGAGCACTCATAGCCGGCGGGCTTGTTCAGCATCACCAGGGCCTTCACGTGGGTGACCCAGGGCTGGCCATCGACCACCAGCTCCAGCCGGTCTTCGGGGAAATCGGCGTCCGGGTCATCAACCATCTCGCCGCGCACGCTGACCAGATGGCTGACGATCAGGCCTTCACACTCACGGCGCGCACCAAAGCCCTGCGCGAACAGGATCTGGGCAAGGGGCTGGTGACCAGCAGGCAAACGGGGGCGTGGGGGCATGGGAAATGGCTCTGGCAAATGGCGGAACGTGCGGGAACGACATGATGCCATCGACCCAGTCAGGCACGGGTTGATGCTTGAACGCGACCTGCGAGCAAGAAAGTGCTTCCAAGACCACGGCGTGTGCCTCACGATGGCAACATTGCTCACTTCATTCAAGCGACCCACCATGACGAACACGATCTTCCGGGCCACCGTTTTGAGCTGTTGCCTCACCACTTTGGGGATGTCTGCGATGGCCCAGTCCTCGCCCACCCTGAAGAAGATCGCCGACACGGGCACGATCAGCCTGGGTCACCGGGAGTCGTCCATCCCCTTCTCTTACTACGACGACCAGCAAAAGGTGGTGGGCTATTCGCACGAGCTGATGCTCAAGGCGGTTGAGGCCATCAAAGCCGAGCTTAAAAAACCCGCGCTGGCCATCAAGCTGGTGCCGGTGACTTCGCAAAACCGCATCCCGCTGGTACTCAATGGCACGGTCGATCTGGAATGTGGATCAACCACCCACAACAAGGAACGCGCCCGGCAGGTTGATTTCTCAACCACCATTTTCATCATCGGCACACGCCTGATGACGCGCAAGGATTCGGGCATCCAGGACTTTGCCGACCTGAAGGGCAAGAACGTGGTGGTCACGGCGGGCACCACCTCCGAGCGGCTGCTGCGCAAGTTCAATGTCGACAGCAAGTCGGGCATGAGCATCATCTCGGCCAAGGACCATGGCGAGTCATTTCTGACGCTGGAAACCGGCCGGGCCGCGGCCTTCATGATGGACGATGCCTTGCTGTTCGGTGAGAAAGCCAAGGCCAAGAAGCCGGACGACTGGGTGATCGTGGGCAAGCCGATGTCCTTCGAACCCTATGCCTGCATGATGCGCAAGGCGGACCCGATCTTCAAGAAACTGGTGGATGGCGCCCTGGCCAAAGCCATGGTGTCGGGCGAAGCGAAAAAGATTTACGACAAGTGGTTTCACGCCCCCATTCCGCCCAAGGGTCTGAACCTGAACTGGGCGATCTCGGGAGCGAACACCGCCTTGTTCTCCGCGCCCACCGACAAGCCCATGGACTGAGCAACCCTCGTCGACTTCAAGCACATGATGATGAAACGATTCGTCCTTTTTCACCGGCTGTGCCTGCTGGGCATCGCCCTGGGTTTCTTGCCTGGTTGGCAGCTTGCCCAGGCACAGACCGCCAGCAAAGCCCAGGTCGTCATCCTGGCCACGGGCGGCACCATCGCCGGGGCGGGCGCGTCGGCTGCCAACAGCGCCACCTACCAGGCCGCCAAAGTGCCGATCGACAAGCTGCTGGCCAGCGTGCCCGAGCTGTCGAACCTGGCTGCTGTGCGCGGCGAGCAGGTTTTCCAGATCGCGTCTGAGAGCCTGAGCAACGAGCACCTGGTGACCTTGGCCCAGCGCGTGTCGGCCTTGTCCAAGCAGGCGGATGTCGATGGCATCGTCATCACCCACGGCAGCGACACGCTGGAAGAAACAGCCTACTTCCTGACGCTGACCGTGCACACCCCCAAGCCCATCGTGGTCGTGGGTTCGATGCGCCCTGGCACCGCCTTGTCGGCCGATGGCGCCTTGAACCTGTACAACGCGGTGGCGACAGCGGCCTCGGCCAGCAGCGGCGGCAAAGGGGTGTTGGTGGTGATGAACGATGAGATTCATTCGGGGCGTGATGTCACCAAGTCGGTCAACATCCGCACCGAGGCTTTCAAGAGCCCGTGGGGTGCCTTGGGCATGGTGGTTGAAGGCAAGACTTATTGGTTCCGCGCCCCAGTCAAGCGCCACACCGTGCAGTCCGAGTTCAACATCGACAGCATCACCACGCTGCCCAAGGTGGACATCGCCTACGGATATGGCACGGCCAAGGACACCGCCTACAAGGCCTTTGCCGCTTCGGGCGCCAAGGCCCTGATCCACGCGGGCACGGGCAATGGCTCGGTGGCCGCCGCCGTGGTGCCCGCCTTGCGCGAGTTGCGCGCCCAAGGCATCCAGATCATTCGATCGAGCCGCGTGGTGGGTGGTGGCTTCGTGCTGCGCAACGCGGAGCAACCCGACGACCAATACGATTGGATCGTCGCGCACGACCTGAACCCGCAAAAGGCCCGCATCCTGGCTTCACTGGCGCTGACCCGCACCACCGACAGCCGCGAGATCCAGCGCATGTTCATGGAGTACTGAGCATGGACTACCAATGGAACTGGGCGATTTTTTCGCAAGAGACCGCCATGGGCGATGGCAGCACCCATTGGGGCTGGATGCTGTCGGGCCTGCAAGTCACCATCACGCTTTCACTGAGCGCCTGGGTGCTGGCCCTGGTGCTGGGCACCCTGATGGGTGTGCTGCGAACCGCCCCCATCAAATGGCTGTCGCGGCTGGCCACCGCTTACGTGGAGGTGCTGCGCAACATCCCTTTGCTGGTGCAGTTGTTCATCTGGTACTTCATCGTGCCCGAGTTGCTGCCGGTGTCGTGGGGCGATGCCATCAAGCAGATGCCACCGCTGGTTCAGCAGTTCGGCGCGGCGTTCATCTGCCTGGGCCTGTTCACCAGTGCCCGCGTGTGCGAGCAGGTTCGCGCGGGCATCCAGAGCCTGCCCGTTGGCCAGACCCAGGCCGCGCTGGCTTTGGGCTTGAGCTTGCCGCAAACCTACCGACATGTGCTGCTGCCCATGGCCTTCAGGCTGGTGGTGCCACCGCTGACGTCCGAGTTCCTGAACATTTTCAAGAATTCGGCCGTGTGCTCGACCATTGGCTTGCTGGAGCTGACCGCGCAAGGTCGGCAACTGGTGGACTACACCGCGCAGCCTTATGAATCCTTCATCGCCGTGACGCTGATGTACGTGGCCATCAACATCGTGGTCATGGCCTTGATGCACCAACTGGAGCGCAAGCTCAAGGTGCCGGGCTACATGGGCGCTTGAACAGAGGCTGACACAGCATGGCTTACGAATTCGACTGGTCTTCCATCCCCAACGCCCTGCCCTTCCTGGCCGAGGGCATGGTGGTGTCGCTTGAAATCACCGCCACGGCCCTGGTGGTGGGCATGGTGTGGGGCACCTTGCTGGCCATGATGCGGCTGTCGGCCTCGGCCCCGCTCCGCTGGTTTGCCGCCGGCTATGTGAACCTGTTCCGCGCCGTGCCCCTGGTGATGGTGCTGCTTTGGTTCTTTTTGGTGATCCCGCAATTGCTCACCGGATTTTTCAGGCTCGACCCTGGCACCGATGTGCGCATGACCTCGGCCCTGGTGGGCTTTGCGCTGTTCGAGTCGGCCTACTACGCCGAGATCATCCGCGCGGGCATCCAGAGCGTGCCCAAAGGGCAGATGGCGGCGGCCATGGCCTTGGGCCTGAGCCATGGCCAGGCCATGCGTTTGGTGATCCTGCCGCAAGCGCTGCGCAACATGGTGCCCCTGCTGCTGACCCAGGCCATCGTGCTGTTCCAGGACACCTCGCTGGTCTACGTGTCCGCGCTGGCCGACTTCTTTGGCGCGGCCCACAAGGTGGGTGACCGCGATGGCCGCCTGGTCGAGCTGCTGCTCTTCGCCGGTGCGGTTTACTTCGTGCTGTGCTTTGCCCTGTCGCGCCTGGTGCAGGTGCTGCAGCATCGCCTGGCCAAGGCCTGAATCCATTTCCTGAAAGCCCCTCCCCCATGATCCAGATTGACAGCATTTCCAAGCACTACGGCGCCTTCCAGGTTTTGAACAACTGCAGCACCCAGGTGGCCAAGGGCGAGGTGGTCGTGGTGTGCGGCCCCTCTGGATCAGGCAAGTCCACCCTCATCAAATGCGTGAACGGGCTGGAGCCCTTTCAATCGGGCCGCGTTATGGTGGATGGCACCTCGGTGGGCGACCCCAAAACCGACCTGCCCAAACTGCGCAGCCGCGTGGGCATGGTGTTCCAGCACTTCGAGCTGTTCCCGCACCTGAGCATCATCGACAACCTCACACTCGCGCAGATCAAGGTGCTGGGCCGTGGCCAGGACGAGGCTGTGGCCAAGGCCTTGAGCCTGCTGGACCGCGTGGGGCTGAAGGCGCAGGCGGCCAAATCACCGGGCCAGTTGTCGGGCGGCCAACAGCAGCGCGTGGCCATTGCGCGGGCCTTGAGCATGGACCCCATCGTGATGCTGTTCGACGAACCCACCTCTGCGCTCGACCCCGAAATGGTGGGCGAGGTGCTGGACGTGATGGTGGAGCTGGCGCAAGAAGGCATGACCATGATGTGCGTCACGCACGAGATGGGCTTTGCCCGCAAGGTGGCACACCGCGTGGTGTTCATGGACGCGGGCAAGGTGGTGGAAGACCGCGCCAAGGACGCTTTCTTTGACCACCCGGAATCACCCCGGGCTCAGCAGTTCCTGGCCAAGATCCTGAACCACTGATCGCTCATCGCCCGGGATCAGGTCAAGCGAACACGCCGGCCGTGTCTTCCATGCGTGCGGCCACTTCGCCCAGGTGGTGCAAGGTATCGCCCAAGGTCAGCTCGATGGTGGTCAGGCGCTTGACGTAGTGCCCGGCGCTGTATTCGTCGGTCACGCCGATGCCGCCGTGCAGTTGAATGGCCTGCTGGCCCACAAAGCGCATCGACTGCCCCAATTGCACCTTGGCCTGCGACAAGGCCCGGCGCCGCTCGGTCACCGGCGCGGTCAATTTGAGCGTGGCGTAATAGCTCATGGACCGCGCCAGCTCCAGCTGCATCTTCATGTCGGCCACGCGGTGGCGCAAAGCCTGGAAGCTGCCGATGACCACGCCAAACTGCTTGCGCGTGTTGAGGTAATCCACCGTGATGGCCAGCAGTTGCTCCATCGCGCCCACGGCCTCGGCGCAGAGCGCGGCGAGGCCGATGTCGGTGGCGTGCTCCAACACGGCATGGCCGCCCAGCGGGTGCGCCCCCTGGCTGAGCGCGGGCACCAGCAGCGTTGACGCGGCCTCGGTCAAGGTGACTTCAGCGGCGCGGCTGCCATCCTGTGTTGGATGGGGCTGCACGCGCACGCCGGGGGCACCTCGCTCGACCAGGAACAGGCCGATGCCCGCGTGGTCATCGACCGCCCCGGTCACGCGGGCCGACACGATGTAGGCCTCGGCCACGCCATCATCCAAGTCGCCCACCGGCACCAGGCTCTTGCTGCCATTCAGCACCCAGGTTTCGCCCTGGGCTTGGGCCGTGGTGGTGACGTGGTCGAGGCGGTAGCGCGCCTTGCGCTCCTGGTAGGCCAAAGCCAGGCGCGCGCGGCCTTCAGCGATGCGCGGCAACCATTGGGCTTGCACGGCAGCAGGCACGTGGTCGCGCAGCACGGCCACGCCCATCAAGGCCACGGCCGCATAGGGCGCCAGCACCAGGCCTCGGCCCAACTCTTCCATCACCACCATGGCCTCGACCGGGCCCATGTCCATGCCGCCATGGTCACCCGGCGCCGCCAGGCCCAGCAGGCCCAGATCGGCCAGCGATTGCCAAACTTCTTTGGAGTAGCCGCCTTGCTGGCCGCCCGCCTTGACGATGCCGCGTCGGCGCTCGAAATCAAAATCCTTGCTCACCCATTTGCGCACCGCGTCGCGCAACTGTGCCTGGTCGTCGTTGAAGTCGAAATCCATGAAGGTCTCCTTGTCTGGGGCCGGCGCTCAGCCCAGCAGGGTCTGGGCCACGATGTTGCGCTGGACTTCGTTAGAGCCCCCGTAGATCGTGGTCTTGCGGTTGTTGAAGTAATTGGCCGCCAGCGGCGCGGCATGCAGCGCCCCACCGGGGAAGCCGCCCGCAAAATACTGGTCGCCCTGCCAGCCAGCCTCCATGGCCTCGAACAAAAATGGCACGGCATAGGGCCCAGCGGCCAGCATCATCAGCTCGGTGTAGCGCTGCTGGATCTCGCTGCCTCGGATCTTGAGCAGGCCCGCCACCTCCAGGGCGCTCTTGCCCCCCTTCTCGGCACTCAGCACGCGCAACACCATCATCTCCAGCGCCACGATGTCGACCTCGAGCAAGGCGATCTGATCGCGGAAGCGCGCGTCGTCGTACACGCCCTCCAGCACGGCGATGCGCTTGAGGCGCTCCAGCTCGCGCTTGGCCCGGTTCACGTCGGCGATGTTGGTGCGCTCGTGCGCCAGCAGGTATTTGGCGTAGGTCCAGCCCTGGTTCTCCTGGCCCACCAGGTTTTCAACCGGCACCTCGACGTTGTCGAAGAACACCTCGTTGACCTCGTGCTCGCCATCGATGGTGATGATGGGGCGCACGGTGACGCCGGGCGAGGTCATGTCGATCAGCAGGAAGGAGATGCCGGCCTGCGGCTTGCCTTCAAAGTTGGTGCGCACCAGGCAGAAGATCCAGTCGCCATGCTGGCCCAGCGTGGTCCAGGTTTTCTGGCCATTGACGATGTAGCGGTCGCCTTGGCGCTCGGCGCGGGTCTTGACCGAGGCCAAGTCAGAGCCTGAGCCCGGCTCGCTGTAACCCTGGCTCCACCACACATCGCCACTCATGATGCCGGGCAGGAAACGCTGGTGCTGTTCGGGCGTGCCAAAGGCCATGATGACGGGCGCCACCATCACCGGGCCGAAGGGCACCACGCGCGGCGCGCCAGCCAGGGCGCATTCTTCTTCAAAAATGTGGCGCTGCACGGCATTCCAGCCCGGCCCGCCAAACTCTTTCGGCCAAGCCCAACCGTGCCAGCCCTTGGCGCCCAGGATGCGCGCCCAGCCTTGCTGGTCGGCCTTTTCAAGGCGCAGGGCGTTGTGCACCTTGTGCGAAATGTGGGCGGGCAAGTTGGCGCGCACCCAAGCGCGCACCTCGTCGCGGAAGGCCTGTTCTTCAGGCGTGAAATTCAGGTCCATGGGCAAGCCCTCCGGTTCAGTTCAGGGTTCAGTACCGCTTGGTCAAGGTCAGGGTGTCGTTGTCGCGCTTCATCTGAAAGCGCGACAGGAAACTGTTGCCCAGCAGGATGTAGGGCATCGATTGCGGCAACACCGCCGCGTCCACATTGAAGATCTCCACATCCTGGATGCGCACGCTGGCCAGCTTGATGCCGTAGCCAATGACGACGCCATTGGCCGTGTTGCCTTGAAAGCGCTCGCCATCCTGGTACTTGATGCCCATGCGCTGCGCCTCGGCTGCGCCCATGGCGATGCTGGTGGCACCGGTGTCCACCATGAACTGCGTGGCCCTGCCGTTGATGGTGCCCTGCGACATGAAATGCCCGCCAGAACCGGCCGACAGCACGATCTGCGTGCCCGTGCCACCACCACCCGAGCCACCCACGCTGACGGGCGCGCCGCCCATCACCACGGTGTGACGCACGCCCTTCATCTCAACCACGGTTTTGTCACTGTTGACGCTGATCACCTTGACGCCCTTGAAGGTGTCGCCCACCCCCACGGCCTTGGGCGGGCTGCCATCGACCACCAGCAAGGCCTTGCTGCCCATGCCACCGGTCATGGCCACGCTTTGGGCCCGGGCCGCCGTGGCCAAGGTGAGGGCGATCAAGGCGGACAAAGCCAGGACGTGGTGCAAAGACACAGGCATGGTGTGCAAAGTGGTCAAGAAAGTCTCCCTGTGGGCGGTGCGGCCGCCCTGGTCAAAAAATCAATCGCGGAAATTGTCAAACGACAAAGGCGCTTCGGTGATTTCCTTGCGGATCAGGGCCATCGCCGTCTGCAGATCGTCGCGCTTGGTGCCTTGTACCCGAATGCTGTCGCCCTGGATGCTGGACGTGACCTTGATCTTGCTGTCTTTGAGCAGTTTGTTGATTTTCTTGGCCAATTCGGCCTCGATCCCCGCCTTGACGGTGATAACTTGCTTGACTTTGTCCCCACCCATTTTTTCGGGCTTGCCCACGTCCAGGAAACGGGAATCGACGTTGCGTTTACTCATCTTCAAGGTCAGCACATCGCGCACCTGATCGAGCTGAAAATCGCTGTCGCCGAAGACGGTGATCTCTTTTTCCTTGATCTCGATCTTGGCGCTGGTGCCCTTGAAATCGAAGCGCGTGACGATTTCCTTGGTGGTCTGGTCGACGGCATTGCGCACTTCAACCAGGTTGGGATCTAAAACGGTGTCAAAACTGGGCATGAAAAGTCTCCTTTGGTCTGCGAAAATTCTGCCATGCACTTACCCCTAGCGGTCGACCGCGGCGCCAGCCTCAAACCCTACAACACCTTTGGCCTGCCCGCCGTGGCACGGACCCTGGTGCGCATCACGTCCGAGGCCGACGTGCGCAAAGTCGTCGACAGCCCTGAATTCGGCCGCGCCCGCAAGTTCATCCTGGGCGGCGGCAGCAACCTGGTCCTCACCCAGGATGTGGACCTGTGTGTGCTCAAGATCGAAATCATGGGCAAGCGCTTGCTGGAAACCCGCAATGATGCCTGGATACTCGAAGTGGGCGCCGGCGAGTCCTGGCACGACACCGTGGCCTGGACCCTGGACCAAGGCTTGCCCGGCCTGGAAAACATGGCCCTGATCCCCGGCACGGTGGGCGCCTCGCCCGTGCAGAACATTGGCGCTTATGGCGTTGAATTACAAGACCGCCTGGAATCGGTTGATGTGGTGGACCTGACCACCGGCCGCACCGTCACCCTGGGCGCAGACCGCTGCCAATTCGCCTACCGCGACAGCGTCTTCAAGCACGAGTTGGCGGGCAAAACCGTCATCACCAAGGTCCGCCTCAAGCTGCCCCGCCCCTGGAAGCCCTTGCTGGGCTACCTGGAGCTGGAGCGCAAAATCGCCGAGACCGGCATCACCCAACCCAACGCCCGCCAGATCTTCAACTGGATCTGCGACATCCGCCGCGCCAAGCTGCCCGACCCGGCCGTGATCGGCAACGCCGGCAGCTTCTTCAAGAACCCGGTGGTGACGGCCGAGCAGTGCCGCGACATCATCGGCCGCGACCCGGAAATCGTGCACTACCCCTTGCCCGATGGCAGCTTCAAATTGGCCGCTGGTTGGCTGATCGACTCGTGTGGCTGGAAGGGTAAATCCATCGGCCGCGCGGGCGTGTATGAAAAGCAAGCCCTGGTGCTGGTCAACCGAGGTGGCGCCATTGGTGCCGAGGTGCTGACCCTGGCGCGGGCGATTCAGGAAAGCGTGTACGGCCGATTCGGCATCCGGCTGGAGCCTGAACCCGTGGTGATGTGACACCGCATCACCCGCATTGTGGCGCTCCGGGCTTTGACGTAAGCTTGTCCGAATACAAAAATGGGGAAAGGTCTTGTCGATGCTGCACGCCAAGCGCTCAGCCCGGGCCATCATGCTGGCGTGCTCTGCAGGACTTGGCGGTGTTCATCATCAAGTCAGTGCCGCAGCCGATGGCTCGTTTTACCGCCACCAAGCTCGCGCAGGAGACACCTTGATCGGCCTGGGCCAGGCCTTGCTGGTCCGACCCGCTGATTGGCCCCAGGTGGCCAGACTCAACCGCATCGACAACCCCAGGCGCATCCCCATCGGCGCCAGCATCCGCATCCCGGTGGCGCTGATGAAATCCAGGCCCGTTCAGGGCGCCGTGTTGGCCGTGGTCGGTGACGCCACACTGGCCCCGGCGCGCGGCAAGGCGACGCCCGCCCAGGTCGGTGCCGCCATCACGCCCGGCACCGAAATTAAAACCGGCGCGAATGGCTATGTGACTGTTCAACTGGCCGATGGCTCGGTGCTGCGGATCCAGTCGGCCACCACCGCGCAAGTAGAGCGCAGCAACCACTACGAATCAGCCGGATTCTTTGCCTCCACCTTGCGCCTGATCCAGGGTCGCCTTGAAGCCCTGGTAGCCCACATGACCGGGGGCGAACCGCGCTTCGAGGTCAAGACCCCGCAAGCCTTGCTGGGCGTGCGCGGCACCGACTTTCGGATCTCCGTGGATGAGGCGAAACAAGTGACGCGCAGCGAGGTGCTGGAGGGCGCCGTCTCGGTCGGTGCCACGGCAGGCCCCCGCCAATCAGCGCAATGGCTGGCAGCGGGCTTTGGCACCCAGGTGAATCAACGCCAGGGCGCGGCTGCCCCGGTGAAACTGCCCCCCGCCCCTGATCTGTCAGTCGTGTCCGCCTTGCATGAGCGCATCCTGGTCCGCATCAACATGCCCCCGGTGCCAGGAGCCACCCTTTACCGCGCCCAAGTGGCCGACGATGCCTCATTCCGGCACGTGCAAAGTGAAGTCACCTCGGCCACACCTGAGCTTCGCTTTGCCAATTTGCCCGACGCTCACTACCACCTGCGCGTGCGCGTGGCCAACGCCCAGGGCATCGAGGGCCCGGACGCCCTGCGGCCATTCCAGCTGAAAGCGCGGCCGGAGCCCCCCACCGCCTCTTTGCCGACGCCCGGCAGCAAAGTGCGCGCCAGCACCGTGGCCCTGGCCTGGGCAGAGCAACCTCAAGCCGCCCGCTACCACCTGCAGATCGCGCAAGACGCCCGCTTTGATCACCTGTTGCACGACGACAGCACCTTGCAGGCCACCCGGCAGGACGTGGCCCTGCCCGTGGGCGACTACGTGTGGCGCGTGGCCAGCATCCGCCCTGACGGAGACCACGGCCCCTTTGGTGATCCTCAATCATTCCAGCTGAAGGCCCCGCCGCCCCAGCCCGAGCCCCCCAAGGTTGACGAACAGTTTCTTTACTTCAACTGGTCAACCGAGCCCGGCCAGACCTTCGAGTTCCAACTGGCCACCGATGAAGCGTTCCAGCACCTGCTGCTGGCGCAAGCCCTGCCCGAGCCGACCATCAAAGTGGCCCGCCCCGACCAAGGGGGGCGCCTGTTCATCCGCTACAAGGCCATTGACGCCGATGGCTTCATCGGCCCGTTCACCGCCCCGCAGGCGATCACGCTGCCCCGCTGCGTTCAAGACGGCAGTGGCCTGTGCCTGCGCACGGGTCATGGTGGCCGGGTGATCAGTTCGTGGTGAGCACGCCCGATGCCCGACACGCGCGCTGGCGCCGGGAATGGCTGGGCGTGTCGGCCACCTTGGCGCTGCTGGCCTTGTTGCTGGGCACCGGCTCCTGGACCTGGCGCATGGACCAGGCGGTGTACGACACCGGGCTGTCGCTGTCGTCCCGCCCCGCGCCCGACGACATCGTTCTGGTCACCATCGACGAAGCCAGCTTGCGACAACTTGGCCAATGGCCTTGGCCCAGGGCCCTGCACGCCACGGTGATCCAGCAGATCCACCAGGCCCAGCCCAAAGCCATCTTGCTGGACCTGCTGCTGAGCGAACCATCACCCGACCCCCAGCAAGACCAGGTGCTGGCGCAAGCCATTCAACAGTCGGGCAAAGTGGTATTGCCACTGACCTTTGAAGCGCTGCCGCAGCGTCTGGTGCGCGAGTTACAGCCTGTGCCCGCCTTGCGCAAGTCGGCGCACCTGGCCCATGCCGATGCCGAGCTGGACGTGGATGGCGTCTTGCGATGGGCCGCCTTGCACGCGGGCATCGCACCAGGCCGCCACCCGCACATGGCACTGGCCCTCCTGCAAGTCGCGGGCGAGCCCATGCACGCCTCGATCCAGGCCCAGGCCGCGCCAACCTCGGTCTCACCCAGCCCGGTCTGGCGCAGGGACGACCGCGTACTGGTCCGCTACCTCGGCCCCCCAGGCACCGTCAAGCAAGTGTCCTTCGCTGCGGTGCTGCGTGGTGAGGTTCCGTCCCACATCTTCAAGGGCCGATACGTGCTGATCGGCGCCAGCGCCATCGGCCTGGGCGACTGGTACCAAACGCCAGTGTCGGGCCTGTCGCAAGCCATGCCGGCAGTCGAGATCACCGCCAACCTGCTGCAGATGCTTCGAACCGGGAGCTGGATACGGCCCATGTCGCCCCTGGTGGTCGGGCTGGTCTCGGCAGGCATGATCCTGGGCCTGATGTTCGCCTTCATCCGCCTGTCGCCCTACCAAGCCTTGCTGACGACCGGGCTGTCGGTCATCGGCGTGGCCCTGGCCTCCTGCGTGCTGTTGTCCGCAGGCCTGTGGTTCGCGCCCACCGCCTACATGCTGACCGCGTTGCTGGCCTACCCCGTGTGGAGCTGGCGCCGGCTGGAGACCACCAAGGACTTCCTGGATGCTGAAATTTTGCGCCTGGCCTCCACGACCGAGCCGCCAGGCCCTGAGTCTGCGGACCAGCATGTCCCCCGAGACCAGGTGGAACGGCGCATCGCCACCATCCAAGGGGCCAACGTCCGCCTTCAGCAAGCCCAGCAGTTGTTGGTCAACACCTTGAAAGCCATGCCCGAGGCCGTGCTGGTGGTCGATGGCAGCGGGCAAGTGCGCCAGGCCAATCCCCAGCTTGGCACCTTGCTGGATGTGGCTAACCCGGACACCTTGACCGGCCAGTCCCTGGACACCGTCCTGGCCCGATGGATGCCCACCGATGCGCCGCGCTGGGCCATGCTGCTGCAGCGCGCCCTGGCCGAGGAGCGAGTCATCATCACCGAGGTCCACGGCCCTTTGGGGCAGCACCTGCTGGCCCGCATCGCGCCGCTGCCGTCTGCCCCCGACCAAGCGCCCTGGCTGGTGCTGTGCCTGGCCGACATCACACCCATCCGCCTGATCGAGCAGCAGCGCGACGACCTGCTGGGCTTCATCGCCCACGACATCCGCTCGCCCCAGGCCTCGCTGATCTCGCTGGTGCAACTGCAACACATGACCCGCGCGGCCATGCCCGCCGAAGAAGTCCTGGAACACGTGGACATGCTGGCGCGCAGCACCCTGGCCCTGTGCGATGAATTGCTGCAGATCATGCGGGCCGAGACGTACCCGATCCAGCAGCAACCCACCAATCTGACGCAAGTGGCCGAGCAAGCCCTGAAGGAAGTGGACCTGCAGGCGCGCGTCAAGGACATCACGCTGGTCAAGGATTGGCCCCCCGAATGGACGCCCGTGTTGCCACTGGACCACTCGCTGGTGCGCCGGGCGCTGATCAACCTGCTGAACAACGCGGTCAAGTTCAGCCCCCAAGGCAGCGAAGTGCGCCTGCGGTTGACACCCCAGGAAGGCTTCTGGGTGATCGCCGTGATCGACCAGGGCCCAGGCATCCCGCCCGCCGAATTGAAAAAACTGTTCAGGCGCTATGAACGCCTGGAGACCAGCACCGCCGCACGGGTCACCGCCGGCGTGGGACTGGGCCTGGTGTTCATCGACACCGTTGCCAGACGCCACGGAGGCCGTGTGCAGGTGCACAGCGAGCCCGGCCAGGGCTCGTGTTTTGAACTGTGGCTGCCCAGCCCCACGCCTCCCTAGAGAGAGGGGTAGCCGAGTCGCAGGTCACCCGCCTATACTGCCCGCTGACCGTCTTCAGTCCCATTTTCACAGGGGTAATTTCATGCACTTGGCCTCCCACAAACGATCTGCCTCATGGATGGCGTTGGCCACCAGCCTGGCGCTGCTGTCCGGTTGTTCCACCGGGCCCACCATGGGAGAAAACAAGGGCGTGGTTCGAGGCGCGGCTGGCGGCAGCACCGCAGAAGGCCAGAACTCCTCCCTGGAGTCCTGCACCGAAACCTTGGGCACCCTGGCGATCGAAGAAGACACCAACGCCCCCTGGTACTACCAGTTGCGTGAACACCAATTGGGCTCCACCGTGCCGGTGCTGCGCATGATGATCCAGCAAAGCAATTGCTTCGTGATCGTGGAACGGGGCCGCAGCATGAACAACGTCATGCGTGAGCGCGACCTGGCCCGTGGCGAAGAAAGCCGCGCTGGCAGCAACTTTGGCAAAGGCCAGATGGTCGCGGCCGACTACACCATGGCCCCGTCCATCCAGTTCTCGGGCAAAACCGGGGGCGGCAGCGCTTTTGGCGGTGGCGGCACCTTGGGCCTGATCGCTGGCCTGGCCGGCAACATGAGCCGCAATGAGGCCTCCACCACCCTGCTCTTGATCGACAACCGCTCAGCCGTGCAAATTTCGGCCTCGGAAGGCAGCGCCAAGAATTTCGACTTTGGTGGCTTTGGCGCCCTGTTCGGTGGTGGCGGCTTTGGCGGCGGCGGTGGCTATTCGCAAACCCCGCAAGGCAAGATCGTGGTGGCCGCCTTCGCTGATTCGTACAACCAGATGGTCAAGGCCTTGCGCAACTACAAGGCGCAAACCGTCAAGGGTGGCTTGGGCACCGGTGGCCGACTGGGCGTGCAAGGTGGCGACACCGCCGCGTCCAAGGAAATTGACGCCAAGCCCAGGCCCGTCGCCAAGCCCAAGAAGAAAGCGCAATGACCTGCATCGTCCGCCTTGCCAGCCTGGCTGGCGCCTTGTTGATCGCCGGCCACGCCAACGCGGCCGAGTTCAACCTGTACCTGAGCTGTGAGGGCAAGCTGTCCGCCGGCAAGAAAAGCAAGGCCGCCACGCTGGACCTGGCCATGCGTGACAACAACACCACGGCCTTGATTCAAAAGTCCAATGTGTTGCCGGTGGGCGAGCGCCTTCGCTACAAGGCATCGCAAGTGGCCTACACCCTGCTGTACAAGCTGCCCTTGCCGGGCACCGAGTACTACAACGACTGGGTGCACGGTCAATGGATCGTCTGGCAGCCCAACCTCAAAAAGCTGGCCACCATCCGCCTGTCCATCGACCGTCAAAGCGGCGACCTGGAAGGCGAATTGCTGGACCACAACGACACGTCCTTGGGCACACTCGCCATGGCGTGCGAACCTCAGTCGATGGACGAGGTTCCCGAACCGCGTTTCTGATCAGCCGCTTGGCTAGATCAGCCGAAGTGGCAGATGTAGTGGTAGGCCTCGCCTTCCACTTTGATCTCGAACGACGAATCACCCGGCACGTTGTAGCTTTCGCCCGGGCCGTAGGTCTTCCAGTCGCTTTCGCCCTTGAGCTTGATGCTGCAGCGGCCGGCCACGGTTTCCATGATCTCGGGCGCGCCGGTGTTGAAGGTCAAGGCGGCAGGCAGGATCACGCCCACGCTCTTGCGCGTGCCATCGGCCAGGGTCACGGTGTGTGACACGCACTTGCCATCAAAGTAAACATTGGCCTGGGTGCTGACGGTGCCAGCCAGGGTGGTCGTGGTCATGGTGAATCTCCGGAATCGATGAAGAAATGAGGTAGGCGACCACTGCAAAGCGGTCGCCCCGGTCAATCAATCAAACAGCTCAGGCCGCCTTTTGGGCAACAGCCTTCTTGGCCGCCACCGACTTCTTGGCCGCCGTTTTGCGGGCCGCCGTCTTGTCGGCCTTGGCTTTGGCCGTGGCCGCGCGCTGGGCGTTCACATTGGCACCAATGCGCAGGCGCAGGGCGTTCAGCTTGATGAAGCCGGCCGCGTCGGCCTGGTTGTAGGCGCCGCCGTCGTCGTCAAAGGTCGAGATCTTGGCGTCGAACAGGCTGTCGGTCTTGGACTCGCGGCCCGTGCACAGGATGGTGCCCTTGTACAGCTTGAGCTTGACCGTGCCGTTGACGGTAACCTGGCTGGCGTCGATCAGGCCTTGCAGCAACTCGCGCTCAGGGCTGAACCAGTAGCCGTTGTAGATCAGGCGGGCGTAACGGGGCATCAGGTCGTCCTTGAGGGACAGCACTTCGCGGTCCAGCGTGATCGACTCGATGGCGCGGTGGCCCGACAGCAGGATGGTGCCGCCAGGCGTTTCGTAGCAGCCACGGCTCTTCATGCCGACGTAGCGGTTCTCGACCTTGTCCAGGCGGCCAATGCCATGCTTGCCGCCGATTTCGTTCAGCTTGGTCAGCACTTGCGCGGGCGACAGCTTCACGCCATCGATGGCGACCACGTCACCCTTGGCGTAGGTCAGCTCGATGATTTGCGGCTTGTTGGGCGCCTTCTCGGGCGAGACCGTCAGGCGCCACATGTTGGCTTCGGGCTCGAAGTTCGGATCTTCCAGCACGCCACCTTCGTAGCTGATGTGCAGCAGGTTGGCGTCCATCGAATAGGGGGCGCCGCCCTTGCGCTTCTTGAAATCGACCGGGATGCCGTGCTTGTCGGCGTAGGCCAGCAGCTTGTCGCGGCTCAGCAGATCCCACTCGCGCCAGGGGGCGATCACTTTCACGCCGGGCATCAGCGCGTAGGCGCCGAGCTCGAAGCGGACCTGGTCGTTGCCCTTGCCGGTGGCGCCGTGGCTGATGGCATCGCCCTTGGTCTTCTTGGCGATGTCGATCAGGCGCTTGGCGATCAGGGGGCGGGCGATGGAGGTGCCCAGCAGGTATTCGCCTTCGTAC
The DNA here is from genome assembly GCA_964554655.1 of uncultured Aquabacterium sp. Lineage (GTDB taxonomy): Bacteria > Pseudomonadota > Gammaproteobacteria > Burkholderiales > Burkholderiaceae_C > Aquabacterium. The sequence continues at coordinate 3,743 of CAZKPN010000013.1, read as the reverse complement.
AGCGCGTTGGCGCGGAACATCGGGAAGACGTAGTCGCGCACGAACTCTTCGCGCAGGTCTTCGATGAAGATGTTCTCGGGCTTGATGCCCATCTTGATGGCCTTGGCGCGCGCCGGCTCGATCTCTTCACCCTGGCCGATGTCGGCCGTGAAAGTGACCACTTCGCAGTGGTACTCGTCCTGCAGCCATTTCAGGATGATGGACGTGTCCAGACCGCCTGAATAAGCCAGGACGACTTTCTTGACTTGGGGCGCAGCGGCAGCGGTGGGCGCGGCGGCTTTCACGGGTTTCGCGGGCTTGGCGGCGGGCTTGACAGTCTTGGACATGGTGATGATTGGCGATTGAGATAACCGCGCATTTTAGGCGCCCTGAGCGCCTGTGGCCTTCACCGATCTTTACGCAATTCACAAACAACCCTGTCCACCGGCCTTGAAGGCGGCTCGTTGAAGGTCTAAGGTCGGCTCAGTGCCGTCCGCCTTGGAGAGAGATCAACATGAACCACCGCCCCACCCTGAACACGCTGCTGGCCCTGGGCTGCGCATTGGCCACGGGCGCTGCCACCGCCGGGCCCCGCGTGGGTTCCGTGGTGGGCGCCCCCAGTTCGACCTCGTCCACCGTGCACGCCAAGGTCATTTCGGCCACGCCGGTGGTGGCGCAGGTGGCCGTGCCCCGCCAGATTTGCCGAGGCGGGCTGTACCAGGAACCTGCGCGTTCCTCTGGCGCAGGTGCCCTGCTGGGTGCCATCGCGGGCGGCGTGGTGGGCAATGCCCTGGGCAAGGGGGCCGGCAATGTGCTGGCCACGGGCGCCGGGGTGATCGGCGGTGCGGTGCTGGGTGACCGCATCGAGAACGATGGCCGCCAAGGCACGACACGCTCGGTGCGCCGTTGCGAGCAGCAGGCCTCCTACGAAAACCAGGTCGTGGCCTACGACGTGGTCTACGAATTTGCCGGCCAGCGTTACAGCACCCAGATGGATGAAGAACCTGGCCGAACCATCCCGCTGCAAGTGACGGTGAACCCGGGGGGCTCGCCCGCCCCCATGGCGATGGCGCCGCAGCCGATGATGGACGAGTCGGATGTCGGGCCAGCGACCTATTACCAACCCAATCCCAGCGTGATGATCTATGGCGGCGCACCTGCCCGTGGTTGGCATGGGGAGCGCCGTTGGCACGACCGCGGCGGCCACCACCGCTGGGATTGAGCCGCCGCGCGGCCCTCGTTCCTGGCCTTAGCCTTCGCCGTAAACGATCTGGGCCTGGCCCAGCGGCATCAGCTCCTTGAATCGCGCCAGGGCCTGATCGCTGGGGTACACCCGCGCTGATTCGCCCAGGTCCAACTCGCCCCGGGCCGACAACTCGGCCGCTTGGCGCTCGACCACCACACGGATCGGCAGGCCTTGAATGGTCTCGGGCTGATCGGGCTGGGCCGAGGGCACACGCCGCGCCGGGAACTCGCGCAACACGTCGGCCACCGGCAGATGCTGGTTCTTGGCGGTCACTCGCACGAAGCGCGCAAAGCGGCAACGCGCCGCCGCCAGGCTCCACACCTGCTGCACGTTCAGGCGCAGGCCACCCGAGAAACGATCGGTCTGCACCTTGCCCTGGATGATCACCAGTTCATCGTCCTTGAGCAACTCCTTGTTGGCGTCCAGCGTGTCCTGGTTGGCCACGGCCTCAATGCTTTCACTCTTGTCGTCCAGCTTGAACAAGCCGACGCGGCCGCGCGTACCGTTGATGACGCGCAGGTCGCTGATGATGCCGGTCACGACCTGCACCTCGCGGCTGTCCTGCAGATCGGCGATGCGTTGCTTGGCGAAGCGGCGCACCTCGGCCTCGGCCTCGTCGAACAGGTGGCCCGACAGGTAGAAACCAATGGCGGTTTTTTCCAGCGTGAGTTGCTCCTTCAAACCCCAGGGCTCGCTGAGCACCAGGTCGGGCTCGTTGGTGGAGGCCGCGTGTGAATCGCCAAAGTCGAACAGGCCGCCTTGATCGGCATTGGCCAGTTGCGTGTCGGCGTAGTCAAAAGCCAGGGCCACACTGGCGAACAGGCCCGCGCGGTGCGGCTCCAGCGCGTCGAAGGCACCGGCCTTGATCAGGGCTTCGACCACGCGTTTGTTGACGCGTGAACGGTCCACCCTCGCGCAAAAATCGAAGAAGCTGGTGAAGGGGCCGCCCTCGTTGCGGCAGGCCACGATGGCCTCGATGGCGCCCTGCCCTGTGCCCTTGATGGCACCCAGCGCGTAGCAAATCGTCTTGTTGTCGATCGGCTCGAACTTCCAGGCGCCCGCGTTGACATTGGGCGGCGTGAAGGTGATGTTGAAGTTCTGCGTGGCGTCGTCGTGGAAGATCTTGAGCTTGTCCGTGTCGTCACTCGACACGCTCATATTCCCGGCAAAAAACTCGGCCGTGTAATGCACCTTCAACCAGGCCGTGTGGTACGCCAGCAAGGCATACGCGGCGGCGTGCGACTTGTTGAAGCCGTAGCCCGCGAACTTCTCCATCAGGTCGAAGATCTCGTCGGCCTTGGCGGGCTTGATGTCGTTCTTGGCCGCGCCCTCCGCGAAGATCGTGCGGTGCTCGGCCATCTCCTCGACCTTCTTCTTGCCCATGGCCCGGCGCAGCATGTCGGCGCCGCCCAGCGAGTAGCCGCCCACCTTCTGGGCGACCTGCATCACCTGCTCCTGGTAGACCATGATCCCGTAGGTCTCCTTGAGCACCTCGGCCATCAGGGGGTGGGCGTACTCCACCTCTTCGCGGCCGTGCTTGCGGGCGCAGAACGAGGGGATCAGGTCCATGGGACCGGGGCGGTACAAGGCCACCAGGGCAATGATGTCCTCGAAGACGCTGGGCTTGGCATCCCGCAACATGCCCTGCATGCCGCGTGATTCAAGCTGGAACACGGCCACAGTCTTGCCTTCAGAAAGCAGCCGGTAAGTGGCCGCGTCCTTCAGCGGGATCTTGGCGAAGTCGAAGTCCTTCTGGTCCGGGTGCCGCGCGATGATGAAGTCTTTCGCGGTCTCCAGGATGGTCAGCGTGGCCAGGCCCAGAAAGTCGAACTTGACCAGGCCGATGGCCTCGACGTCGTCCTTGTCGTACTGCGACACGGCGCTGTCGCTGCCGGGCTGCATGTACAGCGGGCAGAAGTCGGTGATCTTGCCCGGCGCAATCAGCACGCCCCCGGCGTGCATGCCGATGTTGCGCACCATGCCTTCCACGCGCATGGCCAGGGTCAGCAGCTCGGCCACTTCTTCTTCGGCGGCCTCGCGCTGCTCCAGCTCGGGCGCTTCCTTGCGGGCGTAGATGATGCCGGGATCGGGGTTGGCGGGCACCCGGGCCAACGTCACGCTCTTGCCAGGTGGTGCAGGGATCAGCTTGGCGATGCTGTCGACGTGGCCATAGCCCATGCCCAGCACGCGGCCCACGTCGCGCAAGGCGGCCTTGGCGGCCATGGTGCCGAAGGTGGCAATTTGGGAGACCGCTTCGCGGCCGTATTTGTCCTTGACGTAGTCAATGACGCGGTCGCGGTTGCCCTGGCAAAAGTCGATGTCGAAGTCGGGCATCGAGACCCGCTCGGGGTTCAGGAAGCGCTCGAACAGCAGGTTGTACTGCAGCGGATCCAGGTCGGTGATCTTCAGCGCGTAGGCCACCAGCGAACCGGCGCCGGAACCCCGGCCTGGCCCCACCGGGCAGCCATTGTTCTTGGCCCAGTTGATGAAGTCGGCCACGATCAGGAAGTAGCCGGGG